>NZ_JBNIKR010000005.1:0-327638 GCF_050107295.1 Sutcliffiella halmapala | reverse complement strand
GCAAGCTTTTGTAAGTCCGCTCGACTTGCATGTATTAGGCACGCCGCCAGCGTTCATCCTGAGCCAGGATCAAACTCTCCAATAAAGAGTTTGAGCTTATGCTCAAATGTTGACTAGCTTATGTTACTTTTTCGTTCTTTGTTAATCCCTATAAGATTAACGTGGACGCTGTTGTTTTGTTTAGTTTTCAAAGATCATTTTGTGATGCGAATCGCTTAAAAGCGACTTCCTAATCATAACAACTTGTCCCTAAAGTGTCAAGCTGTTTTTAAACTTTATTGTCACCGTTGTTACCAGGATATTCGTTTGATACCCTTGTTCCTTGGCGACGAATTTAAATATACCATCCTACACACTATATTGCAATACTTTTCTTGATAATTTTCAAAGCAGTTTTCCTGACTAAATGGAACCTATATAGAAGGTATTATAATAGTGATGAAAATTCTTCATAGTTTTACCCACTTTCTTCATATAAACGAAAAACAATATAAAGGTAGAATTGTCACTTGAAAAATATATATTGTTCTTCCTCTCCGTCTCTTGTATGATGGTAATTGGACAGACAACATAACTTCATATCCACAAGGGGTGCCACTTTTGGCTGAGACTGAACAATGATGTTCTAACCCTCTGAACCTGTTAGATAATTCTATCGTAGGGATGTGGCAAACTTATTACTTATCTTAATTAAGCAATAAAAGAGCCTAACCTCTCTTTTATTGCTTTTTTTATTTGAAGGAGGAGATTATCATGAAAAAATCGAATACGCTTTTCCTTGTGGAAGTTGCTATTTTCGGTGCTTTAGCTTATTTGCTTGATGTTTTAGCAGGAGTTTTGTCATTAAAAATATGGGCGCAGGGAGGTTCCATCTCCATTGCGATGGTCCCAGTTTTTATTATGGCATTTCGCTGGGGATTAAAAGGTGGATTGCTTTCAGGGTTGATACTGGGATTATTGCAGCTCACATTCGGTCCTGTCGGAGTTCATATAGTTCAGATTTTGTTGGATTATATAGTAGCTTTTGTTGTGTTAGGGTTTGCCGGTTTGTTCGCTAGACAGGTTGTAATTGCAGTAAAGATGGACAATTTCAAAAAAGCGATCTATTTTGTAACCATTGCATCATTCATTGCCTGCACGCTTAGATTTTTTGCACACTATCTTGCCGGAATCATTTTCTTTAGGGATGCTGCACCAGCAGGGCAACCGATTGAGATTTATTCGCTCATTTATAATGGAACATATATGTTGCCTAGCTTTGTAATCTCGACAATAGTTACTTTGCTGCTGATCAAGGCAGTTCCAAGAATTTTCTCTTTTAGCAAATCCGTTTCTTGAGCTAATCCTCCGGGGTTAGCTTTTTTGTTTTTATTTTTACTAGAATGTAATGAAAGAGTCCTACATATATTCTAGTAAACGCTAATGTAGGAGGTTCTGTAATGATTGTAGTTAAAGATGTAGCAATGGTTGTGGCTCTCTTATCTTCAATGGGGTTATTTTTATACGGATACTTCGAAGGGCTCAGGCTGTGCAATCAAAGAGGAAGAGTCAGAGGTGAGGGCGTCATCTTCAGCTTTTCACTTGCGATGGTTTTTGCCTTGATTGCCAATGATCTTGTATCCTAAAATAAAGAAGCCGACTTATGCGAGTCGGCTTCCATTTGTTCATGACCTAATTTAAACTTCTTCAAGCAAAAAGTAATAGGAATGGTAGTTACGTTCATTGACAAATCCAAGTTTCCGAGCAATGGCAATGGAATCTTTTCGAAACAGTTCCGTTGTCCAGTTCGGCGTATCTCCTCGTTTCAGACACTCTTCAATAAAGAAATTAGCCATAGCAGAAGCAATTCCTTTGCCTCGATGTGCAGTATCATAGGTATTGATTCCAATTTCCTTGATTCCATTATGCTGATAGACCGAGAGGCAGGCTCCGATTACTTTGTCTTTGTAATAGGAAGCCACCCCAAGTCCGCTTTCTAGAAACTGATCAGTAGAGAGCCAAAACTTTAATATTTCTGCTGTCAGTAAATCATCATGATCCTTTAAGAGAATGTCACGGTCAATGAATGCAATTTTGTATTCTTTAGGTAGGTTGAATTTTTTATTAGAAGAAGCATACTTTTCTTTAGAAAAATCAAATGCCACTCTTGTTCCTTGTTTAATAGGAATAGTTTGAAATACATTTTTCATTTCTGCTTCATCTTTTCGGGGATATGTTTCTATATTGATGTCCTCTTCCCTATAGGCTCGAGCCATCGGAATGAGCTCCGCCTGGAACCATTTTTCAAAATCACTGTCCCCTATTTCCCCTATTAGATAAATCATTTCATGGACAGCATATACAACAAGCATCTTTGGGCTATCATGATTGTCTACGTAGGCCATTCCAATTTGCTGGCCTGAAAGTACCCCCCCAATAATTGGGTGCCTGTTCACCTTGTGCTTTTCTAAAAAAGCGGATAGCCCAATTGTCTCTTGAACCTTAACAAGCTCCATCATCGTTCACTCTCCAAAAAATTTCCACATATAGGCTATCTCTTCGAATGACTGGGCACCAATTTGTATTTGTTCGGTATCTACCTCCTCAGGATGAAGGGATAAATAGAATGCTCGGCTTGGATTGTCAGCCAGCACCCATACAAGCATGGATTTGTGGCCTTTCTCAATTAAGAATTCACGCACTTTTCTAAAAAGCGCCTTTCCGATTCCCTTTTTCTGATTGTTTTGAAGGATATAGATGGCATATAGTTCTCCATCCACATCATATTTCTTCGTTCGTTCAGGTCCCGCACTTGCAAAACCGACGATATCGCCATCCACTTCTGCTACAAAAAGACAACCTTTCTCATATCCTGCCTCTATTGCTGACTCCCACATCTTTTGTCTATTATCATAGGATAGGGATTCCAAGTAGCTATCATCAACAATTCTTCTATAGGTGGTTTTCCAGCTATCCACGTGCACTTTTGCGATGGATGCTTCATCACCGTTCTTTGCCAGCCTGATTTTCATTATCTTCTCTCCCTCACTCTATCAGCTCTTTTGATTTCTTGTTGTCTCTTAAAAAATAGGCCACACTCAGCATGACCAGCATACCACCAGTGAACTGTGTCCATGTGATGTACTCCTCTAATACGAAATAGGCAAGAATGGCTGCACCAATCGGTTCAAATAAGATGCTCATGGAAATGACATTGGTACTGATATACTTGATTGCCCAATTGAACAGGGAGTGCCCGAGCAGAGTGGGGATGATTGCGAGCAGCAGAAACCATAACCAATCCATTTCCGAGTACCCTGTAAAAGAATCACCTGTGAGCACAACATAAAAAAATAGCGCAATCGTGCTTACTCCATAAACAATAAAGGTATATGTAATGAGAGAAAGTCTTTTCCGGACGTCCTGGCCAAAAAGTAAATAGGCGGTAACCAATGCACATGCAACCAATGCCAGTATGTCCCCGAAAAGTGCCATCCCACTGATTCGGAAGTCTCCCCAGCTTATGATGATGCTGCCGATGATTGCAATCGCTCCACTTGTAATGGATTTGGGACTTAGCTTTTCCTTGAAGAAAATATATGTCCCTATAAATGCAAACAAAGGCTGTAAGGTAACGAGTACAGTGGAACTGGCGACACTCGTATAGTTAAGGGATTCAAACCATAATATAAAGTGGAAAGCCAAAAAAATTCCAGCCACTATGGAAAAGATCCAATCTCGTTTCGTTATAACCTTTAATTCATTCATATACTTATATAGGAATATCGGCATGATCAGCAGTACGGAGAAAAGCAGGCGATAAAAGGCAGTCACGCCCGCTGGAGCCTCTGCAAGCTTTACAAAAATGGCTGATGTGGATACGGTTACGACACCAATCGCCAAGGCTATATATGGATTCATCCACTTGTTCATTTTTCAGTCTCCTTGTCCAGATTCCAAGATGTAGATATTTCTTTCTAATTGTACTGAATATTGCTATAATTTTCTAATCATTTATTTATTATTTTTTGCAGCATACATAGATAGAGGAGGAGTTCGATGGAGGACATCTTGGAGTTTTTCATAGAGTATGATTTTATCATAAAGCTTAGCTTGGCAGTAGTTGCCGGAGTAATCATCGGATTGGAAAGAGAGCTGAAAGGAAAGCCACTCGGATTGAAAACATGTGTCATAGTTTCCGTGATGGCGTGCCTTCTGACCATTGTTTCCTACGAATCGGCGTTTCTCTATTCCAAAGAGTATTCACGACCGATGGATCCAGGACGTATTCCTTCTTATGTTATTAGTGGAATCGGATTTTTGGGTGCAGGTGTAATCATGAGAAGAAGCAACGAGGCCATTTCCGGATTAACGACTGCCGCGCTAGTTTTAGCATCTGCTGGAATCGGAATTACAATCGGAGCAGGCTTTTTCGTCGAGGCTTTAACAGGAGTAATCTTCATTATTTTAGGGGTGAAAGTCATCCCTTCCCTATTTGACGTTATCGGGCCAAAAAAGCTCAAGGAAAAGGAAATAAAGGTCAAACTTTATATTGAAAAAGATGTGAATCTAACGACAGTCATGAAGGAGATTCACAGCAAGAACCTCAACATCAAAAGGGTGAAGGTAAAAGAGGAAAGAGACGATATCGTGCTGAATTGCATCATTACAACCAAGAAAAGCATCTATACCACAGATGTCTATTATGAAATCAAAAGCTTGACCGGAGTTTTCCAAGCGGAAGTGGAGAATATCGATTAACAACAAATCATTTTTAAAAAAGTATTTGCAAAACAACAATTTTTTGATAAAATAAATTCAGTCCTAACGGGGCATTAGCTCAGCTGGGAGAGCGCTTCGCTGGCAGCGAAGAGGTCAGCGGTTCGAGCCCGCTATGCTCCATATTAAAAATCCTTAAAGCCAAATGGCTTTAAGGATTTTTTGATTCAACCTCTATTATGAATGGCTTATTGCCTATTACTGAATTTCTCCTCGATAAACGCCTGCTCTTCCTTCACACTCAAAATCCCTGTCGCTCTTCCGACAGAGCCGTCCTGCAGTTCCCAGATAGCATTATGGTCATCATCGACTTTTGTAAAGTTCTTATTCTGCCATTTAAGGAGGATTTCCTCGTAGATACTGCCATGCTTGTAGTCATTCCTATTGTGCAGCACTACTTCCAGCAGCCTATCGACACGTTCCTCGGTTAAAGGGAGGACTCCCCATTTTTTATCCGCTTCCACCTTTTGATGGCTCATATGATGAATGGCGTTCTGAACGGCCAATTCCGACATATCCGTTGGAAAGTCATCTTCTATTGTTGTGATGGTTTCTTGAAAATTCATCTGTGCCCCTGGTTCCACTTCTTCGGTTAATGGTTTTTTCAATTTAACCCCCCCACCAGATTCAGGCTCGACCGCTGCAATATAATACACAAGCATAATGATGATAAGTGGCAAGACAACAATGATCAGCCATTTCATATTGGTTTTTAATATCTTTATATTGTCCACTCCCCACATTTCCCCTATTTATTCTTCATTATACAGGATATGGCATTATCACGAAACACTTAAGTACATCTTTGAAATGTATGTAATCTGAAAAGTCTGAAGGTTTTATAGAAGCATATAAAAAGAATAAAACTGCAGTCGAAAAATCGACTGCAGCCATTTATTTTACAGACTCTAGTAATTTGTTGATCTCCATCGGATTAAATCCTTTTACCGCTTTGTCACCCACTGCCGTAACTGGAATTCCCATAAATCCGAACTTTTCAACTTCCTGTTGGTAGACTGGATCTGCCAAGATATCCCTTACTTCAAAAGGAATTTCCTCTTGTTTCAGGTATTCCTTTACATATTCACAGTCCTTGCATCCCTTTGCGGAATAGACGATAACTTTCTGGTTCATCTGAAGCCCTCCTTGATGTTTACTTTGGCTTCATTTTACCATAAAGGAACTCGTTTTTATAAGGGAGCTGCTCCCTACTTTTCGACCCATTCATCCTTGTCATTTTTCTTGTATTTATTCTTCACAGCATCCCATGCCACTTTATGGGCGGTTTCTTCCTTGTCATATTGTTCTGAGGCTGAGTTGAAAGCTTCTTTATAGATTTCCTGTCCATGCTTCGGCAGATTGTCTTTAACACCCTTGGGCAAATCTTTCAACGAATCATATGGCATCACGGTTTCCTCCTTTATATTTACTCTTACCTTATCCTTATCCTTTTCATCAGTTGAATAAACAAACTTCCCCTATAAGGAAGGAGATTCAATCCAAAGAGAGAAATTATTAATAAGAGAATGAGAATGTGGAATTCAACCAGAGTAGGAGTAACTTATGAAAAAAATGCTTTTGTTTGCCATCAGTACAATATCTTTTCTTTTAACAGGCTGCACATCCGATGTCGCTAAGGAAATCCCTGCAAAGCCATCTGCGGAAAAAAGCGCTGAGGTCCAAGTGTCAGAAGCTGATGAAAAATTATATACTCCTGGAATAAAGGTAAGTGATTGGATGCTACCGAGACAGAATTCGCGTATGCGATCCAGTTCTGTCACCCATGTGATGCTGCATTTCACGAATAATGCCATGCGTAATCCGGAGAATCCCTACAATCTGGATGATGTGTATGCTTTGTTTGAAGAATATGAAGTGTCGGCCCATTACATGATTGGTAGAGATGGGGAGGTTTATCATCTTGTACCTGAAAGCAGGGTTGCCTTTCATGCGGGAAAAGGAATTGATTTAAATTATCAGCATTACCATAATAGTTTCAATGAACATTCGATTGGAATAGAATTGCTTGCTATCGGGACCAAGGAAGAGATGTTTCCTATCGTCCCTGAGGAAATCTATGAGAGGATAGACCCTGCAGATATCGGGTACACCGAGGCCCAGTATACCGCATTGAACGAGCTGTTGGTCGATATTTTAAAACGCCATCCCTCTATTAAGAATGACCGGGAACATATCGTAGGTCATCACGAGTATGCCCCTGTTCGTAAAGTGGATCCAGGCTCCTTGTTTGATTGGTCAAAAATCGGGTTTTAGTAGCATACAAGTATTTCTCTTGAAAAATACCCTTTTTTCGTGACACAGCGGTCTTTGATTTCAAAGCCCGCTTTTTCTATCATCTCATCGATTGTTTCGATGGTTACCACGACCAGTTTATCCGATATTCTTCGAGCGTGTTTTAAAATATCTGCCTGATCTTCTGGTGTTGCATGGGTATAGAGGTTGTATGGCATGTCTATGATTGCGACATCATATTTTTCCGTAACATCCGCTATTGGTCCGAGTGTCACATTTCCTTTTAAGTTGAAATAAGCAATGTTTTCCCTTGAGCCTTCCGTAACCAATGGGTTTATATCCCTTCCCTCAATATGAATCCCCATGGACAAAGCTTCAACCAGGACGGTACCGATTCCACAGCATGGATCAATTGCTCTTATTCCTTCTGGGTGAGGAACAGCTATATTGGAAACTGCGCGGGCGACACGCGTGCTTAATGCGGTGGAATATTCGCGTGGTTTTTTCGTATGCTTCAACCATACCGCTTCATTTTTGCGATAATTGCCAAAGTACCATCTCCCACCATATGCCACAATTCCAAAGATATGCGCCGGATTATGGACATCCGCCTCTCCATGGATGCGTGCCCCAAGGTCCCTTTCCATTAACCTTCTCTCGTTGTATTCAATTTGATCTTCTTTTTCAAGGTCATTGATCTTGATGAAGATGATTTTAAACGTCTTATCCAACATATCTATCTCTTCGACTTGCTCTAGAATATCCGCTAGTGTATCGCCGGCATATAGAACTTCGATACGTTCCCTTATAAAAGGACTTCTGCTTGGATCTATGTTAATGGTGCTTTTTATTATGTTATTGGGGGATTCCATGCCAAAAAAAGAGCGCATCTCCAAGTGGCTCAAGGATCGCTCTTCAGGGCTGCTTGCATATGTATAAATAAATTCCTGTGTGTACAATTCCTTTTCCAACTACTACTCATCCTCTATCTTGTTAATGCTTGCCTTTAAAGCTTATCGGTAAATCTTTTAAAAAGCAATGAAAGCTGTACAATCAAAATTTGGCAAGCCTTTGATAGAGTTAACATTGCAGGGCAGAAAGCAGAGAACTGCCCCTGTTATTTGACGAGGTTATGCTTGAATGCGTAAATGACTGCCTGGGTCCGGTCCTGGACCTGCAGCTTCGCCAATATATTGCTTACATGTACTTTGGCTGTTTTCAATGCAATAAACAGCTCATCCGCAATTTCCTGATTCGTCTTCCCTTGTGTCATAAGAAGCAGAATCTCCATTTCACGATTTGTAAGTTCTTCATGCAGGTGGTGTTCATTCTTCTGACGCATCTTTTTCATCATTTTCCCTGCCACTTCAGGTTCCAGGATGGATTGACCTTTATATGTGGAGCGTACTGCATTTGCAATATCACTTGCCTTGGAAGTTTTCAGCATATAACTCGTTGCTCCTGCTTCTAGTGCCGGATACACTTTTTCATCATCCAGAAAGCTCGTGACTATTATTATTTTTGCGTCCGGCCATTGATCGATAATCCTTTTGGTTGCTTCAATGCCATCCATTTCCTTCATGACAAGATCCATCAGGATAATATCAGGTTTATGCAGGAGCGCCAATTCCACTGCTACTTTTCCATCATCCGCTTCAGCAATAACTTCTATATCAGGCTGTGCGGATAAATAGGCAGTGACACCAATCCTCACCAT
Source organism: Sutcliffiella halmapala (assembly GCF_050107295.1). GTDB lineage: Bacteria > Bacillota > Bacilli > Bacillales > Bacillaceae_I > Sutcliffiella_A > Sutcliffiella_A halmapala_A. The sequence goes on along the minus strand of NZ_JBNIKR010000005.1, from coordinate 318,910 downwards.
TTCATGATCATCTACAAACAAGACTCTAATCATTTTCCTCACCCTTTAAATCCAACTTGGGAACCTTTACTTCCAATCTTGTACCCTGGTTTTCTACACTCACTATTTTTAACGTGCCGCCTATCTCTACTGCCCGCTCATACATGTTTTGCAATCCATAAGCACCAGCCCGTTCCTTTTCCACCTCAAAGCCTTTCCCATCATCTACAACTCTCAGGATGATAAAATCATCACGGCTGATCAAGAGTACTTCAACAGACGATGCCTTGGCATGCCGAAGTGTATTGGAGAGGCTTTCTTGAAGTATTCGGAACAAATGATCCTCCACTCCCTTGTCAATGGAAAAGGGCTCAATCTTCCATGCAATGCTCATCGGAACCTTTTGCATCAATTCCACCAATAGCTCCTCTGCCCCTTCCTGGAGCGTTTTTCCTTTCAAGGCAACTGGCCTCAAGTGCAGAAGCAGCGCACGCATTTCCAATTGGGATTGATGTATCATCTCTTCGACCAGCCTGAGTTGCTTTGTTTCTCTGTCTTCAAGAGACTCTTTCGGCTCAGTTAAGGCCGACATGAGCATCGAAGCAGCGAACAACTGCTGACTTACCGAATCGTGCAATTCCCTGGCCAATCTGTTACGTTCCTGCGATACAATTTCCTGGATTCTGCTTTCAAGGTCCACCGCTTTTTCATTCGCAAGCTTTTGGGAAAGCTTCGTTTGTTCCTTCATCTGCTTTTGAATCTTGTTCAGTTCTCTTTCTATCTCGCCAATTTCCTGCACCGGATTCACGGCATCCCATTCGATATTTCTCCCTTGTTCTAGTTGGATGAGATGACCGTGAATCCCCATAATTTGCTTTTTCCAATACAATCCCGAAAATAGGCCAACCAATAAGCCAAGCAGGATACATATACAAAACGCAAACACAACAAATGGCAGATCGAACACTTTTACTTCCCATAAGGATGACCATTCCACTAAGGGAAAAGAAAGGAAGTAGACGAAGCCAAACGCAAGAAAACTGATGATGGCTGTGGTGACCCCCAACAGAAAATGCCTTTGCAATATACTCATACTCTTTTCACCTCGAGGCTTCCTACAATACAAGAGGTGATTATTTTTATCTTTTGGGCGGCATCATCATACCCCGAAGTTTGGTAATGTACCGTCTGATTCCATTCCTTCGACGATTCTTCCTCCAGTATCATGGTGGAACCAACCATTACAGAATGCTTGACACTGATATCAACCTCATATGGTACAAGAATTTGAATGTTGCCCACGACATTTCGTATGAAAATGACCGCTTCCCCTTTCGGAAGGACCGTATAACTTAGATCGATGATGGCATCTCCAATACCGGTTTGGATATTGACATCCTCCCATGTGTAGGAGTGTTCCGGTGTTTTCTGCCGGCCGAGAAATTTATTCTGGAACCACTTCTGTTCATGTTTCACCAGTCTTACACCCTTCGCATCCGCTATTTCCGGTCTAATATAGGAGGGATTCTGTTTGGATTGGGTAAACAAAATAAAGAAGTAAAGAATGGAAGCCAATAACAAGAATCTGAATGTAAAAGAGCCGATGATGGTAAAAAATACTGATAACGCACCTATGCCAAATAAGACTTTACCTAGAAACCAATTCCATTTCTTTTTGCCGAAATATAGACATATGCCAGAAATAAGAAGGGAAAAAATGAGACCGGTATCAAAAAACGAGATTTCCAGGATAAAAATAAAAAATCCAATGATGAGAATATAGCTCAACATATCAGTTTTCTTCATATTAAACATTGTTTCCCCTCCTTTTAAGGCATATTACATGCTTGCTGCAATGGATAAAAAAGGCGTACAATGCCGCCTTTTTTTAGAATATCAGTTATTAGGATGAAAGAGAATGTGTTTTCTCTTCATTTGGCAACTCTTTTTCAATTTGAGCGATTCTAGCATCTATTGTATGACGGTGGTAGGAAGCATTCACTTGATGTTCCAGACGCTCCAGATAGCTCTCCATTTCATTAAATCTAGAAGTGGACGGCGCTCCGTTATTGGATTCCAGGACCTGATTCATACGATGGTTGGCTCTGGCGACATTTTCTCTGCCCATCAATTCCATCCGCTTAATGTACATATCCTTAAGCTTGTGTTTCATGCCTTCATATTTTTGCTCCAGGGAAGTTAGATCTTTCGTAACCTTTTCTAAGGAAATCTTCAGCTGATTTGCGCGTTCCTCATATTGCTGATACTCTCTTACTGCAAATTCATAGAGTTCCGACTCGTCAGCTTTAGAAGCTATTTCAGCTTGATGGTTTCTTTTTTCCGCAAACTGGGTGGCTTGATGATATTCTCTTACAAACTCATCTTTCAGGATATTTTGACGTTCCACTAACAGTCGTACCTTTTCCACTTCTTTCTCGCAATCCCTTAAGTACTGGTTAAGCATGGATATTGGATTCTTTTGCTCTTTTTTATCAAGTGCTTCATGGAAATCTGCTGCGATAGTATTCTTAATTCTCGTAAATAAACTCATTTTCAGACACTCCTTTAATTATTTGTTGTTTAGTGCATTCCATTCTTTTTCAAAGTTTGTAAATGGGTCACTGCTTTCTTTGGCATCGATGATCGTGTCTTTCGATTTGTTCCAGTTTTTATAGACGACATATAAAATGTACGCTGCTACAAGTCCTAGAACGGCCGGGACATTTGCGATCGAGAATCCAATGGCGATGAAACCGATGATTCCCCACAGTACCTTGTTGGCGGTGGAATCGGTTTTCATGAACTCCTTCACCGCATAATAGGAAACCACCAAGCTTACTGCCAACCCGAGTAACGGTCCGATATTCGCCAGTAATATGAAGAACGCGATTACCCCTACTAATAACAATCCAAATTTTTTCATCTGTGTTTCCTCCTTTCATGTCTCTATCTTATCTGCTTTCAAGGATTGCTATAACGAGCCTGAGCTATATTTTGAGATAAGACTTGAGGCTTATTGGAGCTACGACCAATGAAAATGAATGTTGAAATGTCGAGAAGAAGGCTTATGTAGTCTTTTTGGCACTTGAACTTTCCAATGATAATTGGTAGAATTTTCAGAAAGTAACTTGTCTCACCTTTTTTAAAATAATGATTAGGAGGCGTTGTAATGGAAAAGCTGGTTCACTTAATTCCGTACAAAGTTGACAATCAATTGTTTGAGGCGCACCAAATTCCCGAAGGAGTGGACATGATACAAGCCCCCTCTCTCTGGAACCGAGGTTTTAAAGGCAAAGATACTGTCATAGCAGTCATTGATACCGGCTGCGATACCTCTCATCCGGATTTGGAAGGGAGAATCATTGCAGGTAGGAATTTTACAGATGATGATAATGGCGACCCTGAAAAGATTACCGACTATAACGGACATGGCACACATGTTGCCGGAACCATCGCTGCCATTAATGCCGAATCCGGTGTGATTGGTGTTTCTCCAGAAACTCAACTGCTGATATTAAAAGCTCTCGCTGGAGAAGAAGGCTCTGGCTCCTATGAATGGGTAACAGCTGCAATAGAATATGCAGTTTCTCAGAAAGTGGATATCATCTCCATGTCACTTGGTGGACCGATAGATGTTCCCGAACTTCATGATGCAATCAAGACTGCAGTGGAAAATCAGATCCTGGTTGTATGTGCCGCAGGGAATGAGGGGGATGGAAATCATTCTACCGAGGAATTCTCTTATCCGGCAGGCTATAACGAAGTAATATCGGTTGGGGCAGTGAGTCTTCAGCGCAAATCGTCCTATTTCACCAATTCCAATAATGAAGTGGACGTTGTGGCACCAGGAGAAAAGATAATTTCCACGATTCCCGGTGGCAGATACGCTGTTTTCAGTGGTACATCCATGTCTGCACCACACGTGGCAGGTGCTCTCTCCCTGGTCAAAAATTTGACTGAAAGCGAGTTTGAGCGCAAGCTTACCGAGCCGGAATTGTATGCACAGCTTGTGAAGCGAACCATTCCATTAGGCTATCCTAAGAGTCTTGAAGGAAATGGTCTGATTTATTTAACTGCCCCCGAATTGCTGGCAGATTATTTGAAACAAAATGATATTGAAGAATCGATCGGTGTATAGGGAGACGGTTGGTCAAAAGGGAAATCCCAAAGGAGTTTAACACTCCTTTGGGATTTTTTTGTTTTATATTATCTTACCTCTCTCACTTGTTTGTTCCTTGGTGACGTCTAATGCAAGAATTACCGAACCAATAGCTTGAACCCAGCTCCCCGTAGTAATAACTGCTTCAGTTGATTCACTTTCTCCGGTCTTTATTTCTTCTGCCCCACCAATCGCTTGCAGGGAGTTCCCGATAACCTGAAGCAGGTTCCCAATGATGGTCATGGTATCGGCTTCTGCTCCATCCCACTCATCTCCTAGTGCCGTAGCTGCACCGAGAGCTTGTAGCAGGTTCCCACTGATAAATAATTTATCCCTAATTATCGTCTCTTCATCTATTAAAAGACCTGAAATGACCGTGATATTCCCAGCGGCTTGAATTTCATTGCCTAATTTCCCAAACGTGAATCCTTCCTGCCCATCCGCTTCCAATGCATTACCTGTAGCTTGAAGCACATTCCCAACAATGTCTAGGCCCTCACTCTGCTCCTCCACTCTGACAAGGAATCTGGTACTGCTTACAGCGGAGATGACCGTTCCTACAGCCTGTATCCATGACCCGACGAGTATTTTTTTTTCACTATTCATGATTTTTCCGCCATTCTTTTCATACCAAAGCCTATTTAATAACAAGATAAGGTCTCATCATCTCATAGTCCTCGTGTTCTAGCATATGGCAATGCCACACATATAGTCCCGTGTATGGACCGAAATTCATGATGATTTTGGTTACCTCTTCCGGATTTGCCCTGACTGTATCCTTTTTACCACATTCCTGTGGTTCCGGCGGAATAGGTCGGCCAATATACTCAATTACTCGATCTTGTATAAAACGTTCTACATTATATTTCCTTCGGCTCAGGATCTGGAAATCGACTAGATGAATATGAATGGGATGAGTATCCTCTGTTGTATTGATCAAGTACCAGATTTCCGTGCTCCCTAGTTTCGGTTTCTCAGATATAGGAGCATCCCAATCTTTGTTATCCAAAAGCATGATTTCCCGACCATATTGGTCCATTGTATGATCCAATGTCAAAAACCTTTTCAATGCCGCGTCATTTGTCTGGAGTTTTGGGAAATTCCCCAAGTAGGATGGGATAACACTGGTGTCTATATGATCAAGAGGCAGATTCACGATGAATTTCATGATTTCTCTGATTTCGTTTTCCTTGTCACCCTCCGGAAACGGCGCCGGTGCTTCATTGGTCATGATGATACTTTTTCCTTCGAGGTTAGTAAAATCAATGACTAAATCTGCTCTTTCAGCAGGTGCAAGAGTAATGGACCTGATGCCTATCGGCCGCTCCATCAGACCCCTATCCGTACCGATCTGATACATAAGCTGTCCTGTCTCCAGTTTTAATCGATAAAAGCGGCTGTTGGAAGCATTGACTACTCGGAAACGATATTTACGAGGTTCTACTTCCAAGAAAGGCCATACCTTCCCATTGACCAGGATCGTATTGCCAAAAAACTCTGGTACAACAGATGTTTTCAGTCCCGATACTGGTTCATCCGGTTGTGTGGGATAGTAGAGAGAACCATCCGGCCGAAAGGATCTATCTTGGATGATAAGGGGAATATCATAGGCTAATGAGGGAAGATTCAGGGAACGCTCAAAATCACTTCGTACTAGATACATCCCAGCGAGTCCTGCATATATATTGAGACGGGTAATACCAAGTGCATGATCATGGTACCAGAGCGTACAGGAATTCATGTAATTTGGATACCGATAGATCCTTTGGGTAAATGTTGGGCCAACCTGTTCAAAGTTTGCACTGAACCATGATTCCGGATATCCATCACTTTCAGGTTCCACGACTGCACCATGCACATGAACGACTGTTCTGACTTCGGGAACATCTTTATGGGCGCCATGAACCGTAAAGTCCACAGGAAGCAAATGATTTTTTGGCAGAGCATTCATCCATTTGATGAATACCTTCTCCCCACAGTCGACTTCTATGGTCGGTCCAGGGAATATTCCTTCATATCCCCACACCGTTGTATAGGGGAGATCGCGGTGAAGGGATTGCTTCGTTTCCTTCATTGTTACCTCGTAATAGGTGTAAGTGTTGTCTTTTTTTACTGGTTCTAATTTTGGAGGAATAGGGAGTGCATCTACAAATTTTGTAAGAGAGGTTACAATTGTGGTTTCAGACATATTGGGTTCCCCCTTATTTAGGCTCTCCCCAAAGAATATTCGGCAGTCTTGCAGATTAACCCTATTTTTGCAGGTCCTTCCCCTTACTTGCTTCTAACCCACTGGATCGATTCCATGTCATCATGGGGATGCATGTAATGATCGTATTTTTTATATTCCTGCTCCAAGTCTGTTAAGGACAGTTCATACAGGTGCTGATCCTCTTTTTTGAATACACGGAAATAGAGGAGCTTGCTTATTAATTCCAAACGTCGATTTTCAACCGCATTTTTCAAAATTTCTCCCATTTTCATCACTCCTAAAATGATAAAATACAAAAAACCTCTTCCTGTATGAGACAAGAAGAGGTTGGATTCATATAGAAAGAGAAACCTCAACTTATCTGCCAAGCATTGCTGCTTGCTGGAATTAGCACAGTATCTCTTATTCGAATCTGTTGCTGAAGCTTCATAGGGCCATTCCCTCCACTTCTCTTGATAAGTTACGCTATTAAGTTATACAGAAAAAAGTAATTTGTTATGTTCATCATAAACCCGATAATCCCGATTTGTCAACTAAGAATTATTGTCGAGCCTCATGAACCTTCAGCATTTTTCCTTTTATTGTGGTGTGCTTCATCGCTTTTAGCACAATCGGACCCTTTCCATTCAAAATATCAACATAGGTGACATTATCCTGAATGGTGATGATGCCTATGTCACCTGCAGCCACTCCTGGTATTTTGGATATGGTGCCAACAAAATCGACCGCTCTGATTTTCTTTTTCTTTCCACCATTGAAATAGAGCTTCATGATATCCTTGTCCAGTTTCGCACTTTTTGCTTCTTTAATAGTTGGGCGTGTATTTATTTTCATATCAAATTCAGATGTTGCCCCAGAAACCATTTCTTTAGTTGGAGCTTCTCTTTTCGTTATCTTAAATCCAATATACGATTCGATTTCTGCCAGGAATTTTTCTTCATATGGAGTAACGAATGTAATGGCTTTTCCGGAATTTCCTGCACGAGCGGTCCTACCTGTTCGATGGACATAGCTCTCCTTTTCCATCGGCAGGTCGTAATTAATCACAAGGGAAACATTTGCGATATCAATCCCTCTTGCCGCAACGTCCGTCGCAACCAGATAGCGGAATCTCCCTAGTTTGAAATCATTCATAACGGCAAAACGATCCTCTTGCACAAGGCCTCCATGCAGCTTGTCACACGGATAGCCCGCTCGATCTAATTGACGATATACATCATCCACCTGAATCTGAGTTCTGCAAAAAACGATACAGCTATCCGGGTTCTCCACTGTTGTAACAGCCTTCAACAGTGAAAACTTATCATTCTCCTGAACTTCAATAACTGCATGCTCAATTTTATCTGTTGTGATTCCTGTACCTTTTATTTCAATATGAGTTGGCGTTTTCATATATTTAAGAGAAAGTTGCTCGACATCCTCTGGTAATGTTGCGGAGAATAGCATCGTCACCCTATCGATGGGCAACTTTTGGATAATGGCTTCCACCTGATCAATAAATCCCATATTTAACATTTCATCCGCTTCATCTATAACAAGATATTTTAAACGCTCCACGTCGAACGTCCCTTTTTCCATATGATCGAGCACCCTGCCAGGTGTCCCCACCACCACATGGGACTTTTGCTTCAACTCCAGCTTCTGTCTATCAAAAGGCTGCTTGCCATAGATGGCGGTAGCTTTAACCCGCTTGAACCTGCCGATATTCGTTATGTCCTCTTTGACCTGAGCCGCAAGCTCACGGGTTGGAGTCAGAACGAGTGCCTGAGGCTTATTCTCCTCCCACTCTACAAGATCACAAAGCGGTATGCCAAATGCTGCTGTTTTGCCGCTGCCTGTCTGTGATTTCACGACCAGATCCTTCTTTTCCATTGCATTCGGAAGCACTTTTTCCTGGACTTCCGTCGGAACTGTATATCTTAATTTTTCAAGAGCGCTAACTATCTCTTCACTTAATTGGAAGTCTCTAAAACTATTTTTCATGCTGTACCCTCATTTTTCTTCTATTTACACCAGATTCATTATACTTCATTATCGTTTGTAAAAAAAATAGACCCATTTGAGTCTATTCACTTCATGTTAATTTTCCTGTAAGAAGGTGACCTTTAATTCCAATACCTCTGATCTGCTGCCAATTCGTATCGGCGGCCCCCAAAACCCGAACCCAGAGGAAACGATAGCATGTAAGCTATTTTTCTTCAGGTAGCCCCAATCCAATTCGAACATCCTTTTTGTAATGAGGTGATTGGGCATCATTTGCCCTCTGTGAGTGTGACCCGACAAAATAATATCAATACCACTTTCTTCTGCTTCCTTTAGCTGGGTCGGCTGATGATCCATGGCGATGATGGGGAGGCCATGATCCAGTTTCTCTACTAAATCCTTGATGGACTTTCTTTTGGAGTCTGTTTTATCTTTCCTGCCCACTATATAAAAGCTATCCTCGACTTGAATGACTTCATCCATGAGAATGCGGATATCAAGCTTCTTCATTTCCTCTAAAAATGCCGGAATCTCTCTTCCGTAATACTCGTGGTTGCCTAGTACCCCATATATCCCCAATGGAGCATGCAGGTTTTTGAGAATCTCACCCATTTGCTTCCGTACAAATTGCTTTGGATCGTCATCAATTATATCCCCAGGAAGCAGGATTAAATCCGGATTTATACTTTCCACAGTTTTTACGAGACGATTCACATGCGCCCTTCCGGATAACTTTCCAAAATGCATGTCAGATGCCACAGCTATTTTCAGTTCCTTATGGTTTATCATCTTTTTAGGTATAGATATCTCATAGCTTCTAATTACCGGACTGTATGCGTTGAACGTTCCTAATGCCATAAGAAGCATGAAGATGATCAAAGTGATATTTCCGGTCCACATGATTGCAGCTTCTGCTGATAATGGACTCCACTTCAGCAGGAATACCGTTAAATTGGCTATAGGGAACAGAAGCAGACCGTATTGCACCACTGCAAACCAATAGGAGCCGATGATGGAGAGAAAACTAAGGACCTTCAACAGCCTTCCGAGAATATAGGAATACGCGATTATTGCTACAATAAGGCTATAAAGGATGGGGTGTTCCCAATTTAAGGCGGTGCTTGCCCAGATCCACACATTCCAGCCAAGATAGTAAACGAATAAATTGTACAACGAAAAAAACGCAAGAATCGATAGAACAGGACGAAGCTTCAATACGACAACCCCTTTGACGATATATCTGCATTCATTATAAGTCATTGAAACAGAAACAAATAATAAACTGCATCAAAAAACTGACCCCCGAGATGAAGGGTCAGTTTACTAGAGTGGATTTTTTCAGATAGGAGTCCAAAATTATATTTCCAAACGGGATAAACGCTGCGATTACTGCACCCATTATCCATTTAAAGGACCATCTGACTTTATACGTTACATAGGCGATTACGAAAAGATAGGTGATGAAAAGGAATCCATGGATTGCCCCGACTACACTTACCACCTCCGGAATATCCAAGCCATATTTTATCGGCATGGCAATGAACATCAAGAGTAGAAGCGAGCCCCCTTCAATAAGTCCCATTACTCGGAATCGATCGATCGGCGTCTTTTTCATAGAATATAAACCACCTTAATATTTGCTAGTTGTTTTCTGTATTATAATGGATTTCCGGGCGCAATAGCGGATAGAAAGTTGACAATCCTGTGAAGTGGAAAGCTGTATAAGAGTATCTTTTATCTACTTTTGGATTTCCTGCAATAAATCAGGTAGCCCAGCTGAATCAATAAGGTCAGAACAAGTGCAGATGGAAAGATGAAAATGAAGGATGCTACTGCGGCCAGATCCCCCCAGGTCGGGTCTGATAAGTGGATATAAATGGAATAAAGAACAGACAGAAAGAAACTGATGAGTACGCCATAAAAAATGATTTTATACTTTTTCATGCTAGTTCCCCCTTGTGCACCGTATATTTCAATGCTCAAAACACCGCTTTTGATAAGTATATTATTTAGATAGGCTAAATAACCCTAAAGGAAAAAAACAGTGCAATTATTACCCGCACTGTTTCTTATTATTCTTGATCTGCGACTTCCTTTAAGGACTGTATACCAGCTTCCAAATAGTCCATGAATTTCTTTTCCACCTCAGGCTCCAATATCCCGGGCATGCATTCTTGGATTTTCTTGAAGTTATAGATGATCATCTCCGTCGTTAACCCTCTGCTGACCAATACACTGTTCAGCCATGTAGCGTATTCGGTAAAGGTGTTGGTGTCATTCAGTTTATAAGCGGTATTCAGATATAAGAAATGATAGAAGTTGTCTTCTATTGTTCGCTCTTTCCCTTTTTCCCCAAACTTTTCTTTCAGGGAGGGGAAGTCCCGGTACATCTTTTCAACCACTTTTTCAACTATGGGCGTTACATCTATCTCGCCGATATCGGCTTTTATTTTTTGTACGGTAGGAGACAATATCAGTTTGGTCATGTTGCCACAACCTTATATCTGGTGATAGTCGGAATAATTGCTGCCAACTCTTGGTCCGGATACTTCTTTTCCAGCTCATGAATGCGTTTATAATCCTCGCCCTGCACCCAATCCATAAACGATTCCTTGGAATCCCATTCCATAAATACCGTCAATTCTTCTGTCTTCTTTTCATTTTGAAGCAAAAGGAAACGGTGGAACCCTTCCGCTTTCTCCACCAGCCCTGACCGGTTATGATAAATGGCAATCACTTCATCTGCTTTTTCTTGTGGTACTTTAAATGTCGAATGAACGATATACATAAAAATCCTCCTTCTTGATGATTGAACCATAGTAATTGAAGTATTTTTTAGAGTATGACAAAAAAGATGTATCTATATCCGCACATCTTTTTATACGTATTATCTATTTATCTATGTATGTGAAATTGGTAGTTCAATATTTCTTCTCTTTATTTCTTCTATAATCAACTTTAAGAAATCTTCATTAAGATTGTTCGTTTTTGCTGCTTCATATACTTCCATCAGTGATTCATTACTTAATAAATCCATTAGATTCCCTCCCAAGCGTTAGGATTTTCTAAATAGCTGATCTAAGTTATCTTATTCTGTTCTGTAGAGCTGCCAACCATTCGCTAGATAGTTTGTGTCATAAACGAATATTTAAATAAGATAGCTTTTCATCTTTTTAAAAATCCTAATATAGTGGAACGGAAGTAATTGGAAAATAGATTCATGTTATCTATCTAACCTCTATACGTAAATCTTATCGGAAACGTTTCACTTTTGTCCAATGAATTATCAGCCTTTGAGTGTTAAAACATTGCCTTTCAGCCCTGTTCCTTAGCATTTCAACCCTTTTGGGCCTACATTATAGGGACAAGTCTTGGGTTGACCGCAAAAAACTCAGATTACGAAATATTCACCTTAAATGTTCGTAATCTGAGCAAGCATTTCCTGAACTTCATTGATCTTGAGCTTAGAAATATGTGCGTATTTCTCGTGGTTGATAAAATAGGCAAAATAGGTTTCATTTTTAGGTGTAATATGTGATAGCATACGCAAATTCACGATATAGGAGCGATGGGTACGGTAGAAATTACTGTCTAGCTGCTTGTAGATATCGCTGATATTTTCATAGGTTTCGACTGTTTGATTGACGGTATAGATAATGCACTTTTTTCCTGATTTTTCAATAAAAATGATATCATTGAATGCAATATAATAAAAAGAACTGTTAGAACGGACAGGAAGTCTCTTGTTGCCCGAAAGCTCCCCAGCTTCCCTATTGTTCAATATGATTGCTTTCGCTCTCTCCAAAGCTTTGTACACCCTGATTTTTTCTACCGGCTTTACGATATAATCCACTGCCGAGATTGCAAAAGCTTCTACAGCAAATTCATTGTACCCTGTTGCAAAAATGAATTTTAAATCCGGCGCAAAAACCAGGCAATCCTTAATTGCTTCTAGTCCATTTTTATTCGGCATGTTAATATCTGCAATCACTAACTCCGGTTTGTTTTTCATAACACTCTCGATCAGCTGTTCTCCATTTTTACAAATATCGATTATTTTAAAGTCTCTTAACTGACTTATAAAAAATTTAAGTATTTCAAGAGAATCCTGATTGTCATCAACAATAATGAGATTTATTGGCTTCAATCGAAGAAAACCCCTTTCTTTCCGTAAAATTAAATAGGGATCTTCACCCAAAATGTACTTCCTTCATGTTCTTGGCTGCAAACCCCAACTCTACCTTTCATCTCCAGTACATTCTGTTTCACCAGGGTCAAACCAATTCCAGTTCCTTCAATATTAAAGTCTGCATGGAATATCCGGTAAAAAGGTTCAAAAATCTTTTCTTGCAGCTCTTTTGGAATTCCTATTCCCGTATCTTTCACAAAAAGTGCCAGGTAGTGCCCCGTCACTTTCCAATATAGGGAAACAGAACCTTCCACTCTATTATATTTAATAGCATTTGACAGCAGATTAACGACGACCTGTTGAAACCGTATCGGATCAACCAATACCGTCACATCCTCCAGGTCTTTTTCCACAAAAATCAAGATCTTTTTATCCAATGCATTATTTTTCAATAGTTGTATGCAATCATAAATCGCATCTTTGACATTGACAGGCTTGTAATTGTCATCAGCCATATCAGGCTTGGAATCAATCCTTACCAATTCGAGAATGTTATTAATTAATTGAAGCAGATGTTTACTGGAATACAGAATTTTACCTAACCGATATTCCTGCTTGGCCGAAAGAGGATCTTTTTTATCATCATCCAGTATTTGAGCAAAGCCTATAATGGAATTCAAAGGTGTTCGCAACTCATGACTAATCATTGCCAGGAAGTTCGTTTTCGTTCTATTTGATTTTTCCGCTACATTCTTTTCATTTATAAGCGATTGCTCGATACTTTTTTGCAGAGTTATATCATGAAAGATAATCAAATGGTGAGCTTGATAAATATCTTTGGAAGCGAAAAAACTGATGATTCTTTCCGTCTGATCCGGCCGATTAATCATATACTCATCAGAATGCGTTTTTCCTAAGGACAATAGATTACTCCAGTGTTCTTTTAAAGGAGTCTGGTTTGAATCACTCACAAATTTTTTCACCTGGAGAGACCTGCACTCTTCTTCCTTTATTCCAAGAATCGAGCAAGCTGCAGGATTGGTGTCTACAATATTCCCTTCATTATCCAGAATCATGATTCCTACCTGCGCCCCTTCGAATATATCGCGCAACTTCTGTTCATTCTGCATAAGATGAATAATGGTTTTCTGCAAATCCAGTAATTCCTTAGGCGACTCTGTCTTGTTCAGCTTCATCGCAGTCTCATTGAGGCTGGAATTGATCTCATGTGTTTCCGAAATTCTTTGTTTATGTATGTATTCTTCTGTAATATCAAGAATCATCAGCGTGTATTCTCCTGCCAAAGAAGGGAATATCATAAACCTTAGCCACTGTACGGATAATTCAGAGAACATTAAATCAAATTGCTCAAATCTGCTTTCCTTGATTACACTATCTATGTGGTTATCAATAATAGAGGATAATTCAAATTGAAATATGGAAATTATATGCTGGCCGTTTATTGGGCACGCATCAAGCTTTAAAAGGTTCATCGCTTCATCATTAATAAAACTAATTCTTTTATTCCCATCAAACAGGATATAGCCATTTGATCGACTGCTAAAAGAATTTGTTTTCTTAAATTTACTATGGTTTTTTTCGGCTTGATCCACTTTAATAAAATTATTCATTTTCATTCCTTTCTCAAATGCCCCATTCCTGACAAATGATTAAGAAAACTAGTATATGTATCTAGTAGTTTGGTGCATATCGAACATCTAGGAAAAAAGATGTAATATCATGCACATTAAAACTTGTACTGTTAATATTATATCTTTTAAAATAGACTTTTTACACCTTGTTACTGTTGGATATCCCTCCAATATTTACGTACACTCTGATATTTTAACTCTAAAAGCTATTATATAACCACTTCCCACGTTGCTTTTCACCTGCAATTTCTGCCCTTTTCATACCGTAAAACCTTTATTTCATTAGCTTTTCGACACTTTTGGTGGTCTCAACCTTATACTATAAACTTTAGCGTAATATAATAAATCCCCTGAAAAATATTACATTATTTACCGATAAGTGTGCATAAAGAAAGGAAGCCGAGATTTCTAGTCTATGGGCTTCCCTTTTCACTATTTAATTTCCAAAAAAAACTGTTTAAATACTATTGCACCAATTCCCATATATTCAAGATACGGATCTATTATTTTATTACATTCAAGCAATAGAAACATTACACTTCCCTCCCTAATGGAGATGATCGTTCTGGAAGCCATGAAGCTAGAAAATCAGGCAGTTTTCCATCTTTTACTGTCGTACCAGTATGTCCACCCTGCAGGATTTCACAGCTTTTATCTGGACTTGTAACCGCGTTCAAAATCGGTAGACATTGTTCTTTAGGAACTAAACGGTCTCCCTCTGTTACAACAACCAGCAAATTGGCACGAATTGCTGCGAGATCCACGTTTTTTTCATTTATTTCCAAGTTTCCTCGAATAAGCTTATTTTCTTTTACTAGATCGGTATTTATCTGTATGGCAGTTTTTGCAGTTAAGGGAATATGACCTTTTGTCCAGGTGTTGAAGCGAATCCATTTATCAACATATTCCCGGTCTTGTGCTTTACGAAGCAGAGAGAGGTAGGGGCTATAATAGATGGGCGATGTCAGAAGGCGCATGCCTGCTTCCACTTTGGGACCAGGGATAATTCCCATTTCTTCGATATACTTGTCAAAAGAAACCCGCTCTTCTCTCAACGCCTGTATCCAGGAGTCAAAGAATGGAATCCTTTCAAAATCAATTGGAGTTACGATGAGTATCAGATTTTTTATCGGTTCTTTAGCCAATGCGCAGTATATTGCCGCAAGTGTTCCACCCAGACAATATCCGAATACGGTGATCTCATCCGCTTGCGCATGCTTTAATGCACGTTGAACACCTCTTTGAATATACTCTTTTACATAGTCGTCAATGGATAGATTCCGATCCTCTAATCCTGGGATTCCAAAATCTAATAAGTATACATCGTATCCATTTTGGACAAAAGCTTCAATGGAACTTCTTCCGTGACCCAAGTCTAAAATAAATGGGCGGTTCACCAATGAATAGATAAGAAACAGAGGGACCTTGTATTTTTTTTCTTTTGCTGGATAATACCATAGGGTCGCTTTATTTTTTTTCCATATCGCATGTCTTCGTGTGACCCCATCACTATATGGAAGTTTATTGTATTCCTGCATTTCTTTTTTCCATTTTGATAGATTTTCAGAAGTCAAAGAGAAAACCACCTCTCCATTTGTATCACTTTTGAATCCTTGCCTGGTTTCTTTGAAAGCACAACGTCTCCTTCCTTGGCTTTGAACCGCGGGGAAACATGATCTTTCCTCTCGTTTTGATAGGATTGCCTTTGTACTTTTCGTTCCACTTGCTCCAATGAAACAGAAAGCTTTGCCAACTGCCCTTCGATGTTATCCATCTTTTCCTCGAGCTGTATCATCAATCTCGCTAAATTTGCCATATCATTTTTCGTCGGAAAATTAAATTGAAAGGAAAGAAGTTCAACATTTTCCTTTACACTCCTCATTCTTCTTGCAAGTAATTCACTACCCAAGTCCCCATATTGCGCAATATCTTCCCGGTTCAACTGAGTCTGAATCAGTTCATTCAGCTGTTTTTCCAATGATATCCCCTTTTTTATAAGGTTCTCCATTGCAACGCTATTACGATTTGCCAAGTATATTCACATCCTTCTTTAAATTAATGCTGTCATTCCGCCATCCATTACCAACACATGTCCTAAACAGTAATCGGAAGCTTTTGAAGCCAAAAAGACTGCCGCTCCTTTCAGATCATCTTCATTTCCGAAGCGTTTGGCAGGTATTTGCTGCATCAAGTCAGGTGCGGACTTTTCCAGTACTTTTTTCGTAATCTTAGTCGGAAACATTCCTGGAGCAATCGCATTTACCTGAATATTGTGCTGTGCCAATTTCACAGCAAGGTCCTTTGTAAAAGTGATGACACCACCTTTACTCGTGTTGTACGCAATTGTGTCCATAATCGATGGGGATGTTCCTCCTAATCCGGAAATGGAGGCAATATTGATAATCTTTCCGCTGCCCTGCTTAACCATCACTCTTGCAACTGCTTGGCTGAACAGGAATACTCCCTTTAGATTGACATTCATGACCTTATCCCATTTATCCTCTGGTAAATCCAGCGTCGGCGCCATCCAGGAAGTGCCACTATTATTGACTAAAATATCAATTGTTCCAAATTGCTCAAGTACAGTATCTACCACTAGCTTAATGTCCTCCGACTTTGTCACATCACACGAAAGTGCCAAGGAGCGAATACCTTTCTGCTCAAGCTCCTCACTTACCTCCTTGCAAGCAGCAAAGTCTCGCGAGCACACTACAACATTTGCACCTGCCTCTGCCAAACCATGGGCTATCTGTGCACCAAGCCCCTTACCTCCCCCTGTAACAATCGCTGTTCTCCCACTCAAATCAAACAACCCTTCTATATCCATCAAACAACCTCCTAGTTATACTACGTCCCCATCCTTACTCTATTAAACCTTAAAGAGACTTCCATATATTATAGAAAGAAAATGATAGAGATGTGTTTAAAATGAGCATAATGCCCTAGCATATTTTTAATAGAGAGGATGGGGCCTGACCCTCCTACACATCAACACAAACAAATCTTAAGACCGCTCCATCCTTCACCTACAACCAATCAACAACGCAAGGATCTGGCCCTGGTCTTGTGCATCCCTCTCGCACAAAACCTAAAAACCCATCCCTCCCAAACGTCAACTGCTTCAAAACCGCAAGATCAACAGTACGGGGCCTGACCCTCCTACCACATCCCCACAAAAAAACCTTAAGACCGCTCCATCCTTCACCTACAAACAATCAACAACGCAAGGGTCTGGCCCTGGTCTTGTGCATCCCTCCCGCACAAAACCTAAAAACCCATCCCTCCCAAACGTCAGCAGCTTCAAAACCGCAAGACCAACAGAACGGGGCCAGACCCTCCTTCCCAATCAATTCAAACAAAACTCAATCCCACCCTATCCCTAACCTACAAACAATCAACACCGCAAGGGTCTGGCCCTGGTCTTGAGCATCCCTCTCGCACAAAACCTAAAAACCCATCCCTCCCAAACGTCAGCAGCTTTAAAACCGCAAGATCAACAGACGGGGCCTGACCCTCCTACCACATCAACACAAACAAATCTCAAAACCGCTTCATCCTTCACCTACAACCAATCAACAACGCAAGGGTCTGGCCCTGGTCTTGTGCGTCCCTCCCGCACAAAACCTAAAAACCCATCCCTCCCAAACGTCAACTGCTTCAAAACCGCAAGATCAACAGTACGGGGCCTGACCCTCCTTCCCCATCAACACAAACAAAACCCAACACCACTCCATCCCTAACCTACAACCAATCAACAACGCAAGGGTCTGGCCCTGGTCTTGAGCATCCCTCCACCTATCAAAATCAGCACGAATCCAAAAAAAACAAAAAAAAAGCCCCCTATAAAGGGAGCTTTTCCTCGTCAAAAACTATTACTTTTGAACGTTAGTTGCTTGTGGTCCACGAGCGCCTTGTTCGATTTCGAAAGATACAGTTTGACCTTCTTCTAAAGATTTGAAACCTTCGCCTTGGATAGCAGAGAAGTGTACGAATACATCGTCTTGTCCTTCTACTTCGATGAAACCGAAACCTTTTTCAGCGTTGAACCATTTTACTTTACCTTGTAACATAATGTTTCCTCCTACAGTGGATGAATCCACAATTGTATTACCATTCTTGCTCTGCATAATCTTTCAAGACGAAAAACGTTGAAGTAAATTCCTTCTATCAGCCTTACCGAACAAAAACAATTAACTTAATCATAGAGGTTAATCTTTTAAAAATCAAGTTTTATTTGGTTTTGCTAGTAACTTCCATCTTTATGTGACGGTGTTGCTGGAAAACGGCAATGAAGATTATGCAGCAAAAAACTGCAACGATGGTGAATTTCTGTAGTAGTGTACCCAAGATAATCCAAAATATAAACCTATACAAATAAATTTTTTTCATCTGGAAAAAATTTATTTGAAATACAGGAAATATTATTCTTCCCTTTTTATGATTATATGTTGTAACATAGTACAATAGCTTTTCCAAGAAGAGACAACTGTATTTTTAGGGAGGACAACATGAAAAAATTCGGACTTTTACCCAGAATCATTTTAGCTATTCTCTTAGGTATTATCGTTGGGAACTTTGCACCACAGTGGTTGATTAAAATCTTTGTAACCTTTAATGAGATTTTCGGAAACTTTCTTGGTTTTGCCATCCCGCTTATTATCATTGCATTCATTGCACCTGGTATCGGGGAACTGGGCAAGGGGGCCGGAAAACTGTTAGGGATCACAACAGGATTGGCATACCTATCCACTGTTGCGGCTGGCCTATTGGCATTCTTTGCAGCAAGCTTTCTTTTTCCTTTGCTTTTGAAAAATGCAAATTTGTCTAAGGCTTTTGAAAATCCCGAAGAATCTCTGCTTGCACCTTTCTTTAAGCTTGAAATCCCTGCACCATTGGAAGTGATGACCTCATTGGTTATCGCCTTCACGCTTGGTCTTGGAATGGCTGCTATCAAAGGGAATGCACTAAAAACAGTGATGGTGGAATTCAGACAGATTATCGAGCTTGTGATTTCAAAAATCATTATTCCACTCTTACCGTTTCATATATTAGGAATTTTTGCGAATATGACCTATGGCGGTCAAGTCCAAACAATCATTACCGTATTCGCCAAGGTTTTCATCTTGATTATTCTGCTTCACATTGTCATGCTCCTTTTCCAATATACGTTAAGTGGGACAATTTCTAAGAAAAATCCATTTAAGATGCTTAAGACGATGCTGCCGGCTTATTTCACTGCACTTGGCACCCAGTCATCCGCATCTACCATTCCTGTTACGCTCGAGCGTGCAAAGAAAATGGGCGTTAAAGAGAAGACAGCGGATTTCACTGTCCCACTACTTGCCACCATTCATCTTTCAGGCAGGACAATCACCATCGTCTCCTGTGCAATGGCAGTCATGTTTATCAATGGGATGGATTATTCGTTCGCAACCATCCTGCAGTTCATTCTTATGCTTGGTGTCACGATGATTGCTGCACCAGGAGTTCCTGGTGGCGCTGTAATGGCCGCACTGGGACTTTTGCAGACGATGCTTGGCTTTGATCAGACACTGGTTTCACTGATGATTGCCCTGTATCTGGCGCAGGATAGCTTTGGTACGGCCTGTAACGTTACCGGAGATGGCGCAATTGCAAATGCAGTTGATCGATTGACCGGACACAAAAATTAGATATAAAGAAGCGGAGGGCTCAAATTTGAGTCCTCCGCTTTCTTTATGTAAGTGAGTTCATGAATTTATTTCAACTGCATTCTTTCATAACCAAAGTGCTCCAAAAATTCGTTAAATGCCTCCATCTTACCTAGAATGATATCGTGCTGCAATTCACCAGGAGCGGTTGAGTCCATCTCCTTCCTATAATCTTTAATTCTGGATTCTACATAGGAAATGATAGCTGTTTCATTAAATGATGTCATATATCTCATCTCGTCGTTTTAATAGGAATTTACCCTTGAACTAACACAAGCAAACTTTGGTGAGCACATTGCAAAAATAAAAGAGACTCAACATCTGAGTCTCCTGCTTTTATCGTTCCACTTCCTGTAAATCATGTATATCTACTGTTGTTCTCTCTTCACCCGGTCCGCGAAGGTGAACGGTGGCAGTTCGGCCGTCCTCGCTCAGGGAATCGATCCATACCTCTGTTCCTTGAAAGGTTACATTTATGTCGGCTGATGATGAAAGGATCTGTTTCACACGTTTTGTTTCCATTATTATCCCTCCTGCATTTTTTCTTTGTTCTTCATCTTTATATTTTTGCTTTTTTCCTCTTATTTATGCCTCCAAAGTTTAAGCCCTTGCCTCTATTGTCAAGAATATAAAAAGAGGTGAACATAATGAAGCTGAAACCTGATGAAAAAGAAGCCTTAAGTGATGCAATAGACAAGATGAATGAAAGCCTGGACCGTTTTATTGAGTTCTATAATGAAGCTGAAGAAGACAAAGCGATTATTGAATATGAAGATGAGGTCATTGCACTTATCCAGGCAGGAAAAGAGAAATATGGAGAAAGCGCCCTGACAAAAAAAATCAATCTGATCCTCAAAGAAGTGCTATCCTTTGTATCTGATGAGGAAAAGGAATCATGAAAAATCTCAAGAGTAATTCATCATTTTTATTCGCCTTTGTTCATTGGCCAGTAATCATTAGAATTCTTTGTATTATTTTCATCATAAATATCTCATTTGGAGTGCTGATACATTTTATCGAACCGGCTGAGTTCCCCGCAATATTTGATGGGATATGGTGGGCCATTGTAACAACGGCGACACTTGGCTATGGAGATTACGTACCCGTTACAGTTACCGGGAGATCCTTGGCCATACTATTGATATTTTTCGGGACAGGTTTTGTGACTACGTATTTTGTTGCGCTTGCAGCTAGTGCTGTGGCTACACAAAATGCTTATTTGGAGGGCAAAGTGGAGTATAAAGGTGAAGGACATATCATAATTGTCGGTTGGAATGAGAGGGTCAAAGAGTCTTTGATGCATATAAAAGAGCTTGTAAAGAAGCCTGTGGGGGTTGTCTTAATCGATCAGACCTTGCAGCAAAACCCACTACATGACCAAAATGTCCACTTTATTAAAGGGAATCCCATTTATGATCAGGTGCTTTTAAAAGCAAATGTTAAAAATGCATCACTCGTTGTCATAACATCCGATCAGAGCAAAGATGAAGTCCAGGCAGACATGAATGCCGTCTTAACATTATTGACCGTTAAAGGCTTGAATCCTGAAGTTCAAACCATTGTAGAGATACTGACTTCGGCCCAGGTCAAGAATGCCAGTCGGGCAGGTGCCGATGAAATTATCCAGACCAATATGCTATCAAGCTATGTCATGATCAACAGTATGGTATCATATGGCATGTCCAATACTGTCCTTAATATGCTTGATCAACTAAAAGGCAGCAAGCTGAAGTATCTGGATGCAGAGGAATCCTATATCGGTACGACCTTTGAGCAATTAAGCAACCAGCTGTTACAAAATAAGATACTATTGATAGGCATAAAAAGAAGAGAGGATACGATGGTCAATCCTCCTCTCTTCACGCTTATTCAGGCTGATGATAGTCTTCTGGTAATCAAAGATTAGTCCTGGAGTAGTACAGCTTCCAATTCTTTCACCAGAGTTTTGCCGAGATCGATGTACTCTTTAGGGAAAGTAGCGTCCGGGTCAACCGGTTCGGAAAACTGATCAAATGATGCTGTTGCATTGTCTACATGCACATTATCATCTAATCCTCTTTGGTATTTATGTGATAGTAAAAAAGGTCTTCCTAATCTCACAGAGGTACCTTGGGAGTCAAGCTGGCCATCTACCGCCTGAAAGGGAACACGTAAAAATTGGTATCCTTCATCACTGTCGATTTCATAATCAAAATAGCCATGGTCATACTCCCAGCCGCCACCAATTGAGTAGCCCAGACTTTTTAGTTCCTGTTCCAGCTTATAAAGATGAAACTCCGTACCTTCCAGTTTTGAAGGAATTGGAATCATGGAAATCCCTCCTTTTATAGTGGTAGGCTTCCCTTGTAGGATGTTTGTCATGCAAAATCATTAAAAAAAGCTGCCCACAACCTCGGCAGCTTTTCCTTTTTAAAACTATTTCAAACGCTTCTCAAGCTCCGCTTTAACCTCTTCAAAGCCTGGTTTGCCTAAGAGGGCAAACATGTTCACTTTATAAGCTTCCACTCCAGGCTGATCAAACGGATTGACGCCAAGGAGGTACCCGCTCATTGCACAAGCTTTTTCAAAGAAATATACAAGGTAGCCGAATGTATAGGCATCCATCGCAGGAATGTTTACAACAAGGTTTGGCACCCCACCGTCAGTATGTGCAAGCAATGTGCCTTCGTAAGCTTTCGTGTTGACGAAATCGACAGTCTCACCAGCGAGGTAGTTCAAACCATCAAGATCGTTTTCTTCCGCTTCCACTTTAAGCTCATGTCTAGGAGTATCGACTTTGATGATTGTCTCAAACAAGTCACGGCGGCCTTCCTGTACATATTGTCCCATAGAGTGCAGGTCTGTAGAAAAGTTTGCGGATGCAGGGAAAATACCCTTTTGATCTTTCCCTTCACTTTCACCAAACAGCTGCTTCCACCATTCAGAGAAATATTGCAATCCTGGCTCGTAGTTGATAAGCATTTCAATGGTTTTTCCTTTATTGTACAGGACATTACGAACTGCGGCATACTGATAGGCAGCATTGTCTTCCAACTCAGATTCAGCGAAATCAGAGCTTGCCTGTGCAGCGCCCTTCATCATCGCCTCGATATCTGCACCAGAAACGGCGATAGGCAGCAATCCTACTGCTGTCAGAACAGAATAGCGTCCCCCCACATCGTCAGGAATAATGAATGATTCGTATCCCTCTTCCGTTGCAAGAGTTTTTAATGCACCACGCGCTTTGTCCGTTGTTGCGTAAATACGTTTTCGCGCTTCTTCTTTACCGTATTTTTCTTCAAGGATCTTGCGGAAAATGCGGAAAGCCAATGCCGGCTCTGTTGTAGTACCCGATTTGGAAATGACATTGATGGAAAAGTCTTTTCCATCTAATAGGTCCATTAAATCTTTCATGTAAGTGGAACTGATGTTGTTTCCAACGAAAATCACTTGTGGAGTTTTACGCTGCTCTTTTGATAGTGCATTGTAGAACGAGTGATTCAGCATCTCAAGGGCAGCACGCGCTCCAAGATACGATCCACCAATCCCCACCACCAATAGAACATCGGAGTCAGCTTTAATTTTCTCTGCACTTTTGACGATTCGTGCAAACTCTCCTTTGTCATAGGCAGTCGGCAGATCGATCCAACCGAGATAATCATTTCCTGCCCCTGTTTTCTCATGTAGAGAATGATGCGCCACTTTCACTGCATCTCTTAAGTATGTAATTTCATGTTCGCCGAAAAATGATAGAGCTTTACTATAATCGAAGCGAATATGTGTCATTGTTTATACCCTCCAAAAAACATATTTACCATGCCAATTTTCACTTTACCTAATAACACACAATAATTCAAGAAGACCACTCTTTGAAAGCGGATACAGTTTTCAAAGAGGATTCGGGACATAAGAAAACGGCTATACACTACGTATAACCGTATCTTATTTAAAATATGAAGACTTACCAGAAGAGTCAGGTTGGCTCAACTTCTTCTTTTTCACCTTTATTTTTCGCCACTACTACACGAATATATTCACGTGGCTTAAATGGTCTGATGACATTTAAGCTGCCTTGATCGTCCAATTGATTGCTTCCAATCAGCACAATTTGAGAATCAGTGGTGTTCATACTATCGTCAAATTCCTTTTTCTGCTCGGTATTAACCCACCATGCACCAGCAAATAATGTGGAAAAAATTGAAAGAGCAACAGCTGCTTTTGTTTTCATCATAACTACCACCACCCTGTTTATAGAATGGCAAAATTCGACGTTTTTTATGCATGCAGAAAAAATTTTTTTGGTTTGTTTGGACGAGTTTCTATTTATTTAATATAGAAAGGAAAAATGGCCTATACTAAGAATCGACATGGATGCTATTAGGTTGGATTTAGTATATAATTTGATTTGGTAATGTTTCTTTATAAATAATTACTCTCAACAATACATTGCAGGTGCTTAATTGATTAAGGCGCTTTGCATTGTTTTCTTATGTTAGGGAGGTTACTTGAAATAGAGGAGGTTTGTGTCTTGTCACTGATTCACTTAGTGATTTTATCGCCTTTCTTGCTGGCGATTTTTGTGCCTTTGCTGCATAAGTATTTTAAGCGTATACATACCGGTTGGTTCGTCCTGCTACTTCCCATTCTATTGTTCATTTACTTTATAGGAAATTTAGGGGAAACGATGGACGGTAATACATATTTGAGTACAATGAATTGGATTCCTTCCATGGGGATAAATTTCGCAGTGTACCTGGATGGCTTGGGGCTATTGTTCGCCCTTTTAATAACGGGGATCGGTTCCTTGGTGGTCCTGTATTCCATTTATTATTTATCCAAGGAAAAAGAAGCCCTTAACACCTTTTATGTTTACCTTTTGATGTTCATGGGAGCCATGCTTGGTGTTGTATTATCAGATAATATGCTGGTTCTCTACTCGTTCTGGGAGTTGACCAGTATCTCTTCCTTCTTATTAATTAGCTATTGGTATCATCGGGAAAAATCCCGTTATGGAGCCCTTAAGTCCATGCTAATTACCGTTTTCGGCGGACTTTCCATGCTTGCCGGAATTATTCTACTCTACACGATGACAGGAACATTCAGTGTTCGCGAGACAATCGCAAATGTTGATATCGTAACTGCTCACGAATTATTTGTTCCTGCGCTCATTCTTTTTCTTTTAGGCGCTTTTACAAAATCAGCCCAATTCCCATTTCATATCTGGTTACCTGATGCAATGGAAGCTCCTACACCCGTCAGCGCATACCTGCACTCTGCAACGATGGTTAAAGCCGGTATTTACCTTGTTGCCCGCATGAGCCCTGTATTCGCTGGAGCACCTGAGTGGTTCTGGTTGATTTCAATTTTCGGAATCATTACGTTATTCTGGGGATCCTTCTCCGCAGTGAAGCAGACAGATTTGAAGGCTATCCTGGCTTTCTCTACAATCAGTCAGCTCGGATTGATCATGTCCCTGCTCGGAATCGGCAGTGCTGCGGTTTACTATGACTATCTTGAAGAAAATATCTATACGGTTGCGACACTTGCAGCCGTATTCCATCTGATCAATCATGCAACATTCAAAGGAAGTCTCTTTATGGTTGTCGGGATCGTCGACCATGAAACAGGGACAAGGGATATCCGTAAGCTTGGCGGATTAATGAACTTGATGCCGATTACCTTTACCCTTGCAATCATCGGTGGATTTTCGATGGCCGGACTGCCACCTTTCAATGGTTTTCTCAGTAAAGAGATGTTCTTTACGGGTATGGTCAACGCTACACAGATCGATGCGTGGAACATGGAAACATTAGGGATGATATTCCCGGTATTGGCTTGGATAGCAAGTATCTTTACTTTCATCTACAGCATGGTACTAGTGTTCAAAACCTTCACAGGGAAGTACCAGCCGGAAAAGTTGGATAAAAAACCACATGAGGCGCCACTTGGGATGTTGATTCCTCCCATTATTCTTGCTTCCTTGGTTGTTATTTTCGGATTTTTCCCGGAAATTCTGAAAGGCTTAATTGAAGCCGCCCTTCACTCCATTTTCCCCAGCAACTTTACAGTGGAGGATGTGCACATCTATTTCTGGCATGGATGGACAATCGAGCTATTCATGACGATCGGTGTTATCGCTTTCGGTTCCTTCTTGTACTTTACCGTGGCTAAATGGGGAAAGATCTACGAGTGGTTCCCGAAACGTCTCACATTGAACAAGCTGTATGACGGAGGTCTTGTAGGACTCGAACGTGGCTCTTTTGCCTTTACAAAGTTCTATATGACAGGATTTATCCGAAATTACCTTGTGATGATTTTTGGATTTATGGCCATATTGCTCTTTTATGTTATGGGGCAAACAGGGGCATTCAACTTCAACTTTGACAATGCATCAGAGGTTGGTGTTTATGAACTGATCCTGGCACTTGTCATGGTGATTGCGGCAGTGACTATCCTCTTTACTAAATCACGTCTTTCCGCAATCATTGCGCTTGGAGTAGTAGGTTATTCCATGAGCTTGTTCTTTGTACTATTCAGGGCACCTGATTTGGCTTTAACGCAACTGATTGTTGAAACCGTATCGGTAGCACTATTCCTGTTATGCTTCTACCATCTTCCTGAAATCTCCAAGAAGGTGAACAGACTAAGATTCCGCCTGACAAATTTCATCATCTCCATCAGTGTCGGTATCGTCGTTATTCTGATCGGGCTTTCTGTCAACAGTTCCCGTGTAGCAGAGTCCATATCAGATTATTTCGTAACTGCTTCATATGAGGAAGCAGGCGGAAAGAACATGGTAAATGTCATATTGGTAGATTTTCGAGGCTTTGATACCCTTTTCGAAATTGCCGTTCTCACCATTGCAGCTTTCGGTATCTATGCCATGATCAAGCTGCGACTTACGAAAGGGGAGAGTCAATGATGAAGGTGAATGATCTGATTTTACAAACCGTTACGACTTTTTTGGCGTTTATCATAATCATTTTCTCCATCTACCTTTTCTTTGCCGGCCACTATACACCAGGAGGCGGATTTATCGGAGGATTGATGACTTCCGCAGCCCTGGTCCTTTTGCTGCTGGCCTTTGATATAAAAACAATGAAAGAGGCTTTGCCTATTAATTTCCTGACAGTGGCAGCCAGCGGATTGATGATTTCCATTTTAACAGGGGTGGGGGCATTTCTTTTTGACGTCCCATTTTTGACACATACCTTTCAGTATATTGAACTTCCGATTCTTGGAGAAACTGCCCTTGCCTCTACGCTTGCATTTGACTTAGGAGTTTATTTAGTTGTTGTCGGAATCGCGATGACCATTATTCAAACGATAGGAGAGAGCGAATAATGGAAATAGTAATGACCATAGTTGCAGGAATACTGATTGCAACTGCTGTATATTTAATGCTTTCAAGAAGTATTTTACGAATTGTAATCGGAACAGGACTGTTATCGCATGGTGCCCATCTTATGATTCTTACCATGGGGGGATTGAAGCGGGGTGCTGCCCCTCTTCTCGGGCAGGAAGCCACTTCCTATACCGATCCTTTGCCGCAGGCTCTCATTCTAACGGCAATCGTTATCAGTTTCGGTGTCACCTCATTCTTCCTTGTCCTTGCATACCGTGCTTATCAAGAACTGAAGACAGATGATATGGATAAATTAAGGGGAAATGAAAATCATGAATAACCTAGTGATCTTACCGATACTAATCCCTTTAATTACAGCTACACTTCTTTTACTTTTACCAAAGAGAATCAAGCTGCAAAAATTGATTAGTGTCATTTCGTTATCTTTTGCAACTATTGCCTCAATCGTTCTCGTCCATAAGGTTTATACAGATGGGATTCAAACACTTGAAATAGGAAACTGGCGACCGCCCTTTGGCATTGTGCTTGTGGCGGATATGTTTGCCTCCCTGCTGGTGTTGACAGGTATCATTGTCTCCTTTATGTGTATCCTGTTTGCATTCCGCTCCATAGGAAAGGGACGGGAGAGCTATTACTATTATGCTTTTACTCAATTTCTATTAACAGGTGTGATGGGGGCATTCCTGACAGGGGATATATTTAATCTATTCGTCTTCTTCGAGGTGATGCTGATGGCCTCCTATGCACTGATTGTCATTGGAGGCACTCGCAGCCAACTACGCGAATCCTTGAAATATGTACTTGTCAATGTGATATCCTCCGCCCTGTTTGTACTGGCACTTGCCTACATTTATGGGCTTATGGGGACGCTTAATATGGCGGATATCTCCAACAAAGTGGCGGAATTCGGTCAAAGCGGAATATTAACAGTAGTTGCTATTTTGTTTTTAATTGTGTTCGGACTAAAAGGCGGGATTTTCCCATTGTACTTCTGGCTTCCTGGTTCCTATCATGCCCCACCATATGCTATTACAGCGTTATTTGGAGCATTACTGACAAAGGTTGGTGTATACGCAATCTTCCGGACATTCACACTTATTTTCTATCATGAACCAGCAATTACCCATACCATTATCGCCATACTAGCGGGGATCACCATCCTGATTGGTGCAATCGGCGCTATCGCATATTGGGATGTCAAAAAGATTCTCATTTATAATATTGTCACTGCGGTCGGTGTCATCATTTATGGTGTGGCACTTGCCAATGAAACCGGTTATGCAGGTTCCATCTATTATCTAGTACATGATATGGTCATCAAGGGGGCACTTTTCCTTCTAGGTGGAGCAATGTTTGCAGTTACTGGAACGGATAATATCAAAAAAATGGGAGGCCTTATCAAGCGTCACCCACTACTTGGATGGATGTTTTTCACAGCTGCAATGGCACTTGCAGGGATACCGCCGTTAAGTGGTTTCGTAGGAAAAGTTCTTTTGGTACAAGGTGGTTTAGAGGCTAATCACTATGTGTTTGTTGGTGTCATGCTTTTGTCGAGTTTACTCGTCCTCTACTCTGTCATGAAAATCTTCATGAATTGCTTCTTTAAGGCAGAGGTACTATCTGCAAAAGAAGAACAAGGCTCTACAAAAGGACTCATTTATCCTTCTGTCATCTTACTGGCACTTTCTGCATTCCTTGGATTTGGTGCAGAATTTGTATACCCGTATGTATGGCAGGCAGCAGAAACACTGATGGATCCATCCATCTATATCCAAGCAGTTTTAAAGGAGTAGTTTCTAATGGCTTTTCAAATTCTTATTAATATTTTGGTTGCAGGAACGTGGATGTTTCTTAAAAATGACTGGAGCTTTCCTTCCTTCTTTGTAGGCTATTTTTGGGGGCTTCTTCTGATACTCGCAATGAGACGCTTTATTCCCGGTCGTTTTTATTTTTCACGTATAATTGCCGCGGGAAAACTGTTTTTCCTTTTCCTGAGAGAGCTTCTATTGGCAAATGTTCAAGTAATCCGTGATATTCTTCGCCCTAACCTTGACATCAAGCCAGGTATTTTCGCATTGCCTACCGACCTGAAGAGTGATTGGGAAATCACCTTACTTTCCCTTCTCATCACCCTGACACCTGGTACGCTTGTGATGGATATTTCGGATGATAATAAAATCCTTTATATCCACGCAATCAATATGCCGGATGCAGATCAGGCTATCTCAGATATAAAAAACTCGTTTGAAAAGGCAATAATGGAGGTGACGAGATAAAATGTTTGACACTCCTTTGGAAGCATTACTTACAGTAAGCTTACTGATTTTATCCGTCTCCACCTTAGGGCTTGTATATCGTGTCATAAAAGGGCCATCCACTCCTGATAGGGTCATGGCACTTGATTCGATCGGGATAAACTTAATTGCCATAACCGCCATCATTTCCATTTCGCTAAAGACGGATGCCTTTTTGGAGGTAATTCTCTTAATAGGGGTTATCGCCTTCGTCGGTACTGTAGCTTTCTCAAAGTTTCTACAGAAAGGGGATGCCATCGAATATGACAGAAACAGTTAATGTTTTTATTGGCGTGCTCGTCCTGTTAGGTGCGCTCCTAAGCCTTGTAACCACATTGGGACTATTGCGCCTGCCTGATGTCTATTGTCGCAGCCATGCTGCTTCCAAGAGCGCCACATTGGGGGTTCTCCTCGTTTTAATAGCTGCCTTGCTTTATTTTTGGTTTGAAGACAATTATTTCAGTGCCCGTTTAGTGTTGGGTATTGTTTTTGTATTTGTTACCTCACCAGTAGCGGGGCATCTACTGATAAGGGCTGCATATTACACGGATGTTCCACTTTGGAAAGGTTCCGTACAGGATGACCTGAAGAAAAAAGCGCAATCCAATACACTCCAGAAGATGAAAAACAGCTAACGGTCAGAGCCCGTTAGCTGTTTTTGCATTCATTGTTGCTATATAGATATTGTATACATCAAATGTAGCCCGTTGATTTCCGCTCCGGACACTTGCTTTCCGCGGGGACGGATGGGAGCCTCCTCGGCTTCGCCTGTGGGGTCTCCCATGCCCTCTACTCTCCCGCAGGAGTCAAGTGTCCTCCGCTACAATCAACTCAGTTTTTTAACATTATTTGCTCTATTGAAATAAAAAATTGAGACAAAATAAAATTTTTCTATCTTTAGTAAGGTGAATTATTCCATTGAGTTCACCCCTGTTGGTCGGAGTGAAAGGCGTGAGACTCCTGCGGGAGCAGCGTGTCAAGGGAGACCCCACAGGCGCAAAAGCGCCGAGGAGGCTCCCGAGGCCGCCCGCGGAAAGCGAACGCCTGGAATGGAGACCAACAGGGTGTTTAATATTGACACCTTATCGCAAGCCAGCTCTATTCTAAAAGCAACAATCTTTGCGAAATGAGCCTTTTATAATTATAAGGATGCTTTTAAGATGGAAACCACATCATCATATGATAAGGATTTGAAATTGCCAACGGGACCTCGGGACATGACGTGCTCAGCCATTTTTTCAATATTCGTGTCATCGATATCATAATCTGCCAAGCGAGTCGGTGCTCCAAGACTGGACCAGAATTCACGCAGCCTTCTTATTCCTTCTAGTGCCACATCTTTATCGGTCGACCCGGAATCCTGTACACCAAAGACGCGGACTGCCAATTGCTTGAATCGCTCGATATTCTCATCTATCACATGCTCCATCCAGTTCGGGAACAGGATAGCCAGACCTCCTGCATGCGGAATATCATAAATGGCGGATACAGCATGTTCTATACCATGAGTAGCCCAGTCTCCACGGTACCCCATCTGCAACATGCCGTTCAAAGCGATGGTACCATTATAGAGGATTGTTTCACGGTGTTCGTAGCTCTCAAGGTCATCCAACAGCTTCGGAGCCGTTTCCATGACAGTGATCAATACCGCTTCACACATTCTATCTTGCAGCGGAGCATTTGTCGGTTGATGGAAGTATTGCTCCAGAACATGGGACATCATATCAACCATTCCATATACCGTATGATCTTTTGGTACGGTAAAGGTATTTTTAGGATCTAGTATCGAAAATTGAGGGAACGTAACAGGACTGCCCCAGCCATACTTTTCTTGCGTTTCCCAGTTGGTGATGACAGAGCCGGAATTCATTTCCGAACCGGTAGCTGCCAATGTCAACACGGTTCCAAATGGAAGTGCTTCTGTTGCGATATGTTTTCTAAGAACAATATCCCACACATCTCCTTCATATTTCGCTCCTGCTGCAATTGCCTTTGTGCAGTCGATGACACTTCCTCCGCCGACTGCCAGTATGAAGTCAATGTTATGCTCGCGGCAAAGCTCCACTCCTTTTCGAACAGTCGTAAGGCGTGGATTCGGCTCCACTCCAGCTAATTCTGTTAAGGTTGCACCAGCATTATGTAGAACCTCTGTAACCTCCGTATATAGACCACTCTTTTTAATGCTTCCTCCACCATAGACAAGCAATACGTTTCTGCCGTATTTCTCTAATTCCTTTGGAAGTACCTCAAGCTGTCCGCTGCCAAAGATTAATTTTGTTGGATTATAAAATGTGAAATTTTCCATTAGTTTAAACCCTCCCTTTTTCCATGATTATGGCTGATTTTATTTTGCTATGCAAAGAATCAGCCTCAACACATCTAGCATCCAACATAATTATTTTGTTTATGAATAAATTTTTCATTCTGACAAAATATATAAAGGAAGCACTTATATTCTCAAGGAGGGAATGTTATGAGTACAATTCAACGCATCGCTTTAGTTCTTACCATCATTGGTGCAATAAATTGGGGACTTATTGGATTTTTCCAATTCGATCTTGTCGCAGCTATCTTCGGTGGCCAAGACGCAGCCCTATCCAGAATCATCTACGGTCTAGTCGGAATCGCAGGACTGATCAACCTTGGACTTCTGTTCGTCCCATCCGAACAACACGAAAGAGAAGTAGAACCAAGAACCACAAGATAACCCAAAACCGCCTCTCCGTATTGGATGAGGCGGTTTTTTATTTATGGCTCTGTTAAACTCCGCTGATGATTTCCGCAATAGGCTACGCTTTCCGCGGGGCGTTTAGTGGAGCCTCCTCGGCTTCGCCTGTGGGGTCTCCACTAAACGCTTCCTCCCGCCGGAGTCTTCGCCTATTGCTCCAATCATCAGCTAGTGAACTTAAAAAGAATCGATAAATACATTAAAATGTATTGTCAAAAAGCAATTTTCTCTTAGTTATTATAGAAGAACAAAATTGATTTCACTCTCCCCCTATTGGTTGGAGCGCAAGGGGTGAGACTCCTGCGGAAGCAGCGTGTCGAGGGAGACCCCGCAGACGCTTTAGCGTCGAGGAGGCTCCCGAGGCCGCCCGCGGAAAGCGAACCCCTGGAGCGGAAACCAATAGGGGTGTTTTATACGTACATTTAATATAGAGGCAACTTTTACGAAAAAAAAAAACACCTACAACAGCAGGTGCCTTCGTTCGTATATTACTTCTTGATTAAATCTTCACGGTTGGATTGCTCAATCCACTCTTCTAATTTGTCTTTTAAAGTGTTGAAGCCGCCTGGAGCTGTTTCTGTGTGTTGTTTCACTACAGTAGCTTGACGCTTTTTAGGCTTTCTTGGTGCTGAAGCTTGGGGAGCTTCTGCAGGTGCTTCTTGAGTAGCTTTGATGGACAAGCTGATTTTTCCGGACTTCTCGTCAACAGAAAGAACTTTCACTTGAACCTCATCGCCCATTTTTAAATGTTCGTTAACATCTTTCACATAACCGTGTGTAATTTCGGAAATATGAACAAGACCTTGAGTTTCTTCGTCAAGTGCTACGAACGCTCCATAAGGTTGGATACCTGTTACTTTACCTGTTAAAACCGTACCTAATTCAAATTTATTAGACATGAAAACACTCCTAAATATTATAATTTTTATACACATTGAACGCAATAAAAAATTATACCACACATTCTACTTTTTTTCAAAAGATACTTTTTCATAAGACTGATCTGTGTCTTTATTATTCGTGGTTTTCATTTTATATATCCTCAATCGAATGAAATATATTTGTTCTTTTAGCACCTATATATAAAGGAGGAACTTTTAAGTGACTTAAATAGAAAAAATCAAAAAATGTACAAATATAAAACAAGCAATAAATGATATGATAGTGTTAGAAATAGGAAAAAGGGGCGATGGAAATGAAGAATGTTGGAGAGAATATTCGACAATACCGTGAGCGCGCAAAGCTGACACAGAGTGAACTTTCTTTAAAGCTAAGAGTTGGTACTGCAACGATTGAGAAATATGAAAGTGGTCAACAGATCCCGGATATGCAAACGATTTTAAAAATATCTACTGTCCTTGATGTTCCTGCTTCTGAACTACTGGAATCTGTTTCTCCTATAAATTCACATGGCATAGACCATGAACTGCAACAATTGATTGAGGAAGTAGGCGTAAAACGCGCAAAGTTGATTCTTCGAAAAGCAAAAGAGTATTCCGACGAGGACTTTCTGAATGTGATGCAAATGCTTTTTGAAAAGAAGTATAAAATAAATTAATAAAATATTTAAAAAATATGTTTATTTTATTATTAATGTGGGAATCATTAAACTATCAAGGCTTTCTAGTATTCCCCCTTTTGTTAAGGGCCAAATCCCTAAGTGGATTTGGCCCTCTTTTTTTGACCTGTAAAACACCGCTGTTGATTTCCGCACTAGGCGCAGCGACCCAAGGGGCGTTTGTGGGGCCTCCTCGGCTTACGCCTGTGGGGTCTCCACTAAACGCAACACCCGCCGGAGTCTTCGCCTATTGCTCCAATCAACAACTAGGTAACGTTCCTCAACATTATGCTTTTACAGAGCCTTTTTATATATAATTTTTGACAAAGCGCTCCATGCGTTTTATGGCTTCCTGGAGTTGTTCCATACTCGATGCATAGGAACATCTGATGTACCCTTCGCCGCTCTCCCCGAACACATTACCTGGGACGACGGCGACTTTTTCCTCTAGCAATAGATTCTCCGCAAATTCCTGAGAAGATAGCCCTGTCAGCTTCACAGATGGAAATGCATAAAAGGCACCGCCGGGAACATGGCAAGGCAAGCCGATCTCATTTAAGGATGAAACAAAATAGTTTCTTCTTCTACGGTAGCTTTTTTTCATATCCTCAATATCTTTCCGTCCATTTTTCAAGGCTTCAATGGCGCCATACTGAGCCATCGTGGAGGCACACATCATGGCATATTGATGGATTTTCAGCATCGCCTCGACTATATCGGTCGGTCCTGCAACAAACCCTAAACGCCACCCTGTCATTGCAAAGCCTTTGGAAAACCCTGAAATCAAAATCGTTCTTTCCTTCATGCCAGGCAAGGTGGGAAAACTGGTGAAGCTGGTATCAAAGCAAAGCTCTGCATAGATTTCATCCGAAAGGACAAGAAGGTCATATTTTTCTACCAGCTGACTTATCTCAAACAGCTCTTCCTTGCTCAGCATCGTACCTGTCGGATTATTTGGGAAACAAAGTAGAATTGCCTTTGTATTTGGAGTGATTGCATTCTCGAGATCCTCCATATCCACTGTAAACCCATTCTTCGCATCTGCTCCGACCTTGACTGCTCTACCGCCGACAAGTTCGATCAAGGGAGCATAGGATACAAAGCTTGGTTCAATGACAATTACCTCATCTCCGGGATCTACAATTGCACGTATCGCGAGATCCAATGCCTGACTTGCACCAACCGTAACGATAATGTCACTGCCGGCACTATATGTAACATCAAACTGCTGCTCCAGGTACAGGCTGATCCCCTTGCGAAGCTCCAGTAAGCCTGCATTGGCGGTGTAGGAAGTATAGCCGTTCTGCAATGAGGTGATACACGCTTCCCTCACTCCCCAGGAGGTGACAAAATCCGGTTCCCCCACTCCCAAGGAAATCACACCTTCCATATTGGCAGCCAAGTCAAAAAATCGGCGGATTCCTGATGGTTGAAGCTTTTTCACATGATGTGCTACTCGGTTTTTCATGGTGACACCACAATTCGGCGATCATCTTCTCCTTGATCAAAGATCGTCCCATCATGTTTATACTTTTTCATTATGAAGTGTGTCGTCGTTGAAATGACGGAATCTAATGTAGCCAGCCTTTCAGATACGAAGTTGGCCACTTGGGATAACGATTTTCCCTCGACCACAACCGAAAGGTCATATGCACCTGACATCAGGTACACAGATTTAACCTCGGGGAATCGGTAAATGTTTTTGGCAATTTCATCAAACCCTACATCCCGTTTAGGTGTAACCTTCACATCGATCATGGCAGTAACCCCTTCGAAGTTGTCCACTTTTCGCCAATCAATGATTGCACCATATTCTACGATAATTCGTTGGTTTTCCAAATGTTCCAATATATTTCTTGTTTTCTCTTCTGTAAGTTCTACCATTTTGGCCAGGACACCTACGTCAATTCGTCCGTTATCTTCGATGATTTGCAGTATGTCCAATTCTTTTTCTGTAAGTTGCATAGTACGGGCCCAACTCCTTTTCGATAAACGATGTCTCATTATAACAAATTATTCCTCAGCTTGGGTAACAGTTATTTTACAAAAATTTTTAACAAAATTACACATGTTTGAAAAGTTTCAAAGAGGTTAAAATACCTATATAATTCTGGATGGAGTGTTGGAAGATGAGAACAAATCACTTTACAGCAAACATTAACGGCATCAATATATTTTACGAATTCCATCATGATTCCGAATCAAGCGGCCTGAAAAAACCGACACTTGTGATGATTCATGGTTTTTTGTCGTCCTCTTTCAGCTTCCGAAGATTGATTCCTTTACTTACCAAGGATTACACTGTAATGGCCATTGACCTTCCCCCATTTGGAAAAAGTGAAAAATCCAAGAAGTTTGTCTATTCCTATGAAAATCTTGCCAAAGTGGTAATCGCATTGCTCGATAAGCTTGCCATCAAAAAAACGGTATTAATCGGACATTCCATGGGAGGACAGATAGCACTGAATGTCAGCAACCAGAAGCCCGAGCTTGTTGAAAAAGTGGTCCTGCTCTGCAGCTCCGGCTATTTAAAAAGACTGCCTGCAAGAATTGTCTACTCTTCCAAAATTCCATATTTTTATCTCTATCTGAAATTCTGGCTGGCAAGACAGGGACCGCTGAAGAATCTATTGAATGTTGTATATGACCATTCATTAATTGATGAGGAAATGATTGAGGGTTACACACAGCCTTTTTATGATGATCAGATTTTCCACGCCCTGACGCGAATGATCCGTGATCGTGAGGGTGATCTGGCATCAGATATCCTGAAAAAGATTGAAACACCAAGCCTTTTGATCTGGGGCGAGGATGATAAAGTCGTCCCTCTTGAAATTGGACGACGATTACACAGGGATCTGCCAAACTCACACCTCATCACCTATAAAAAAACAGGACACCTGCTTCCAGAAGAAAAACCCCAGGATGTCCGCCAAAACATACTGGATTTTATACAAACTTCCTATTAGTAAAAAAAACAGAAAAGCCATTGGCTTTTCTGTTTTTAAAAGGAACAAGACGAGTCTTCATTTTTTATTAGTAGAAGCTCCATCGCCTTCTCCCTGCACTGAGACAGTGGAATATTCTCCTCAAACGAAAACTCATATATCGCTTGTATTTTCTTTGCAAGTCTATTAATATCATCAAGTTCATGAACAGCCTGGACTACATCCACACATTCGGTATCGTAAGCATCCACACCATATCCTAATGGATCCCATTGCAGAAGGTTCTCCATTAAACGAACATTGATACTAGGTTTCATATCCATTTGCACACCTTGCTTTCCACCTTCTTATTGCTTGTCTTTTATTATAACTCTTTTAAATGAAAATGTTGAGTGGGGTGATCTTGATGCATTTTCTGCTTATCGATTTAACGTGCTAATCCGATTACTCCCGTAACTTTATCGGTATTGGACAAGCTTCGATAAATTTTTTAAGATGAAAGAAACAAAGGGGGAAGACAAAATATGTCTACATATAATTTTGACAAAATCATAAATAGAACTGGTACCTCCAGTGTTAAATGGGATGAAACCACCAGCGTGTTCGGTTATGGGGATGTGCTCCCTATGTGGGTGGCAGATATGGACTTCCAGTGTCCAAACGAAGTAACTGCCGCGATAAAAGCAAAAGCGGAGCATGGCATCTACGGATATACCTCTGTTCCTTTATCCAATCGCGATGCCGTTCAATCATGGTTAAAGAAACGGCATGATTGGAACGTGGATAAAAATTGGCTTTCCTATATATCAGGTGTTGTTCCTGCACTCAGTGCCGCAATCCAATCATTGACGGAACAAAACGATAAGGTAATACTATTCTCCCCTGTCTATTATCCTTTCTTTGACATGATCAAATGGAATGAGAGAAAGCTTGTCACAAGCCCGCTCCACTTTGAGAATGGCCGTTATAGTATGGATCTGGATCATTTTGAAAGCATGATAGATGAAGATGTGAAGCTTCTTCTTTTATGTAACCCACATAATCCGGGAGGTACGGTATGGTCCAAAGAAGAACTGAAGCAGCTTGGGGATATTTGTGTTAGGCATAATATAAAAGTGGTTGCCGATGAGATACATGGCGATCATGTACTAAAAGGTCACTCCTATACTCCATTTGCGTCCATCTCGGAAGAGTTTGCTCAAATAAGCGTTACCTGCATCGCCCCGACGAAAACCTTCAATATTGCTGGGTTACAGGCGGCTGTCATGATTATTCAGAATAAGGAACTAAGAGAAAGTGTCAACCTTTTTCAAATGAAGCAAGGGACCAACATGTTGAATGCCTTTGGCATCATTGCGATGGAAGCTGCCTATCGGTACGGAGATACATGGCTTAGGGAAGTACTGGAGTACATCGAAACGAATATGGAGATTGCAATCGATTTTATTGACAGGGAGCTTCCTGAACTCAGAGTAGCAAAACCGGAGGGAACTTACCTGCTGTGGATTGATTGTCGAGCGCTCAAAATGACCGATGAAGAGCTCAAAGAGTCCTTGCTTCAAAAAGGTAAACTGGCACTTGATTTTGGAAAGAAATTCGGCGATGAGGGAGAAGGCTTCATCAGGATGAACGTAGCCTGCCCGAAAGAAATTCTACTCGAAGGATTAACACGTTTGAAACAGGCGCTTGCTTAAATCAGCCCAATTGAAAATGGGTTATGCTGTAATGGCACAACCCATTTTTTACAAGGTTATAAGATGCTCCGTATTGTTTAAAGAAATCAGTGTACATTTATCCCCATTTTTCCGAAGTAAATGCATACCCGTGTCTCCTGTATAAAAACTTACATTTGCCGTCACAGGTAATTGGAGAAATGACTTCAACAGATTTGAGATTGTCCCGCCATGGGACACAATCGCAATTCTTGCAACCGCATAGCTTTCAGATAGTATTTTCGAAAAGGCAATTTCCGTTCTCATCCGAAATTCCAGTTCCGACTCCCCATTTTGTATTTTCTCATGCGGTTTTCTTCCACCAGGCGGCAATGGGTACTTGGTGGCGGCAACTTCCCTTTGCATTCCAGCAAGCACTCCATTATTGTATTCCATTAAACCCTGCTCCTTTATCAGCATACAACCTACTTCATCGGCAAGAATGGTAGCTGTTTCCGATGCCCTTTTTAAGGTGCTGGTCCAAATGATATCTGGCGGGCAATGCTCATTCAAGCGGCAAGCCAATCTTCTGGCCTGCTCCCTCCCAAGATCCGTAAGAGGATAATCAGCTCTGCCTTCATGCACGTTTATGAGGTCTGCCTCCGACTGTCCATGTCGTATAAGTAGTATCTCCAAAGATGAAACCCCCTTTATCTATAAATTTAAAATTATCGCAAAACTATGAACTATGTCAATAAGATTACGAATATTTCTTAAATAATACAAAAATAATGGAATTAAACCTTCGAATAAGGGACGAATAAAAAACAGGCAGGGAAACTATCCGTTTTCCTTGCCTGTTTTCATTTTATGACTATTTGGAAAGCATATTACTTTTTCTTCTCCGCTTCATCCACCGGTTCTTCCACAACTTCCTTCTTCTCTGCCACCTCTTTAGAAATGACTCCGCATGCAATCCGAGTGCCAGAATCTCCGGTTGGCTGAGTCATTCCGTCATCCGGTTCTTCCGAGATGATGATTGCAGTACCTTTCTTCCCAAAAAGAGATGTTTTTCCGTCCTTCAATGTTGCTGCTGGCGCCATCAGCTCCGCAATCACCGTTCCGTCATCCTCTACAATGATATTTGGCAGATCGCCGACATGGGCACCTTCTGGATGCAAAAGACCGTGTTCTTTGTCATCTGGATTAAAATGATTGCCGGCAGTCTTAAAATCCGGCGCGTCGCACAAGCCCTCTTCATGTATATGTACACCAT
The DNA here is from genome assembly GCF_050107295.1 of Sutcliffiella halmapala. Taxonomy (GTDB): domain Bacteria; phylum Bacillota; class Bacilli; order Bacillales; family Bacillaceae_I; genus Sutcliffiella_A; species Sutcliffiella_A halmapala_A. The sequence continues at coordinate 279,308 of NZ_JBNIKR010000005.1, read as the reverse complement.
GCTCACCGGGAGGAAGACCTTCGAGGTTCAGCTTGACGGTTACTCCTTTGCTATCCTCGGATATCTTTGCCACCCCAAGGGTATCACCGGAAGCATTAAAAACCTCCACGTCGAGTGCATTTATCTTTTCTTCCATACAACCATTTAACACAAAAAGCATTAGTACACTTAAGCAAGGTATCAGTTTACGCATACTTTCCTCCATCAGACTCTTTTTCCTAAGTTTCTCCGTTGCGAAGGAAAAGTATTTACGGAAATAAAAAAAAGAGAGATGAACCCCATACACCGGAGTTCATCTCATTATAGATCAGTTATTCTTTTATAATTTTTTCTCGCTTTAAGCGGTCCTCTAATTCCTTCGCTTTTTCAGATTCTTTTTTGGATACTTTTATAATCAGTCTGAAGACGAAGATGGCTGCAATAAAGAAAATGGTGAAAGTGATGGCAGCAGGAATATATTCTGATTTGTCCTCAGGGAAATAGAGAAACAATTGTAATATCAATGATGTTATCACGGTTGGAACACGACCTTTCTAATTGGGGACAGTCATGTTTTTAGTATAACAAACTCCTGTTTTTTTGGGAAACATCTTCATGCTTAATCAACAATCTTCATGCTCTCTATTTTGATTTCCTCTGTCGGCTTTGCCGAACCGTCCACCGGCACTTCAGCAATGGCGTCAACTACCTCCATGCCTTCTACTACTTGTCCAAATACGGTATGTTTATTGTCCAGCCAAGGCGTTCCACCATGCTCTTTGTATAATTCAATTGTCTCTGCAGGAAATTGGGCGCTTTCCATTTGGGCAATCATATCCTCTGTAACCTCGGATGCCTGAACGATAAAGAACTGGCTTCCATTTGTCGAAGGACCAGAGTTTGCCATGGAGAGTGCCCCTTTTCTGTGAGGGTGATTTTCACTGAACTCGTCCTCAAACGGCTCACCCCAAATGCTTTCCCCACCCATACCGGTTCCTTCCGGATCACCTGTCTGAATCATGAAGTCCTGGATGACACGATGAAAGATCAATCCGTCATAGTAGCCGCTAGCTGCATGCGTAACAAAATTCTCGACAGCTTTAGGTGCCGCATCCGGATATAATTCAACCACTATTTTCCCCTTTGACGTTGTGATTTCCACCGTATCGTCCTTCTTATCGTACTCATAGGCAGCTGCTTCCTCGCCACTGGTTCCTTCCGATTCGTTGTTGTTGCTTGTACCTTGTCCACAACCTGCTACAATAAGTAGTAGAGCAAGCATCATAAATGACCAAATTTTCTTCATGTTGTTTTCACACTCCATATATTATTCTTTATAGAAGATATTACTAGAAATAATAAGAAAAATCATCCATTAAAAATCAAAGGGGGACTTAAGATGGACGAAATTAAAGTAGGTTCGGTCGTTACAGGCATCTATAAGACGGGAAAATACATAGGCGAGGTGACAGATGTTCGCCCTATGCACTATTTGGTGAAGGTGAAGGCTGTGCTGAAGCATCCACAGCAAGGGGATCTTCATGCCCCGAAGGAAGTGGACGTACCTCTTTTTCATGAACGACGTGCACTTGCCCACAATGAACAAACAAACATTCCGAAAAATATGGTAAAGCTTTATGGTGGAGAAGTAATCGATTATAAGGAATCCTTGAAGATTGCCCTCGAAAGCTCAAAACAGGCTCTCCAAAACGACTCGGGGGATTGGGCTCAAAAATGCCTGGAGAATCTGTCTGTCCTTGAAACGGAATACAAACTATAATAATGTGTCCATGCAAACTGAAAGCCAAATCACTCTTGAGGTGATTTGGCTTTTTATAAGGCATATTTATTCATTATTTTAGATAGGTCGATGCGGTCTCCGATGGTAGTTGGCTTTGGTCTTGCCAGGTAGCTTTTATCCTTTTCCACTAACCGGAATATATTATAGGTCGTAAGGGCGTCATCGAGAGCACGATGATGTTTTCCTGTACCCTCTTTTCCATATTCCTGAACCGCTTTCCACAGTCCTGTCTGATTCTGATCTCCAAAGAACCTTTTATATTCCATGGAAAGGTCCACTTGTTTGCATGGCAATGGGAACTGCAGACCATGATAATCACAATTATTCTTCAGTACCCGCATATCCATGTTGCCCCAAGTAATGACGGTTCCCCTTTCATGCGCTTTAAAGGAACTCAGCACATCAATCAACTCAAAAAAACTTATTCCCTCATCCACTTTTTTCTGGCTGATGTTTAAAAAGGATCGGCAACGGTCAGTTAAGGTCGGAAATGCTTTCGGCTGGATATATGTGGAGAACTGCTGGATAATCTGTTCGTTCTCTACCGCCACAATACCGGCTTCAATGACTTCAGGAAAAAAATTCTTGGGGTAATGCCTGTTCTCAGGCATGGTGAACTCAAAATCAATGAACAAAAATAATGGAGGAAGACTCATCTTAACCCTCCCTTCTCTTAATTTTCAGAATTTTATTACTTTATTATATCATGGGAATATAGGTTTTAAGTACGATAATTAATACAATTTTCAAAAAATATGCTTGTTTATCGCTTTTTTGGTTGATTTTTTCCATCCATGAGTTATTATTTAGTTATACGAAATATTTAATATCCGAAATAACCAAAGAAGGTGAGTAATATTTCAACGTCAGGACGGAACATGTTCATCATGTGGTTTGCGAACTTTTTCGTTGCTGCGAGTGCTACAATGGTTCTCCCTTTTCTATCTTTATTCATTGAAACGTTCGGGAATTACTCTGATTCCTATGTTCAGCGCTGGTCCGGTTTTATTTTTGGGATCACATTCCTGACAGCGTTCTTCGTTTCACCGATTTGGGGAAGAATTGGGGATAAATACGGCTACAAGCCTATACTGATCTTAACCGGGTCAGGGATTGCGACTAGTATTCTATTGATGAGCTTTGTCGATAGTGTTCATGGGCTTTTTATCTTGCGTATGTTCATGGGGTTGGTTACCGGTTTTATTCCAACATCGATGGCCTTGATATCCTCCCAGACGTCTAAAGAAATCGCCGGGAGAACACTCGGTACATTGCAGACAGGCACTGTTTCCGGAGGCTTATTGGGTCCTTTGCTTGGAGGGATGCTGGCCGATTCCTTTGGCTTCACTTATACTTTTTTCATTACCGCAGGAGTCATTTATTTTGCAGTTTTACTCGTAGCATTTGGCATTAAAGAAAAGAAAAAGCAGCCCAAAAACAGTAAAGAAAAGATTTATACACGAAAAGAAGTTTTGGCCTATATTGTCCAAAAGCCGATGTTGCTTAAAATCATGCTTCTCTCTTTGCTGATACAAGCGGCAAACTTCAGTATCCAACCATTATTGACACTCTATGTAGGCGAATTGACCGGGGCGGCCAACCTTGCTCTGCTTGCTGGATTTGCCTTCTCTGCTACAGGTTTTGGCAACCTGCTGGCATCTCGCAACTGGGGTAAGCTCGGAGATAGAATAGGGTACGAAAAGGTCATTGTACTATTGATGTTCCTAAGCTCCCTGCTTTTTATCCCCCAGGCCCTGTCTACATCATTATGGCAATTAGTACTGTTCAGATTTTTCTTTGGAATGGTGGTTGGCGGACTGATTCCATGTATGACCGCATACATTCGATCTGCCGCTCCCCTTTCCATGCAGGGGGAAGTCCTCGGGTACAATGTAAGCTTCCGATTTCTTGGGAATGTCATCGGGCCTGCAATGGGCGGATTGATTTCAAGCTTTTATAGCATCTCGACTGTATTCTATGTAACGAGCTTCATTTTCCTTTGCTCGGGAATCATTCTGCTATACGGGATTACCCATCCGGAACGGGCAGAAAAGACAGTGGAGTCATCCAATTGAGCGTCGCAGCAGTTCCCCTGCTGAGGCGCTTTTTTCATTCCTTCTTCCATTCTCTTCCTTGTTCCTGTATGATTTTGTTTAATATATTGGTTATAAGGGGGCAAATCATGTCGACTCTTCAAGACTACGAAACAAGGATTCTGCATGCATTCCACACACATGCAAATGGCGAGAACAAGGAACCGATGGAAAAATACATGCGCAATCATTTTCCGTTCCTAGGCATTAGAACTCCGGAAAGAAAAGATATTCTACGTAGATTCCTGCTTGAAAACGGAAAGCCTCCTCTAGAGTGGCTCGAGCAGCTCGTCACCTTTTTATACAGTCAGCCTGAACGTGAGTTTCATTATGTAGCACTTGCGATGATTGACCTGCACATAAAGAAACTTGATGCAGACTTCCTGCCTTTACTGGAAAAATTGATTATCACGAATTCCTGGTGGGATACAATTGACCATATTGCACCGAAACATGTGGGTGCGATCCTATTAAAAAACAGAACTTCCATCGCCGACTATCCTGATCGCTGGATTCAGGACGATTACTTTTGGCTTCAGCGCTCTGCCATTCTATTTCAATTGAAGTACAAACAAAAAACAGATGAAGAAAAGCTGTTCCAAATAATCAATCAAAGAAAAGATTCAAAGGAATTTTTTATTCAAAAAGCGATAGGATGGGCTCTGAGGGAATATAGCAAAACCTCCCCTGATGCTGTCATTACATTCATTAAAAATAATGATTTGGCACCGCTCAGCCAGCGGGAAGGCATGAAGCATGTCCATACACTTAACCTAAGATAGATAAAAAATGAGGAAGTGCGCGTTGCAAGCGCCACTTCCTCATTTAACTATTACCTTTTTTTCAGAATCGCCATCGTACATCGGGAAACACATATAAGCGCTTCGTTCTCATCGACAATTTTGATATCCCATACCATTGTTGTTTTCCCTCGGTGCAGCACAGTACCAATGGCTGTCACCATTCCATCCCTTTTTCCTTTTAAATGATTTGCATTAATTTCCAGACCAACACAAATTTCCGTCTCCTGGTCAATCAGATGAAAGGTTCCGATACTTGCCACTGTCTCTGCCAGTGCTACGGATGCACCCCCATGCAGCAATCCAAACGGCTGATGCGTGCGCTTATCCACCGGCATGGTCGCGATAGCCCGTTCTTCTGATAATTCAATGATTTCCATCCCTAGCGCTTCAATTAACGTATTGGTTAGCTCCACCATTTACTCCTCCTATCATTTCCTATGTCTCAATAATACTACTGCAACAAGGAAGTATACAGAAAAGAATAGAAAAATCGGGAGTAAAGCAGGCCAATCCCACATATTGTCCACCTCCAAAATCCGAACCCTAAGAAATTCGGCTATTTGCTAAATATCAAACCTGTGAGTTGAGCGGCACTTTGTTATCGCATATAATGATTAAAAGATAATTGATAAATAGAGGTGAGATGCGTTGAATAAGGAAATACCTCTACATGATATTTCGTTGGAGAAGACATTCGAGAAATATGAAAGTAAATACAAGGCGGTTGCCGATAAAAAAAGGCTGCACATCATGAATCTTCTCTGTCAACACGGAGCACTGTGCGTATGCGATATGGTTCCATTGATCGGGATGCCACAGTCTAAATTATCGTATCATTTGAAAATCCTGCTTGATGCGGAAATAATCGTGAAAGAGACGAGAGGAACCTGGAGCTATTATTCTTTGAATCAGAAGGAAGTTGACAACCTTTTATCAGAGGAGCTTTGCTGTCTGTTCAGGTAGGTTAATAGGTGGAAAAAACAGACCGTTCCTTTCATGGGAGGCCATGAAAAGGAAGCGGTCTGTATTATTTTTAATATATATATTCAAGGTTCACTGTAGCGTTAATGGTAATTTCCTGGGGTTCGATAGGGGTACTTGCTTTTTCCTGTAGGGCAAAGCCTGCATATCTTGGTCCAAAGAACACTTGCTGGGCCACTTCTTCGACCCTTACTGGGACTGGGTGAAGACGTACACCTATCGTGCTAGCCATGGCGCATGCTTTTTTATATCCATTGAGGATCGCCTGCTGAAGTACTTGTCGGTAGATTGTATTATATTTGGTAGCCTCGAAGGAAAGATTTTCCGAAATATTTGCTCCATTTTCAAATGCGATGTCCACTACAGAGCCCACCTTAGTGATATCCCTCACAGTTACTCGGAAAATATGCCGCACTTCATAGGACGTCAATACTGGTGTGCCCGACTGATCTGTGTACCTTGGAAAAGATGTATAGGAGGACGTTTCAATATCATTCTGGTCAATCCCTGCTTGAAGCAAGGCTTGAATCATCCTATTTGCCTTTATCCGATTTTCCTCCTGGGCCGCTTGAACGTCTGGATTGGACGTAACCACCCCTAACTGAATATACGCAATATCAGGACGGACTTCTTTTTTTGCCGTTCCTTGTACCAGCATTTTTCGATGATTTGGACTTTCCATACACACCCGCCTCTTCCATTGGCTATTAACAGCTTCTTGTAGTTAATTGTATGAAGGGGGAGAAGGAAATAATACTTTATCGGTATTTTTGAAGAGAAAAGGTGGGATCATTCAGTTCTTTATACCATCTATGGACATTGTACAAGACAAGGGAAATAGCAGAAGCAAGGAAAAGTTCCATGCGATATTCGATGATAAACTGAGCCTGATGCCAGACATAATTCCCCAAAAAGAAGAATATTGTCACCCATACTACGGCAGCCGAATAGGCAGCCAGCGCAAATTGATAGAACGGGAGCTTCATAAATCCTGCCAAAAACGGAACGACATTTCTTGCGCCCGGAAGGAAGTAGGAAATACATAATGCAAATGCATGGTACTTATTGATTAGCGCTTCCCCTCTTACCAGGGAGGCCTCCACTTTTTCATTCTTCTCAAGTGTGGAATACAAGCCGCTTCCAAGACATCTGCCAAGAAGATAGCAAGTGGTCAAACTTGAGATTACGCCCAAATAGATGGTCAACAGTGCTGGAGTGGTCTGTAGAATCCCTTTATAGGAAATGATTCCTATTGAACTGACAAGCACTTCATTAGGGACCGGTATGCCAAACATGCCTAACCAAAGCCAAAAGAACAATCCTATATATCCATAGTCGCGTATTAGTTGTAAAATAATATCAAAATCCATGCGATCCCTTCTTTCCGCATTCAGCGAAGGATTTGATACAAATCTTTTTTGTTTGTACTTCTTCGTGTTACCTCTATATTCCTTTTATCTCAGCTATCTAAACTAAACAACACGCTGACAGATTTTTCTATATTACTTGTATGGAAAGGAGATTGTGCATGACCAACAAAACCGTTCTGATTACAGGCGCTTCCGGGGGCTTTGGTAAAACGTTCACGAAAGTCTTTTTACAAGCAGGCTATCACGTGATTGCTACGATCAGGCAGGAAAATAAAAAACAGGAGGTACTGTCCGGATTATCCGAACAGGAACGAACGAATCTAACCCTCTTATTTTTAGATGTATCACATGACCAATCTGTTGCGCAATTTCAAACTGCGTTAAGTGCTTTCCATCGGATAGATGTGCTTATCAATAATGCCGGTTTTGCCGTGGCAGGGTTTGCCGAAGAACTTACCGTTGAGGAATATAAGCTGCAATTTGAAACAAACTTTTTCGGAGTGATCCGTGTTACGAATGCTGTCCTCCCTTTCATGAGGAAACAAGGCTCCGGGAGGATTATCAATATCAGTTCAATCAGCGGGCTGGTCGGCTTTCCGGCACTGTCCCCCTATGTCTCTTCCAAGTACGCCCTAGAAGGCTACAGTGAAAGCCTGCGCTTGGAGGTAAAAGACTTTGGAATTGATGTCGTGCTTTTGGAACCAGGTTCTTTTCAGACAAATATTTGGACAAGCGGCACACACCTTTCCCAAAATGCGGGTAGTGACGCTTCCCCATACAAAAGCATGTTTGCTTCGATAAATAATAGAATGCTAGCAGAACGAAGCAGTTATGGAGATCCTTCCGAGGTGGCAAAGCTGGCTCTGAAAATTTCAGAAGACAAAGGGACGCCCACCCTTCGCTATACAGTAGGGAAGGGTGTCAGACTGATGCTGAACCTTAAGAGTCTCATCCCATGGAAAACCTGGGAACGCATGGTTCTAAAGCAGCTGTCGAAGCCCTGAATGACCACTTCCTTAGGTTGACAACTCTCCAAACCGTTCTTTTTACATATAGTGAGTATGTAAACGAAAATCCTGGTTTGGAGGGAAAAGTCATGTACTATCATCAATATCCCCAGCCACATTACTATCCCCGCAACACGTACTTTCCCGTTTATCCATATTTAAATGGGACCTATATCCCGAAGTATCGTTCATACCCCCAAGTGGATCCAACTTTTTTTACTGAATCCGCAGGCGCCATGCAGCAGCTGATGAAGGAAGCGAGCATTATCTTAAAAAAATTATCCGAATCTAAAGATTTTGCCTCTGAAGTAATGAGTGCCGCACAGGAAGGGAAGATGGAGAAAGTGGATCAGCTTTTAAAAAGCACCGGGGTTCATGCCGGTGTAAAAGCCGATTACAACCCGGATGGCATCAATTTAAAGCTTTCCTCGACCGTTGGTGGGACGGATTGCTGTCATTTGACTATATCGCTTAGGTGGCGGGCATGATTCCCTTTTAGGGGATTAGTCCCGCCTTTTTCATGCATTACTGGTACAAGTATCCACCCCTTTTTCAACCCAAAATCTGAACCCTTTTCCTTTTCATTTCGTTATAATGAGGGAAGGCACATATGTTTTTTCTACAAGAAAGTAGGATCTACCATGATACAAATTAAAAATCTATCAAAACATTATAAAGAATCTGCAGCGCTCGATTCAATTGATATAAGCATATCCAATGGCATATTTGGGCTTCTTGGACCAAACGGAGCGGGAAAAACGACATTGATGAGAATACTGGCAACGCTCCTGAAGCCAACTGGCGGCGACATATGGATGAACGAAATTTCTCTGACCAGGAATCCTGAGAAGGTACGTCATATGATTGGTTATCTTCCACAGAGTTTTCACGTTTATCCCCAACTGACACCGATGGAGTTATTGGATTATGTGGCCGTGATGAAGGGCATCAGAAGTAAATCACTTCGTAAAAAAACTATACATGATCTACTTGAGAGCGTGAATCTTCAGGAAAAAGCCAATGAAAAAGTGAAGACATTATCCCATGGAATGAAGCAGCGGCTCGGGATTGCACAAGCATTCATCGGTAACCCCTCTGTTGTCATTCTCGATGAGCCTACCGTAGGGCTAGATCCGGAGGAAAGGCTTAGGTTCAGAAACCTTCTATCCTTGGAAGGGAAAGATAAAGCTATTATTCTTTCCACACATGTTGTGACAGATATTGAAAGCAGCTGCTATGAGATAGCTGTATTAGATAAAGGCAGACTTGTTTTGGATGGGACCGTAGAGGATCTATTAGAGGAAGCCAGGGGTAAGATTTGGGAGATGGAATTGCATCAGAGGGATCTTGTCCATCTGAAAGCGGAGAAACTTATCTATTCCATCAAGCAACAATATGGAAGCTTCGTACAGGTACGAATATTGACAGATGAAAAGCCCTTTTCAGGTGCCATCCTTACCACACCTATTTTAGAAGAGGGCTATCTTTCCCTATTGGGGGATAGATCATGATTACTTATATTCGACACCTGCAATTGGAGCTTACCTTCCTGTTCAAGAATTGGCTGTTTCTCATCGGTCCACTGCTTTATTTTGTTTCTATTTATATCTGGTTTACCTTTCAGGGACCATATCAAGCATCACAACCCTTTTTACAGCGTTCAAATGAATTCCTGGCTGTTGGCCACACCGTATCTTTAGGGGTTATGTTTCTTGCAAGTGTACTCAGTATCAGGAGGGAAAAGCAGACGGTGATGCTGGATTGGACAAATTCCCTGCCCACCTCCTATCGGGGAATCATTTTAGCCAAATTCAGTGCTATCAATCTGTACAGCCTGATTTATACGATTATCTTCTTTGTTTCTTTTACAGCAATGGGAATAATACAGGATGAACGGTTGGGATTCCTGGTTGATCACGGATGGGTCCTGGCACTTCAAAGCCAAGTATCCTACTTTGTATCGATTGCCCTGGGGATGTTTTTGGGTGCGATGATTCCAAACCGAATTGTCTATATCATTGCATTCTGTGCCTGGATGTTCGGTACTTTTTTCATGGAAGGTTTTATTATTCAAAAATATCAACTCTACTATTTGAAAACCTTTCACCTGAGTCAATTTTTCCTGGACCAAAATATGTCTGAGGGCTGGGCCTTCAATTTGGCACAGAAGGAAGCATGGCTCTCCCGGATTTTTGTCTTCTTTTTCGGTTTGCTGCTCTTAAGCTTAACTGTGTGGAGATCGGGTACGAACCGCCTTTCTTCCAAAAAAAGAAGGGCCGCTTACAGCGTAGTGCTCATCGTAGTGCTGACCATTGCTTCCGCTGCTCCCTACACCCATTTATGGATAGAGAGAATAACAAAATCGGAAAAGCTTTTCCGACATGCAGTGAACCAGGAGAATCTGGAAGAATCAAATGTTGACTATACTTCCTTTATGGAAACCGAGAATTATAGATTAGTAGTGGAACGTGTTGGAGACTCTACCATCCTTGTTGAATCCGAAATAAAAATGGGCAGTTTGGAAGAGAGCCGTTTAACCTTTACCCTTTATCCAACCTTTGAAATTGATTCCATCACCTGGAACGGAAAAGAGTGGGATTACCATAGAAAGAATAGTACCGTCACCCTGGAAAATCTTAAGAATAACTCCTCCAATACCTTGACTGTCACCTATCAAGGAACATTGAATGAATGGGGCTATTCGTACTCCATGGAGAAAAACTTTGCTTTTCTGCAGGATGACAATATGTATCTTCCTTCCTATATCGCATGGTATCCAATTATGGGGGAATTTCCGGTATATGAAAAATTCGTAAATGGGACGGCGAAAAATCTATTTACCAATTACTATCATCGATCCGCAGAGCTAAGCCGGAATATACCTCCTACCGATTTTTCCATCACAATGAAAGGCTTTGAGCAGCCTGTGTTCGGGACTTTTGAAGAAAGCGGCAGACTGCCTGATGGGTCCCTTCTGATTACAAGCAGTGCGACTCCAGGGCTGACCCTTTTCTCACAAGCAGGGTTGGTGGAGAAGGAATTGGCTTTTGGGACACATATTATCAGTTTGGAAAAGCACATGAAGCAGCTTGAGGGGGAATTTGATAATCTAGATGGAATTCTTGCCTATTTGAACAGTTGGCTTACCGTTAATAATAGCTTTAAGGAGAAATTAGTGTATCTACCGTCCCTGGAGTATACAGGTTCTGAAAGTTACTTTATCAATACTATCGATGATGCATTTTTTGCGGATGAAAGAAGCAGGCAATACTTCTATTCGTATGGACCTGAATTCGATAATAAAGACTTGTTCCTGGATGTGGAAGCGCATTTTATTACCGACCTTCTGTTTAAGCATTATCCGCATAGTCCCTACGCTACTTCGGACGATTTCACGGTCTACCATGGGATGATCCAGGCATACCTGCTTGTAGTTTTCAAGGAATACTACCAATTCAGTTGGGAGGATTTCCAACGGTTAGGCGGCTCAAATTATTGGAATCTCACTTCATTAGGCTACCTAGATCATGAAGAAGGCAGTACGATAGTCACGAAGCTGGAGAATAGGCTTTCAAAAGAAGAACTTGCACCGGAGGAAGAAATAGTATTTCTGGTGGCAAAGGAATGGGAAAAAGGTAATAAAGAGAAAGTGAAGCAGTTTCTTCGTGAGGTTCACGAGGATATGAAGGCAAACTCCACGCCTGGCTACAGTTATTACGACTGGAAAATTAAATGGAATAAGATAATGAGTGATTAATAGGAGTAAAGAACAAGACCAAAAGGAGGGACAGCCAGTGATCAGCGATGAACAGCTGCTCGAACAGATGGCAGAGGGCAACCAGGCTGCATTTGAAGCCTTTGTCCATCGATACCATGTAGCGATTCACCAGTATGTGGAAAGACTTTTAAAGGATTCCAAAAAAGCGGAGGATATTGTGCAGGAGACATTTATCCGATTAATAAAACAGCTGCAGATGAAGAAGATCCCTACCTATCCGAAAGCATGGCTCTATAGGGTGGCATCCAATCTTTGCAGGGATTATTGGCGAAGTGCCCAGTATCGCACGGAAGGTACAGCAAAAGAGGAAATGCCGATAGCTGTGGACCAGAAAGCCTCTGTCATTGAAATATATGAACGGCAGGAAACACGTAAAGAGGTATTGGCATCCCTTGACACCTTATCTGATGCCCAGCAGCAGATTGTCGTGCTGCGGTTTTACCAGGATTTGAAACTGAAGGAAATTGCCGAAATACTGGATATCCCTCTCGGAACAGTGAAGTCCAATCTGTTCCATGCCTTGAAGAAACTTAAAGGGGTATTATCGAAAGAATCCGAAAAGGAGGCGAAGAGAGATGAAGGACCATCAGGATCAGAACGACCAAGAGCTATATCAACTAGAGGATGAAATGAAGGACATGTTTTCTTCTTATGTAGTAAAGACGCCGACAAGTCAGGATACGAAAGCCTTACTTGCAGCATTACAGCCTGCTTTTAATCAAATAGCAGATGAAGATTTGGAAGAATTCCAATACGAAGCAATGAAAGCACCTTCGCTCTTTTACCAACTGAAAGCACAAGTTTCCTTTTACCAGTGGCATTTCTGGTTAGCAAGCACCATCATATTCATCATGCTCACCCTTTATACATCCAGTGTTAATGTTTCAAGTGCACCTGTTTTCTATATGTTTGCCATTCCCTTATCCATGTTGGTAGGAGTATTTTATACGTATCAGACCTGGAACAAGCAGATGCGCACCATTGAAGGGATTACGCCGTTCCCTCCTGCTTTGCTTCTGTTAAGCAGAATGATTATCATTTTTTCCATGAACATCCTTTTCGGCATCGTCAGCTCGATTTATCTCAGCTTTGCCATGTCACAGTTCTATTTACTTCCGTTTTTATTGCATTGGATTGCACCAGCCATATTCATATTCGGGGTTTTTGCCTACTGTATGATGAACAAAGGAGTGAAAATCGGATTCGGAATGGGGATCGTTTCATGGGTAGCCATTTTCATAGGCACAGTCATGGTCAGGGATATGTCCTATCGCCTTGATATTTCCTATAGTCAGATTGCAAGTATTCAGGGGGCTTTGGTAATTCTGGGAACACTACTCCTTTTCCATGCTTTCAGAAAAAGTCTGGTACTTCAGTCAATGGAACAATAACGGGGTCATCCGCATGATTATGATAAAGGATCTGAATTGGAGCTATAAGAAATTTTCCCTGTCCATTGATGAACTTACATTTGAAAAGGGTATAACGATACTTGTAGGTAACAATGGTTCCGGAAAGTCGACACTGCTTCATCTGTTGGCAACAGCCATCAGCGCGCCTGTTGGGACCATTCATTACGACGAAGATACCATGGATAACAATCTTGCCCACGTGCGCAGCAGGATAGGCTTTGTCCCTACTGGCATTGAACTGTACCAAGACTATACCCCCTTTAAATTAATGTTGTATATGTCTCAGCTCAAAGGGATCGGAAAGGATTTTGCCATACAGCAAACAAAAACACTGCTTGGCGTTTTCCATCTGGAGGATGTGGCCCAGAAGAAAATCAAAAGACTTTCCCAAGGGATGCAGCAGAGATTGGCACTTGCTCAGGCATTCATTGGCAGGCCCCGGTATATTTTTCTGGATGAGCCATTGAACTTTTTGGATATCCATGAGCGAAAATGTCTGTTAAACTATTTAACAACCCTTTCTTCACATTGTGTCATTGTCGTGGCTACACATGAACTGAATGAATGGGAGGATATTTGCCACTCTGTACTTTGGATGAACCGGGGAGAAGTCCTCTATGCGGGACAGAAGCATATGTGGAAAGAAAACCTTCCTTCAAATGTATGGAAGGGGGAACTGCTAGACGAGGACTATGATGAATTTTCAAAAAAGCATCTTATCGTGTATGCTGGCCGCCTTCCGAAAGGGCTGCTTGTAAAATGCGCGTCACAACAGCAGCCCGCGCCAGGCTTTGCAAGGACTCCTCCTACCATGGAGGATGCGTTCTTCATACGTAAACAATCCATCAAAGAAGCTAGAGATTCATAGCTTCTTTTTGTTTTTGATAGTGGCTAAGGGAAAGGTGTTCTTCAAGAGTCTTCACTGAATCCCATGCGATGTCTGGCTACGTCTGCTTTCACGGTTTAGAATTGTAATATTCTTTTCATATCTTTGTAATGGGCTTGTATTGTATAATTATTTTGGGAGATTCTTTGTGTTTTTAAAGGAGTTAATATAATGATTACACATTTTAAAAAGCTAGATTGGATATTGATTACAGCACTTGTTTTGTTATGTGTCTATGGATTGGTCATGATATACAGCGCAGGGATGCTTTTTGGCCTGGAGACCTACGATGATGCGAGTTATTTTTTTAACCGGCAGAAAGTATGGCTCTACGTAGGAATTCCCGTTTTTATCACCGCCATTATTACTCCTTATAAGCTATACGATAGATTCACTCCACTCATGCTTGCAGTAATCATTCTCCTCTTATTATTAGTATTGATTCCTGGTATTGGAAAAGAAGTAAATGGAGCGAGAAGCTGGTTTCCCGTAGGAGGTTTCACCATTCAACCAGCTGAGATTGCTAAGCTTGGGATGCTGATTTATTTCGCAAGGGTTTATGCGCGGAAGCAGCCATACATACATCAATTTAAAAAAGGGGTTTCTCCACCACTATTGGTTTTAGGACTTATCTTCGTATTGTTGATGCGACAGCCTGACTTGGGGACAGCGACCGCAATCATAGGAGGCTGCGGCGCAATATTGATCTGTTCAGGGGCAAGATTGAAGCATATTCTCCTGTTAGGTACAGTGGCAGTAGGCGTCATTGGATTATTAGCCACTACCGCCACCTACCGGCTAAAACGATTGACCTCTTTTGTCGATCCTTTTGCCGATGCAGGTGGAGATGGCTATCAATTGATCAACTCCTATATTGCCATTGGTGAAGGGGGTTTGTGGGGAAGGGGCCTTGCTCAAGGGATACAGAAGCTCGGATACCTTCCTGAGGCCCACACAGACTTTATCCTGGCTGTCATTTCAGAGGAATTAGGTATGTTCGGAGTGATATTCCTCTTTATTTTGTACTTGATTGTACTAGTTCGGGGGGTGCGCATAGGAGTTGCCATTAAAGATCCATTTGGCAAACTGCTCGCATTCGGAATTACCTTTCAGATCAGCATTCAAGTATTCATGAATGCCGGCGCTGTTAATGGGATATTACCCATCACAGGGATAACACTGCCATTTATCAGCTATGGCGGTTCTTCCTTACTAATAACGATTTTTGCTGCAGGAATTTTGGTCCACCTATCGAAACATGCAAAACTGGCTATTGAGGCTCGAGAGGAGACACAAACATCATGGGGACAGAAAATAACAAGCTAGAGTATAGTCGAGTCGATTATACATTGTTATTTCTGCTGTTTTTACTTTTTATTATAAGTTTAGTGGCAGTATATAGTGCTTCGGGTCAGTATTTTGCGAATGACCCTTTTTACTTTTTTAAACGGCAGATTGTTTGGTACATCATCGGGGTTGGAATCATGGTTTCCATCATGTTCTTTGACTATGAACTGTTGGAGAACCTTGCCCTACCGTTCTATACGCTCGGACTGATTTTATTGGTAGCCGTCGAGTTATTCGGGACGGTCCGAAACGGTTCACAACGTTGGATCAATCTTGGGGGCTTCATGCTGCAGCCATCAGAGTTCATGAAAATATTTTTACTCATCCTTCTTGCAGCAGTCATCAATAAATGGATGAAGGAAAAGCATGAACTCGACTTCAAGACACCACCTATCGTGGTTATTAAACTGATTGCATATACGATGCCGCCTTTTCTTCTGATTTTGAAACAGCCAGACCTTGGGACGGCACTTGTAATCGCAGCAATCATGATTACGATGATATTCATCAGTGGTACATCCTGGAAAGTGTTGTCGTTGTTAGCGGGATTCATCATTTCAGTATTAGGGACACTGGTCTATCTGCATAACTTTCATTTTGAGCTATTCACCAAATTTATCGAACCACATCAGCTTGAGCGTATTTATGGCTGGTTAAGCAGAGAGGAATACGCGTCCTCCTATGGATTCCAATTGACGGAAGCTTTAAAAGGGATTGGAGCCGGGCAAGTGTCCGGACGCGGCCTGTTGGAGGGAGTCCAGTCACAAAGCGGGCGAATACCAGAGGTGCAGACGGACTTCATCTTTGCCTTGATCGGGGAAGAGTTTGGGTTTGTCGGGGCAACACTCGTTATTTCGATTTATTTCATTATGATTTATAAATTAATCATGATTGCAATTAACTGTGATAATCCATTTGGGACATACTTGGTGACAGGGGTCATCGGGCTTTTTGCTTTTCAGATCTTCCAGAATATCGGTATGACCATCGGATTGATGCCAATTACCGGTTTGGCGCTTCCTTTCATGAGCTATGGGGGCAGTGCTTTGCTGACCAATATGATTGCGATGGGAATTGTCATGAGTGTGAAGTACAGGACGAAGCAGTTTATGTTTGATTGATAGTTGTTTTGTAGTCTCATATAAGTAAAGGCTCGTTTTACCAGAAAACTGGTTAAACGAGCCTTTTGTCATCTATCTCCTAAATCCGCCTTCAGAATGAATGACCTGTCCTGTGATCCAATCGGCCTGGTCACTTACGAGGAACCTGATTATTTTTGCCACATCGTGAGGCTCTCCCACCCTGCCAAAAGGGAACAATGGCTGCAGCTCCCTTTTGATGGATTCAGTCATCCATCCTGTGTCTGTCGGGCCAGGATTCACTGCATTAACGGTTATGCCCAAGGGAGCCAATTCTGCGGATAGAGTCAGCGTGAGCGCATCAACTGCCCCTTTTGTTGTAGCATAGGCCAGTTCTCCCGGCATCGGCCCCTGTGACTGACCGGATGTAAGGTTGACGATTCTCCCTCCAGCCTGCTTATCAAATACTCTGGCAAAATGAACACTCAATAGTGTGGTGGCACGGATATTGATTAAATAATGCTTATCAAGCTCTTCAGCCGTCAGGTCCGAGAAATCGTTATTGGTCGAATAGGCGGCATTGTTTATGAGGATATCAGGCTTCCCCAACTCCTTTTGCACTGCCTCCATCAGCAGTTCTGCCGAATCACTGCGGGACAAGTCCAATTCCAGGCTCGCGGCTTTTACACCTTTGGCCTCCAATTCATTTTTGAGCAGCAAAGGCTCATTGCTTTCCATATCCCACGGCATTGCCCTGTCGTAATCCATCCAGTATGTAAAAAAAATGTGATGGCCGGCATCCGCCAGTTCACGGCATATGGCTGCTCCTATCCCTTTCAATCGGCTGGCACCGGTAATTACAGCTATTTTCTCCACCAACATCCCTCCCTTTCCATTAGATTAGCATAATTCCACTTCCAGACACAGAAAAAAAAGCAACGAAATTGTCCGCCGCTTTCCCATTATTTTTAATTATACTCTAACCCAAAAATAAGTGTGTTCTATTTAACTCCCTATTGATTTCCGTTCCAGGTGTTCGCTTTCCGCGGGGCGGTGCTTGAGCCTCCTCGGCCTTGCCTGTGGGGTCTCAAGTCTACCGCTATCTCCCGCAGGACAAGGAAGGCTGCGGCAGCGATACATCGCACGAAGAAAATGTTCGCATTTTCGAGGAGTCTCACACCTTGCACTCCAATCAACAGGGGCGGCAGGTGAAGCATAACGTCATCACTATATTTTCATTTCTCAGGTGTAGATCTTTTTCATGAGTATCTCTGTTTAATACTAGAGTTGATCTATAAGAATCTAGCTGTTGATTGGAGCAATAGGCGAAGACTCCTGCGGGAGATGGCGTTTAGTGGAGACCCCACAGGCGAAGCCGAGGAGGCTCCATCAACGCCCCGCGGAAAGCGCAGCCTATTGCGGAAATCAACAGCGGTGTTTATAGAGTTAAATTAATTAAAATAGAATAATAGCAATTACTTTTTAGGTGCCTCTAAACGCTTTTCCAACTGATCGATCCGCTCGAGCAGTTTTTCGTTCTGTGACTCCAAATCGCGAGTAGCCTGCTTGGAGGAGAAATAAGGGTCTGTCTCCCACCAGTCCATCCCGATTTCCTTTGCTTTATCGACAGATGCAACAAGCAGACGGATCTTGATGGTAAGCAGTTCGACATCGGCAAGGCCTATCTTGATATCCCCTGCAATGACGACACCTTTATCTAATATCTTTTCCAATACTTCCACTAGGTTACTAGATTGACCTGGGGTTTGCATGGACATAATTAACAGCTCCTTAATAGCTCAGAAAGATTACAACAGGTTCCCAAGGGGTCCTAGGTTTATGTTCAAGTCTTCATCATCTAAGTCGAAAATCTCTTTCAAATCTTCCATTTTCAATTCCAGATTCATTAACGCGGTACCGAGCTTTTCAATCTCCTCGTCCGTCAGATTGCCTCTCTCCACGCGTCTCAGGGCATGCCTTTCAATCAGCTGCCTTAACAGCTCAATCACTGTCAGGACCAATTGGGAAAGCCCTTGTTCGACATTGTCCGGGTCTAGCTGGATTCTACCGCTTTTTTGTGGCTGGTGTTCCATTCTTCTTCCTCCTCATCTATTATTTTCCGCTCATTGGTCTCCATGAGCTTATCTACGGAGGTAATGAGCAGACGCAGATCCAAATAAATTAAATCAATATCTGCGATGGAGATGATCAGCTCACCTCTGAGGGCAACCCCTTTATCGAGGATGACATCCAATATATCGAGTAAGGAAACATCTTGATTCGGATCTACTCCATTAGGTGCTGGCATTGTGAACCCTTCCTTCTATAGATTGGCAAAATAATAACAAGGCCAAGGTCCTGTATATTCCATCGTAAACCCTGTTTCTGCATGGGACTCTTTCAACCGCTGAAGTTCCTGGATGAATTCCTCACGCTTTTCTTTTGGAATCAGATACACACCATTCCAGTTCATATCCTGTTTTCTGCCTGTCATCTCTTGGCTCCAATTTTTCTTCACAGCAGAATCGGAACAATGATGGCCCAATTGCTCATGAATGATATCACAGCTTTTTCTTTTCGCTTCTGTTGTCTCTTGATCGATCAAGTTCTTCAGCTTCTTCTTTTCAAAAAATTGCCTACCAGGGCTTAAAGCGGCTATTTCTTCTTCCCTCTCTTTTATAGCGGGAGAATGTTTCAATATTTCTTCTTTGATTTTTTCATCCTCACAATAGATTTTCAGATTCCATTCTTCTGTGTGTGCAAGCTCTGCAAAAAGACGCGTGATTTTTTTCTCTTGCTCCTTGATGGTCAGACCCAGATTTTCCTCGCTCTTATAGATCGTACAAAATTTCAGAGGAACAAGCGTGTATGATTCATGCAGAGTGGCTAATGTTTCATGGTGATGATAGGCTTTCGTTTTCAGCCAATCCAGATCGTTCATTTTTTCTTCAATTGCCGTTTCCGAGTATTCCTCGGCATCCAATCTGCACATGACAGCCATCACCTCTCCAAGCTGTCTTGTATAGATTTCGTGCTGATCATCAATTCCCATAATCGTTTCTAATGGTCTTTCTTCCGCTTCTTTCGCAGGTATTAACCCGTATAAGTAAAATAGCTGTTCCGTTGTTATAGCTTCCATTACTTATACACCTCCATCTCTTTTCTTCAAGTCATCAAACATTCGCTGCTCACGAAGCTTAGCAATCTCATATCTCTCCAACAGAATTTCTTCCTGTTTGTTATATTCCTCTTCAGTTATCTCATCCATTTCCGCCATCATCTCAAGCTGTACAAGCTTTTGCTGGATCGTATCGAGATCGTACATCTCTTTATCCACTTCTTCCTGTATTTTTCCTCCGAGTTTTACAAGCGCGCCGATTGGTCCGGTCAACAGCTTATGAATCATTAAGCATTCTTCGCCTTCAGCTTAATATCAATGAAGTTGTAAGCCGGCCATGGACCTGAGTATTTAAACTCCACTTTATCGGACCAATTTTCATACAGGTCATTAACAAGCTTGTCAAATTGTTCTTCATCATCACGATCAATCAGAAAGGAAGCGTTAATCAGCATCTTCCCGCCAATCGTTTCATTTTGTTTCGCCGAAACAGCTTTCTCAGCGAGCGGGAGGAATATCTCCTTCATGCATGCCTGCATCTTCTCCTTCATGAAACGCTGTGCCATATCTCCGAGCTCGATACGTTCATAATAGGAGGCCGCTTCTGATTTCCCACTGATTTTTTCTTTCAGCTTGATGGCCTTCTGGTTTTTATTGATCTCTCTTTTCAGCCACTCGTCTTTTCCCATGATCTTCAAACCGACTTCAATCTTGTTTTCGATTTTCGCGAAAATCTCTACAAACTCTTCGTGCAGGGATTTCATCAAGAATTGAACGTCCGCCTCCGATTCAAAAACATTCCCAAAACTCATGGGTATGACAGAGGATTTTTCCATCATCGAAGAGACCACAGATTGGTGGGTAAGGAGATTATCTTTTTTCGGGTGATAGATTTTGATTGGGGCGCTTGCAACTACCATGGAGAATTCTTTATAGTCGATTAATTGTAAAGGTGTGGACTGGCCTTCGAGTTCCACATTTCCGAGCGTAAGTTCTTTATCCTGTTTTTGAATTGCACAAAATGTATAATATCCTTGTTTACTTTCCATTGTTATTCCCTCCAAATGCTTTCTTGAACTCTTGTGTAATAATAGATAAGCTTCTTGATTTCTTTTCATACTGCATGCCCTTATGAACGGTATGCAATAATATATCTATGCACAGCTGCTTGAATTCCTCGTCTTCTGCACTGATGTTCATCTCTTTATCTTTTGATACAGTTGCAATCATAAGTGCTGCACGTATCCCTGGGCCTTGCTTGCTCTTTGATAGACATTTCTCGCGTAGACTTGAGACAAAGCCCGCAATCATTTCAGCATGCTCTTCAGATATATCAACCTTCTGACTAATGATAGTGGACTCTGCTGTAAGATCCAGATAATCCAACTCCATGGTAATCATTCGGTCCAGCAGGGCATCCTGTGTTTGGTGAACCCCTGCATATTCAGATGGATTACTAGTAAAAATGATGGAAAAATCCTCATGAACAGGAACCCATTTCTCTTTATGCTTTGATCCGTATAAAGGGAGGACTCCTTCTTCAATCACTGATAAAAACAGGTTGTTCGTTTCAGGCTTAGACCTGGTGAACTCATCATATATCAGGGTATAGCCATTTTTCACTGCCTCTAGCAGCAGGCCTTCCTGCCAAGTCTCCCGCATGGTTTCCTCTTTTTTCATCACGGAACGCACATAATTGTCGACTAGGAGCTTTTTGGTATAGCCATTAAAGTCACCCAATAGATCTGCATTGGTCATTTCCTCATGCCCTTGCAAAACCACTACAGGCCTTTCCAGCTTTTTCGCAGCATGAAGTGCGATGGAGGTCTTCCCCACTCCTGTCGGCCCTGTAAAATGCACAGGAAAACCGTTTTTAAGATAATCTACAGTTCTTGATGTAATTTCATCAACTGTGGAATGTGTGACAATCTCAATATCCAATTGTTTATTCATCTATCCTACCTCCACGACAATTCAACGACTTTACTCCTGATATAGATCCAGGGAACTTCTGGCACGCAAGCTTCTTCGATCATAGGATTCCACTTCCATGTCTTTATTTAATCTTGCATGATATACTCCCACCATCTGATCCTTGGCATAAGCCTTCATATATTCCTTTTCTTCAATAACCTCTACTACAACGTCCCAGCCTTGGTCAGTTGGTTGCACGGACGTAATTTTATATGGAGGCTTCACGAATTCGCAAAAGAACTCCGTTACTTCATTCAATACCTTTTTCATACTCATTCTAATCACCCACCCGCCGATTCATTGAAATGGAACAAAGGCACATGCGATATGTGCCTTGTCCCTTGTATATTCTTTTGTCAAAATTACGCTTTTTGTCTTTCGTTCACTTGTTCGGATAATTTGAATTCATCGTCCATCAGGTCGTCTCTTAAAAGGCCAACCGCTTCTGCATATCGCAACCAAGTGTCCACACTCGCGATAACGACGCGGGCTTCCACTGTCACCAACTCGATACCCACTAATGAAACGCGGGCGTATACATCAATGACGACCCCTTTATCTAGAATTCTATCGATTACTTCTGCTAAACTGGATCCGTCTGTACTCTTTTGAATAGCTGCCATTTTACTTCACTCCTTTAGTATCACTTGCATGTGGGATCTCCACATTGCTCTTAACGGCATTCATACCTTTTATATCCGTTGCTTTATTTGTTTCTGTGTAGGATTTTATATCACTGGAGTTTCTTCGGTTTCCTGTATCTCCTTGCATAGCCTCTCCAGCCTCTTTCACTTTTTGCAATTTATTTTTGACTTTTAATAGAGAGTCTTGGATTTTCACTTTCATTTCGTCCGCTTTCGTGTGGACGTTATCAGCTAGGTCACTTCTAGACTCTTCCAACGATTCGGATGCATCTGTGATTTTCCCCTGCATCTTTTCTTTCGTCTTCTTTTTTTTATAGTCGATATATTGCTCTGTCGCTTCTCTCTTTACCTTCTTAATCAGCCTTTTCTTCAGTTGCTTCATGTTCTTGGTTCCCTTTGTCTCTTCGAAAAAATTTCATCACCTTATTTCGAGAGTCCGACTTCAACAAGAATGCGGAACTTGCGGCTAGACTGCCAATTACAGCACCCTTCACCCATTTATTTCCCTTAAGTTGTAATGCGCTACCTTTAACATCCATGAATCTTCCACTCCTTTATTCGATAAAATTTATTCTGTTTCTCGTTATATTCACGCTTTGGAAGATGATTAAACAAAAAGGAGCAAAAAAGGGTAGGATTCCCTATGAATTTAGTAATAGCTACCTCTATAGGAATAATTTCTAGCCACCACAATGTTTATTGCGCTTTAAAGGAAGGGTAAGAAAGATGTAATTCATACTTTATATGTTTTTTGAAAGTATTATAGGAAGCTTTGTTAATTAAATGTTTATACTAGCTGTTGATTGGAGCAATAGGCGAAGACTCCTGCGGGAGATAGCGGTAGGCTGGAGACCCCACAGGGCGAAGCCCGAGGAGGCTCCAGCAGCGCCCCGCGGAAAGCGCAGCCTAGTGCGGAAATCAACAGCGGTGCTATACAGGCCCATATAGAATAGAAAAGAAATGGACAGGAGGAAGACAAATGAAGAAAGCAGTGCTTTTCAATGGAATTCTTATCAGTAGTCTGGTAGGAGCACTCATAACAAAATTACGTTCTGACAATAAAGCTCAAGCAGCTGTGAAAATAAAAGGCAACCAGAATTCACGTGGGGAACTGATCTATCATGTTCCAGAAGGGCAATTCTATGAAGTTACAAAAGCAATCGAATGGTTTGATACAGAGGAAGCAGCTGTTGCAGTAGGGTATCGTAAATCAGCTAGATAAACAGCCACTAAAAACAGGCAGGAAAACGATATGTTTTCCTGCCCGTTTTTTTATTGACGAAATTTGCGCTCCTCTCTTTGTCAACCTAATAAAAAATCATGTTGACAGACAAGAGTCTGATAGATTATCATTTTTATTGTTAACTACATCAGACAAAGGGGTTTACATTATGAAGCGTAGAATGAGAACATTGGATATTACATATGCAGCAATGTTTGTTGCACTGATGGCAATCGGGGCCAATATCGCATCCTGGGCACCATTTTTGGAAGTGGCAGGCATTCCATTGTCCATGCAGCCATTTTTCTGTATACTTGCCGGCATACTCTTGGGATCACGCCTAGGGGCAATAAGTATGTTTGTTTATTTATTGGTAGGAGTTGCAGGGGCACCTGTCTTCGCACAGTTTGGATCTGGGATGGGTGCTGTACTTGGCGGCTCAGGCGGCTTTATTCTTTCTTATATCATAACAGCATTTGTAGTCGGGCTAATTGTGGAAAGAAACGAAAAGCCGGGTATTGCCACTTTTATGACAGCATCATTCGTTGGAATCATCCTTATTTATGTAATCGGCACAACCTATATGTGGTTTATCGTAAACAATGTGGCGGAAGGAAATATGAGCTACGAAGCGGCATGGAGGATTATGGCTTGGTTCTCCGTAAAGGATTTGGTGTTTACAGTTATCTGCGCGATGATCGCACCGAGACTGTACCATGCATTGAATAAGACTACGAACATCTCCAACACACGGAGAGTTGCATAAATAATAGTAAAAGACCTGCTACTGATATAACAGTAGCAGGTCTTTTACTTTTACGGCTCCGTTAAACACCGCTGTTGATTTCCTCACAAGGCTTCGCTTTCCGCGGGGCGTTTGTGGAGCCTCCTCGGCTCTTCGCCTGTGGGGTCTCCACTAAACGCTTCCTCCCGCAGGAGTCTTCGCCTATTGCTCCAATCAACAGCTAGTCTTCACATAAAACAACATTTTTGTCTTTCACCTAAGACCCTCATATAAATGAATTACACAATGAGAAATGAAAATTTGGTGTAACTTAATGCATACCTGCCTCCCCTGTTGATTGGAGTGCAAGGTGTGAGACTCCTGCGGGAGATAGCGGTAGACTTGAGACCCCGCAGGCAAGGCCGAGGAGGCTCAAGCACCGCCCCGCGGAAAGCGAACACCTGGAACGGAAATTAACAGGGATTTAAACAGAACACATACTTATTTTCAGGGTAGCCTACATTATAAAACCATCGCAGCAATGCAACCAAAGATAATCAATGGAATATTGTAGTGGATGAATGTCGGCACACAAGTATCCCAGATATGACTTAATGAACTGTTACATCTTTAACGAAAGTTCACCAAAGCGCGATATAATAAGGTTCTTCGCTATTCGAGTTGCAACATCTTTAACTTTAATTCAATGCAATTTACGTGCGTGCGTTACCCTTTTGTTACCCATTTTATGAAAACCCAGATAGTATTCTGGGTTTTTTCTAACCCACAAAATAAAATCCTCTCTTAATACTCTTTGCGTTTTACCGATAATAACTACTGAAAGTTCATTTAGTTCCAACATCTTTTTTGCCTCAGAATATGTAACCCCCAATACTCTCTCGATATCGTAGGCAGTCAAAAAGCTGGGTAACTTGGGATATTGCATTTTTTCTCCCCCTTTTTTTATCTCTGTAATTGAATTCCTTGCCTATTGAAGGCTATAATTTAAGCAACCATTGTAAGGAGGTACATTATGGCTCTCCGTAAAGGGAGATGCCGTCTGCTCGAACTTCTAGGTGAAATTAGTCAAGCGGAATTCGCTCGTAGAATGAAAGTCAATGAGTCCTCAGTATCCAGATGGATGAAAAATGAGCGTGAAATGAGTTATGAAAATGCTGTGCTAGCAGCAAGAATCTTAAACTGTCACGCTGAAGACTTTTATGAATGGGTTGAAGTTGAAAAAGGCAAACGGCAACGGTAGGTGGTATTCCACCCTCCCCCGGAGTAAAAGTTGCCTTATAGGCAAGTATTACTTATAATATTGACCTGTTTTAGAAAATATTACAATGGTAAAACATTACATTAAAATAATAAAAAGGCAGCTATCTTAGCCGCCTTTTTTTACATGCTCCAAAAATCATCATAATGAACATCCTTCCCCAACTTCTCCTTTATTGTCTTTATTATCTTTTTTGCTGTCTTCATTGTAGGCTCATGATTTTCTTCTGCTGAACACAGCCTCGAAATTGTCGGTCTGGAAACCTTGCTCATTTTCGCGAATTCCGTCTGTGAAACTCCGTGCTGATCTAACCACTTTCCTAATTTAGTTCTCTTTTTTCCTAACCCAAACCAATCCAAAATGGCCCGCCTCCTAATAACTTCTTGTTAAGTCATTCTGTCCAAAAATTTCTTTTTTAAACTTTTTGCTCAAAAATTTGTCAACATGGACAAACAGGGCTGCATACCATTTAACATGCCAAACAAATTGCGAAACAGATTGCCAAAAGAAACGCCTTAAAGCTTGCTAAAACACGCTTCCAGTAATATTGCCACTCTAGCAAGCGATAAGGCAAGCGCAATTCCTGTATGGTACCGCTCTTTGACAACTAAATGATTGCCAAAAGGTAGGGACTATACTACGTATACCAAAGGAAAGGGGTGGGGTCTTTGTTGTTCGAAATCACTTCATCAATCGTGGCCGGTTCAATCGCTGGTTTTTCTTATTATCAAAAATCTGGTGGAGGAAGAAATGATCATACAAAAATCGTAAACATAGCTCGAAACTGTGGATTGAAAAATAAAGAAGGAAAGGAAATTAGAATTCACCGCAAGTCCAAAAAAGATGGATACACAGAGTTTGTCTATCAAATGCCACAGGGGTTGTCTGCAAAAGAGTTTCAAGATAAGCTGGCTAACTTTCAAGATGGCCTGAACATCAAAAAGACAATTCCGGATATATCTTTCAGTGATTTTAAAACAGTCAATTGGAAAGGAGATGTGCTGCAGCAAGTTAGGGATATTTTTAGCAAAAAACAATCTTTTAAAAAAGAGGTTGAAATAACTTTCGATGGGATGCTTAAGTTCCGAGTTTACAATTCAACGCTCACTGAATATTTCCCTTTCGATGAAAAGCTTTTGATAAGGACGAAAGATTGGGAGGTTGTTATTGGTACAACTCGCGACAAAAAAATCAAGCATGATTTTGATGAAATTTACAACATGGTTATTGCCGGCAGTCCAGGGTATGGTAAAACCGTTTTGCAAAAGCTCGTTATTACTTCACTCATCATGAAGCACCCTGACCATGTAAGCTTCACTCTGATTGATTTAAAGGGAGGCTTAGCATTCAGTCGATTCAGCAAGCTTAAGCAGGTGGAGTCGCTTGCAACGGATCCTGAGAGTGCTCTTGAAAAGCTTCAGGGTGTGGAAGAACGAATGGAGAAAACACTAGATTATTTAAGGGAAAATGAATTTGAAGATGTGAAAGAAGCTGGAATGAAAGAAAGGCACTTTATCGTTATTGATGAAGCAGCTGATCTTTCAAATTACAGTGAGGCATTAGAAATAATCGAAAGAATTTGTGCGAAGGGGCGCGGTGCCGGGTACAGAGTCATTTATTGCACCCAGTATCCAATTAATAAGACGATCCCGTCTTCTGTCCGTCAAAACTGTGATGGCCGAGTGTGTTTCAAATTACAAACAGGTACAGCAAGCTTGGCGGCATTAGATGAACAGGGTGCTGAGGAACTTCCTTTTGTGAGAGGTAGAGCTATCTATAAGTCTCCACACGGGAAATCAATCATCCAGACACCTTTAATCACGAATGAATTCATCAAGAAAGCCATTCATCCACATATCAACATCCGTCCACGAAAGGAGAATACAGACACCCATGAAAAGGATGGTACAAAAGGAACAACGGGAGGAAGCTATACTCTTGTCATTGAAGAAACTGAGCTATCTTAGCAGGTCCCAGATTCAAGTTATCCACAATTTGAACAGCATCAGAACTGCAAATCACGTCCTGAAAGAAATGGAACAATACTTGAGCTCTTTCCGGGATGGAGAAAACATCTACTATCTAAACAAAGAAGGCAGGGAAAAGGTCAACGCAAAGAAGGCATTAAAAAAGACAGTGCAAGCCAGGCATTATATCATGCGAAATTCCATCTATATTGCTTTTGGTTGCCCGTCTACCTGGAAGAATGAAATGAAGCTTGAAGTAAAAGGAAAGGTGAAAGTGATTGCAGATGCCATATTCATGAGAGACAAGAAACGTCACATTGTGGAGGTAGATCACACACAGAAGATGTCTAAAAACCGAGACAAGATAGACCGGTATAAACAGTTAATGCAGCTGAATGTGTTTGATGTTCCACCTAAGTTTATCTGGATCACCACGACAGAATACCGGAGAAAACAAATTGCGGAGTTATGCGAAGGGCTAGATTTTCAAATATTCACTGTGGAAGATTTCCACTAAGGAGGAATTGGTATGTTCAACAAGAAGGTGCAAACAGTCGGTAGTATCTCGGAATTTATGGGCAGAAAGGAAAAGCGTTATGAGGATTTGAGAACCCAGGAAGAAATAATGATGGACCAGGCAAAGACAACGGGTAAAACACTAGCGCTCACATCAACCCTACCTTTGGCAATTGCTCCTTTTGCAAAAGTGAAAGTTGCAGCTGCAGCAAGTGCTCCTACTTACTAT
The DNA here is from genome assembly GCF_050107295.1 of Sutcliffiella halmapala. Taxonomy (GTDB): domain Bacteria; phylum Bacillota; class Bacilli; order Bacillales; family Bacillaceae_I; genus Sutcliffiella_A; species Sutcliffiella_A halmapala_A. Next base: position 251,099 of record NZ_JBNIKR010000005.1, on the reverse strand, counting down.
GGAGAGGTCCTGCCGGTTAACTCTGCGGCAACTACGGCTGATGGGATTTTTGAGACCATGCTTACTGCTTTTGACCCGCTAATCACATTGATTCAGGCTTTGGCATATCCGGTAGCCATGGTAGTTGCCCTGGGAGGATGTCTCTTTATCATGATAGACAATAAGGAAAAAGGCTTTGGCATGATGCAGTCAGCCGGCTTAGGGTATGTTCTCGTAACTCTAATGCCGATGATTCTCAACATTTTAGTAAGAGCTATGAAAGACGCTGTATAAGGAGTGAATCACCATGAAAACAGTCATCATCATGAGCTTACTGTTTCGCATTTGGAATGAAAGAGAAAAAATGAAGCATTACTTTTGGAGGTGATCGGTGTGAAATTCAGACTTACCTCTGAATATGGAGTGCTCGAGCAAATTAGAAATAACAAACCGCACACAGGGATTGATTTAGCTATGCCAGAGGGCACAGAATTACGCTCTATCGGTGAAGCTGTTGTGGAAAGAGTTGTAGACTATGGAACCGCAAATATAGGCAAAGGAGTCATCCTCCGATTAGAGGATGGTTCCAGAGCCATATACGGTCATCTGAGTGATATTAAGGTAAAAGCAGGGCAAATACTTCATGAAGGAGAATCCATTGGATTCAGTGGCAATACAGGCCATTCGTCAGGCCCACATCTTCACTTTGGTTTAAAGGATGCACAGGGTCATTTTGTAGATCCAACTCCCCTGGCATCCAAACTCGATTCCCTTTCAGGTCCTCAATCAATGTGGGATAGATTTTTGGAGAACGGGCAGGTGGGAATGGTTAAATTTCCTACCTTACCTTCTATAAAAGAATGGATAGGTGATTTTTTAACAACAGGCATTCAGGATTGGATAGCAGAATTCATTGCAGTTTTACCGATTCTAGTAGCTGTAGGAGTTGGAGTTTGGGCACTCATAAATATGATGAGCAGCAGGCTTGCGACAATAGGGTTTTCACTTGTAATTATTAGTGGCGGATTAATGCTTTTATGATTGACGAAATACACGAATTAACATATATTCGGCAGTATAATCGAATTTAGGAGTTTGATAGTTTATGAGAAAAGAAATGGAAGTAGGAGACCAGGTAAGGAATCATGAAACAGGATTAGTTGGGGTACTTAAGAAATTGGACGATTCACATCTCTATTATGTGGAAGGAAATCATGAAATTGCCGGCAAGTGGGTGACAGGGTATGATCATTTGTGGAAGTTTAAGAAGAGTTGGCAGCTGTATATAAAGAAAAAAGACCCCCAATAAGGAGGTCTCTTTTTTATGCTTGTTTCATCATTTTTACTTGTTTTTTCATTCTCTTATCTGCCTTACTCTCGCTTACTACCATAATCGCATGGATCATTCCAGGAACGAATAAGCAAAGAGTGAGAAGAAAATTAATAAACGCTTGAAATGGTCTACCAGTGAGTAGAACTGCAACTGGAGGTAAAAAGATAGCTAATAAATACATCATAATAAAGACCCCTTTTCTTTGGTATAGTTTGTTATTCTATACCTATGTTTGGAAGTCCTTCCTAGAAGTGGCTTTTTTCTACAATTATTTACCTAGATATTTTGCAACTTTGGCTACAGTCGCGAATTTATCAGCTCCTGATAGATCCGTAAACTTATCCGCCTGCAGCTTTCCTTTCCCGCCACCTACAATAATTACTTCCTTCGCTACTCTCCCCAGCGCCTCTGCTTTTCTGCGGGTGTAAGCAGGTGCTCCGGTTAAATTGATTAATGACTCCACGACAGGAAAGTCTGATGTTGAATTATACACAATTGCTTTATCTAGCATGAATGGTTCCTCCTCTTTAGGTGGTTTAGGTGCTTCTGGTTTTACTTCAACTTTATCATGCGTCATATCCAGCAACTCTTTATACCTGGATGCTCTTGTCACCATCGGAGCAGGGCAATTCTTTCCCGTCACATCGTAATGCCGAACAAATCGATTGTAGGTATCCTTCAGCTGCGGAAACTTCTCCTGCAGCATCTGGTGAACAAGAGCTGTTCTTTTCAACGTATCCGGATGAATGGTTCCGTCCTTCTCTACACACATTTCAACACCGATGGTCAGCAAATTTGCATTGCCGCTTTTATACTGTGGACTTGTCGCATTAAGGGTCGATAGTAGTGGACCAGGTTTACGGTCATTAGCATGGAAGCAGACCTCATCAAGCGGTACCAACTCAAGTGCTTTATCCTTATCAACAAAGATATGAGCACTAGCATATCGTTTTTTATTTTCGGGCAAAGTGTCATTAACATCAGGTAAATGCATATCAAAATAGGCAAAATGATTGTCAGCTGTGCCCCCAGCGTTTGCCGTCCAGTGGTCTACAACAGCCTGTACCCGTAACAACTTGATTCCCGTTCTGGTGGTGTGATGTTTCCGAATATGTTTTATTTTGTAGTTTAAAGTAACCAATTATTTTTCCTCCTTCTTTTTATCCTCCTGAATCACATGAAGTTTTTCCGTAATAATAGTAGGTACTTTTACTCCGATCTGTGCTAAGTTCTCCAGAATTGATAACCCCTCATTTGCGATATAAAAAAGGACAGTAGCATAAGCCACCGCCCCATTTAACCCGAGTATATTGTCAATTACATTGGCCACAATAATTACGCCGAACACCAGCATCTTCCTGGCATATCCAAACAATGCATTCCGGCTGCGTAATCGCTTCAGCTTAATTGCTTTAAAAATACCCGTCACAATATCGATAAACATAAGAAGAGCTAAAGAACCTAAGAGCTTTACTCCCCCAAACAAATACGCTTGTACTACTTGTAAGTCCTCTACGTTAATCCACATTTCATTTTCCCCCAATTATAAAAGCGACCCCTGAGGATCGCTTTTGTATTAATTATTCCTTATAACCTTCTGCTCTTAGCATGGACTGATACGGCTCTGGAACCTGAGTAAGAGTTTTCATCCCATTGTCCAATTGATAGCGGTACAAATTAAGCATTCTTCAACGCCTCCAATTCTGATTGTAGTAACATGACCATTTCAGCTAGATCGTTTACTTGTATAAAAAGGCTCATGACCATGTTACCCAGTTCATTATCGTTTTGATAAGTGACAACCAAAGCATTACCCAGGTCGTTCACAACTTCGAGATTGATAGGAGAGGGATTGTTTTTCAAATCCCTCTGAAAATCCTCCACGCTCTTTCCTGCCCGTTCAATGATCGCTATCTGTTCGGGTGTTAATTTCATTGCGCTCCCTCCAATGCTTTAATGCGTAGCAACATGTCGTATGCCATGCGGTCCAGTACGCTAACCTTCGTTTCCAGGTCGCTTTGCTTCGCCACGGTCTGTGATAAGCTGCTCGGAATGCTCTGCTCCACCGTTGCCCGAATGTCTTTCGGGTTGTTCGTGAATAGGTGGCGGTTTAAGACTAGATAGGTGACAGTATATTCGGCGGCTGGGTCATAATACGATTCTGAAATTTGAGCAAAGCCATTCCCGTTCGTCTTAGGGGTTGAGTAGTTTTTAAGTTCCCAATTGTAGTCTGGTCCGTTATTTCTATCCACCTTCATAATCTTATTTGTGGCATGTTTAGTTTTTTGTTCTACGTTCGGATTGTCGGCATTGATGAAGTAACTACCCCCACTTAGATAAGGAACAACCTTCTCCCTCACAATCACCCCACTACCAACATTCGCTTGCGCCTTACCCTGCACGGAAATAGCGCCCTCCACGTTCACGGGTTTCACTTGTGCCGTTGCTCTCACATAGGAAAGCTTGTACGGCGTGTAGTCTGTCGGCTTGGTGTCTAACGCTTCCTGTGCCGTTGCCGTCTGCCCGTTTCCTGTGACTGAATTCCAGGTTGTGCCGTCTGTGTATTTCCAGCCGTTGAAGTAGCGTTTGATGTCGTTTGTGGTAGGTGTGTAGGTTTCGCCAAATCCTGTGTCGGTGTTAGATACAGAAAGTGCAACATACGAACCTACTGTATAAGAAATGTCTGCCATATCTGCCAAAAGACCTTTTCGGTAAAGTTGCAATCCGTTGTATTTAATACCGACAGGAAATAGATTAACTTCTGCGCCTGACACAGTAACATCAAAACGTTTATGTTTTGTGTAGTTGTTTTTAAAAATCCAATCCAAACTCCCATCCAACACAACATCCTTCACAACTTCCTCCCTTACCTTCCACTCGCCGTTATCCTGGAAAAGAACGTCTTTCTTTGTTCCGATCCGTCCTAGTTTCGTTTCTGCGTATAGGTGGGACGGGTTTCTTGGGACGAATGGTTTTGCTTCGGAACCTAGTGTGAACATTGGTTGGACGTTTGAAATTTCAGAAGGTAGTATATTTGTTTCATCTGTCTTTCTTACGCTTATCCTCACATAATTTGTTTTTGTGCTGGTTGTGAAAACCTTACTGTTAGACCAGTTTTGAGAACCGATAGAACTTCCGTTAATCTGCTCAAACTCGTAAACATAAGCATCATAACCACTTTTTACTACGATTGAATACTGTTGATTGGGAACAACGCTTACAAACTCACCACTAATCCGATTGGCAATATTGTTAGGGCTTCCGTTTGTCGTAGACACACTCCCTTGATACCAATTTTCATCGTTCGATGGTAGCAAGTTCTCCCCCTCCACCGTCACAATAGGGTTTTGCACATGTTTCATCCCCTGGACTCTCGGATAACGTGTCAATACATCGCTCTCCGTCCAATCCGCTAGAATCTTCCCGTATTCGGTTGCGTCCACTTCGTAAAGTGGCGTAATCGGGTCGAATAATTGGGCCATTGGTTTTAGTTCGATTTCTAGGTTGACGAAATCGGTGTTGATTGTTGAAGCGGTCACTCCGTCAGATGCGTCTGCGTAGGCCAGGAAGTGGACTAAGCCGTTGTTGTCGATTACATCTTTTACTTCTCTAGGGTGATATAAATTGGAGATAGTCAGCTTTGTAATACTATTAGAAATGTGAGATGGTCCAGAACCCCAGTCATTCGTATTCGCCCTCCACATGCAAAGAGTAGCTTTATTCCCACTCGGCCCACTACCGAACCCATGCCAATTCGCCACAATCTTACTCAAATTATCCTTCAACCACTGAACCTTAGCCGCCGTGTCTGCCCCTGGAATTCGTCCGTGGGTGCGTTCGACTTGGGCGATTAGGTCGAAGGAGAAATGATGTTGCATCACATTTCCGTTACCATTGTTTGAACTAGTTCTAATGATCCCGTCTAATTTATAAATTTTATCAGGGTCGCTTATTTCAAGTAATGTTCCTGTCGGACTTATTAAGGAAGCATTAGCTTGTGATTGGAATTTATGTGGATTCTCCACCAAACTAGCTGAAACTTTCCCCTCAAAATCCGCAATGCTCGTTATCTGCGGTTTCGTGATAATGTCGGTGTTGGCTTTCAACTCAATGTCCGTGTTGAAAAAGTCTGTGTTGATGGTTGATGCCGTTACCCCGTCACTTGGGTCTGCGTGGGCGAGATAATGAACAAAACCATTACTATCTATCACTAGATGTAAAAGAGTATTGCTCCGCACTAACTTCGTGACAGTGCCGTTGGTGTGAACGGAAGGTGTATTCCATGAATTATCGTACCACTCTGCAAAGTTCGCTTTATTCCCACTCGGGCCACTACCAAACCCATGCCAGTTCGCCGTTATCTTCGCCAAATTATCCTTCGCCCACTGCACTTTATCGGCAAGTGTCTCTTTCGGGATGATGCCGTAATTGCGCTCTATTTGCTCTATGATGTTGATGGAGAAGAGGTGTTGTGCTAATTCACCACTACCTGTCGATGACCAAGCAGAAGAAACGACTCCATTTAATGTTTTAATAGCATCAATATGCGCTTGAGTATTATCTGCAGTAGTGTACAAATTGACACTTTGCAAAGACGTGCCCCTTGCTCCTCTAAATCTATGAGGATTAACAACTGTACTATCCGCAACTTTCCCCGCATAATCTGCAGTGGTCACAAGCGTATTCGGCACTTCAAACTTCTTCACACCCTCATGTGTATCTTTGTACGTTTTGATGCGTGTTTTTTTGTCTGCTAGGACGTACTTTTTGCCGATTTCCAAGTTTGACTGACCTAACGAAATGAGCGTTTCCCCTTCAATTTCAAGGTCAATCGGTGAAGGTGTATCGGTGTCGATGATGCTCGTTCCGTATGGCAGAACTTTTGTGGATCGGTTTGCCTTTGCGAATTTCGCTTGTAAATCCGTTGCAACCGTGTCCGTATGCTTTTGGGTATATAACCATGAGCCAGACTGATAACGATAAATTTTGCTATCGTGTTGTGTCTGTACGGTGTCACCCTCGCTTGGTTCTGGGTAGGTGGTAGCAATCGCTGCAAAATCAGCAACCGGCACCAACCATTTTGTTTTTAACTCTTCTGCCACGGCTTTTGTATTGTCTCCCTGCGCCTTTGCATATTCCGCTTGGGTGTTTGCCTCTGCCGTTGCCTGTTCTGCAGCTACACGGGCATTTTCGGCGTTTACGGTTGCCGTGATTGTTTCGGAACGGGATAAATCAGCTTCTTCTGCTGCTCGATCCGCATTTGCGGCAGAATCTTGGGCCGTTTGAATAGCTGCGCTCGCTTCTTGCATTTTCGGCTCGATCTTTTCTACTTCTATCTGGAACGTGTCAATGGTATTGTCAATATCATTTTTGTAACTTGCTACATCCTGGTTTGTGTTAGCCTGATAGTCGTCCATGGTGGTATTAACGTGGGTTTTAAAGGTCTCCACTTCGGCGGTTACATCATTTTTAAAGGTATTGACCTCGGCTGTAATATCCGTTTTGTATTGGTCGATTGCAGAGAGCTCTATTACGATACGCTCTGCAATTTTCCCAGTCTTCCAGCGTTCCAGACTCGCTTGAATCGATATACTCAAATATCCTATAGTAGGGAACGTTTTTTGTGTGCTATCGGGAAAATCTACGATGAATTCTGCTCGGAAATCCCCAGCTTCAATAGTGGTCAATTCCGAAACAGAATACTCGATTTTTCCATTAATAGGATCAGTAATAGTAGCAGGGTCGGTTAATACTACTTCTCCTGTAGCACGCCTGGACATGATAAAACGGACGGAAGACCCTGTTAAGTCAACAGGGTTCCCTTCAGTATCCGCTGCAACATATTCTATTTTGTCTTTTGTATCGTTCAACTTAAATTGTATAATCATCGTTTCACCCCTTAAATAGACCTAATTACTTTGCCGATGATAACCTTACTTATTAGCATCACTCGATCATTGGCAGCAGGGTTGTAACTATCCAGGTGTGGATATCCCTTTTCCGTGACCGCTCCTTCTCCATCAAATAGAAGTTTCGGCAGTCCAGAAGTGTGGTTCGGGTCGACGGTCGCATATCGGACTAATTTTTGCGAATCCTTATTTTTAAAATGATCCAGGAAAAATTCCGAATCCATTCACTCACCCCCTAGACAGATACAATCCGTCTGACATTATGTTTCATCAACCCTCCGGCTTCCAGTGGCATTTCCCACCCTGTTTCACTGTAGGTATGGTTAATACCTAATGGTGAGTATTCCACACGCAAGACATCAAAATAGTCATGCAAAGGGTTAATGGCAGTTCTAAAGGAAAGCTTGCCGAATATTTGCGAACTTTCAAATGCGATTCGCTGCACATAAGCATCTAAGGATTCTTGGTCTGCTATTTCATCCACTTCCCGATAGTCCACAATAATGCGAGAACGATTTACTGTACTCGTGGGGCTCAAAGCACTGTTATTAGTGTAAGTGGAAACCAAAGGGTCACGTTCTGGATCGGATAGAACCGCAACCCATCTATTCGGAATGCTGTAAAGATCTAAATCCTCTTCCATGCCAGCAGATACAATACTCAAATCATCATCCTTATAGGTGAATTCCACTATTCTATCCACAGGACTCACATACGGTCGACTCGTGAAATATCCGAATACATCCACATGTAACGGAGTGAAATTGATGGCGCCTAACAGCTCGTTTATTGCCTTGATTTTCTCAGTACCTGGAGGATATTCAATGTCATTTGGGATTGTCTTTTCAACTTCCTCAATGTTGTATTGGGTAATCCCGGCACTTTTCAAGATATCTAAAATGGCTGCACGGTAATTGACTCCCTTTTTTACGATGTACCGACTTTGAAACTTGTCATCTTTTAGAATCAATAGACCATCAAACGCCCCCACATCCCGGTAAACATTTCGATTATGGTCACTCCTTGTGGGACTAACCAATAAAAAAACACCTAACGGAAATTCAATCCAGTCAGATGTTTTGGGCATTTTCAAAAGAAGTATAGGTTGGATCCTATCGGTCAGCCAGTTGATGTCCCCTCGGTCTTGTAAGGTGAAGGTAGCAGTACGCTTGATGGTGGAAAGTGCATTCATGGATACTTTCCCACTTAACACCCTATCTAGTTCTCCTATTTTCCGATTGTTCCCATCTAATAAGTCATAACGAAATCGAATATGCCTAGAGCCATATTTGCCATGTAATGCATCTAAAATATCCTGTGGAGGGTACGGATAACTCGTTAAAGAAATCATGCCAATTCCTCCGTAAAGCTGATTTCATGTATAGTGATGTTGGTCGTGTTCCCGTGTTTTTCATCCGAAATCGGTAATTCGAACACATGGCCGAAAAGCTTTCGACCTCTTCCATCTCGATAACACAACACGTTTTTAGATCGAATGAGTTGCTGCAAGAATCTGTAATCATCTTCCCCTCGGAACATTTCGAGAGTCACACTGACAGAGTTTTCTTCCGTGATGTCAAATTCCGCAACAGGTAATTTCCTGCCTGCAAATGGGAGTAGTTTGCCTGTCGGCTTCCAGGTATCTACCCTACCCACTCGGTCCATGCGGAAATGGTGTAAAGTGTTCGGATAAAATACTTCATGCAACCATACCCCTCTAAATTGAACTTGCGCAGAGGTGAAGGAATCGCTGAATGTATCCATATCGCCGTATGCCCTCACTCGGTATTCGTACACAACACCGCTTGCAGGCGTGTAGTCCACAAAAGTGTCTCCCACATCTATTCCGATTAGTTCCCAATCTCCCTCCACCCGCCTGTATACATCCACCGAAACAACTGGTGGTATTTCTCCTGTAGGGGTAGGGTGGGAAAAATCCAAAGTGATGGTAGTTTCCTGGGTGGTGGTTGTTATCTCCGCCGGTGCCGGGGGAACGTAATCCACATCAATAGTGATGGCGGAATAGTCACTCCACAATCCCAATGAGTTGACGATCGCTAAACGGATGTCGTACTCTTTGTGGTTTTCCAATCCTGAAATTGAATAAGCTTGTGACACATCATCGGTATTTTCGTATTGCCATATCACTTGGCCTGCTTCGACCAATTCCAAGTGGAATCCCGCTTGCCCTTCGCTCGTCCATTCAACCGTCACCAGAGAACCGTTTACTGTTCCTGTGGGCTGGGTGATGACTGGTGCAGGAGGATTGACACTAGCTATAAACACGACCGTATCAGAAGTAGCATGATTACTTCCATCTTCATTGTTTAACCGTACTTGCCATTCAATAATCCCTTCTGGAAAGGTGTTCGGTGCTACATCGACATGAATTGCACTAAGAACAACGGAGATTACGTTCCATGTTGTAGTATCCTGGATACGCCACCATACTTCTTGGGTCATTCCATCCGTCGGTATAGGTGTAACCCTCCATGAAAGGCGGATAGTCGCCGTCCTATCTGCTACCACACCACCAGAAGGAATCAGTTTCGTTATTTGAGTAGACAAGCTATCCCCTCCTTTCTACGCTTGCCTTGTTTTCATTTTCAGCATTTGGAAAAATTCTTGAATGCCTTGTAATTCTTCTAAATCGCTCGCTTGAATACTGACATGAATATCTCCATAGGAATTAGAAAGAGTGCTTGTTCCTTCTGGCTTCATCGACCCGACCACGTTGTTCATCAATTTTCGAGCATCAGGAATCATACTCTCCGCGCCTTCTAGGAAACCATCGATCATATTGGAACCCCATTTAACGATGTTTCGCCCTTCTCCTTCTTTTGCAGGAGAGTTGAAACCTAAGAAACCGGCAACTGCACTTGTCACTTTCGATGCAGTTTTCTTTACATCTTCAAGCTTCGCCATCATACCATCCACGAATCCTGATAGCATGTTTTTGCCCCACTGGACTGCGCTGTCTTTCAAATCACCGAACCAATCGGATATCATCCCCCATAAAAATTGGAATTGTGAGGATAGAATATTCCAGGCTCCCTTTAAAACCGCTGCTATTGCCTGCCATAATCCGTCCCAAATTTTCTTGAGTCCTTCACCCATTCTGGACCAGTCCCCGGTAAAGAGACCGATGAAAAAATCGAGTAAACCTTGGACAATCGAAAAGGCTCCCTTAATTATTCCGACTATCATATCAAAAGCAAATTTAGCTATTTTCATAATCTGATCGCCGAAAACCGCCCAATATGCTTTCGCGAATTCGATAAAAGCAGAGATGGTTTCACTTACCAAGGCAAAGAAATCCATGAATCCAGCTTTCATATTTTTAAGTTGTCCTTGGTTCTCAGAAACCCAAGTTTTTACGAAAGCAATAACTTGTTGAATCCATCCGATCAGAACTGATAACCCTTCGAACAATGGCGGTAAAATTCTGGTTGTGACAAAATCCATCACTTCACTAATTCTGGTGAATGCATTTCCGACAAACTCTTTTATTTGTGGCATATGAGCCAAAATCCAATCTAAAAATGTTTGAAAGGTTGGAAGTACTTGGTTGGCCAAGTTCATTCCTACTGCACCTAGAGCGCTTTTCACATCCGCCATGGTGTCTCCAAACACTACATTAGCTTTGACGGATTCTTCACTCATGACGATTCCAAGTTCGTCAGCTCGTTGCTTTAGCGCGTCCATCCCTTCACTACCGGCATTGAGTAAAGGTAGCATTTCAGTGTAAGACTTACCTAAAAGATCATTACCTAGGGCGTTTCTTTCTGCACCCTGTTCCATGTCAGCGAGAGAGGCCATTACTTCTTCAAAAATATCTTCCTGGCTTTTGTTCTTCAGGTCGTCCATCGAGATTCCTAGTTTAGTAAAAGCTTCAGTCGCTTTCTCATTTCCGTTCGATGCTTCGTCCATTACATCTGACAACTTCTTTACACCGGTTTCGAGCTTTCCGATATCCGCCCCGGATTGTTCAGCAGCATATTTCCAGCGTTGTAGTTCTTCTCTGTTGATGCCTGTTCTTTCGGATAGTTTGTCTATGAAATCTGCAGCTTCGGCAGTTTTATTTACCAGTGCGAACATTCCAGCTGCCCCAGCTGCTGCAGCTCCAGTCAACGCTAATCCCCACTTGCCTACAGTGGCGACTCCGTTCACGAACTTCTTTCCTAATCCCTCTGCCTTCTGGTCGGTTTTGGCTATACTCTCATTCGCTTTATCGTTATCGACCATAATGGATCCAAAGAGCTTAAATATTTCCATCAATCTCACCTTCTTTCTTAAAGGCGCTTAAAATTTCTTTTACATCGGTCAAAATTTCTTTTTCAGATTTGTTCGATTGCTCTCTTGGATTATAGAAATCTTCAAAAGACATGTAGTCCTCTGAGGTCATATTTTGATATTTCATTAGGTACAATTGCCATGCCTTTTGCTCTTTCCTTTTATCAAAGGCTTTTTTCAAGAGCCTGGTAATATTTCGTAGTGATAGTTTCATCACATAATCAAAAGAATAATGGCTATGCAATAGGTGTAGAGTTTCCTCATATCCTCCTACTGCATAGCCGATTTGAAAAAAGATACTAGTTCGTCATTAGCGAATATAGCTTTAAAGGTGTTTATAGTGTGGATCAGCGGTTGGGATTTAACTTCTTCCACATCTTTTTCTTGGGCCAGGGCAACGATATGGAAAATTTCTTCTTTGATTTTAGGGGAGTTTTTCATTACAAATACGGTAATTTTAATTCCGGCATTCACTTGCAGTTCATCCGTTTTTCCGTCTTTGGCTTTGATAATATTTTTCTGGACATACCCTTGCAAATCCAATTTTTCGTATATATCTGCCACAAATGGCAGCATATCAAATGCTTTTTCGGTCTTAATCATCAGTTACCTCCATAAAAAAGAGGGGCATTATGCCCCTAATTTTGGATAATATATTTTGAATGGGACATCTTCCAATGTGTCTGCATCGAAATGAGCTTCATATTCTAATGCAATTACAGCTTCATTTTTATGCTGCGGTTGTAGAGACAATCCGTTTTTATTCAGCGCATTAAAGATTTGGATAATAACCGGCTCATTAGAACCAGATAGTTTTCCGACATACGTAATGTTGTCTTTGTAATCCGTCGATTCGATTTTAGGTTTAGCTGTAATAACGTCGTGCTCAGTTCCGCTAGTGTCAATGTTGCTTGCCGCTAATGCATCCGCAAGAATTTCTTTAGAAATTTCTAATAGATTTGCAGTCATTTTTACTTCCCAACCATCAATAGTCTGTAAATCTTTCGCTTTCCCTCTCACACCATCAACGTCAATGTTTCTAATCTCCGGTATTGCAGTAAATTGACCACCCCCGCGAGTAGCACCTAATAATTTATTCGCTGCTACAGCCGTTGCAAAAGTGTCTGTGGCCACATCATAGTTTTTGAAAAATGCACCGGCATCCAGCAAAAGTTTTTCGGCTGTTTTACTAGTAAATCCACTAAAACTCATTCATTTAACCTCCTGTCAAAGTAACGTACAGAAAATATAAGTTTCCTACGTTTTATGTTTGGATCATCGTCAATCACAGTCAATCGACTTTCGCGGTGAATTGAAAATTGCATATGTTCATCCAAGTATGTTAACTTGTGCAGGGCTTTCCATAAGGTTCCTGCAAGTGTTTCTAAGGTGGTTGTGTCCGATTGGTTATCCCAAATATCCACATCCAAGCTTAATACCTCTAATTCCTCATCTGTATAACTGTTGGGGAGGTCAAAGACGATATAAGGAAAAGAGATGGCGGTCGGTCTTTGGAAATGCACTTTGCTATGATACTGCCTTAAAAGAGTTTTTAAGATGGTTCGTAATTCCTTCATTCTGGGCCGTCACCACTCTTTGTTTCCGTTTCATCAATCAGTCCCATGGCACGATTCTCTGACTCAATAGCCGAGAGGTACTGTCCTTGTATCTTGCGGATCTCGTTAATGTTCTCATATACCGTTTCCCTCAATATGTTTCTGGCCGGCTGACCATGAGAGCCTAGCTCACTTCTGGCACCGTACCATGTATCATGCTTGTGTCCAATGACCAGATCCGACTCTTTCCTGCGCAGCCAATATTGAGTGGATTTGTAAACCCTTCGACTACGTTTCATCCCAGGAAGCGCTCTGTATTTTGCGGTCAGTCGCTTGCGTAGGAATTTGGCGGTATCTCGAAGGGCAGCTCTCGACAATTCGGCCAATGTATACTGAACTTTATCAACATTGGAGATAAACTCTACACCTTCTTTTTTGATTTTCGTTACGCTTTTAGGAAGAGGCATTGTTAATCATCCCCTCACACACTAATTCCAAAGAATCAAAGTCCTCAATACCTTTATAGGATTTGGGTTGGTATGATCGTATAACTCTATAACGCACCCCATCAAACTCTACTTCACTTTGCCTTTGGTAGTCATATTTATTCACAATGAAAGTGTATTCGGGTTTCAAACCATGTGCTGCTGCAGCGTAGAATTCTGTCCTTTGTATTGATTGCGCGTCACACAGGATGTCTTTTCTTTTCTCTACTTTGATTGGATCTCCTAGTGCGTTTTCCCCAAAAGTAATATCAATTAGGGTTAGTTCATCATCAAATGTTGCCATCAGTGGCACCACCATTCCGAATAAGTAAATTATGAAAACGGAACTGAAGGTGTCTTGGCATACCGCCTGCACTGTCTCTGTTTTGGTATCGCCAGGTTGAGAGATCCACTACAAACATCAGATGGCTGGGGTTATGTTCAGACAGCACTATCCCATGTGTGTCCTTCAACTCTGAATTGACACCACTTATAATGGCGGCCAGGTATTCATCCCTTACCGCCGAACTGATTCCAAGTCTTGCTTTGACAAGAGGGAGGGCAAGGGTTGCACTCATTCTTCATCATCCACTTCTTCAATCAAGACTTCTTTACGTTTGTTATCCGTGCCTGAAAGTTCTTCAATACGATCTTTCTTTGCGCGGCCGGAACGAGGGAACTTGTCCCCCACCCGGTACACATGGTTATCGTCTTGAAGATCAGTGAAGGCTTTGACTACTTTATATTTCGCCATGTTTTATCACCCTTTCAGATTATTAAACCCCTTCTGGTGTTTTTGTAATCACCACGAAGTATTCGTTGTAGATAGGCTTACCATCGTAACGAGCAGTTCCTTTAAACACTGTTTCGTCCTGGATGAAACGAACATCTGTGGATACCGCTAGTTGAACACCCTTACGTTCTCCAAGAAGGTATTTCTTGAAGTCTCCTAGAACGATAGTGTCAGCCGGTGCATATTGACTGAATACAACTCTTGTTCCATCAGGAAGACGTGGAGACTGAGCAGTTTGCACCACAAGGCGGCCATCAGAAGTTGGCAAGAAAGTCTGTGGAGCCAGTTCAGCATAGTATGTGCTACGCTTCATAACCGCGATCACTTCGCCCACAGGAGCTCCGTCTTCACCATCATCAATGATAGACATCTTTCCTACGATATCCCCCAGTGTGAAATCTGATTCCACATTCTGAGCAGTTACACCGTTTAATGCAGTGATTACTCCTAGAGGTTGCTTGGAAGCAGCACCTGCACCAACAAGAATCGCCTTGTCTAAAGCTTTTGCGATTGCCATTGATAGACGACCTTCGATGAAGTTTGCAAGGTTGATCATGCTATCTTCAAGAACTGCGTTACATACCGGGATAAATCCACCGACTTTGAATCCGTCCAATTCAGTTTGGCTGAATGAAGACGCAAGCTCTTCAACTGGATCACACATTTCCGTCCAGATGGCTTCCGGAATCGCACCATCCATGATGATACGGGCAGTACCAGTTAATTGTTGGACCGTTACTTCGCGGTAAAGAGCTGAGTAATCACCAAGGCGGGACTGGATCATGTCGATAACAACTTCAGGGATTGTTAGATCAGTGTTAGTTAAAGCACGTTTGTTCAGTGCAGCTTCAGATACCTTAGCGTAAAATTCACGTACCTCTGGACGATTTAATCTTTCGAGCATTTGGCTACGTGATTCAAACTTGTTTACTTTCATTCGTGTTTCCCCCTCTTGAACTGTGTTTTTTTGTTGTGTTGCAGCTGGAGCAGATCTTTCACCTTCTCCATTTTTCGGTTCTTTGGAATTCAATTCCTCAAGCTCACCTTCAAGCTTGGAAATTTCTTCTTCCAATTCTTTTTTCTTTCCGTCATACTCTTCTTTATCAGTGTCAAACTTGTTAATTTCCTCTTCTACGGTGGCAACTTCCTCATCTGTACTAGCTTCTTCCAAGGCAGCTTCCAGGTCTGTAGAACGTTTAACAAGTTCCTCACCCTTTTTGTTTAGTTCCGTAAGTAATGATTTACGCTGTTCAATTTTCTTCGCCAACATTAGTTGTTTTAGTGCCATTCTTCAATCGCTCCCTCAATTGATTTTTTTTACTTTCTCTCATACGCTTCACGTCTTTCTCGTAATCTGCTTTTCTAGCTTGTACAGATGTATCAGCATATGCCGGGAAGGTAACAACAGAAATCTCATGAAGGTCTACTTTCTTCAACCGCCATTTAATTGTTCCGTCATCCCTGTATTCCGTTTCTTCATCGAGAATCCTAAAGCCGAAACTGCACTGATCTACATCGCCGCGCTTCAATCGCGCATACAGATTGACTGCATCGGTGTCCTCTTCATTGACCTTGACTCTTCCCCACAGTCCCCTGCCGTCCACACGCAACTCAAGTGTACCTGCTTTGGTTCTACCAAGAACAAAGTTGCTGTCGTGGTTGATCAAGGCTCTCACATCATTGGCCATGCTATCGTTAAAAGCAGTTGGATCGATAACTTCAAATGCACCTGGCCACAGTTCTGTTTCTGAATTGAACACAGCGAAATAACCCTCTATGACTTTCTCGTCAGCTTCAGCGCGTGTACTCAATTCGCTCGGAAGGCTGCGGATTTGCATCTTTTTTTCTCTACTCATCATCCTCACCTCCTTGCAAGAGCTTCTTTTGATTACCTAACATATCGGCAGGAACATAGTTCTCTAATGCCAGCAGTTCACTCATGCGAGTATCTGGGCTTAGACCTACCCAGTCTCTCCACTCATTCCTATCCATGGCCATGCGGTCCACAAGCTCTTTTCCTGCTCCTACAAGTTCGCTGAGGTCATAAGCATACAAAGACCTAGCATTGAACTTGAAATACAAATCAGGGGCATATAGAAGCTTTCTGGTAAGCTCTTGTTCGATTCCTTTTGCAATAGGTAGAATGGTCGAGTTGATGAAATGGTTATATTCATCCTTTTTGTACTCTCCGACTCCAACAAAAAAAGCCGGAACACCAAATATCCCCGCTACTGTCCTCTTATCCAGTTCAACTGCTTCGTTTATAGCTAAGTCTTTAAGTGATAATGGTTTAACTTGTTCTACTTCTAATAACTCGGCCGGAATAATCCAAGGTTGTCCAGCAGTTGAGCGTTTCAGGTACATGTCATATACTGCATCTCTTCCTGCTTCACTAGAAAGTTCAGCAGTGTGGGCATCAACTTTCACAATCAGAGATGGCATATACTTCCCACTCATGAATTCCTTTTTCGTTGCAGTCGCCTGCTTCAAGTTGTAGATAATGTCCTTTAATACAACTTTGTACCCTTCACCGATGTAAGGTTTATCAGGACTCGGGTTGACCACAAAATGAAGGATTTCATTGTAATCATAAGCCCGCCCGCCATACACAACCTGATATGCAGTATCTGTATCCTGAAATGAGAGCTTGGAAGCTGCAAAAGGGATTAATTCATCAATCAGTCCGTCCTGAAATTTCGGAAAAACTACACTGTTCCCTTCGCCTTCAAGCAGTAGATTCCGAATTATGTTATAGACCCAAGTTTTTCTGGTCATCAAGCTATATGGATTTATATCGATTTTCTTAGCGAGTTGATTTCTTACTCTAACATCTCCCTTGTCAGTGTTTTGCATTAGGTGAATAGTCATGGAAGATATGAGATCAGCAATCTTGTGGACGGCTATCTTTACCTCTGGATTATCACTAAGCTTCGTGTATCCAGGCACACACAATGTGTCGTAGGCATCCGTTGTCAGAAAAAAACCTAGTGAGCTATCAGTGGTACTCCTGGTTTGTGCAGGCTGTCCTTTATTTCTTGAACGTTTTTTTTTGCTCAATTATTTCTCACCTCCCCCAAGCCACTTAGCAGCTGCAGTAGACCGCTCCATGTTTTCAAGTTTTCGTACAGCACCAAAAACCGCAGCATCGAATAAATCTATCCGTTGCTCCGGCATCACCTTTTCATATTGAATCATGTCATCTGTTTTCTCGATGGCTCTGACATTTTGCACACAGTATTCAAAGGCATCCGAGTGCAAGTAGTAAAAGTTTCCGTCCTTTGCTTTCTTTTCAATTAAGCGGAATCCCTGAGACTTCTTATGGAAGTATTGCGGCTGGTCCACAATACTGAAACCATTACGCTTCATTCCCAAGAAAAATTCCTGTGCAAACTTTCTATCGAATCCTACTTGCTTTATTCGGAATCCTTTCTTCTTCATCGTGACAAACCATTTTATTATGTCATCGTAGTTCACAGTTGGGGTATTACACATGGTTAGCCAGCCATCGTCTTTCCAACCAAACAAAGGAATGTTGTCCTCCTCTGCTTTTTGGTGGGCGGTGACGATGGGGAAGAAGGCGTGGGTGATGGCTATGTCCACATTCCCATAAGAACCATACAAGGCCGCAGCGGTTAAATCGTGCATTTTGGAAAGGTCGGCTCCACCGTACCAATCGATTTTCATTTTAGCTAGATCATCCAAGGTCCATTCATACTTCTTGTCAGAGTTTTTAAACTCATCAAGATTGAAATATGCTCTTAAAGCTGAGGTGTAAATGTTCAATGATTTTGCTAAAAAGTCTTTTCTCTGCTGCGGATCGTTCTGAGCCTGCATAGCATCGTTCATCATGTCGGACGGTCTGATGGAAACACCATAAGCTGGATTGGCCTTTTCATGTTCAATGGGATTTGTATAGTCCACATTACCATGTTCGTCCTCATCGGCTTTTGCAATGAAAACATAATAAGCTTCGTCTTTAACCGTACCGTCCAGGATCTTCTTACAATACTGAAGACGTTGGTAGCAAAAACTCGTCATGTTATCCCCGGCAGTTGTTATCCCAATCATCAATTTATTCGTATAAGCTTTCATGGCCTCTTTAATAATGTTGTATTGCTTGGCCGTTTTGTAAGCATGGAGCTCATCGGCAATACCGATATTACAGTTTAATGAATCTTGCTTATCCGGGTTTGCAGCCAAGGCTTGAATAAATATGGATCCATCTCCTAAATCTCCCGCGATTGAATGTTCTTGGTTATTGTCGATGACGCGGAAGTTGTCTTTCTCTCCCATTTGTCCCAAATTGAAATTAATAAAGTTGAAGCTTTCCAAAGACTGTTTCAATGCTGCAGCAACAATATATACCTTACTACCACTTCGCCTGTTTAAAAGCCCCAAAGCCCATGCAAGAGCCGCCGCAAACGATGTCTTAATATTCTTCCGAGGAATATAAATAAACGCTTCCTTGAAGCGCCTGATGGTCGTGTCCTTATGAAAGAAACCGAGTAAGTTGTAAACCTGAAATTTGTGAAACGGTTCAAGTAAAAATGGTGTACCTCTTAAAGGTGTTCCGTCCTGTGATTCGCCCTGTGCATGAACGAACGTTTTTTCGATGATTCCAATTACAAATTCTGCATCCTTTGGATTGAAATCATATTCAGGATTTTTCAAGTCGTTAAAGAATCTTTGGCATCCTTGAATCTGTTCCCGGTTAGCAAGTTTCTTTCCGTCCACAATGCTCTGAGCATACGCCATAACTAAATCATAATTAGCATAACTCGAACTCATGAGCTACCTAACACCAGCTGCAGTTTTGATTTCGGCTTACTCTTAGGTTCTTCTTTCCGCTTAGGGACATCGGGTTTCTTAATAGCATTGAAAGCTTTAGGGTTGATACACAAAATATTTGAGTATGTGGCCAAGTCTTTCCGCAAAGCCTCCATCGCAGAATAAATAGGAGTCTTCCTGTCATTAGTCGCACCAGCTTTATTCGTATACTCCTCAGAGATCTGATAGCCGGATTCCTCAAACGCTTTTTCAAATGCCTGGTACTGAGCCAACATCCCGACATAAATATCAATGATCTGGTCATAATCATCCTTGTACACGCCAAGATGGGCCATCTGCTTCACCGTCTGATTTCTCAATTGTGTCTTTGATTTTAATTTAGCCATGATGTTTTACACCCCCTTCCAAGATTTGAAAAAGCCGCTCTATTGGAAAAAGTTTCCCCCTTCGGTCTCCAGGGCTTTCAAAAATAAAATGATGGAGTGGGGGGGAGTAATGTTCTTTCCTTCCAGCGGTTTCCCTTATCTGTTAGTTCGTTTGTAACTCGATCGTGCATTTCGTTGTGGCAGTTGCTGCAGAGTGAAAGAAGATTATTTGTAGCCAACTTGTACTCTGGATAAAGTTCTAATGGGTAGATATGATGGACTGTTGTTGCCTGCTTAATCTTCCCATACCTTCTGCATTCCCTACATTCGTATAGATCACGTCGGAGTATGCGGTCACGTTTCTTTATCCAGGCAGATGATTGGTAGAATAGATTGACTCGCTTCATAAAATAACATCCTTTTTTCCCGGCTCAATAAAAAAAGCACACTAAATAGTGCGCTTTTTTAATACCTATTATGCGAATAATCCTGGAACTAAAGTTTTCGCTCCAAAAAACTGCATCTTCCCACAATTTCCGCAGCCTGTAACTATTGCTGGAAAATTTCCCGGTTTTGACTGATCTAACAAAATCAATTCTGTTATGACTACTAGTTCAGTAGAACCACATGCATTACATGGTTTATCGACACCTTTTATCAATAATGCGTCATGAATTTCATCTAACTGCTTTTGAGAAAACTTCACAGTATCACCTCACTTCAGCCTATAAATTCGCCAAAAGGAGATAATTCCCTGCAAGAACATGCACCGTCAAAAGGATATTCAACTAGATAATTCATTCAATTTACCAATGTATGCAATGTGAGAAAGTCCATACAAATCTTGTTTTACATCATTACCATATGATAAAACCGTTGTTTTTTTCAATGAAACTTTATATATAATTCCAGCTTCAAAGATTGATTCTGAATTTAGAATTTCATTTATAGTTTCTGTAACAGACATAATCACTTTGTTATTACTGTAGATCTTTTTAAAAACTAATAACTTAGTATACTCTCTAGTTGTTAAGCAACGAGGTTTTCCCCGCGTGACAGATTCACCACCCATAATTTACTCCCTTCTCATCTATATATATTGATTTCGACAAAAGGAAAGTTTTTCCTGCAATTAAAAAAGCATCCATTACGGATGCTTAACTCATCTGTTTTATTATTTTTTGATTAGTCACATTAAAAATTTTCTTTAGTATTGGTAAAACAATATTAATTAATCCAGTGAATAACGAATGCTCATTGACCCCCATAATTTTAGGAGTAATCTTTTGAAGGGTATCCACCTCGCAACTGACATTCACATATGCTTCAATAATAACCCTAAGATTTAAGAAATCTCTCCATAAAATTCTAAAAAATAAATTTGTTTTTGATGATAAGAGTTTTTTTAACTTCTTTTTATCTTCAAAGGTAAGATCTTTATCCTTGTTAATATCTTTAATAATGTCCGTTTTATACCTCAATATCTTCTTGTACTGAAATATAGGGAAATACGGTAAAACGATAAACGCCTTGAGTATAAGAACAATTGTCTTACGATGTGATTTACACCGATCATATAATTGCCAATACATAGCTGTAACGAACGAGATAAACACTGCTAAAAACAATAACTCGATATAGTTTAACAATACCATATTGATTCCCCCTTTCGGTATTTATGCTGCTTCTTCTGCTTTTTTCCCTACTATAATGGTATTCCTTTTGAATTCAATCCAGACTTCCCAAAAGACGACAATAATTGTAACAATTGAAGAACTAACTATATATCCTTCTAAAGGAACATCTGGGAAAATTCTCATCAATATATATTCGCTATTTCCTACTAATTTATCTGAAGAATTAACAATGATAAATTTCGCCCAACCAAAGATATCAATGAACGTAATTATTCCAGTAATAATGGCACCTGTAATAGCCATTTGCCGTTTAGATCCAGCATTAAATCTTATTAAGTTTATGAAATCAAGTACAAGCATACTATAAAACGCTATTCTCGAAATAAAGAATAATTCTTTTTCGGATGGAATTGTACTTAGAAGTACCAAGCTAAAAATTACAAAACATACCCTGATAATTGCCATTAATATTCCCATAAATACCATTACCTTTATTTGTATTTTTGTAGCACTGTAAATTTTAGCACTTATGAGATAATTTTCAAGACTTTTTTGAAAAATTTATATCATATAACATATATTTCTACATTTTACTTCTATATTCCTTCTTACCCAAAAAAGTTAATTCCTATTCTATTATCCGATATTATTAATTACTTTCTCCTTATTGCTCCTTTGACACGCTTATAAATCGCTCGATTAGAACCCATCATGTCATGCCAGTCAATGTGTTCATCCTTCTTGTTCTTTTTCGGTTTCCCTTTTCCAATGAGCTGCTGCCTTTGATCATCTTTCAAATGGTCGGATAATTTCATGTCATCACCCCATAGGCATAATAAAAGCGCTCCTTCGTAAAAAGGAACGCCTCTTTGAAATATTTCGTTAATACCATAATAACACCTTGGATGAAAAATGCTCTGTCTTATTCCTGCCAAAATACTGCCTAATGTCTGCCAAGTATTTCATAAAAATTAACAACATAGTTTTCCACTTCATCTATACATAAATTTAAAAACTCTATGACATCATTACTTGAATCTTTAAAAACAAAAGAACCATTTTCCACTATTATTACTTGGGACAACAACCTTGGATTAATTGCCCCCTTTATTTCTCCATTTTCAATTTTAAAATTCCCTGAAGGTACCCCATCAAAAATACAGTTTTCAACAGTTACACTCGAACTATCATCTACTTTAATATAGCTACCTATACTTAGTTCTTTAGTACTTTGCCTCACACTCTCAGATAATTGATTGTGCTTATTATGATTTGTAATTTTACACATATAACTTAAAAACTTTTTAAAGGGTTGTCTTTTATAATCCTGTAAGTTCTCAATCAGCTCATAAATCCTTAGGTCTTGTTTATCTAAATTTGGTAAGTTCTTTTTTAAACTTTTTAAAAAATCTTCTTTCTTCTTACCATAAGGAAAATACACATTTTTATTTTTTTTCAATTTGATGGTTCTATCTTCAATAGAGATTACGTTTTCAAAGATATCTTGTGCGGTATATTCAAGAATACTTCTGCAATGCTCGAGAATACTTTTTACTTTTGGTTCAAAGTGAATTTTATCATACGTGGATATGAACTTTTTTTCATAATTTTTCTTTGAAATCTCTAATAGCTCCTTACTTTCATCAATTAAAACTTTGCAATGGTTTATCCTCATTATCAATCTCCCCCCATAAATTCAAAGGAGCACCTAATTATTTAGATGCTCCTCCCTCTTATAAACCTCAATTCTAAGAATAAAAGCAAGCTTATAAAATATTCTCGCCTTTATCCTGTAATACCTTCTTTCACTCATTCCTCCATCATTATATATCTCATAATCATATATTTCATCTTCTTCCAGGTACCTCTTAATAATAAGTTCTCGTTCCCGAGCTCCCAGGCGATTTACAGCCCTTCTGATACGTTCTATATATTCCAAACGATCCTTTTCGCCATCTACTCGATTTATAACTGCATCTTCAGTGGAGGAATAAAACTCATTGGTGTTTGATGGTGGTACTAACGAGTAAGAAGGTGTTATTCGCGGTAACTTCTCTTCTGGAATTGTAAGAAGATAAAATCGATATTTCTCAAGAGCACTTTCAACTGCCTTTTTGGTTAATTCTCTATCTATTTCTGGCAATTTAAACTGTAATTGAGACACCAAGATCCCCTCCAATGTTATAATTTAGTTGAGTTTGTCAGGAGTAGATCCTGGCTTTTTTTATTTTGGCTCGGCTTTATCCAGAATTCGAATAACTTCTTCTACTTTTACCTCTAACCCTTCAGGATCCCGTTTACATTCTCCAGATTGAATATCCAAAGCAATATGAATGAGTTTCAATTTTGCTTCAGAAATTTCACTTTTTAGAATTAAGTCCATTTTAATCACCTCAGTATCATTGTAAGCTTTCAGGACTTATTTCCTCAATTCCACCTTCCTCAATGAATCTTTCACAGTGGCATTAAACTGCAGCTGGGTTTTACTATTCAATTTTCTAATTTCCTCTTCTCTGCGCTCTTCTCGGATGACTTGCTTCTGCCATGTTAACCATTGGTCATGGTTCATGTTCATCCCTCATTCATTATTTAATTGTTTTTCTTTTTCACTCGTTTGCCATAGGTATGGATATTAGAGAAAGCCTCTTTCTTTTTATTTAGTTTTTTATTATCTGCCTTAACCGGATGCTTTTTTCGGTACTCTAGCAGCTCCTCTTCCGTCATGTACCAAACGGTTACTTTTCCAATCACTTTCAATCCACCTCAACTTCATCAATTTTAAAGACAATCGATTTCAAACACGCTGCGCCCATCTCTCTTTCCTGCGTTTCTCCAAGTTCTCTTTATAAAATTCCGTTAACTCCGGGTCCTCACCGTATAGCCAGTTTCGAGATATCCCCGTCTTCCGCCCGTCCATTTGCTCATATGAAACTTCCACTATGTGAAGGTGGTATAGTTTGATTCTAAGCGTGGTCAGATTCTCCAAGGCTTTCCCTTCCACATAGACTTGAGAACCAAGCACCGTTCCGTCTGATGCAAAAACCAATGGTTTGTCATAACGCTCTAACTCGGATAGTCTCGCTTCAGCTGCTATCAATCGCTCGGCTAATTCCTGCTTTTTAAACTTTTTCATTATCGTTGATACTGCTGGCATGTGATCACTCCTATTCGTTAATGATTCCTAGTTTTATACAAAAATTTCGCCATGCTCTGTCCATCTGCTGCTTATATACAGTTTTACGACGAAGGGCAATTGTTCTGCCCAGTCGTCGTTTCTGTTTCTTACTAGCGGCCATTATTTGACCCTCTGCAGTTTTGATTCCGTTTCTGCCTCTTTCTCTAATTCATCCAGACTTAGTTGTCCATCCTCCACTTTTACTGACCCATCTTGTTCAACCTGATACTTGATTCCGTCATGAGCTTCGTTAAATTCATCGATACTCATTTGAGATTCCACGATATGCAACGTCACATCCGAGCCAGCTTTCTTGTAAAAATTGAAAGATTGCTCTGCTGATGTGTCACCCTTCACGATGAATTCAAGGGTGGTCTTTTTACCATCCTTTGAGGTTTTGCTGAACTCGCAAGTAAGTTTTTCATCCACGCCCTCGATCTGCAGCTCTACCACTTCCCGGGTCATCTGGGACAGTTCTTGCTTTTTCTCGTCATCACCCTTCACATAAAACTGGATGAGCTCTTTCTTGCTATCTTTCGTTTGCTTATTGAAGTTTGCTTTTACAGTTACTTGCATGTTTTAACACGCTCCTTCTAATATTTTTTCTATGACTTGGGCCTGGTAGTTTGAAAGGGTAGCAGAATTGGTTTCTCGCACAAAGAAGCATTCCAACGCAATTCTTGCTAGGATATAAGCATCCACCACGTTGTCGCTTTTGTGAGTAAAGCCGAAATGACCTTCCACTGCATCCATTACTGCTTTTTTCTTGGCTTTGCCAGTTAGACGCTTCTTGCTTCCTTTCTCCCCTTCCCAGCCGGTGATATTTACAAATTTCTTTACTGCATTTGGTGCTACCTCGTAATAGCCTAATTTCCGCTTGTAAAGCTCATTTCTTATCCCGTGGTGCAATCCCCCTGCAAACATTGCTTTTTGTGTACTGAAGGGGAATCCTTCGATGCAGATAATGTCTTCTGGCTGAAGATGAGCCACTACCTCGTTAATAAGGGTCACCATGCGTTTTGGATCCACTGAACCTATACCTGTAAGTTCTTTTTCGCGGAGCACCCGACAATGTGCATCCAAAGCAACAAATCCAGTTTTTGATGAGGGGTCAATTCCTACGAATCTCAATACTTCTTACCTCCGTGTTTGTATGGCCGGTGCTTGTTAAGTTCCATCTTTCTAAGGATGTGGTGCTCCAGGTCAATCCCCTTGCTGCCAGCAGTATCGAATACCCGGATGCAAATATCCGCTAATTCTTCAGCGAATTCTTCTTCTGTTCCTTTGCGATCAGCTTCGAGCGCTTCACTCACTTCACTGTGAATCAGTGCAAGTTGTGTTGAGGTTTCAATTGGCTTGTCATACCAGCCTTTCTTCTTTGCAGTTTCGTGTGCTTTGTGACAAAGTTTATTGATTAACACTTCCTCAGCTCCTCTCTCCTTTTTTGATTTTGAAAAATTGCTGTGACCTCTGTTAGCGTCAACTGGTTAAGCTCTTTTCCGTCCGATGTTCGTGTATATCCCATGTTGAAAAGTCTGTGGATAAGTGCCCTTTTTTCCTCCTCTACCGCTTGGGATAACCGCATTTCTATCCTCCTGTTTGCAGTTCTAACTGCTCTTTATATTTCTTCAAATGCTCATTCATCCTATTGCGAAACTTTTCCTGGAAGTAGAACTGCAGCTTTTCTTCATCGTCCTCCATGGTAAGTACCTTCTTTTCGTATATGAGGAAGTCTAGGAGTAGTAAAAGGGACTCTTGGTTATAATCAACAGCATCTAAATACCAATCTCTAATTTGCATTTCTCTGATGGAGATCCCGCATTCGTTGAGTTTCTTTGTTGTAATAGATGTCAACTTTCCCGGTGGGCCCGTTCCTTTGTTTGGCTATATCCACTTCTAGAATGCTTTTCTTGTCAGACTCAGCATCATAATATTCATCCCGGTATAAAAACCCGATGATATCTGCATCCTGCTCGATGCTGCCGCTTTCTCTTAGGTCTGACATGACCGGTCTCTTGTTGGCTCTTTGTTCTACACCACGAGACAATTGGGCAAGCGTAATGACGGGACATTTGAATTCCTTGGCCATCCCTTTCAAGTTGCTGCTAATCTCGGAAACTTGTAAATGAGCATTTCCATTGTGACTTTCCTCTGCCTTGATAAGGGTTAGATAATCAATCATGACCAATATCTTCTTATCGGGATTCTCCCTCTTTACATCCCGGACATGGGCCCTCATTTCGTTGACTGTTTGGCCAGCCTTGTCGAATATCTGAAGATTAATCCTTTCCAGAA
Source organism: Sutcliffiella halmapala (assembly GCF_050107295.1). GTDB lineage: Bacteria > Bacillota > Bacilli > Bacillales > Bacillaceae_I > Sutcliffiella_A > Sutcliffiella_A halmapala_A. The sequence goes on along the minus strand of NZ_JBNIKR010000005.1, from coordinate 224,491 downwards.
TCCCGATTGCTGTTACCCAGTTCTGCCGATCAGCGTCATCGAAATAATGGTAAGGGTTTCTAGCCTTAATCCCTTGAATTCCACCAAGTAGGCATAGCATTCGTTTAATCAAGCTCTCTGCACTCATTTCAAGTGAGAATATGACTGGTATTGCTCCTTTGAAACCTGCGTTTGCAGCCACATTCAATACAAAAGCTGTCTTCCCCATACTTGGCCTGGCTCCGATGATAATACTGTCTTCATCCTGGAACCCGTCAGTCATATCATCAAGATCCATGAACCCACTCGGGATTCCGGAATAGCCTTTTTCAACTTTGATAAGAGGTAATTCATACATCTGAACCAAGTGCTGCTTTAAATCGAATTTCTCTTTGGTGCCAGTCTTGTCAATGTCATTCAGCTGCTTAATCACTTTTTGAATATCTGTAGTGTTAAATTCCGGATTTTCCACAACTGGCTTTAAAATATTGTGGATATTAAGCTTTTTCCACGCTTCAATTACAGATGATTCATAGTTTTTAAACCCATGTACGGAAGGAACGCTTTCTTTCAAATGGGAAAGGTGTGCAGTCCCTCCGATCCTGTTCAGGTTATGCCGTCCAATCTGTTCAATGATTGTAATTGCGTTTATTGGTTGGTCCTTATCCGCTATTGCCTTCATGGCGATAAACAGTTCTTTGTTTTGATAGTGCTGGAAGTGCTCTGTCTTCAAGTTGATTTCTGACATGATGGTGTTATCGATTAAGATACAGCCCAATATGGCGCATTCAGCTTCGTAATTAATCACGCGATCCACTCCGTAACTTCCTCATGAAAGCAAGATGTTCATGATTTACTTTTGATTCAGATGGCAGTTCGTAAAGATCCGCTATGGTAGGTGGAAACTTGTTTGTTAATACATGTTTTTTCACCTTGGACCTTACCTGGTTGAAATCTTGGTCTTCTAAGAACTCATGCCATGCTTCAGCGATAGTCTTAATCTTAGTCTGTTGCTCAGAAGGTAAGATGTTTCTCGTAAAAGGATAGTTGTACATCTTTTCGATTAATTGGATAACCTCCAAGACTTCCCTCTTATTCACTTTCAAACTCCTTTGCTAAGGCATCATAGTCCACATTGTTGGCTTTCTTATGGGACCTGATATTTAACTGGAAGTGTTCCAGATCTTCCACTGACTTGATTCCTTCCTTTTTCCACTTCCGTAATTTGTTATAGACAAATAACCAGGTTCGTCCATTGCCTCTTGCAGCTTCTTTGATAGCTTCTTCAATCATTATTTGAGGATCGTTGAAACCGAAATTTTCAAAGACATCATTTATGTCATCCCTAAGGAAATCATTTATGTCTTTTTCTCCGACGATTTTGCTCTTTTGAAGGAGTTCTAAAATCCTCTTCACAGTGTTTCTTTCCTCCTCCTCTTTATTTGTCTTTAAATAAATGTCTTTAATAATGTCTTTAAGAGTGCCTTCGTCCTTACTCTCCCAATTGATTTCGGGCAAGTCCAGTAAGTGTTTTACGAACTTTTGAGTAAGTGTTTTACTTACTTTCACACCCGTTTCAGTAAGTGTTTTACTTACTACACCCTCTAAATCAGTAAGTGTTTTACTTACTTTTCGCTCTCTCAGGTTTAAATGAACTAATTGATCCAGCTTATTATCAACCCAACCCTTATTCGGATTGATTTGCCAAGATTCATAGTTTTTATTTAGAGAAAATATGTTGCTGTCCTTATCCCATCCGATCACTTTTGCTTGTGATAGATAAATCAATTCTTTCCGAATGTCTTGCTTGTAGATCCCTGTTATTTCAAAGTCATTTAATTTATTCAGCATGCAATTTTTCCTATTGCAGCCATACGACAATCGGATAATGAGGTGAAGGATGGCTATTTGTCTTTTTGAAAAATCCCGCCTGATTATTTCGTCCATCAGCTCGTTTGCAATTCTTATGTAGCCATTTTCCACTTGAACATTAGCCAAGTCCCTTCACCCCCTATTTCTTGATACAAATTACTATGTCTGCCAGGCTTTCGCCTTTAGGAATAATCTCTTTGGCTTTAAGCCCGGGATAATAAAGTTTCATGTAACCCTTTATATACCGGACATAAAGCTTTTTGTTACCACGAGACAGTGATTTATAGGTGTATGGCAATTCCACCTGGTACTTCATCTATTCCAGCTCCATGCCCTCAAAATCATCGAAACTCATGGATTCAGCGCCCGGCTTTTGCTTAGGAAAATCGAAATCTAGCATTTTCTTAAGGCCGACCACTTGCTGAAGTGTTAATTCCTTGCTTTTCTTTTGGAACTTCTCTTGGATGTAATCCTTCAAATCTTCTTTGCTTACACCGCGGTCATTCACCATACCCTGAATATCGGCCCATATCTTTGCAAGCGCATCATCAGCGTCAATTACTTCACCTTCATTAACCGAGATACTTTTACTGTTCTCAGGGGTAATGTCCACTCGTTCACGCGGTTGATAGCTGTCCATTTCCTGCTGCTGGTCCTGATCATCAACGTCAATACCGAATTGAGCTTTAAGTGCTCTTTTTAGAACATGCTTTTTGAACATATCGTTAAAGTAGGTGTTCCATTGGCTACCTGATTTCTTACTTAGGTGCTCAACTTCTTCACGCTCGATAATTACCAACTTGTCAGGGAATCCTTCTCTTCTAGCGATCGCATAGCAAGCTGCCACTTTACCGCGCGGGAACTTGAAACTATGTTTGACCACTCTTAATTCCTGGGTGTTTTCATCAACAGCAAATTCGATTTCGTCATTCTCGTGAACCAATTGAGTCGTAACACCTCGGTAGTCTTCACGCTGCTGGGCAAGGTACTGAATACCCTCTACAGATACCTGAATGCTCATCTGGTTACCGTACTTGATGAAGTAGATATGATTCTTGAAAGGATCCAGTCCGTTGTGCTTGCAGATTTGGATGAATAGAGCAAGCTCCTCATTTGTAGCGTTTTTGGCAATGCTATTGACTACAACATCCAGTTCCTTTTGAGTGAAGTAATTTTCAAATTCATTCGTGTTAATTGGTGCAAGTTGGTTTTTGCTCATTTTTTATCTTCCTCCCTCATGGTTTCAGCTACACATCTGATATGGCAGTACAATTCTCTACCTAGTTTCCATACAGTATCACCTTTGAAAATGGGTTTCTCACAGCTGTTGTTGGCACAAACATTGATAGGATTATTATTTGGAGCCATCTGGTTGCCCTATCTCAAACGAAACATTTTTTATACTAAACTCCTCATCTACCACTCTCGCAACGATCAACTGACCAGGCGGTGAAGTGAAGTGAAGAATGGACTCCGCATTATCCACAAAAGTAGGAACAATGACCTCAGCTTGCTTGGACAGTACTTCGATAAGTTCAAGACCGGCTTTAATTTTTTCAGCTGTAGAGAGCTTGCTGTAAGGTCTTCCATCCATTTCAATTTCAAAGGTGGCCTTTTCTTCCCCGTTCTTCAGTTTTTCGTATAGCTTCACAGTGATCTTGGTAAAGAGGTTGTCCACCTTGTTGACCATCATCTCAGAGCGAATGGTACGAAACTTCTTGATTGCTTCCACAATGCGTTGTGATTCATTACGATCTTTCCGGATAGCCTCTGTCTGCAGGCGCGCCTCTTTGATTTCATTCTCCAAGTTGGCAACCCGACTGATGGCATCTAGTTGAAAACGAATCTGCATGATTTCATCATCGATTTTCATTTTTTCCCTAGTATCGATTTGAACTTTATCAGGAAGAGCGTTCAGGATAGTTTGTACAGCATTCCTTTCCTGCACCAACTTTTTCCCGTTCTCGACCTCTGAGTTGAACCTCCTCTGTCTTTCGTCCTTCACCTTTTGGACAGAAGTTTCGTCCAGAGGTTGGCCGCACTTGCTGCAGTTCTCTTGAATTTGTTCTTCTTTAATCCGATTGACCAATTGTTTCTGTCGCTCAATCTGATCAGCAAATCCATTCAATTTGCTTTCTAATCGGATACGCTCATGGTTGTTTTGGATGATTTCCTTATCCTGATTGTCCAGAGCTTCCCTTTGTTTTTTCAGAGTGTTTATTCGAGTGATAAGCTCTTGCTCATTGACATTTGAATCAGCGTATTTCTTCAATTGTTCTTCTAGCGTTAAAGATCTTTCAGCTGCTCGTTCATATGCCTTATCGTTTTTGTTGTAGCGGTCACGATGTACCTTTTCAAGGTCATCCAATGTGTACTTTTTAAGATTGTCTTCTAGCGCCTCTTTGTCCAGACTCTCCATCTTATCTAATACTTCTTTATTCAAAGGTTCGCTGATGTATCGAAGCAGCTGAGTCCGTTGTTCATCCCATTTCTGACTTGAAAAGAACGTTGGGTTGAATAGTGAGAAGAATAGTTTTTCATCCCATAGAGAGTCCACCAACTCTTTAAATGCAGTGGCCTTTTCAGGAACTTCATTGATGTAATACTTTGCTGTTTTCTTTTGGCTACGTGACAGGAGAATTTGAGTGCCATCTACTTCAATAAGCAGCTTCACTGCAGACTCTAGGTCAGTACCTATAGGCATAGGTTCAAGCTTGGAGCCCATTACATCCTTTCCATAAAGGCACCAGGTCACAGCGTCACCAAGTGATGACTTGCCGGCACCGTTGCGGCCATGGATGTTGGTAATGTCGCTGAGAGCCACCTTTAAAGATGTGTGGTTTTTGAAATTTGTTAATTCTATTTCGATAAATGAGATCCGTTTCATGTTTACCTCCAATTGATTTATTGGGGCATTTCCTATAGAATTTTAGTAGGCTCGGTTCTATAGGAACTACCCGGAATGACTCACAGGCCAATGTGGGTCATTTTTATGCTTTCAGGTCGAGGTGAACACCTTTGATTGTGACTACCTCTTCAAGAGCTGCATGCAATCCTTTTTTGTGATCTTTTAGGAAACCGATTAAAGCGTACTTCACAACTTTAGAGAATTCCTTGTGATTGATAAGCATTTCAGAAAGGATATATGGTCGAGGTGAACCTTCATCAATTTTGAATGGTGCCAAATCCATTCTCGTAATCCCTCTGTCCTCCAAATCAAGAATCATGCTATGCGTTTCATTAATTGCAGCAATTAGTTTTAAAGCTTTTTGAAGTTCTTCCTGACACTTCTTTTTTGTTTTGTAATCCATCATTCTTCCTCCCCTGCTATTTTTCTTTTTGCACCCAATATATCCACCAGATAATCGATTGCGTTTGACTCCAGGATGATCTCTCCATTGTGGACTAGGATATAATCGCCTTTCCTTATCTCATCCCCACAGGCATCATCGCCCTCGTATTCTGTGGGCAGTCCTGGCGCTTCTTTCTTCTCGTAGCAACCATTCGGACATACAACATCAAACTCTTCATCTTCACGTACTGTGAACGTCTGGTGACACTCCCAACATTTCCTTTGGACTAGATTCAACATTTTCTCCACCTTTCTTTAAAAAGTAGGAATACTTGTCCTCCTTCCGGATATAATATGTAGTAAGAACAATAAAGTGGTGTCTGTAGCACCGCACCATCCTAGAGGGCAGACAGTCGGGGCGGCTAGAGGGTAACCGATAACCATCCTTTGTCTAAGACAGTGCGGCAATACAGAAACGAAGCTTGCCGCAGCACTTCCACAGTGCTAAAATAAAACTACGCTTTCTTTACCGGATTCATAACGGGCAGCCTTAGTGTTCCAGCACTAGGCTGCTTTATTATTTTGCAAGAGCAGCTTTCATCATTTCTTTTTCAATGTGAAGTTGTTTCAACACCTTGGACAAGTGATATGTCATTCCGCCCAACCCACGATTTTCATACATTTCCTTCAGCTGCACGATTTTACCCATTTTGTTAATAAGAGATAAGTATTTTTCTTTTGTTACAGATTCATTATTTTGTAGAGTTTTCATATTCATATCCCCCTTTGGTTTATAATTTTTCCACCCAAGCAACTACACGATCAGTGAGTCCTACCTTTTCCACAGTCCACATTCCCACACCAGCAACTACCATCAGTGAAGCGAACACGATCAGCGCAAACAACATTTCACCTCCTTTAAGCTTGTCCTTCTGTAAAAGCTCCTTGGATTGCAGGAGCATTATCTTCGAATTGCGAATTATCTACAATGCGGATTTATTTCATCGTCTGGATTGTATAAGTCCTCGAATGTCACTCCGTTTTCAATCATTGATTTTAGTTTCAAAACCTCGTCCATTAACCATTCCATATCGTTGTATAACTGATTGCGATGTTCTCTTACAGTGTAGTCATAACCTTTTGCATATCGCTTTTGAATTTCTTCTAAGGACATTCTCATCTTCCTTTCTATGTCGCTATTTGGGTCTACTTCTCTAAATCCAACTCCATCCTTTCGTACGAATTGAACAACCTTTCCATGATGTACTCCTTTGAGTATTCCTTTGGATTTTCTAAGTGAAGTTCAAGCAAAGCTTTAGTTTGTTTACCAAGTTCAAGAATTTTTGCTTCTCTTTCTGCTAAATTCATGTGAATTCCCTTCTTTCTAAAGACTCTTAAATTTAGATGGCTTTTCTTTCTTGATTATTTAACCAACTCACAAAGCTGTCTTTCCTTACTCTCTTAGTAATGCCAATTTGAATAACTGGAATTCCTCCATTACTCGGTGGGACCTGAAACAACTCGTAAACTCTCCTGCGCGAAATATGTAGATATTCTGAGATGTGTGCAGCAGTCATAATTTCCGGATAATCTTCCAACGCTTTCTTTACATTCATTTTCTTCATCCCCTCTATTTTGTTTAACCAGCTGACTTAATAAGTTTGAATAATGATTCAGGCAGTATCTCTTTCGCTGCAGCAATTCTAAATTTAACAATGTCAATTTCCAATATTTCAGCAAGTGCTATATTGATCTCATCTTTAGCCGGGGGAAGTTTCCCGTTCTGTAATTTACTTAGTACCGATTTGTCTAAACAGATGTCCTTTTTTGCTAAGCGAAACGAAATTTGTGTTAATGAGAGGCCTTTGTTTTCGATCGCTTCCTTAAGAAGAGTTTGATATTTCATTCTTTCACCTCCTGTTCGCCGGGATGTGACTAAAAATTCTACTGTTGATTATTTCGTCACTTTGTAGATTTATCATAGCAAGTGGCGTTTCAAATTGTCAATGACTAAAAGTTCACTCGTTTTAAAAAACGTTGATTATTTATTCAACGATATGTTAATATTGTTACTGAGATTAAGATATGGAGGATAGATAACAAAATGAATTATTCAGAACTTATTGATTCATATATCAAGAAAAGCGGTATGACCTTAGCGGAGATAGCAGAGAAAATGAAAAATGCAAAAGGGGTAAAGGTTGATCGTACTTATATTTCAAAGTTAAGAAACAACCCTAAATATCCTGCATCCGAAGAAATAAACCAAGCATTCGCTGAGGTAACTGGCGGAGATCCTACTCCATTGGTGTGGGCAGGTTTAATTTACGGCTCTCATCCAAGTGTTCGTGACATTCTTAAACTTATTGATAACGAGATTATTATTAAAGCGATAAATCTTTCTAAAAAGTACCCAGGGTATTTCCATATGACTGAACAAGAACAAGAGAAATATGAAAACGAACAAGACGTTTTAGAATTTTGGAATGCTCTAGGTGAATCTTTAAATAAAGGGAAAACTGATAATTTTTATAACCCTCAAGAAAATAAAACAAACCATTACGCTAAGGAACCAGTTGCATACTACGCTGATTCGATGGTAAAGGTCCCGCTACTTGGGAATATACAAGCTGGACAACCTATAGAAATGATTGAAAATAACGAGGGTTATACACTGGTTGATCCACACACACTTAACGGAAAACAAGGGTTTGCTTTAAGAGTAAAGGGAGACAGTATGATAGGGGACCGGATACATGAAGGTGATATTGTGATCGTGGCTAAGCAGGAGGAAGTACATCCACATGAAATCGCTGTTGTTGCTGTTAATGGAGATTATGCAACTTTGAAGAGAGTTAAACGTCATGGTGATATGTGTATGTTAATTCCTTCTAATCCAACAATGGAACCTCAACTAGTCTCTGCAAAAGATGTTTATATTATTGGGAAAGTTGTAGAAGTAAAGTTTTGGGTAAATTAGGAGGTAAATTATGAAAGGACATTTTTATAAACCGCATTGCAAATGTGTTGATTCAAAAGGCGAAAGTAAGAAAACAAAAAAGTGTACTTGCGGTGCAAAGTGGTCCTATATCCTTGATATAGGTTTGGATCCGAAAACAGGGAAGAGGAGACAGAAAAAGAAAGGCGGATTCAAGACCAAATCAGAAGCACAAGAGGCAGCTGCAGTTTTGATAGTTGAGTTATCACGAGGATCCGTCGTCCAGGAAACGAAATTGACATTTGAAGAATTTTCTTCTGAATGGCTCGATTTGTACGAAGCGACTGGAAAAATTAAAATTAGCACTATTAAAATACGCAAGTTTGAAGTGAATGTTTTACTAAATTACTTTGCAAAAATTAAACTAAAAGATTTAACAAGGAAAATGTACCAAAACGCTCTAAATGATTTTAGAAATAAAAAATATGCAGACAACACTATTGTAGGCATTCATAGAACAGCAAGAATGATTTTTAAGAAAGCTTTGGAGATGGAATTGATAATAAAAGATCCTACAGAGTATGCGCAGATTCCAAAAACACAAAAAACAGTTGAAGAGATGGAAAATGAAAATGAAATACCTAAATACATGGAGAAAGAGGAATTATCGCTTTTTCTTAAAATAGCTAAGGAAAAGAGTCCTTATAAAGATTATCCGATTTTTATGCTTTTAGCTTACACGGGGATGAGGATCGGTGAGCTTTGCGCGCTTAAGTGGAAGGATATCGATTTTAACGAGGGAACCATCAGTATCACTAAGACAATTTATAACCCTGGTAACAAAGGTGGAGATTACGTTCTTCTTCCCCCCAAAACAAAAGGGTCCAAAAGAATACTTGATGTGGATGCAGTTATATTAAATGTATTAGAAAAACATAGAGCATACCAAAATAAAATAAAAATGAAATTCCGAAAAAATTACCACGATGCTGATTTTGTTTTTGCAAAAACAGATAATAAAAATCCTGGTTACCCTGAAACTGTTATTAATACTAATCATCGAATGAAGCGTTTATTAAAGAATATAGGTGTTATTAGCACGGACCTATCTCCACACTCATTCAGACATACACATACCTCCCTTCTAGCAGAAGCTGGAGTAAGTTTACCAGCTATAATGGAAAGACTGGGGCATACAAATGATGAAACAACAACACAAATCTATTTGCATATTACGAAAACAAGAAAAAAAGAAGCTGCCCACAAGTTCTCCCGACTCATGGAAAGCCTCTAATTTTTTGTTACCCATGTTACCCAAATGTTACCCGGACCATCTTATAATATCATCGCAGCAATACAACCAAAGATAATCAGTGGAATATTGTAGTGGATAAATGTCGGTACACAAGTATCCCAGATATGGTTGTGCTGTCCGTCTGCGTTCAGACCTGATGTTGGCCCTAGCGTACTGTCGGAAGCGGGCGAACCTGCATCTCCAAGCGCTGCAGCTGTTCCGACTATAGCGATGGTTGCCATCGGGCTGAATCCAAGCTCCATGCAAAGAGGAACAAAGATGGCAGCAATAATCGGAATGGTAGAGAAGGAAGAGCCGATGCCCATCGTAATCAGCAAGCCTACCAATAACATCGCAAACGCGGCCAGGAGCTGGTTCGTCCCAATCCATGTTGCAGATGTCTCCACCAATGATTCAATGTGGCCAGTCTCCCTTAGCACACTTGCGAATCCGGATGCAGCAATCATGACAAATCCGATGAATGCCATCATGCGCATACCTGAAGTCAAAATAACATCTGTTTCATTAAATTTCATCGCACCACCAGCATAAAGGATGATGATACCTACGAGAGATCCATAGATCATCCCTTGAACCCCGACTACTTCCGTCAGATACAGTTGTGAAGCAAGAGAAAGAAGTACAGCAACAATCGCAACAGTAAGTGATTTTTTTGTATAACTCTCTGTCTGCTGCCCTGCAATATCTTCCTGTAAATAGTCTCTTTCTTTTCGATAACTGAAGAAAATGGCAACCAACAAGCCTACTACCATTCCTGATGTCGGAATAAGCATCGCCATCGGGATATCAGAAAGGCTGATATCCATTCCGCTCTCGGCTATATTGGTTTTCAGGATATCATGGAAAATACCACCGAATCCTACAGGTAATAGTATATAAGGTGCCGTTAAACCGAAAGTGATAATGGTCGCGGTCAAACGGCGATCAATTTTCAGTTCATTTAATACTTTCAAAAATGGAGGTATTAGGATAGGAATAAAGGCAATGTGCACCGGTATCACGTTTTGGGACATAATCGAAACGGCAAGAATAATCATGAGGATCAGTACCTTTGATAGAGCCATTTTTCGAGTATCCCCCTTCGACCCGACCAGCTTCAAGGCACCTTCAACAAGTGCATCCGGCAAGCCCGTATTGGACAAAGCGACTGCAAATGCCCCAAGCAATGCATAGCTTAAGGCAACAGCGGCATTACCACCAAGTCCATCTGTAAACGTATTGATTGTCGTTTCAAGGCCCAATCCTCCGACCAGACCTCCGATCAACGCACCCGTTACCAGCGCCAATACAACATTTATTCTAAGTAAACTTAATACGAGCATAACTAAAACTGCTATAAGGACTGCATTCATGTGTGTTACTTCCTTTCATTTCAGTAAGTACGATTTATATTTTCGCTTTACTATATTAAACTATTAGAGAATTAGAGTAAAAAAGCATAAAACTAAATTATCACGATTACTTAGGGGTGTCAACAAAAAATGATAGGAAAAGAGAGGAAGTGTCGATGTAAGAAACAGGTTGCGCAACAAAAAAACACACCTTCAAAAGTGAAGGTGTGTGATACATCTATTATTCCTCTTCCGTCTCACCAAAACGCAGCACAAACGTCACCAGCGTTCTTACCATGACACCCGTTCCGCCTGCTGGGCCTAAATCATGATTCGATTTGATTGTTGCTGTTCCGGCGATATCCAAGTGTACCCAAGGCGTCTCTTCCGCAAATTCGCCGATAAATGCAGCTGCGAAGATGGCATGTCCGTCGCGACCAGGAGAGTTATTCAGATCTGCCACTTTACTGTTGCGAACTCTTTCCTTCGCGTGCTCGAAAATCGGAAGCCGCCACATTTCCTCTCCCGCTTCATAGGAAGCTTCGAGAATCTGTTCGAATAGATCCTCATTATTTGTCAACGCACCGGTAGTGTGGTTTCCTAATGCAATGATCACACCGCCTGTCAGCGTCGCAACATCTACAAGATAGTTGGCCCCGTGCTGCTTGGCATAGGTGATGGCATCTGCCAATACTAGGCGGCCTTCTGCATCCGTGTTCAGTACCTCGATTGTTTTACCGCTCATCGACGTAATAACGTCGTCCGGCTTAAAGGCGTTTCCACTGATCATATTATCGGTAGAGGCGATAACTGCCAGTACGTTCTGTTCCGGTTTCAGCTCCCCGATTACTTCCATGGCACCAAGAACAGACGCTGCACCACCCATATCGGATTTCATGCCGACAATGCCGTCCTTTGGCTTGATGGAATAACCGCCAGTGTCAAAAGTGATACCTTTCCCAACAAGACCGATCACGTCCGTCCATTCTTCTTTCCCCTGGTACTTCATGACAATCATTTTTGGAGGTTCGACTGAGCCCTTGTTTACAGCCAGCAACGCGCCCATTCCAAGCTTTTCCATATCCTCTTTTTCCAGGATCTCCAATTCAAATCCGTATTTCTTTGATAGTTCGGATGCGTAATTTGCCATATCCGTCGCTGTGAGCATGTTTCCTGGAAGGTTGACCAACGTACGTGCCGAGTTGGTTCCTGTTCCGAACTGGTATCCGACCTTCAAGCTCGCCTGGATCTCCTCGTTATCGGAATCGGTAATAACCATGACATTCGCAAGCTTTACCTCTGGTTCATTGGATTTCTTTTTATATCCGTAATACATATAGGTAGCCATCGGAATGGCTTCTCCTAAAGCATGGGCTGCATCCAAAGCATCCATTTTATCTGTCAGAAACGAATCCAAAGCGATTGCAACGCTCGTATACTTTGACTCTTGAATCGTTTTTGCCACTCTGCCAAAAACCTTTCTAAGCTCTTCAAAATTCAATTTCTCTTCTCTGCCTAAACCTACAACAAAAATCCTTTTAAAAGATGTCTTTCCAAACGTATGTATTTTAGCTATTTTGTTCTTCTTGGAGCTAATGTCGCCTTCCTTTAATAGATCGGTAATCTGGCCGTCAAGCTGAGCATCCAATTCTCCGAGCAGACCTTCCACCTTTTTATTTTTTTCTGAAAGCCCTACAATGATTGCCGTTTGCTGCTCTGTAAAATCCGTATGATTTTGTACTGTAAACATTCTCTGGCACCTCCAACATATTTGTCTCTATTATATCGAAAAAGAAGAAATATTTCGAGTTTCTAATCATCTTCCAAAAAAAGCACAAGAGAAGGAAGCTCCGGCAGATTAGTAACCTCCTCAAATGGGACCCTATCAATGTCTTGAGGAAAAGTAGCCAAACAATTAACAATGAACTCGTTGACCTTTTCCAGGTCGACTCCCCAAAACTTCGGACGATACTTCTGGATATACACGAGACCGGCGTGCATCATCAGACGCGCACCTTTCACATTACCGTATTCATAATGGTAAATGGCCACCGTCATTTGCAGCAAACCCTTTAGAAAGTAATTTTCCTTATCGGTCATCCAGATTTCCTCCAACAAATCATGACATGTATAATAATCCCCTTCGTTAAAAGAAATGAAAAATTCATAGTATTCTTCTGGGTAAATGACCATTACATAATCCCCTTCAAAAAATCTCTTATTATAATCTTAACAAAAGGATTAAAATAATTCATAATTATTAGATAGACCCTTCACTCTTTAAAAAGGAATTTCTTACTAAAGAAAAGTGCTACAACGAAAGAGAAAGGGTATAGTAAGGAAGAGTCTACCTGTAAATTGTATATATTTCATTTCATCATAGAAAGGGCGTTGGAGAGGCATGGAACTATTCGATAATTTTCCGTTATGGGCTGCACTCGCAGCAATCTTTTTCGCACAATTTGTAAAGGTACCCATTCAATTTATTGCTACGAGAAGAATTGACTGGTCCCTCATAACAAGCACCGGCGGGATGCCGAGCTCCCATTCTGCTGCGGTAACTGCGTTGGCAACTGGAGTGGGGCTTGAGGTCGGTTTGGCTTCTCCCATTTTTTCAGTGGCAACTGTGTTTGCGATCATTGTCATGTTTGATGCAACGGGGGTAAGAAGGCATGCAGGGGAACAGGCAATCGTGTTGAATAAATTGGTCGGGGACTTTAACCGGTTTGTAGAAGAAACAAAAAAGTGGCCAAAGATGAACGAACAGGAAAAAGTCAAGGACCTGAAAGAACTTCTCGGACACAAACCGATTGAAGTTTTCTTTGGGGGGTTAACAGGAATATTCCTTACGCTTGTGCTTCATTATTTTACAGAGATTTGGTAGGTGATAGAATGCGACTCATTTCATTATGCCCTAGTAATACGGAATTACTGTATTACCTAGATCTGATTGATGATTTGGTAGGGGTGGATGATTTCTCTGACTGGCCACAAGAAGTCACCCATCTGCCAAGGCTTGGGCCTGATCTTCAGATTGATATGGATAAAGTGGAAGCACTGAAGCCCGATCTTGTTCTCGCGAGCCTTAGTGTACCCGGAATGGAACGTAATATTGAAACACTTCAAAAAAGAAACATTCCACATATTGTATTGAATCCACAAACTTTAAAGGATATTCAAAACGACTTATTGCAAGTTGGGGAGCTGACTGATAGGAAAGAGCTTGCCAGACAAGTAGCGGAGTCCATGGATGCATTCATTAAATCGTACAAAGAGCTTGCCACAACCGTCAAAATGAAACCTAAGGTATATTGGGAGTGGTGGCCAAAGCCGGTTTTCACTCCAGGATTGGTAAACTGGCTGACGGAGATAAGCGAATTGGCGGGCAGCAGCAATATGTATGTTGACCAGGAAGTGGCTAGCTATCAGACTGATTGGGAGGATGTCAGGCAGAGGAATCCCGATGTCATTTGCATGATTTGGGTCGGTGTGAAGGAATCCAAAATGAACCCTGACCATGTTCGTAGAAGGCCTGGCTGGAAAGAAACTAATGCAGTGAAGCAGGATAACATTTTTGTACTGGAAGAACGTCTATTCTGCCGTCCCTCTCCAAGGTTGCTGGAAGGACTCCAAAAACTTGCCAAGCTTTTGCATCCCGAAATCTTTCCCACAGAAAAAAAATGGTCGAACTATCTTTTATGATAGTATCGACCATTTTATCAGCTATTCAGCTTGTCCAAATTATCTTTCACTGTCCCCTATGAATTTCTGACGAAACACCTGCATCGTTTCTTCTTCATTCAGTAAGGTCAACTCTTCTTCTGTGATTTTTCCGTCACCTTTTTTGACCACATAGACGTCAAGGGTTCTTTTTCCCCATTCGGAAAATACGTCCTCGACTGTCTCATAGTATAGATCAATCTTTTTCCCTTTGATGGCACTGCCTGTATCGGCCACCACTCCATATCCGTATTCCGGTATAAAAAGAATGGTCCCGATTGGAAATACACTTATGTCTGCTGCAATTGTAGAATAGAGATCTCTTCGGACCTGAAGTCCTGAATATGTAATTCCATACCCTGGATGATCGGGGTTTTTTCCTGTAGACTCTATGCCTGCTGTATAACCGGTAGCAGATACCGTCTGCTTTTCGTATCCACTCCAATCCATATCCTCAAGCCTTTTGGAAGACTCCACCGCCTCTTCGGAAGAAACAAGTGTTGGAGTAGCAAATGCAATCTTTAAATTCTTCCAATCCAATCCGATTTTTTTAAAAAAGCCTTTATGTTCATGTTCGCCAGTTTCTTTCGATGTATAAATTTCATTTTCTTTTAGCCAATTCTGTATGGTCGATGCTTCCACACCAGATAAAGATTGAAAGGTTACAAATAGCGCCAGAGTAAACAAAATCGCTGTAACCATCCTTCGGCATATCGTCTTCGCCGTTTTCATGTGATACAATCACTCCTCTCACAAAGTATTTCTTCCCTCTTTCACCAAGAAATATTCCACTTTTGTGAGATTTGTCTAGTAAACACGTTATTTTTCCAGTAAATGTTAACAATCTATTATTTTTTTTACATAAAAAAAGACCCGTTTTGCAATAAGAAATAGCGGAGTTCAAAATGCCAATAAATAGCCTCCAATTGCAATATGATGAGTCTTATGTGGTGAAAAACTGACCATTTTACCAGCCTATTGCAGCAAATATCATCCGTCCACCCGATTTTTCACCACGGAGCTAAGTCAGGTTTTAGGGATTCGCCCGTTCCTTGGGGGTTTCGCCCGAATCGTTGGATTTTTGCCCGTAAAATTTGTTTTACGCCCGAATTAGAAAATTCACGCCCGAACTTACCTCTTTTTCGCCCGAACTCCAAATTTCCACAACTTTTGCTCGCGTGAATCGAAGTCAGGTTCGCAAACTAACAGCGATGTTTTAAAAGCAAAAGAAAAAGAACCGACTTTGGTCGATTCTTTTTTTTTAGAACATCTGATATCCGCTTTTTCTCAGCATTTTTATGACAATACCGGAAAGGATTGCTCCCATAAAACCACTGATCAGGATTGAGATATCAGCCATCTGCAAGGAGGCAATCCCTTTCCCCACCGTTGAGAATGCTTCCCCAGTATTTCTGAAAAAGTCTATGAGATTCAAGTCATCTTGCACGATAATCCATATACAAACCACTGGATAGATGATTGCCATAATCCAGGACATACGCAATAACATATTTAGAAGGAATCCAATTCCAAAAAATAACACAAAAAATAGTACGATCGAAATAAGCAATATTGGTATATTCATACCACGCACCTCCAATACACATCTTTTCTTAGTGTACTGAATGGCTTGATGCGAGTCAATTATATTTGAAAAGCCACATGAAAAAACACTATCACATTTGTCGGTATTTTGTCCGAACCTATGTCATAGTGCCATTTATCTTATTTTCTGCCGCTTCCACCACAGCAATTGCAGGTTTCAGATCCACCTAACAGCAATTGAAAATATCCTTTACCTGAACAGTAAACACAATCCTTTTTCTCTGTTTGCAGTTGATTTTTCATTCCATATCCCTCCAAATGATGTTTTCTCTTAAAACAGAAATTTAATTTAATTTTCTGATAATATATCATCATTTATATATTCTGCAAAGGGACGAAAATAGCGAAAAAACCTAATGTAAGCGATAACATTACATTGAATCTATTTCAATCTCTTTTTTTCTTAAATTTTCGGAATCTTTAGAAAAATAATTTATAGGAGCTATAGCCAAAGATATCTCCCGGATTCATGGGTTTCGTTCCTTTAAGTAACGAAAGATTCTCTTGATTGATGCAATAATGGATGAGCAAGGATGTGTCGGGATCTTCCTCTAACGCCTCTTTTGTCATAAATGCGGCATCCGACAGCTCACTTTGCTGGTACAGCACCGCTTCGTCTAGTGGCCTGCAGAGAAAAATCAGCATATTATCACTGATTTCTCCTTTGATGACACCCGATCGCACGCCAATCAGGCCCTCTACCCTAACCGTCACTCCTGTTTCTTCTAAGATCTCTCTTTTCACCGCTTCATCCACTGTTTCATTCTGTTCTACAAAGCCAGCCGGAAAAGACCATTTACCTCTAAGTCCCCCATACTTCTTCTTCACCACGAGCCATTTTCCGTCCTCTGACCTCACTACACCGGCTACAGCCAACCAAACATTTCCTCTTTTTGACATGATAGCAACCCCTTAGTCTCTCTTCTATCTATATGTTATCAGTAATTCTCCATAAGAAAAAGCCGCCCATAAGAAGGACGGCTTGATATAAAAATTATAATACGTTGAATTTACCCTTTTTCATGACAAGTCCAGCTCCACCGATCATGTAAAGAGCACGGTTATCAACCATCTTCTTCATGAAGGATGCTTTTGAACCCATGATTTTGCGTCCGAATACTACACCGATCGCATCATCTTCACCTAATGAACATACGGTTCCTTTTAAGTCAGGAGTGAATGTTTGCATTTCGCCTTGACCGCGAACCAGAACAGCCAGGTTTTTCGCACATACTTCTCCTTGTTGCATCGCAATTTGAGCTGTAGGAGGATATGGACGATTGATTTCTTCGTTGATGATCAAGGAGCAGTCCCCAACGATGAATACATCATCATGACCAGGTGCTCTTAGGTAAGGATCTACTTTCACACGTCCGCGCATGTTTTCAAACCCGGAATCTTCAACCAAGTGGTTTCCACGAACACCAGCAGCCCATACAACAGTGCCTGCTTTGATTTCTTCCACTTGCTCATCCTTCGCAACGATAATGCCTTCTTCTGTTGCTTCTTTGATTGCAGTACCGATTTTGAATTCTACGCCCTTGCGCTCTAATGTACCTACTGCATATTCAACAAGCTCCGGATCGAACCCAGGAAGAACAGTTGGGGCAGCCTCTACACATACGATGCGTACTTTTTCTTTTGGTACATCAAACTCGCTGCAAAGCTCAGGAACACGGTTTACCAATTCACCCAAGAATTCGATACCAGTGAATCCAGCTCCACCAACAACAATCGTTAAACGATCATCGCGACGGTTAGCTTCTGTATTGTATGTCGCAAATTGATACTCAATATGCTCTCTGATTTTACGGGCAACATTCAGGTTTGCAATTGAGAAAGCATGCTCTTTTAAGCCTTTGATACCAAATGTTTCCGCTTCATAGCCTAGACCGACAACCAGGTAATCATAGGAAATTTCCCCACCCTTAGTCAACGCAACAGTTTTTGCTTCCTTGTTGATGCCTGTAACTGTGTCATGCAAGAAGTGTACCTTGCTCTTATCGATTACTTCTGACACCTTGTAGCGAGTGCGATCCGCAGGCAAAGTCCCTGCAGATGCTTCATGCAGCCATGTAGACTCATAATGGTAATCATTTTTATTAACAAGCGTGATATCCGCTTCGTTTACTCCGATCATCTTTTGAAGACGTACAGCCGTCATCAATCCACCATAACCTGCACCTAAAATTACTATACTTGGCTTTTTCAATCGAATCACATCCACCTTTAGAATATTTTTATTAAGTATAAATAAAGAAAAATAAAGACGCTAGACAAATCCCACTAAACCTATTCTTACAATCCCCTTAAAGGAAGGTTTTTAATGATAAATGAGAAGAAAAATGTTTGTGAAACACTTCACGAATAAGAACGGCATAAAAGTGCGAAATTTGTCACAGAAATATATTTGCCTACATAACATCATATTCTTTTTCTTGACTTTTTTCAAGACTAAAAGATTGTTTTGAAACCTTTAGAAAATTTTGATAAAAAAACGGCAGAGAACTCCGTTCAAGCCTTTATTATTACTATTTTACAGTCTTTCAGCTGAAAGGTGACAGCATTCGCCCTAATGAAAAAAGATATTATTCTGAATTTATGCTATGATAAAGAGAGGAAGTTATATCAATGTTTAGGGGGATAGACAGAGATGAACGAAGAACAAAAAGTATATGACATCACCATTATTGGTGGAGGACCAACAGGCTTGTTCACTGCTTTCTACGGGGGAATGAGACAGGCAAGTGTTAAAATCATCGAAAGTCTGCCACAATTGGGCGGTCAATTATCTGCTTTATATCCGGAAAAGTACATATATGATATTGCAGGTTTTCCGAAAATTCGTGCGCAAGAGCTAATCAACAACCTGAAAGAGCAGATGTCCAAGTTTGAGCCAACGGTTGCATTGGAACAGTCTGTTCAAACGTTGGAAAAAATGGGAGACGGGACTTTCAAAATCTCCACTGATAAAGAAACACACTATTCCAAAGCTATCATCATTACAGCAGGAAACGGCGCTTTCCAGCCTAGACGTCTTGAACTGGAAAATGCGATGGAATATGAAAACAAAAACATCCATTATTTTGTGGATGACATGAACAAGTTCGCTGGTAAAAAAGTCGTCGTCTTCGGTGGTGGGGATTCAGCAGTGGACTGGGCGCTTATGCTTGAACCAATCGCCGAAAAAGTGACCCTGATCCATCGCCGTGACAAGTTCCGCGCACATGAGCACAGTGTGGAACTCTTGATGAACTCCAAGGTGGAAATAAAAACACCTTACGTACCAGTTGAGCTTATCGGCGACGAAAACGCCATTAATCAAGTGGTGCTTGAAAAAGTGAAATCGGAAGAAAGAGAAGTACTTGATGTAGATGACGTCATCGTTAACTACGGCTTCGTGTCTTCATTGGGGCCGATCAAAGACTGGGGCCTTGAAATCGAGAAAAACTCCATTGTGGTCAATTCCAAAATGGAAACGAATATTCAAGGAATCTATGCTGCTGGTGATATTTGTACGTACGATGGTAAGGTGAAGCTGATTGCCTGCGGATTTGGTGAAGCACCGACTGCGGTGAATAACGCAAAATCCTATATCGATCCTAAGGCTAAAGTACAGCCGCTTCATAGTACGAGCTTGTTTTAAATTTTGTGTAGAAGACCAATCCTTTTCGGGGTTGGTCTTTTTTTGCTAACGGGGTACTTATTTTGTGCGGGGTGGAGCGGGGGAACACGCGGCGGAATTTGACATTTTTTGTCTTATTTTTCGTTTTGTGCATAAATGGTTAGTTTTTGTGCATAAATTCTTTTTTTTGCACGCATTTACAATTTTTTAAGCATAAACCCTCCAGAATTGAGCGCAAACCAGGATTTTTGTGCATAAGACTAATTTCAGCTAATGATGAACACACCATTTCCATCGTCATCTGTAACTTCCCTCCTCCTTCTCACGTCAAACTTATTAACTATAACAAGTTGAGGTGAAAAACTTATGAAATTGCTAAAAATCGGCTTTCTTTTCTTACTGATCAGTCTTTTCTCTCTACCTTTTTCCTCTTCAACCTACGCCTGCTCCTGCTTGCCACCCGGTACTCCGTTAGCGGAATTGGAAAAATCGGATGCTGTTTTCTCCGGAAAAGTGATCGAAGTCAAAACAGATGACAGTACGCTAATAGCCAAAATTAGTGTGAAAGAATCGTGGAAAGGAATGGATTCCAAAGAAACAACTGTTCATACCGCCATTGACTCGGCTGGCTGCGGAGTCAATTTTGAAACCGGAAAAGAATATATCGTATATGCCTATCAGGAAGATGGTAAGTACACTACCTATTTGTGCTCCAGAACAGCAGAATTAGCCTATGCACATGAAGATCTTAACGAGCTTGGGGAAGGAACGATCCCTACAAAATCCGGTGATGCAGCAGCAAACTCCCCTTCCACTCAAAATCTTGTCGTGGGATCATTGGGTGTAGTGCTTTTTTTAGGAGGATGCTTCTTTTATAGATGGAAATCAGCAAAATAAAGTAAAAAAGCTCTTTAGCGACATAAATCCGCTAAAGAGCTTTTCTGTTCTTCTAGCACTCCTCCGGCTTTCCAGCTTCCGTAGCTGTACGGAACGAAGAGCCACATCCACAGTTTGCAATGGCGTTCGGGTTGTCGATGGTGAATCCGCCGCCCATCATGGATTGCTTGAAGTCGATTTTGACGTCCTGAAGGATCGGTTTGCTTTCGTCATCAATCAGGATTCTGATGCCGTGCTGCTCTAGCTCGATATCCTTCTCGCCTTTTTCCTCTTCAAAGCCCATACCGTAGGAAAGGCCGCTGCAGCCTCCCCCCTTTACTCCAACACGCAGGAATACGTCATCGCTTCCGTAATCCTTCATCATATCTTTTATTTGAAAAGCCGCCGCTTCTGTAATAGTGATGATATCTTTCATTATTGACACCTCCTAAACAAATTTCCACTCTTATAGGTTCTATTATACCTGTTATAACCGATTCCCTCAATTTAACAGCTTTTCTATAGTATATGCATATTGGTATCCCTTTTGTTATTTATAAAAGAAAGTCCCTGTACAAATGGTTTCAGCAGGTCCGCGCATTTTAACAGCACCCTCTGTTGTCCAAGTAATAAACAGGTCGCCACCTGCCAAATGTACAGTGGTCTCTCTATTTCTATCCGTCTTTTCATTCAGGACAGAAGCCACCACCGCAGCACATGCTCCTGTTCCACACGCCTGTGTGATACCGGATCCACGTTCCCATACTCGAAAATGAAGTTCATCCTCGGCTACCACTTCCACAAACTCGACATTCACGCCCTCAGGAAATCGTGGGTCCTTCTCTACAATCGGACCTAGTGTCGTAAGCGGAGCATCATGAATATCATCCAGATAAAAAATCACATGGGGATTGCCCATGGATACTGTTGTGATGTGATAGGTCTCTTCCCCTACCTTGAATGGTTCGTTCACTATTCTATCTTGTTTTTCCACAAGAATCGGGATTTCTTCGGTCGCCAAACGGGGCGCTCCCATATCAACTGTTACAATGTGGATCTTTCCATCCTCTGGTTCGACTTCCGCTTCCACCAATCCAGATAAAGTCTCTATTTCAAAGGTTTCTTTTTGTACTAGACCATGCTCATACGCATACTTTGCAACACAACGAAGTCCATTACCGCAGTTTTTCCCTTCCGACCCATCATTATTGAATATCCTCATTTTCACCGGAGCAACGTCTGAAGGACATATCAGAATCAATCCGTCTGAACCGATTCCGGTATGAACATTCGCCGCCTGGATCGCGATGGCTGACAGGTCTTCTTCTTTCAAGGCTTCCTCAAACATATTGACATATATATAGTTGTTTCCTAATCCGTGCATTTTGGTAAATTGAAAGGAGCGCATGTGTGAAATATCCTCCAAGTAAAATTATTATTTCCTACAAGTATAAATACATAAAACTTGGAACACAATAGAAACATCCCCCGTTTTATATGAAAAACTCATGTATCGAATGTTTCCAAGAAGGAGACACGATAATATGGGTTTTTCTTGTTTTTAGACTGGTCCCTTTACCCACAAAAAAAGCCCACACGCCATAAAATGACGGGTGAGCTTATAAACATTTATTTTATAGAATGAACATACCTGCAATTGCAGCACTTAACAGGTTGGAAAGTGTACCTGCAATGATTGCACGGAAACCTAATTTTGCGATATCCGGGCGACGGCTAGGAGCAAGGCTTCCTAATCCACCTAGAAGGATTGCCAGGGAAGAAAGGTTCGCGAATCCACAAAGTGCAAAAGAGATTACCGCAATGGATTTTCCGCTGAACATATCAAGCTGCGCTGCAAAAGTGGAGTATGCAACGAATTCATTTAATACAAGCTTTTGACCAATTAGGTTACCCGCAGCGATTGCTTCGCTCCAAGGAATACCAATAATGAAAGCCAATGGTGCAAACAAGTAGCCTAAAATGAAGTCCAGAGTAAAGTTTTCAGCTCCGAACCATCCACCAATTCCACCTAACATTCCGTTAATCAGAGAAATCAATGCAATGAACGCAAGCAACATCGCACCAACGTTTAATGCAAGCTTTAATCCATCGGATGCACCGCGGGCAGCAGCATCGATTACGTTTGTCGGCTTTTCGTCTTCAGCCTCCTCGATTTCCGCCTTGGTTGGTGTTTTTGCCTCTTCTGTTTCAGGAATCAGCATTTTAGCCATGATCAGTCCACCAGGAGCTGCCATGAAGCTAGCTGCTAGAAGGTACTCCAAAGGAATTCCTAGAGCTGCATATCCAAAAAGAACAGAACCGGCAACAGAAGCCAATCCACCTGTCATTACAGCAAATAGCTCAGACTTTGTCATCGACTTGATATATGGACGAATTACTAAAGGCGCTTCCGTTTGTCCAACGAAAATGTTAGCTGATGCTGAAAGGGATTCCGTTTGACTTGTCCCTAAAAGCTTCGCCAATCCACCACCAAGGAATCTGATAACGATTTGCATGATGCCAAGGTAATAAAGTACAGAAATTAATGCCGAGAAGAAAATAATGATGGTTAATACATGGAATGCAAAAACAAAACCAGTTGCTTCTCCAGGGTTCCCTAAAACAGGCCCGAAAAGGAAAGAAATACCGTCGTTTGCATAAGTGATGATATTTTGTACGTAGTTGGTCAGGCCAAGAAATGCCTCTCTTCCCAACTCCCACTTAAGTACGATAAACGCAAAGAGTAATTGAATCGCAAGGCCGCCTAGAATAGTACGGATGCTGATTCTGCGTTTGTTTTCTGAAAGAAGAAATGCAATAGCAAAAATTACTGCAATCCCCATTAATCCCCAAAGGACATTATTCATAATATTCACCTCTATTAGAAATTTCTGCAAGTTGTTTGTCGTCAGACATCTAACTATCACAATAACACTTTACTACGAAATGAAAGCGTTTGAAAGAACTTTTTTTTGTAAATTTGTTACATGACTTTAAAACGTCGACTATTCCTAATTAAATTACCCACTATTAAAAAAATAATGTATGAAGTCCAAAAAGAAACTATAGCGTTACATAGGCATAAAGATTCATGTCCGTCTTTCCCTCTCGGAAGTTTTGTGGTACTTTTGAAGTATGAGGGTAGTATTTTTAACAAAGGATGTGTTGGTATTGGAGCGATTATTCAACCGAAATCATACATGCAGCATATGTGACCATGCGTACACAACAAAAAAAGTGAAATCTCGCTTCATCCGCCCTATTTCACATGACACGGATTTTTGTTCCGTCTATGATTCACTGGAAACAAATCCTTTGCTCTATTATGTAAGTGTTTGTCCAAACTGTGGCTATTCCATGACTGAAGAATTCAGTTCACACTTTCCGCCAGGCACGTTGAATGCGATTAGAAACAAGATACAGAAACACTGGCAGAAAAAAAGTTATGGGGAAATCAGATCGGTTAATACTGCAATCAACACCTATAAATTAGGTATCTATTCAGGAATAATAAAAAACGAAGCTTCCATTGTGATGTCAGGTATGTATTTGAGGTTGGCATGGTTGTACCGGACGGTGGAAAAAAACGAAGTGCAGGAGTTGCGTTTTCTGAAGCTGGCAGCAGATCAGTTTGAACGTTCCTACTCAAACGGTGATTTCGCGCAGACAAGCATGAGCGAGATTAAATTGCTCTATTTAATAGGAGAACTGCACACGCGCCTAGGAAATACAAGACAAGCGATCCGTTATTTTCAGCTTGTCCTTCAGCACAAAGACAAGGACACCCAAGTGAGATTGGTGGAGAAATCCCGAGATCGTTGGTATGAAATCAGATCCGCACAAAAACAGTTATTTATGCAAGCATAAAAAAATCAGCACGCTACAGATGTGCTGATTTTTTAAAACATTGGATTCTCTTCCAAGTATTGATAGATGTTATCTACGAGCTGCTCAGGTGTGTCGCCAGTAACAACGTCCCCATTTACAAGAGCAAATAGAGAATCAAAACATTTCCCACAGTACCCGAGGCAACCATATTCCACTATATCCAGGTTTGGATCCTTCTCCAGCACTTCACGTGCTTTTTGAGATCCGCTGGCTAAGTTACTGATACAAAACTCTATGATTGGTTTCACCTTTTTCACCCCTCTATTGCACCTTCATGCTACCTTTTTTTCCTTATAACGTCAATATTTTGATTTCAGCTGCAACACTATTCATGCACACTAATCCATACCCCTTTTTCAACTGTATAATTTTAGCTAATCATCTACATATTCCCTACATTTTCAACAGTCATTAATATAAGTATTTTGTGAAAGAATGTTGTTATTTTGTCATAATTTCGATATACTTTTAATGGTATTTTATTTAAACGTGACATACACATTGAAGTTTGAAAGCGCAAACGGGTTATCACATGTGCGTTATTTCACATAATTTTCCTAGATTACTAGAAATTATATTAATAAGAATAGATACGAGCTTGAAAAGGAGTTTAGCTGCTATGAAAAAACTTGTTGTGCTTGGCGGAGGTTACGGAGGAATGCGTATTTTGCATCGTCTCCTTCCGAATCAGTTACCTGAAGATACGGAAATTGTGCTAGTGGATCGTGCTCCCTACCACAGCTTAAAAACTGAATTCTATGCACTTGCTGCAGGAACCATTTCAGATCACCATGTTCGCGTGACTTTCCCGGAGCATCACAAGCTCTCTGTTAAATATGGTGAAGTTACTGGTGTCGATATGGAAAACAAAACGATTCATTTTGAGGACCAAAGTACTCTCTCATATGATGATCTTATTATTGGTCTTGGCTGTGAGGATAAATATCACAACATTCCAGGGGCCAAGGAGCATACCTTCAGCATCCAAACCATCAACAATTCTAGAAAAGCTTATCAGGCACTAAACGACTTAGCAGCTAACAAAGTGGTGGCAATTGTCGGCGGAGGCTTGAGCGGCGTGGAAATTGCAAGTGAACTTCATGAAAGCCGTCCCGATTTGACCATTAAACTATTCGATAGAGGAAACATCATTCTTTCCAGCTTTCCTGAGCGTTTAAGTCAATATGTGCAGAATTGGTTTGAGACACACGGGGTGGAAGTAATCAACTGTTCCAATATTACCCGAGTGGAGGAAAAAACGCTTTACAACCACGATGAACCTGTACACTGCGATGCTATCGTATGGACAGCAGGAATTCAGCCGAATAAGGTTGTTCGTGAACTGGATGTCGAAAAAGATAATCAAGGACGTGTAGTCTTAACGAAACAGCACAATATCCCAGGCAATGAACATGTATATGTAGTGGGTGACTGTGCCAGCCTTCCGCATGCGCCTAGTGCCCAGCTGGCAGAGGGACAAGCCGAACAGATCGTCCAGGTACTGGTAAAGCGTTGGAATGGCGAAGCTCCTCCAGAGGAATTCCCTCCAATCAAATTAAAAGGAGTTCTCGGCTCACTTGGAAAAAAGCATGGTTTCGGCCTTGTGAACGAACGCCCGCTTACTGGAAGGGTAGCCCGACTGTTAAAGTCTGGAATTCTATGGATGTATAAATATCATAATGGTTAATAAAAAAATGCGTGAATGAGCAACTCCCTCATTCACGCATTTTTATTATGAAGCAATGTAACCGTATTTCTCCATTTCCGCATAAACGGTTTTCAGCTTTGGATTCCCTTCCCCCACTATTTCACCATTGATGACTACAACAGGGTAAAACATGTCCTCCTCGACCACACGGCTTGCAAATGCCTTCTTCTCTTCCTCACAGGTTTCCGTTTTAAAAATATCTATATAGGAAATGGTGAAGGGCTGATCAGGAAATTTTCTTGCGACTGCCGCCTGCAGCCATTCATAGGTTTCTTTGGATGATGGCAGGTTTACACAACTTGGACAAAGCACTTCTGCCCCATATACGCTTATTTCTACTGCCTGTTTGGACATGACTCGGCCTCCATGACTCTTTTTCTTTCATTTTACCGTAAACCGCTTACTTTTTCATAAAATTAATTCGAATTCCTAAAAACACCCAGTGCAAGGCAATAGATTTTTTGGTGCATTCGCTATATAATATAAATATGGTATGGAAAGGAGCGATAAATATGTCTAACCCAGAAATCAATGAACAAATTGAACAAGTACAGGAAGTATTAGATAAATTGCGTCCATTTCTTCTTCGTGACGGAGGAGACTGCGAGCTTGTAGATGTGGAGGATGGAATTGTAAAGCTTCGTCTATTGGGAGCTTGCGGTTCTTGCCCAAGTTCAACTATCACGCTAAAAGCTGGTATCGAACGCGCACTTCTTGAAGAAGTTCCAGGCATCGTGGAAGTAGAACAGGTATTTTAATACAGCCTATAAATCGAAACCGGGATGGCGATAGCCGCTCCCGGTTTTTTTTGATGTTTTATACACATGTAAAATGATTGGAGTGGACCTCGCTTCCAACGCTGCTGATATCCAAAAAATCCACGGCAAATTCAGGATATTCTCCCTGCAGTTTCTCTTGTACACTCCGTCCTAACCCACGCTCGCAAAAGCAGATGATGGTCGGGCCGGCTCCACTGATGCTCACCCCGAAGGCTCCCGCTTTTTTAGCCTTCTCCCGCACGGTGGAGAGCTGCGGAAACAATTTCAACCGGTAAGGCTCATGGAACACATCACTTTCCATCATTTTTCCCGCCAGCTCCCAGTCCTGCATCAACAGGCCGGCGAGGAGTACATTCGCATGACTGCTTCCAAGCACAGCTTCTTTGAATGGAAGCACATTCGGCAAAAGTTGCCTGGATTCACTTGTCTTTGCTTCAAAATTCGGCACCACTACCACCAATTCCATATTCGGTACCGGTAACTTAATATACTCAAAGTTTCCATTTCGAAAGGTCGATACGACGAGCCCCCCATAGAGAGAGGCAGCGACATTATCGGCATGTCCCTCAAACCTGGCTGCGAGTTGAAGCTTTTCATCCGGCGTCAGATTTTTTCCACATATGATGTTCATGACCTCAATGGCTCCTACAATGGCTGCTGCACTGCTGCCCAATCCACGTGCCATCGGTATTTCACTCATAATATGAACATGAACAGGTGGTGCTTTCAGTTCCCAGAGCCTCTCCAGCTCCATACAAACAGTTCGCAGCAGATTATCCTCATCATCCAGCAATAATGGAGGGACTGAGGTGAATCGCCACTCTTTTGCATATTGCACGAAAAGTGTTACATACTTTGATACTGCCAGTCCTATCGAGTCGAACCCAGGGCCAAGATTGGCAGAGCTGCCTGGAACCTTTATGACATATCCATTCTTATACTCCTTCATACAGACACACCTTCAAAGGATGCTACCAGCTGCTTGTAGTCCTCCAGATTCTTCACCTTCACATTGGCATGCTCTGTTGCAGTAACTGGATCCTTCAAGCCATTGCCTGTTAATACCGCTACGACCCTTTTCCCTTTTTCCAGATCCTTTTGCTGCAGATGCTTCATGATACCTGCCAAGGAAGCACTTGAAGCCGGTTCTGCAAAGATTCCTTCCCTTTTGGCAAGCAGCCTATACGCCAAAATCATCTCTTCATCTGTGACAAAATCAATCTTGCCTTTTGATTCTTCCGCAGCCCTCACTGCATGTTTCCAGCTTGCAGGATTTCCGATACGAATGGCAGTAGCTATCGTCTCTGGATCAGGAATTATGCTATTCTTCACAATTGCTGCTGCACCTTCCGCCTCAAATCCCCTCATTTCAGGAAGACCAGTTTGAAACTGCTGATTGTACTCTTTAAATCCTTTCCAATAGGCTGTAATGTTTCCGGCATTCCCCACTGGTAATGCCAGTACATCAGGCGCCTTTCCCAGTTGATCGCACACCTCGAACGCTGCTGTTTTCTGCCCCTCGATCCGGTATGGATTAAGAGAGTTCACAAGTGTGATTGGCAATTCCTCCGACAATCTTCTGACAAGCTGCAGGGCTTCATCAAAGTTCCCTTTTATCGAGTAGACCTCGGCTCCATACATGACCGCCTGCGCCAATTTACCTTGTGCTATTTTACCGTCCGGAATCACGACAACACATCTCATACCCGCTCTTGCTGCATAGGCTGCAGCAGAAGCGGATGTATTTCCAGTTGAAGCACAGACGATGGTGTTGCTTCCTTCCTCCTTCGCTTTTGCAACGGCCAGGGCCATCCCTCTATCTTTAAAAGAACCTGTTGGATTCGCTCCCTCGACTTTTACATAAAGTTCTATATCCAATTGGTTAGAGAGGTTCTCTAAAAACAAAAGTGGTGTGTGCCCCTCATGAAGACTCACATTAGGGGTTTTCTCGCTCACAGGGAGAAATCTTCCATAGTTGGCTATTAATCCGTTCCATCTCATACCAGCACTTCTCCCTCCACTCGATAGCTGCTTTTGATTTCCTGAACCATCGGCATACCTGAAAGTTCCTCCAGCAGATCCTCATATCTCTGCAAGGAAGTGTGATGCGTGACAACCACCACTTCAGCCAATGATTCTTCTTTCAGAGGCAGCTGCAGGATCTTTTCAAAGCTAACTTCTTTATTGGAAAAAAGGTTAGTAATATGGGAGAGCACACCCACTTCATCCTTCACATGGACACGAAGGAAATGCTTTGCCTGTACTTCATCCTTTTCTTTCAGCGTCTTTTGGAACTGCGGTGTTACCATACTCTTTCCGTTTACTCCAAGCCTCATATTCTTCATGACGCCTACCAGATCTGATACGACTGCTGTTGCTGTTGGGAGACTGCCTGCACCAGGTCCATAGAACATCGTCTCCCCCACTGCCTCTCCATACACATATACTGCATTGTATTCATTTTGCACACTTGCCAGCGGGTGATCTTGTGGCAGAAGCGTCGGTCCCACGCTCACCTCCACTTTCTCGTTTTCGCGGTGTGCAATCCCGATCAGTTTCATTGTGTAGCCAAGCTTTTTGCTGTATTCCAGATCCTCTTCAGAGATGGCCGATATTCCTTTTACCTGTACATCCTTCAGTTCGATATTCATTGAAAAACCGAGAGTAGCAAGTATCGCCATCTTCCTTGCAGCATCAATCCCCTCCACATCGGATGTAGGATCTGCCTCCGCAAATCCAAGAGCCTGTGCCTGTTGAAGCACCTCTTCATAGGAGGAACCGTCATTGTTCATTTTTGTCAGGATGAAGTTGGTCGTCCCGTTCACAATCCCCATCATTTTCGTAATCCGGTCAGACGAAAGCCCATCCACCAGACTGCGCAGGATTGGGATGCCACCAGCAACGCTTGCTTCATAGAAAAGGTCGCAATTGTTCTCTGCTGCTACGGCCAAAAGCTCCGAACCATAGACAGCCATCAGGTCCTTATTGGCAGTCACCACATGTTTCCGATTTTTCAATGCTCTCAGAATGTAATGTCTCGCCTCTTCCACTCCACCCATCACCTCGATCACCACATCAATCTCGGGATCCTCAAGCACCTCTTCGGCATGCAAGGTTAACAGCTTTTCATCTAGATCCACCAGCCGCTCCTTATGTAAATCCTTTACCAACGCTTTTTTTACCTTCACCGCACAGCCTACTTGATGCATCAGTTTGTCCTGATGATTCTCCACAATCTTCACGACCCCACAGCCAACAGTCCCTAAACCAAGCAATCCCAATGAAATCTCCTTCAATCAAATCTACTCCCTTTTGAGGGTCAAGCCCTTTTGTGTTTTCAGTGTGTACATTTGTTTTTATATAATGGACATTATAGAGTGCTTTTAAGTGGCTGACAAGGGGAAAATTTAGGCGGTTTTTGCTTGTAAGCGTTTTACCTGCTGGGAGAGTAAGGGATATTTTTTTTGAAAATTCTTATAAGCAGATGATGCCGGATGAAACCTTTTATCGCGGATGACGTATTAACTAGTAGAAACGAGGTGGAGGATATGAAATTCAACTACTTTTTAATCCCAATCTTATTACTTAGTCTGTTATTGCTTCCCACTCAGGCTCTTGCAGTGGAGTTCCAGATCAATGACGTACAGATAGATGCTTACCTCCAGGAGAATGGTAATGTAAAAGTCTATGAAGCCCATACGTATACGTTTGAGGGAGAGTTTAAGGGGATCACAAGGACCATCATTCCAAAAAGAGGCACTCAGATAAGAAATCTCGAGGCCAGAGAAAATGAAGTGTTGCTTAAATTGGAGCAGGAAGACAATCTTTACCGCATTTATCGCGGTGGCGACACGGAGACTTTTACCGTTCTCATTACGTACGAAATATTGCAAGGCGTTGATGTTTATCCTGACGTGGCGGAATTCTATTGGCCTTTTTTCGATGAGAGCAATGAAACCGACTATGAAAGCTTTTCCGCAACTGTCTATCCGCCTTCTCCCACAAGCGAAGCTATCGCATTTGGTTACGACGAAGCGTTTGGGACAGAAAAGCTCGATTCGGAAGGGAAGGTTCACTTTGAACTTGGTTATGTGCCAAGCCATGAAAACGGTGATATCCGGGTAGCCTATGATGCAAAACTGTTCCCTTCCGCTCCATTAAGTGGTAGTGATCCGATGAAGGAAAAGATAGTATCAGCAAAAGAGGAAGGAATCAACGAGGCGCTCCAAACCGAAAAGGTGCGTGAGATTCTTTCGTCTACTAGCTATATTCTATTACTTCTATTCTCTTTCATTTTGGGAATACTTATCGTGGCAGCAATGATAAAAGGAAGGAATACCAGAGACTCAGCGAACAGGGAAATCGCATCTCTTTCTTGCACACCAAAGCTGCGTCTCAGCATGCCTGCCACTATTTTGTTCACCCATCACCAGCTGCCGGGCCAAGCTATTGCTGCCGGGTTGCTCGATCTGGTCAGACTCGGATATGTAAAAAAGCTATCCAATGAGAGATTTCTTGCAATAGAACGTGACGTGCCGCTGAAGCATCAAGAAATCCTTATCACCTGGCTTTTTGACAAAATGGGTTCCCATAATGAGTTCAGCATCGACGATCTGAACAGCTACATGAAAAACAAGAAGAATCATGAGGAATTCACAAAATATCAATCCATGTGGACACAGGCCATCAGGGAAGAAGTGAAGGAACAGGGACTCTATGATAAAAAAGAGGGGTACAGAATTGCAGTTGGGCTCTCCAGTATCCTCCTGGTTCCATTTTTATTCCTGTTCCCGATCTATGACCTGTTTCCTGCTTTCTTCATCACACTTGTATTGTTCGTTGCAACCATTCTCTATGCAATTGCCTATCATCCTAAAACGGCCAAAGGCTATACTATTTTGTTGGAATGGAGACAGTTAAAACAGCGGTTTTCCTCCTTGTCCCAAAAGGCCTGGGACTCCTGGACGGAGGACCAGAAAATGCGCGCCTTCATCTATGCACTAGGTATTAACGAAAAATCGATGCAAAAGAAAAATGAAAGGTTCGTATCCGGTTTCCAAATACCAATAGACAGATCACATTACGTCAGCCCTGCATATTCTGGTATGGATGTCACCACTCTATTATTGATCGGGAATGCCACCTCATCCAGTTTTCATTCTGCAAGCCGCAAAGCAGCAGCAAGCACAACAAGTGACAGCGGGGGCGGTGCAGGTGCTGGCGGAGGAAGTGGTGCTGGTGGAGGCGGCGGTGGGTCTGGCGGATTCTAACCCACTGATTATCACTCAGTGAAAAGCGAGGTAATGGGGTCTCTTTGATTCCCTCACTCCGCTACAAACACGGGGATGGGGGTATCATTCCATCTCTTTGATTCCCTCACTCCGCTAAAATGAGGGCAGTAAGGGTTTCAAAACAAACAGCAAAAGGGGCCTGACCCCCGCTGCGTTATTGCGTTAACGCGGCGAGGGTCAGGCCCCTCTTTGTTCAATTATCTCCCGCCAACCACACTCTTCGCTTTTCTACCTTCGAGTACAGCGAGGATGTTATCTCGGCATAGTTCCATCATGATGGTGCGTGTTTCCACGCTTGCACTGCCGATATGAGGCAGTGCGACTACCTGTGGGAACTGGAGCAGCGGGTGGTCCGCGCCAATCGGTTCTTTGTAGAAGACATCGAGACCTGCTCCTGCTATTTCTTTCTGCTCCAATGCGTGAATCAACGCTTCTTCATCCACGACCTGGCCTCTTCCCACGTTGACGAAGATTGCGGAGGATTTCATGCGCTTAAATGCATCTGCGTCAAAGAGATGCTTCGTTTCTTCTGTGAGAGGAGTCAAGCATACCACGAAGTCAGAACCATCAAGCAGTTCTTCAAAAGACTTGTACTTTGCTCCGAGTTCATTCTCCGCTGCAGCATGCCTGCTTCGGTTGTGATAGAGGATTTCCATCCCGAACCCTTTCGCTCTTCTTGCGACTGCTGACCCGATGCTTCCCATTCCAACAATACCAATTGTTTTATGGTGCACATCCGTTCCTGCAAGCAGATATGGACTCCAGCTTTTCCATTGTCCCTCTTTTACAAAGAGATTGGCTTCAGTCAATCTTCTTGCCGCTGAGAGCATAAGCCCGAATGTCAGATCTGCGGTCGTCTCGGTCAGCACATCCGGTGTATTGCAAACGATGACTTCGTTCCGTGCCGCAGCTTCCAAATTGATATTGTCATAGCCGACCGCCAAGTTGGCGACCACCTTCAGTTTTGGTGCATTCTCTAGCAATTCCTCATCCACCGAATCGGAAAGCATCGTCAAGAGTGCATCCGCCTTTTTCCCTTCGTTTAACAGCACTTCCCTAGGGACTGCTTCGCTTTCACTGTTCCACATTTGGACATCTGCTATTTGTTTAAGAGGAGTCAGTACCTCCTCCGAAATCTTTCTTGTGATAAATACGTACGGCTTGGACATTTGCTACACTCCTTGTTGTATATAGGGTTGAATGAATGGTGTGAATAGTAAGTATTTTATCACTGTTTTTCCTATTCTTACATACCTATATAGAGAAAATAACCATCTTTACTTTGTTATCTTTTCACCCATTCCAATTCAGGAATACCGTATGTTTTGGCTGGTACACCTGCCAGTTCATAGAAATTGCCCAACACTTGTTCATACGTGTCAGAAGATTGCAGAATGCCTCGGAGCCGGTCTTCATGCCATTTTTTATCCGCAACAGGCCCGCTCGTATAATAATCCTCTACACATTCGAAATAATGGATTGGGAAAACAAGCCGGGCATACAGGAGCCTCCATGAAAAGCTGGAGAGGGGAGATACTCTTTCATAGTCTCTTAAGAAAGTTTGAATATGACCTGGATTCATGTCAGGACCTTTCCTGCATTCAGCCCGGATCCATTCGGAAAGATCACGTGCAGCATGGTCGAATATCCAGTCGGTAGGGAGCTTCATCCATTGGGACTGCTGCCAGGTCAAGTTGGTGAACCTGTGGTGACACAAAGTGGCTGCGTCATTTATCATCGGACTATCGTCAAGCTCCGTATCCACCAAATATTGAATGGCATTCTCTGTCAGCCCCATATAATAGGGAAAAGATTCAACAAACAACGTATCAAAGAGATCAACCGGATTGCTTCTTACTTTTTCGCGGAAAAAATGTTCCATCTGATCAATCCGCTTTACCCAAAGGCTTTTCCATTGCCCGATACGATTGATGGATGTCACTTTAGCGGGGAAGCTTCTGCCGTTTAGATGAAAGAGTGCAAGTTCCTTTCCAACGACCAGTTTTCTGGAGCTATAATCATAAGGCATGCGGAATAGTGCCATTTTCCTGCCTTCTATTTCCGTTGTGTAGGATTCACTTTTATTTTTCACAAAAGAACTAACATATATATCCTGATGGGTGCGTATCATATACTCACTCAGCTTTTGCAGCTCTTCTATCTCGGCCTCCTCAAGATGACCAACCGGCACTAAAATGTACATCACTCGATTCGCCCAGAAAGCATCATAGTGTCGTACCTTTTGTTTTCTTTCCACCCTCAATTCATAATGTTCATAGATTGTCTGCTTCAACTTTTGCTCCCTCCTTCTCTCTCGTAACCTAAATATATGAGGATAAGAAAGAAAACTTGTTAAGTTGTTTAATTTCACGTAAGGATTCCCCAAAAAGTATAAGTTTTCCTTTCTAGGCAATTATGTATATTAATCAAATGAATCTGGGTACTGTATAGGGGGAAACATTTTCTCCTAAGAGTGATTGCCCTAAAAGAAATCATTTTTCACTATATTATAAAAGATGGGTGAGCGCATGAAGAATTTCAAGGAAATGGATGAAGTAGAAAGAAAGGCTAGAAAACTCTTGGAGGAACGTGGAGTTACCATGGATGACATTGCAGATCTCGTTTATTTTCTGCAATCGAAATACCATCCCGCCCTGGAGAAATCGGAATGCCTGGAAAATATCGATCGAGTGCTTGCCAAGCGTGAAGTCCAAAATACCATATTGACGGGAATTGAATTGGATATACTTGCAGAACAGGGGCAGATTCAAGAACCTCTATTACGAATCCTCCAGCAGGATGAGGGATTATATGGAGTGGATGAAGTATTGGCTTTGTCCATTGTGAACGTCTATGGTTCCATCGGCTTTACCAACTACGGCTATATTGATAAGCAGAAGCCTGGGATACTTGGTACCCTAAATGACAAGAGCTCTGGTAAGGTGCATACATTTCTGGATGACATTGTAGGGGCAATCGCAGCTGCAGCATCGAGCCGGTTGGCACACCGTGCAGCGAATACGGAATAACAAAAAATACTGGCGTTCCCTGTTTAATGGGGACGCCAGTATTTTTTATAAATATTGAATCCAATCTTTTAAGGAATCGACCGTATACGTCGGTTTCTCCTGATATGTTTCCAGATGTGCTTTCGTGGTCACGCCTGTATGAACAAGAAGCGTATCCATTCCCGCATTCATGCCGGCCTTGATATCTGTATGATAGTTGTCTCCAACCATCAGTGTTTCTTCCGGCACAATTCCAAGTACCTTCAAAGCCTGCTCCATGATTACTTTTTCAGGCTTTCCAATGAAGGTCGGCTGAGTTTCGGTGGAAACCGTCAACACCGAAGTCAACGATCCGTTACCCGGAAGAAGTCCACGTTCGGTTGGAATGGCGATATCTCCATTAGTGGAGATGAATCTTGCACCGTTG
Source organism: Sutcliffiella halmapala (assembly GCF_050107295.1). Lineage (GTDB taxonomy): Bacteria > Bacillota > Bacilli > Bacillales > Bacillaceae_I > Sutcliffiella_A > Sutcliffiella_A halmapala_A. Next base: position 188,837 of record NZ_JBNIKR010000005.1, on the reverse strand, counting down.
CGGATATTGATTGCCCCTAGTGCGAGTTTCTCATAAGAGATGGTGCGGTCGATGCCACTTACCACTACATCCGCATTTTCATCTACAAGCTCAAACCCTTTTTCAGTCAGTGCTGTGCGAATGCCTTCTTCCCCGATCACATAGATTTTTGCATCAGCCTTATACTCGTAAATGTAATTGGCTGTTGCATTGCTGGTGGTAAAAACTTGTTCATCCAAAGTGGGGATTCCGAAGTCTCTCAGCTTTTGTGCCACCTGTTGAGGTGTTCTGGAAGAATTATTTGTTACAAACAAGTACGGTATTTTCTTGTCATAGAGATGCTGAACAAAATCGCTCGCCTCTTCTATTTTTTCTTTACCGCGATACATGGTTCCATCTAAATCGATTAGATAGCCTTGGTACTTTTTCATCTATTTCACGCTCCACTTTTTATGCTTATATATAATTGACTAGTTCATGTTAGCATAATCCATTGATTTAATAAAATGCAAAAAACGCTTTCCCGAAAGAAAGCGTTTGTACTATTTTTTAAAAGCCGAAACTGGCCCAAGTTCATTCTCCAGGTAATGACGGACAGATGGACAGAAGGACAGAACCGCGTCTTTCCCTTCGGATAGCTTATTCTTTAAATTCTGATGGTCAATGTCGAGGTATTCCTGGACAAGCACCTTGCGCAATCGTACGAGAACCTTCAGCTGTTCAGCCAAGGAAGTGGAAACCACCTTTTCATCCTCTAGAATATCTATGATGTCCTCATAGCTGCCAGGATCGCGCATGATAAATCCATCTATCATCGCGTTGCCCACGTCCAATATCCCTTCGATCACAGACACCATTATCCGTTCAAGAGCTTTAAGTTCCACTGGTGTATCCCATGTTGGATGATTGGAAAAAATCGTCATGTTTTCTTCTATATAAGCGAGTGTTTTTTCCATCTTTTCTCGGTCGACAAAGTACATACAAACATCCCCTTTATGCTGAAATTTTTATGTGATTGGATGGAGAAGCTTAGGTTTTGCATAGAAATAACCTTGCGCCAGATCGACTTTATGCTTCGATAGTATGTGCACTTCCTCCTGCTTTTCAATGCCTTCGGCTACAACAACAGAGCCGGTTTCATTGGCAATCATGAGCAGTCCCTGCAGCATTTTCTCTTTGACAAGACTCGTATCGATATCCTTTATGACAGATCGGTCAATCTTGATGATATCCGGCATGATCCTGCTGATCGTATGTAAGCTTGCATATCCTGCACCCGTATCATCCACCGCAATCTGAAAGCCAAGATCCCTTAAGGCGGCAATATTTTCTTCAAATTGCATCAACCCGTCCGTAGAGTCCTGTTCAGTTATTTCAATCGCGATATTCTTCGGATTTATCTCCGGATATTTTCTCATAAGAGCTTGCACTTCTTCAAGGAGCTCTACTTCATTTAAAGTGGTAGGGGTGAAATTGATAAAAACTGCCTCTTTCATCTGGCATTGATAGATAAGCAGAAAAGCTTTCTCGAGAATGATCATTTCCAAATCAAATAAAGTGTTCGTTTGCTTGGCAATCGAGAACAGCTGCAGGGGATTTTCCATCTGCGATTGTTTAGGTCCCCGGGTCAGCAGCTCCCACGCTTTGATTCCACCATTGGATACATCGATAATCGGTTGTGCCAATAAAGTGATTTGCTTAAAGGCGATTATCTGATTCATGGTGAATAACAACTGATGATATTGCAGCTTATCCTGCTTCTCAGCCATCGCCATGGCCTGGAGATGCGCTCGGAGCATACATTCAGACAAGGAATAGCGATCAGGCTGGAGAAACACATAACCGTATTCGAGCATCAGGTTTTTATTCTCCAACAGTCGATAGCGCTTCTGCTCCATTGCCCTCTTAACAAGGGTGAGCTTCTCCGCTAGATCTGCAGTGTTGTAAGCATGCTCGTCCACTCGAATCAATAAAGAGATCCCATCGCTGTATTGATCATGCAAACACACAATTTGATCGCTGGGAAATATCTGGTCTACTGCCTTTTGAAGTCTTTCCTTTACAATTTCACGGCAACGGTTAAACTTACGTCTTCCAACTTTCGTGATGATCTGATCGAGGCTATGGAAATAAAAAGAAATGACTGCTACTTGAAAGCCTTTCTTCAACGTATATTTGACACGCTCCTCAATCGGGTTTCTAAGGATGTAAACGGGCGGATAGTAACGCAAATATTTGGATGGAAGCACGAATTTAACAAGATGTGAGCCTTTTTTTCTATAGAAGTTCTGTATATGATTCCAGCTTCGCCCCATGAAGTGGCTCCCTTCTTCCATCGTTAATACTTCTGGTGTTTTTTCTTATTTTATCATAAAAAATAAGAAAATTGTCCCATTTTCAAAAGCAGAATAAGAAATAACTTATAACAAGAAAGCGTTTGTATTTGTTATACTAGAAAAAGTATAACAATCGTTACATTTAGGAGGAAGCAAAGATGGCAGATAGATTTTTTCTATATGATGATATGGTGGAAACAAAAACAAGGTTTGTCAGCTTTATGGGGGAACATACCCGCTTTGATCTTGCAATTGTCAAATCGGATCGCTATTATGGCAAAAGCCTTGTTCTTAACATTCAGAGCAACCGTTTTGCGATTATCGGCAGTGATGACCTCGATGAGCCCGGTTATATCGAGCATGCCTACCAGTTGCCTGAAGATGAGGCGGAAGAATTACGGTCTTTCTTGTACGAAGTAGTTTAGTCATCATAATCCCTTCCATGTTGGTAAAGCTAAGAAAAACTTCATGAAAAGGGATGATGGACTTGAGTAAAAAAGACAAGGAACAATACAGTGATTTTATAAATGTGGAAAACTCGCACAACTATTTGATTCCTGAGACGCTGCCTGAAGGACCTTATGGCTCCCCCCGAGGGAAAAATACTCCTGTAGAAAATAAAAGTACTCCCTGGGAAGAGGGCCAGCGTTATTATAGTGCGTTTAATTATGAAAATAAATCCCTGCATGACGACCTTCCAAGGAAGTATCCCGGGGCACATCCAACACACGACCATCCGGACCAAAAGGAAGAACCAGCAGACAATAAACATTCATAATGGCTTTGTTAAACAAAAAGATTATTTTTTGTGTATACTAGCTGTTGATTGGAGCAATAGGCGAAGACTCCGGCGGGTGTTGCGTTTAGTTGAGACCCCACAGGCGAAGCCGAGGAGGCTCAACAAACGCCCCTTGGGTCGCTGCGCCTAGTGCGGAAATCAACAGCGGTGCTTAACGGAACATTCATAATAAAAAGCCCGTACATCAGAATTTCCATCTGCTGTCGGGCTTTATTTTCTCATGCCTTTTTCACTTTTTTCAATACAAAGAAAGCACAGCCGAAATTACAATACTCTAGTATATAATCAGGAAGTGTACTGATTTTTGTATCGTGTGTGGACTTCTGGTTCTGATCCTCAAAGAATCCGCGCAGACGGAGTTGATTATAGCCCCAATCCCCTACAATATAATCGTATTTATTCAGGACCTCAATGTATCTGCCTTTGAACGCTTCTTCATTGAACCCATTTCTTTCCTCTTCAATCAATTCATAGCAATGGTTCCCTATACAAATCATTTTCCGATCCTCCATTTCTTCTCTTACTTACATTATAGACCATTCTCCATCAATTTCTAAGACAAAAATATTTCTTAAAGGTCATGCTATAGATAAGGGGGTGTTACCATTGAACAAGTCGCTTAAGCTAATTTCTGTTTTAGGCTTATCCGCTGCACTTACAACTGCCTGCCAATTCGATACAACGCCTGAGGAACGACAGGCCCGAAGTGGATATACCGATAGAGATGGCAATCCGATGAATACTGGTCATCATGACAAGTATGAACTGTATGACGTTCGAAACGGCCGCTCGAAAGATCATGAAAAATTCGGATTTGTCCGTGAGCAGGCTTCACCTGTAAAAAATTCACAACGATACAATGAGAACATCGCAGCAGTCGATTATGAGGAATTGGCCAATATCATTTCAAAAATGGTGGTACAGCTTCCAGAGATTGACGACGTTGCGACTCTTGTGACTGATGAAGAGGTGCTGATCGCCTACAAAACAAGTGGCGAGGACAGAGAACAGATAGCAGACCAAGTAAGCAAAACAGGATTATCCTTTGTTCCACGCTTCTATCATGTCTATGTTTCAGACAATCCACAGATGATTGCCGACATAGAACGCTTCCGTACACTGACCGTATCGAGCCCGAACATCGATAAGATACTTGAAAGTACAATCGATACCATGCTCGAATCTCCTCAAGGTAAGGATTTGACCAAAGGCGAAAATGCCAACGGGGAAGGTAAAGGCGAAATAAACGAGGACCTCGAACAGGAATACAGTGAGCATGTAAGAAAAATGAGAAAGAACCAATAAATGTGAAAAGGGTCAGGCCCCATTATGGCCTGACCCTTTTTCATTATGCTTGAGCTTGTCTTGCTTTGGCCGCTTCATTGACCTGCTCATCCGCATGGTAGGAGGAGCGTACAAGTGGTCCAGCTTCTACATGACTGAATCCTTTTGTCATGGCAATTTGGCGCAATTCTTCAAACTCATCCGGATGGTAGTACTTCTGCACTTTGATGTGCTTTTTGGATGGCTGCAGATATTGTCCGATTGTCATGATATCCACATTATTGGCACGAAGATCATCCATTGTTTCGATGATCTCCTCTTTCGTCTCTCCAAGTCCAATCATCAAACTTGATTTGGTTGGAATCTCCGGCTGCATTTCTTTTGCCCGCTTCAGGAATTCCAGAGAACGGTCATAGGTTGCTCTCGCACGGACTCTAGGCGTTAAGGAACGCACTGTCTCGATATTGTGATTCAGGATGTCAGGCTTTGCATCCATGAGCATTTTGAGGTTTTCATACACTCCACCCATGTCTGATGGAAGCACTTCAATCGTAGTGAATGGGTTCTCACGTCGAACCGCTCTAACTGTTTCAGCAAAGATTGCTGCCCCACCATCTTTTAAGTCATCACGGGCAACTGCAGTGATTACCGCATGCTTCAGGTTCATCAGCTTTACGGATTCTGCCACGCGTTCCGGCTCTTGTGTGTCAAGCTCCGTCGGCAATCCTGTTTTGACTGCACAGAAACGGCATGCACGTGTACAAACTGCTCCAAGGATCATGAAGGTTGCTGTACGTCTAACAGCCCAACATTCATGGATATTCGGGCACTTTGCCTCTTCACAGACTGTATTCAAATTACGTTCTCTCATCAGCTTCTTCAAGCCAGTATAGTTTTCATTCGTATTCAGCTTAATTTTAAGCCAATCCGGTTTTCTTATGTAGTCTTCTTTTTTTGCCATATGATCAACTCCAAATTGTCTTATTATTCAAAAGACGACAGATATCCTTATTAAACCCATAGGGAAAATGACATGTTTCTACCATGTCACTTTACCAAACATCCTGCCATTACACAAGTGCAAAAGCTTCCAACAATCCACTTCCATGAATTAGTATTTATTAAATATGAAAAAAACACCAAACTAACAGTAGATATGAAAATAGCCTAGGCATTTTAACACGATTGGAAAGGAGATAACCCTTTGATACGCTTACTTCTATGTTGCATTTTACTAATAGGATATTTGCCTGACTCAGCTTCCGCCACTACACTTGAGAATATGACGGACGAACAGATTTACGAAAAGAGAAACGAGTTATATACAAAAATGCAATCCATCACACAAATTCCCTGGCACTACTTTGCAGCCGTCGACCAATACGAACGCAATGTAAGACGTGCCAGAAGAGATATTCCAAAAGCTACAGGTGTTATCGGCATCTACTATAAACCGGAAATTTGGGCTGGACCATTGAACCCGAATCCAAAAGATACGAACCCTAGCAGCATTCAGTTTTTCAGTGGAGTCGGTCAGGATGGAAATGGGGATGGCGTCGCCGATTCCACCAATGATGAGGATGTCCTTTATACTTTCGCCACCTATCTCCAATCCTACGGAACAGATAAAGAAAACCTGAAAATTGCATTATGGGATTACTATCAAAGAGACAAAACTGTAGGGCTTATCATGGGTCATCTGAAATTGTATCAAACTTATCAAACGCTGAAGCTTGATAAACATGCTTTTCCACTGCCGATCCGCTCCAATTTCAGCTACAAGAATACATGGGGGGATGCCAGGGGCTGGGGGGGCAGAAGAATACATGAGGGAACGGATATTTTTGCAAGCTACGGCGTTCCCGTTCGCTCCACCTGTTATGGAATCATCGAAATCAAGGGTTGGAACAAATTCGGGGGGTGGCGCATCGGAATCCGGGACATCAATAATACCTATCATTACTTTGCCCATCTGAACGGCTTCGCGAAGGACCTGGAAGTGGGACAAGTTGTAGAACCCGGGCAGATGATTGGTTCGGTGGGCAGTTCCGGCTATGGACCACCTGGCACTGCGGGGAAATTCCCTCCGCACCTGCATTATGGAATGTACAAGGATAATGGGTATACAGAATGGTCTTTTGATCCGTTTCCTCATTTGAAATCATGGGAACGCGGGGACCGGAGAAAAAGATAGGAAACAAAAAAAAGCTGCTGGCGTTTTTTGTTAAACGCCAACAGCTTTTTATATTATCCTCTTGCTGCTTCTTTTGACTTCTTGACCGCCCAATAGATACTGGCGCCCATTCCACCCCATATGATGGTAATCCCAACGATCATCATAACTAATGCACTAGCTTCCATTATTTATTGACCTCCTTTGAAGAGGAAGATGGTAAAACTACCTCAGCTTTTTTCCATTTCAATAAGGAGAATACGATTCCTACCAAGATCGCTCCCAAAGCAACGATCCAGCCGTACTGGATGGTGAACAAGCGAGAATATCCGCTATCTTCCGCTCCATACACTTCCGCGATGTTTGTACGGATTAGATCAAACATCATGTATCCTAATACTATTGGCGTGATGTATGCAAGTGAAATTTTCCACCATGCCCCTGTAAAGCCAGTCAGTTTGATATCTGAAACCATATTCGCATGGTCCTGTAATGGTTTCAATTGTTTCACGATCCATACTACAACGATAACTTGCACCAACCCAGCCAAAGCTACCCCAAATTGGTTGATAAAGTAATCCGCTACATCCAGTAGGTTCAGACCGCCTTGAGTCGCAAAGAATAAAGATAGGACAGCGGAAAGTCCTCCACCATAAAGAACCGCTTTTGTACGGGAGATGTTAAATTTATCCTGTACACCTGCAACAAAGGTTTCCACGATGGAAATCAAGGACGTTAATCCTGCAAGAACCAATGAAGTGAAGAAAAGGAATCCGAAGAATTGGTTGAAAGCCGGGAACTCGTTGATAACCTGCGGGAATACCATAAACGCAAGTCCAACTCCGCCTTTAACAACTTCATCCACTCCTACACCCTGCTGCATCGCCATGAAACCTAAAATACTGAATACCCCGATACCAGCCAATAGCTCAAATCCTGAGTTACTGAAGCCCGTAATAAAGGCGTTGTTTGTAATATCGGACTTTTTAGGAAGATAGCTTGAATAAGTTACCATGATGGCAAAAGCAATGGATAAACTGAAGAAAATCTGTCCATAGGCTGCTACCCATACCTTACCGCTTGTCAGAACGTCCCAATTCGGCTTAAAGAATGCGTTCAAGCCTTCCACTGCTCCGTCAAGCATTAAAGCGCGCACAACAATGATCAGGAATAGCACTACCAATGTTGGAATGAAGATTTTGTTCGCAACTTCAATTCCCTTTTTAATTCCTTTGAATAGAACACCTAATGTAATGACCCAAACTAGTATTAATGGAATAAGAACAGAAGGCACCAAGCTTCCGAATTCACCAGGAGCTGCAAGCTGAAGGTAATCCTCTACCAGGAATCCTACTGTGTCCTCGCCCCAGCTTAAATTAAATGAGAATACAGAGTAAGACATCGCCCATGCAATAATGACAGCATAATAAGTGGAAATAACAAATGCTATTGCAACCTGCCACCATCCGAGCCATTCAAACTTTTTGCTTAGTCTAGCATAAGAAAGCGGAGCAGATCCCCGATACTTATGACCTAGTGTGAACTCAAGTATCAATAGTGGGATACCTGCTGTCAGAAGAGCGAATAAGTAAGGTAAAAAGAATGCTCCTCCTCCATTGTCGTAGGCAACTGCCGGAAAGCGCCAAATGTTTCCCAATCCGATGGCCGATCCAACCGCTGCCATAATAAATCCTGCCCTTGTCCCCCATTGCGGTCGATTTTCCATTGTAATATCCTCCCCCGTTGAACTCATGAAATTTCCAAAAAATAGATAAAAGAGTCCAAATCTTTTCTTTTTTCAGACTATTTAATATAATTTATACATAGTATAACTAGACTTTATGACTATGTCAAAACATTATTTTCATTTATACTTTTCGAGTAAAGACGACAAAGTTCGATATTGAATAAATATTCATAACTTTAAGATAATAACCACCCAGATACCGTCAAATAAGCTTTTATCCATGAATAATTATTCTTTGAATGATAATAAAAAATAATATAAAAAAAACACACTCTCCATTATGCTAGAAGATATAGCACAATAAGAAAGTGTGTTTTTTAATATATATGAAAAGTATTTTTAGGCAGTTTTCATTGCTCTACTAGCAAATACCAAGATGACAAATGCTGCAAATACCACCAATAGACCCAACACAGTGCTACCAGTCAACCCAAGCACAATATAACCAATAATGGAAATGACTGCACAGATCAACGCATAAGGAAGCTGCGTCATGACGTGGTCGATATGGTTACACCCTGCACCTGTAGAGGAGAGGATGGTTGTATCGGAAATCGGTGAACAATGGTCCCCGAACACTGCCCCTGCAAGCACTGCAGCCAGGGCCGGCAAAAGAAGGCTTACGTCTGTCGCAGCTGCAATCTGACCTGCGATTGGAAGCAATAGGCCAAAAGTTCCCCATGATGTACCTGTAGCAAGAGCTGTAAATCCTGCGATAATGAAGATGACTACCGGCAGGAACGCAATGTTCATGTTGGAGTCACTTACAACACCAGCAAGATAATCGCCAGTTCCAAGCTCCCCGATCAGTCCGCCAATCGTCCAAGCGAATATCAAGATATAAATGGCTGGAAGCATGGATTTGGTACCCGCCCAAATTCCTTTTCCAACAACATTCCCGCTTATTCCACCTTTGGAAATTTGACGGAACAAGAAAAGGAAGGATACAAGCAATGCAAACATACCGCCATAGAACAAGGATGCGGAAGGATCTGTGTTTTCAAAAATGCCAAGCAGTGTAATATCCCCATCAATAGCAGTTGCCCCAGTATAGAACATCGCACCGATCACACCGACAAAGAGAGAAACGATAGGCCATACAAGGTATCCGATTGTTCCTTTCGTACTTGTAGGAAGATCATCAGCAAGTTCTCCAGGAACCTCTTTTTCCGGATCATATAATTGACCAGTTTCCATGGCACGGTCCTCATGTTTTTTCATAGGCCCGATGTTGAAATTGAAAAAGCATACAACAAAAACCATCAAAAGTGCGGAAAATACGTATAAGTTCATTGGAATGATCTGCATAAACGCGCTGAATGCCGAAATATTGTTGATGCCCTGCTTTAATAATACATCAGTACCAATTGTGCCGATAATGACCGCTCCCCAGCTTGAAATGGGAGAAACAACACAGATTGGAGCAGATGTGGAGTCAATCAAGTATGCAAGTTTAGCACGTGATACTTTATGACGATCTGTCAGCGGTCTACTGATCTGACCAACTGCCAAAGCATTGAAATAGTCATCAATAAAAATGATAATTCCTAGAATTGCAGTTAAAAATTTTGAGCCTCTTCTAGTTTTAATCTTTTTTTGTGCCCAATCCCCAAATGCACGGCTACCGCCTGTAAGGGAGATGAATGCCGTAATGATTCCCAGGATGACAAGGAAAATTAAGATATAAATATTCCATAAGTTCAATTCTTTATCTTCCACGGAATAAAATAGGCCAAGCACTGTGTCCCATATCAGTACAAGCATCGTAATCGGATTGAAATCTGCAAGTAATAGTGCAGATGCCAGGATCCCTGCTCCAAGTGATAGCAATACCCTTCTGGTCAAAATAACCATCAGAATTGCAAGCACCGGAGGAATCAACGTATAAATTGTTCCTTCCATACAAAAAACCCCCATAAAATTGTAATTGGTTTGACCTGTCCAAACGGTTTACAATAATGGGGGCTCTGATTGCAAAATAAAAAGCAATGATAGAAAATAACTATCATTACTTGTATGTAATGTATGTTATCCTCCATCCGATCAGTAGCCCTCCATTATTAACCCGTCCGTACCGGTCATAATGGCAGTGTTATCCTTATTCAAGATAACCCCAGCAAAATAAGCTTGACGACTCATTCAGCTTCGGCACAGCATCCTTTCTTCTACCATCCTAGGTGTCACCCTCCAGTAGTTTTACTCTTATGCTATGCAGCCTCTACCTCATCGTATGATAAGGGAAGTATATGATTTTATTGTTTTACTATATCACAAAAATACCACCAGGACAAAGGAAATATTTTGCTAGTATCAGCTTACCGCTGACATACTACCCTGATTGTCGCAATCCACGATACTGACATCCAAGTGATCCTTTAAATTGATATCATAGGGCGAGTCCAGTTCCGCTCCCTCCGCTTCTATGATCCGGATGATCGGTCGTTCCGTGATGTCCTTATTCTGCCCTACTACGAGCCCTTTTCGGCCGTCATTGAGCGTCACAGCAAGCCCAAAAGGATAGATGGCGACAGATTTCCGGAAAGCCTCGATAATTGCAGGCTCGTAAAGGGATTCAGAACCTGCATACAGGATCTCCAAGCCCTCATGGGGCAGCATCGCGCTTCGATAGATTCGATGCGAGGTTACCGCATCAAAGACATCTGCCACTGCCAGGATCTTGCCGAACAGATGGATATCCTCATTTTTAACCCCTCTCGGATATCCACTGCCATTCAGTCTTTCGTGATGCTGGAAAGCGCAATGAGCGACAAGAAGCGGTATGGTGTGCATATTCCGTAGAATATCATACCCATAAGTGGTGTGCTTTTTCATTTCGCTGAACTCTTCACTTGTCAGTTTCCCAGGCTTGAATAAAATCTCGGAAGGTATCTGCATTTTTCCGATGTCATGAAGAATCCCGCCAAGCCCCAGCATCTCAAGGTCCTTTTGCGGCAACCCCAATTTGATCCCAATGGATAGCGCGTATAACGTGACATTCAAAGAATGGGTGAAAACATAGTTATCATGTATATAAACATCTGTTAAAAGTGTCGCCACTTCCTGGTTGTTTTTCATATCTGCAAGCAAAGTTTGAATAAGGCTCTTTAGGTCCTTGGAATACTGGTCCATCACAAACCATTTGCTAAGCTTTTTTTCGCTCTCAAGCAGCTTGAAGGTATCTGTGATAGTGGTGATCGCCTTTTTTCTTGTTTGATCAGATATCATAGTCGGAGCTTCCAAATCCTTTGTTCTGGCATCTTCTATATAAACATATGTGACATTCAACTGCTGCAACCTTGTAATCATCCGTACTGTTACAGGGATTCCCGCACTCAACAATGCTCTTCCCTGCTCATTATAGATAGTTTTCGCTAGCTTCATTCCCGGCTTCATGGACTTAGTGGGTAATAATCTCATAGTTTCTCCTATCTTCACATTTCGACAAAATCTATATATTTTCCATTATAGTAAAAACAATGAAAGAAAACTTCATTATTAACAAAATTTTTATAAAAAATTTATTATAACTTTCGACACATAAAAAAAGACCTTGCAGCGAAGGTCTTTTATATCATCCTCAACAAAGCATCCCTTCCGGACATCCCCACTGTAATGCCCAGACTTTCCGCTTCATACGTAACCGATTCCAAAGGGGCCTCTATTAATTGCTCAATTGTACGAACACCCACCGCTCGCCCAGCAATGATCCGACGATCTTTCAGCTTTTCATTCAAAAGGGCCACATCGAGGGCACCACACATGATATATCCTTTGTCACTGGTTACAGCAAGAAAATTTGTTTTAGGCAATCTGACAGTGATTGCTGTAAAAGTAAATTCATTAATTTTGATTGGCGTCATTTCAATCATAGATAGTTGTCACGCTCCCTTCCCCTATCAATTTATGACAGGAGGGGAAAAGAGTGTGAAAAATGGGTATTAGCTTAGCTTATAAACGCGAAAGCTTTTCCGCTAGGACGTCCCGAAGCAGCTCTGGCATGTAGAACTTCTTGTCTTTTGCACGCACAATGCTTGGATACATGCGCCCAAACGTGAACATATCGATTGTACCAATGGAAATGGCATCATTGTTTTGGATTACTTTCCCCTTTACTCGAATGGCTTTGATTTGCAATGTACCATCTGAGAAAAATTCACTTTCCAGCTCCAATCCACTAAACGCCATCCTTCCCATCACTTTCCCACGGAAGCCAAGGCCTTTTACCTTCAGTTCTTCCATTTCAGGCTGGATTGCTTGCTGTAGTACCTCCCGAAGCTCCTCACCTGTGAGCGTCACTCGACACGGATTGATTGGATGAGGGCATATGCGATGCAATGCTTCTCTTGTGACAGCACCTGTTGGAATGGACTCCAGCAGCACCCCTGCATTCACCATTCCGATATCTGCATCACACCACTCTTTTAATGCTTCAGCTAAAAGATTTGCGAGGGGAGAAGGAGCGAACCAGTCGATGTTCAAAGGTTCCTGTAATTCAGCCAGCTTGTACTGCAAAGCTTTTGACGCTTCCTCTTCCATCCTATCAATCACCTTTATCACTTCGCTATTGGGTTGAGTCTCTTCCAGGGAATGCAGCTTAGCCGTTTTCTGTATTATCCTCTTCTGCTCATTAAAACCAATAGAGACCTCTCCGATAAACTGCCCATACTTCCCGGCGCCACAAACGAGCGTATTCCCGACCAGTTTCCCTTCAGGCAGCTCATGATGGGTGTGTCCACCGAGAATGACATCGATGTCAGGAAACCTTCTAGCCATCTCTTCATCATCTGAGATTCCGAGATGGGACAGCACAACCACAGCATCCGACTCGGCCCTCACCTCTGGCAGGATTTTTTCCAGTATCGTATAAGGGTCTTCCAGCTTCCAACCCAAGAGCTCATAAAAATGCTGATAGTAGACGGTTATCCCAACAAAACAAACCTTTATATCACCCATCTGTTTATAGAAGTAAGGTTTCACCCAATCCGGGTATTTGCCACTGGTTTCGAACAGGTTTGCCACCAGCACCTGAAAATCAGCCTCCCGGTATAGCCCTGACAGAGCCTGATAATCCAGGGTGATTCCCTCATTGTTTCCAATCGTCGCAAAATCATATTTCAATAGATTCAACATGGCGGTATTCGCTTGGCCCTGTGTTGCCTCCGTGATAGGATGAAAGCGGTCCATATTGTCTCCTATATCCACTAGCGCAGATGGAATCTCACTACTATTCTCTTTCAAAAAAGCAGCAATTTTAGGGTATGCCTCAAAATGACTATGTGTATCGTTAGTATGTAATATCCGAATCTGCACGATCTTGTTCTCTCCTCTTTCATTTACGCACATTGATTGCTTAGAATAAATCCAGTTGTTTAGGAGCCAACCCCTCATATTCCAGCTCCAGCATTTCTATCATCCTTTTGGCATTATCAGCAGCATGCCCACCGGAATTATTGTTAAACAGCACATAAATATCCTTTGTGGAGTCCTTTATACTCTCCAAATTCCGCTTCCATTCCAGCAGCTCTTGCTCATTATAGTCGTAAAGATAACGGACCTCCCGCCAGTCTTTACCTGATACGGCCTTTGTCCATCCGTGCACATTTCTCCCATGCAGCCTTACAAGAGTACGCTCCTTATCAGTAGGATGAAGCACTGTAGGGATGGATCCTTTTCCAGCTTGCGGTTCATCGCAAATGCTGTGTATCCAGCCCTCCTCCTCCATAAACGTCAAAGTCTGCTCTCGAAAAGACTCCGAAAACCAGGACTGATTGCGAAACTCAAGCGCAACTCTTGTATCTTTCATCTTTTCCTTGCACCACCGTATATAGCTCACATTATCTTTGTTGCAGTCAAACCAGGGTGGAAATTGGAAAAGTACCATGGCAAGCTTATTAGACTCTTCAAAAGGCTCGATCGACTCAAGAAAAGCTTCAAACATCGCCTCTTTCGTCTCAAACGGAATATCCCCTCGCTGATGACCGGTCATCCCCTGATAGGCCTTTACAATGAATTGAAATGTTGGTGGAGTGTCCGCCACCCATTTCTCCACATTCCGTTTAGGCTGAATGGCATAAAACGAGGAATCCACCTCCACCACCGGGAAGTGAGCAGCATATTCCTTTAATTTATCCCTTGCTGCAACCCCTGAAGTATAGAGGGAATCATGGTCCCCCCAGCCTGTAACCCCAATAAGAAACATCCGTATCACCTCATTTTTTTCATTTTAACATAATCCGGCAGCCATACTAAAATATATAGTGTTGGGCTTGGGGTTAATTGGTACAATAAAGTAAATAGAATTAGAATAGGCGGGGGATATATGAAGAATAAGATTGTCTTTTTTGATCTGCTGTTTTACCTGGTAATGCCTTATGTGATCTGGAAATATGGACAAGACCCTCTGGGGGATTATTATGCCATTCTACTATCCACAGTCCCTGGATTCGTTTATACCATCGTTAGATTTTTAATAGAAAAACAATATAATGTAACTGGTATGTTCATTCTTGCTTCACTATTCATCTCTACCATTGTGGACATACTGTCAGGCACTGCATTCAATATGCTCCAGAACTCCGTATACGTCGGAGCTGGATTCGCCCTTTTCTTCATAGCAACGATGATTGCGAGAAAGCCATTAGGTCTCTACTTCCTGGCTGACATCGCTTACCTGCAAGGCCATAAAAGGGAGGACAGCCTTCGTTTGTATCGACAGAAGGAATTATTGCCTGCCTTTTATATTGTGACAGGTATTTTTGCCTTGAGAGGCCTATTCTCGGCTGGACTGAAGCAATATCTGATCGGCGTGTATGGAGTGGAAGGCTATGACCGGATACTTTTCTTCATGAAGATCAATGGCTGGGTCTTTTCTGCAATCATTGCAGCAGGATTCATCTATGTTAACTTGAAGATCAATGATTATTTGGAAAAGCAGAAAAAGCAGGATAAGAAAACTGACGTGAAGGAAGAGGTCGGGGAGGAATTGATATAGAAAATGTGCATATTCTGTTGCTAAATTTAATGGAGCATTGACTTATTCACAGCTTATGCACAATTCACAGAGCTCTCTGCACAAAAATATTGATTTGCGCGTAAAAAACTCGATTTACGATGAAAAAAATCATTTTATGCACAAAAAAGGGGCAGTTATGCACAATTCGCATATTTCGGCAAAATAAAAAAAATTACAAAACAAAAACCCACACCTAAGTGTGGGTTTATTTATTCTACCGATTACCCAATACTACCTTCCATCTCGAACTTGATCAGACGGTTCATTTCTACTGCGTATTCCATTGGAAGTTCTTTTGTGAATGGCTCGATAAAGCCCATTACGATCATTTCTGTTGCTTCCTCTTCGGAAAGACCACGGCTCATCAGATAGAACAATTGCTCTTCGGATACTTTCGATACCTTCGCTTCATGCTCAAGTGATACGTTATCATTGAACACTTCGTTGTAAGGAATCGTATCGGAAGTGGATTGGTTATCCATGATCAGTGTGTCACACTCGATGTTGGAACGAGCGCCGGAAGCTTTTTTGCCAAAATGCACGATACCACGGTATGTTACTTTTCCACCCTGCTTGGAGATGGATTTGGAAACAATCGTAGAAGACGTGTTCGGTGCAAGGTGGATCATTTTTGCACCTGCGTCCTGGTGCTGTCCTTTACCAGCTAATGCGATGGAAAGAGTCATACCGCGAGCGCCTTCACCTTTAAGGATAACCGCTGGGTATTTCATCGTCAGTTTGGAACCGATGTTGCCATCAATCCATTCCATTGTCGCGTTCGCTTCACAGACTGCACGCTTCGTTACAAGGTTGTAAACGTTGTTCGCCCAGTTCTGGATCGTTGTATAACGGCAATAAGCATCTTTTTTGATGATGATTTCAACTACTGCACTGTGCAGGGAGTTGGTTGTGTATACAGGTGCTGTACAGCCTTCTACATAGTGTACATGTGCGCCTTCGTCCACGATGATTAGCGTACGCTCGAATTGACCCATGTTTTCAGAGTTGATTCGGAAGTATGCTTGAAGTGGAGTTTCCACTTTAACACCTTTAGGAACATAGATGAAAGAACCACCGGACCATACTGCAGAGTTCAATGCTGAGAACTTATTGTCAGTTGGCGGGATTACCTTCGCGAAATGCTCACGGAAGATATCTTCGTTTTCTTTTAAAGCTGTGTCAGTATCTTTGAAAACGACACCAAGGTCTTCCAGGTCTTCCTGCATGTTGTGGTATACAACCTCGGACTCATACTGAGCGGATACACCAGCAAGATATTTTTGCTCCGCTTCAGGAATACCAAGCTTATCAAACGTCTGTTTGATTTCCTCCGGTACTTCATCCCAAGAGCGCTCAGACTTTTCAGATGGCTTTACGTAGTACGTAATTTCATCAAAGTTTAAGCTGTTCAGGTCGCCGCCCCATTGAGGCATTGGCATGTTATAGAAATGTTCCAATGATTTAAGACGGAAATCCAACATCCATTGAGGCTCGGACTTCATGCGAGAGATCTCTTCTACGATCTCTTTCGTAAGTCCACGGCCGGAACGGAAAATGGATACGTCCTTATCCTTAAAACCATACTTGTAATCGCCGATTTCAGGCATTTTTTTTGCCATTTTCTAATTCCCTCCATTCAAGAGGTGAGCTCTAGAAACATGGTTCCTAAAGCTCCCTATCCTAAAAACTTATTCCGACTTGACGCCCTTTTCCATGGCTTTCCATGCAAGGGTGGCACATTTGATACGTGCAGGGAATTTAGCAACACCTTGAAGTGCTTCAATATCCCCTAAGTCCAAATCTTCTTCGCCATCGTATTCCTTACCTAGCATCATATCATAAAAGATCTGGGAAAGTGCCAAAGCTTTCTCGACTTCCAACCCTTTGACCGCTTGCGTCATCATGGAAGCAGAGGCCATGGAGATGGAACAACCCTCTCCATCGAACTTTGCATCTGCTACTTTTCCATCTTCCACTTTCAGCGTTAAGTGTATGCGGTCCCCACATGTCGGGTTATTCATATCAATGGTAATTCCATTTTCCTCAAGCTTCCCCTTGTTGCGGGGGTTCTTGTAATGATCCATAATCACTTGACGGTAAAGAGTATCCAAATTATTAAAAGACATTGCTAAAGTACTCCTTTGTTTTCACTAATGATGCTACCAGCTTATCAATTTCTTCCTCTGTGTTATACAGGTAAAAACTAGCACGTGCCGTGGAAGAAACGTTCAGATACTTCATTAAAGGCTGTGCACAGTGATGTCCTGCGCGAACAGCGATTCCTTCTGCATCCAAAACAGTAGCTACATCATGAGGGTGTACATCTTCTATATTAAAGGTAACCAGTCCAGCACGCTTCTTCGGACCATAAATCGTGATACCTTCTATTTCAGACATGCGGTTCATGGCATACTCGGCAAGCTTATGCTCATGAGCCAAGATATTTTCCATCCCGACTTGTTCAAGAAAATCAATGGCCGCTCCAAGACCGATTGCACCAGCGATGATAGGGGTTCCGCCTTCAAATTTCCAAGGCAGCTCCTTCCATGTGGATTCCTGCAACCCGACAAAGTCGATCATTTCCCCGCCAAATTCAATCGGTTCCATTTTCTCAAGAAGGTGTTTTTTCCCGTATAGGGCACCAATACCCGTCGGCGCACCCATTTTATGACCGGATAGTGCGAAGAAATCGCAATCCAAATCCTGCACATCCACTTTCATATGCGGAGTACTCTGGGCACCGTCCACCACCATAATCGCTCCATTTTTATGGGCAATTGCAGCGATCTCTTTAATCGGATTGATGGAACCCAATACATTGGAAACCTGCATCACAGAAACAATTTTCGTGTTTTCCGTAACAGTCTCCTCTACATCCTTCAAGGAAATCGAACCATCTTCTGTCAGAGGGATATACTTCAAAGTAGCTCCTGTTGCTTTAGCCGCCTGCTGCCAAGGAATGATATTACTATGGTGCTCCATATAGGTAATAACTATTTCGTCGCCCGCTTTAAGGTTCGCACGGGCATAGCTGCTTGCTACAAGGTTGAGGGCAGTTGTCGTACCACGAGTGAATACGATTTCCTCTCTGAAAGATGCATTGATAAAATTCTTCACTTTATCACGTGCACCCTCATAACCATCAGTCGCTCTAGTACCCAGTGTATGAACGCCACGATGCACATTGGAGTTATACCCTTTATAGTACTTTTCCAAGGCCTCAATCACCGCTAGGGGCTTTTGAGAAGTAGCAGCACTATCTAAGTACACAAGCGGATTTCCATTGACCTCTTGATGCAAAATAGGAAACTGCTGACGAATCTCCTGGATATTCATTACTTAACTTTCCTTTCAATTACATCAATCAACAGGTTCTTTACCTTTTCAATTGGTAACTGTTGAACAACCGGTGCCAAGAATCCGTGAATAACTAAGCGTTCAGCTTCCTGCTTGGAAATTCCGCGGCTCATCAGGTAGTAAAGCTGAAGCGGATCTACACGGCCTGCAGAAGCTGCGTGACCTGCTGTTACATCATCTTCGTCAATAAGAAGAATCGGGTTTGCATCTCCACGAGCTTTTTCGCTAAGCATCAACACGCGTGATTCCTGCTCGGCATTAGACTTGGAAGCTCCATGCTCGATTTTACCGATTCCGTTGAATACGGAGCTTGCGCTGTCCTTCATTACACCGTGCTTTAAGATCTGTCCTTCAGAGTTCTTGCCATGATGCACAACCATTGTAGTAAAGTTCTGCTTCTGCACGCCACGTCCAACCACTACAGTCTTTGTGTCACCAGTAGAGCCATCACCGATCAGGTGCGTGACATTCTCTGAAATCGTGTCTCCATCGTTCATCAGGCCAAGTGCCCACTCCAATGTTGCATCGCGTCCTACTACTCCACGACGGTTCACATAGGTAGTAACACCTTTACCAAGGTTATCCACAGTCCCATAAAGAACCTTGGAGTTGCCGTTCGCAATAACCTCAGAAACGATGTTGAAAATGGATCCTTCTCCATCATTTGTGCTTAGGTAGTTTTCCACATACGTAACAGCGCTATTGTCCTCTGCTACAATCAGTACATGGTTGAATACCGCTTCCGCCTTATCATGAACATAGATTGCCTGGATCGGTTCCTCAATCACAACATTCTTAGGAATGTATAGGAATGCCCCGCCATTCATCAATGCTGCATGAAGTGCAGTCAGTTTGTGCTCATCTACTTTCACTCCATCTTTCATGAAGTACTTTTGCACAAGGTCACTGTGTTCTTTTGCTGCTGTTAAAATATCGGTGAAAATGACACCTTGGGAAGTCAACTCTTCTGTTAGGGAAGAAACGACAGGTGTATTGTCTACTTGAACATATATATTCTCAACATCTACCAGAGCCTTTACCTCTTCGGGTAACTGGTCCACAGAAGTAATGGAAGTTTCAACAGTATGCTTTTGGAATCTTGTGAAATTCCAGTTGGTAATCTTCGTTTTATCCGGCTTTGGTAATGGAAGTTCTTCCGCCAATGCAAGAGCTTGTAAGCGAAGATCCGACAGCCACTGCTGCTCCCCTGATTCCTTGGAGTAGTTGCTTAGGTAGTCTTGATCAAACGGTAATTTTGTCTCTAACGTCATGATAATCCTCCTTGCTTACGCTTCTTGACCGACTGTTTCGTCTTCGATACCCAATTCTTGCTTAATCCAATCGTAACCTTCTGCCTCTAAACGCTGCGCTAATTCCTTGCCACCGGACTTCACAATGCGACCTTGCATCATAACGTGAACGTGGTCAGGAGTGATGTAGTTCAATAGACGCTGGTAGTGAGTGATGATAAGGCAGCCAAAGTCTTCTCCACGCATTTGATTGATTCCTTTAGAAACAACCTTCAATGCATCAATATCAAGACCGGAGTCGATCTCATCAAGGATTGCAATCTTAGGCTCAATCATCATTAATTGAAGAATTTCGTTACGCTTCTTTTCCCCACCAGAGAAACCTTCGTTCAGGTAACGCTGTGCCATTGCCTGATCCATTTCAAGGAAGTCCATGTTCTTATCCATTTTGCGGATGAACTTCATCAAGGAGATTTCATCGCCCTCTTCACGACGAGCATTGATTGCAGAACGAAGGAAGTCAGCATTTGTTACCCCACTGATTTCACTTGGATATTGCATTGCAAGGAATAAACCTACTTTCGCACGCTCATCCACTTCCATTTCAAGCACATCTTCACCATCAAACGTGATGCTTCCGCTTGTTACTTCATATTTAGGGTGACCCATGATAGCAGATGAAAGCGTTGACTTACCTGTACCGTTTGGACCCATGATAGCGTGAATCTCTCCGCCTTTTACTTCAAGATTTACACCCTTTAAAATCTCTTTATCGTTAATAGATACATGTAAATCCTTGATTGTTAACGTTGAACCCATAACTCTATACCTCCAATGATCTGTGCTTCTATATAAAAACACATTCTTGTTTTAATTCTCATTTTATTCTCATTACAATCTTATAACAAATAGAAAGTGTTAGCAACCTTTTCCGATTTGTGACAGCCCCCCTCAAATTATATCGAAAATAAAAGGGTTATGTCGAATGAAGTACATAATTTATCTTACACTATTCAGGAGGAATCATCCTTATCTATAAACAAAAAGGGTATGTGATACCTCCATTCATTTCGGAGAAAATCACTTACCCTTTTTGTGTCTTCCTATTATATAGAACCAATCGAATTGCTAAGTTCGTTACGGGTGGAATTTACGGTCTAATTCTGCAACGATCTCCAAGCTTTTCTTGTATTCAGCATCTCGATGCTGTTCTACCTCCATACGCTTGGAAAGCTTACGCGAGTATTCCTCATAACCAAAACCATAAGCCTGATACATTGCCTTTTCCATTTCGCCAGTGTACTTCACATGTACTTGATGGATAATAAACCAATCCCTTCATATTTATATGTGTTTAATTTGCGTATCCAGTTTTGTAGATACCCTCGAAGTATTTACATTAAACACATTATTAATCATAGCAGAGATGGGAAAATGAACCAAAGCGGAAATACACCCGAATATCGGCGTATTACGTTATAATCCCTCATTACGGGCCGAGGTGATAGGCGTTCCTATAATACCTCGGGATTGGTCCTGATTGGAGGATGTCCTGATGGAGGGATTCTTTCTTTTTATGATGGACTTTTGGTGCTACTTTTTTCGTTGAAAGGTCCTTCATAGGCTCGATGATGGACTTTTCTACCCTGTTTCCCCTTGAAAATGGCCTTCATAAGCTCGATGATGGACTTTTCTACCCCGGATCCCCTTGAAAAGGGCCTTCATAAGCTTGATGATGGACTTTTCTACCCCGGATCCCCTTGAAAAGGGCCTTCATAAGCTTGATGATGGACTTTTTCCACCTTGGATCCCTTGAAAAAGCCCTTCATCCTCTTCACATACAAAAAAACCGCCCGAAAAGTAAGTCGGGCAGTTCTTTCACTCATTGCTGCAAATCACTAAAATCCGCAATACACGACTGCACCAATGTCACGGACTGGCTCATCGCCGCACCACCGCCGAATGCCGCAGTCACACCGCATACCTCGAGAATTTCCTGTTCGGTTGCTCCCTGATCCAAGCAACCTTTCGTGTGGTAAACGATACAGTACTCGTCCTGTGAATAGACACTCACCCCAAGCGCAATGAGCTGCTTCTGCTTTTTGTCGAGCACGCCTTCTTTGAAGCATGCTTCAGTAAATTCATTGTAGTGATGTGCAAGCTCCGGCATTTTCTCGGTGAATACCCCTAAGCCCGCTTTATAGTCATGAAGTGCTGCTTCTGCATAGTTTTTCGGTTCATATTGTTGTTCCATTCGTGACAACTCCCATCCTAATTTTTCACAGTGTTAGTATTTGTTTAGGGAGGAGGAATGTATTCATCCACATCACCATCCAATAAAAAAAAGCGTCCAATGAAGGACGCTTTTACATAACCATTACTCCCCTGCAGGAATAACAGTTCCTTGATATTTCTCTTCGATGAACTTTTTGATGTCTTCGGATTGAAGAACTTCCACCAATGCTTTGAGCTGCTCATTGTCTTTGTCCTCAGAACGAACAACAACAAGGTTTACATATGGGTTGTCTTCTGGTGACTCAAGGGCAATCGCTTCTTTCGCAGGGTCGATATCGGCACCAAGTGCATAGTTTCCATTGATCAGAACCGCATCGCCATCACCATTCAAGTAAGCTTGTGGAAGGAATGCCGCTTCGAATTGCGTGTTGAACTGCAAATCTTTCGGGTTTTCTTCGATATCATCCACAGTTGCAGCTGTTTTTTCCACACCTTTTTTCAGTGTGATTAATCCTTTTTCCTGCAGCATGGAAAGAATACGGCCGTGGTCAGCAACAGAGTTACTCATCAAGATTTCCGCACCTTTTGGCAGGTCCTCCAGGCTGTCATGTTTTTTGGAGTAAACTCCAATCGGCTCGATATGAACGCCACCGGCACTTTCAAACTCATAGCCGTTATCAGCGATTTGCGACTTCAGGTAAGGCTCATGTTGGAAAAAGTTAGCATCAAGATCTTTATCTTTTAATGCCTGGTTAGGAATAACATAGTCAGAGAATGTTTTGATTTCTAGCTCGATTCCTTTCTCTTCTAATAAAGGGGCCGCCTCTTCAAGAATTTCAGCGTGGGGTACATTGGATGCACCTACAACCAGCTTACCTTCTTTAATCCCTTTCCCGTCGCCTGAACCGTTCCCGCCTTCATCGGAACCGCAAGCCGCCAATACAAATACCAATAAAGAAATGATTGCAAAGCTTAATAATTTTTTCATCTGTAAAATCCCCGCTTTCTTATCGTTTGTCTAATTTAGCTGTTATAAAGTCACCAATAAATTGGATAACAAACACAATAATTAAAATAATGATCGTACATACAAAGGTGACATCCCAGTTGTTACGCTGGAATCCATCAAGAAAGGCCAGATTTCCTAACCCGCCAGCTCCGACAAAGCCTGCCATTGCTGTATAGCTTACAATTGCGATCGCTGTTACCGTTATCCCTGAAACCAGGGCTGGCATCGATTCCGGAAGCAATACTTTCCAAATGATTTCGGAGGTTTTCGCCCCCATGGAACGGGCCGCTTCAATCACACCTTTGTCAATTTCCCTCAGCGCGATTTCCACCATACGAGCGTAGAAGGGTGCCGCTCCGATGATCAGGGCCGGCAATGCAGCATCCGCTCCGATAATAGTACCCAGTATCGTTCTTGTAAAGGGAATCAATAATACGATTAGGATAACGAACGGAATGGAACGAAAAATATTAACAACGGCAGCTACCAATCCATTGATGAATCTGTTTTGCCATATGTTTCCCTTAGCTGTTAAAAATAATAAAAGACCAAGAATAATCCCTAAGAAGAATGTAATCAGAACCGAGATACTACTCATATAAAGTGTTTCCATTGTTGCATCGTACATCTTATCCCAGTTAACGCGTTCAAACATTCGTCATCACCTCCAACTCCACCTGCTGTTCACGAATGTATGTCAGCGCCCTATCCACTTCTGATTCCTCGCCGTCCAAGTGGACAAATAATGTGCCATAGGCTCCATTTTGGGTTTGAGAGATTTTCCCTTGCAAAATATTGACGTCTATTGCAAATTTGCGAATCAGATTCGTGATGATAGGCTGTTCGGCAGATGCCCCGACGAAAGTGAGCTGAATCACTCTGCCTTGTGGGAACTCGGCCAAAAGATGCTCTATCGTTTCCTGAGTTTCCTCAGGTTCCGTAACCTGTTTCACAAAGCGCTTTGTAATCGGTTGTTCAGGCTTACGGAATACTTCTAGAACATTTCCTTGCTCTACGATTCTTCCAGCCTCCATTACAGCTACCCGGTGACAGATTTTCCTGATAACATGCATTTCATGCGTAATCAATACGATCGTCAGTTTTAATCTCTTATTGATATCCACCAGCAGTTCCAAAATGGAATCTGTTGTTTGTGGATCAAGTGCTGATGTTGCTTCGTCACACAGAAGAACCTTTGGGTTATTTGCCAACGCTCTGGCAATGCCTACTCTCTGCTTCTGTCCACCACTGAGCTGTGCAGGATAAGAATCCTCTCTTCCTTCCAGGCCGACCAGCTTCACAAGTTCAGCAACACGCTTGTTTCTCTCTTCACGCTTTACACCGGCAATCTCCAATGGAAATGCGATGTTTTCTTTTACCGTTCTAGACCACAGCAGATTGAAATGCTGGAAAATCATGCTGATTTCCTGGCGTGCCTCACGGAGATGCCTGCCTCTGACTTTGCCTAAATCACGGCCAGCCACATCCACCACTCCGCTTGTTGGAGTTTCCAATCCGTTCAGCATCCGGATCAATGTGCTTTTCCCTGCACCACTATAACCGATGATGCCAAAAATTTCTCCTTGATTAATCGATAAATCTATATCATCCACAGCGGTAACTTTTCCATTTCTCGTTTGGAATACCTTTTTTACACCCTGTAATGTGATCATACGAACACCTTCCTTCTATCTAGCTTTTCTTAGCTTACCCACACAAGTTAATAGAAAACAAAAAATCCTTTCTGCAGCAATGAGCAGAAAGGATTAAATATTAAAAAAGTCCTTTCTCTCATCTATCAAAGCAATCGTATGCTTTGTGTGAATTGGCACCATTTCAACAATTCCTTGTTGACGGTTGCCGGGTTTCATAGGGCACGTCCCTCCACCTCTCTCGATAAGAGATAACAATATTCAGTTAAGTATTTGGGTAAATCAAATAATTTTTAAAGTAACGAGTGTTATCGTATCACGGTGATATTGGTCTGTCAAACAAAAAAACTATAAAATTTTTAAAGCCTCTTTTTCCACAGTAAGAGTAATCGTTTTTTGCTCAACAATCTCACCATCACACTGAATGACCAATTCTTTCTCCGGTGCAATGAAGATGTCTTTACCTTTTAGCATCGTAACATTTTTATGGGTAATATGTTTCCCTGAAAAAGCTCTGGGGAAGACCATCAACAGCTCCCATCTGCTAACTCCATGCAAAACGCAGATATCCAGTAAGCCATCATCCGCTCTAGCATCCGGACATATTTTGATGCCTCCTCCATAAAAGGGAAGATTGGCAACGGAAATCATCCACACTTCCTTGAAATGATGGATATCCTCATCTATTTTGATGGTTGCTGTGGTAGGTTCATATGTAAACAATACTTTTATCAAACTGTATATGTAAGATAAACTGCCCAAGTTCAATTTGTTAAGCAGCTTCTTTACCTTGGATTCGTTCGTTACCTTGGCAACTTTGCCATCAAATCCTATTCCGGCAATGGTAATGAAAAATTCATGACCGACCCTACCCAAATCCATTGTTTTCACTTTACCCGTCAGTATTCGATTCAACGCTTTTTTATGGTGCTTTGGAATCTGCAGACTTCTTGCAAAATCATTGCCGGACCCCGCCGGAATTATTCCCATCGGCACACCCCTATTGGCTATTGAATTCGCTACCCCATGGATCGTTCCATCTCCACCAACTACCACTATGGCTGAAATATCCGTATGGATGATGCTTTCCACAAGCATAGCATCATGGTCTGACCCATCCGTATACAGAACCTTATAATCAACCCTCTTGGCTTCCAAGAGATTTTGAACCTTACTCCATACAACGGAGCCCTTTCCATTGCCCGAAGTCTTGTTCACAATAAAATAATACATATTACCACTCCGCTCCACATCTGCTTCTACATTTCTGTAAACAACAATTTCGCTAGCATCAAAGCATTATCCTCTATTTGGGACAGAAGAGCGGCTTCAACCTTTAAAGTTGGGCATCCTTAGATAGAATCAGAAGAGAATCCAGAAGAAGAAATTGGCGAAAGCTCCCCCGGAAAGTCAGTTTATCATTCGTAAGTTTTACCGCTCCATTTAGGAGTTCACAAAGAATGTCCGATGGTCCTTCCACCTTGATATCCAAAGATTCAAAGCTGTCAATCAATTCTATTTTATCCCTGCTTATGACAAATATCGAACGGTCACTTTCTGATATCAAACAACAGGTAAGTGAATAGGCAGGCAATATTTCGAGTATATGCGCTTTCGTTCTAACTCTATCTAGAAATGCCTCCAACATGCTTTTCATTGTGCTTCCCCCTTTTTATACTACCAATATTCATGAAAAAAGGGGGAAATCCTGCACATGCTTTCCTACAAATATCGTGGTTATTTTTTTGGTAGGTTTCATTTCCCAAGAAATATGTCAATCTATGATGTCTTAAGCCTTGCTTTTTGATAGGTTGCCGTCGATTTTCCTCTGAATGCCAAATAAAAGTAAGTCGAACTTGTCAAATAAAGGACGGCAGTAATGGAGAACACGATTGCATAACCCCAATAATCCCCGTACATCAAGACGATGGTCATGGAAACCGGACCCATACTAGCCCAACCAAGAGAGAATACCATCTGGCTGATGGAATTCGCAAAACCCTTTAGCCTATCATCCACTTTTTCCATCATCATGGAGGAAATGATAGGATTGGCTGCGTTCATCAGTGCCTGGCGGAATAGAAAGCCCAATGCGGCCAGCCAGAAGCTATGCGTAAATGCCGTTATCATCATAAACGGAAGAGACAATAGCTGAAGGATCACGATTGCTCGTATGTCCCCTACGCGCCTCACCAACGCGGGCCCGATGATCATGGCGACTGCCGTCACCGCTTGACCTAATGACAGTACAAGCCCGATCGAGGAATTGGAAGTATGGAAACGATCCGAAAAATATAAATTGAGATAAGGAATGACAAGCCCCGACCCAAACCCAATGAGGATCTGAGCAGCCGCAAACATAATGATCAACTTCAATTGGCCTTTAGGCATAGAGGTGAAAAGACCTTTTAAAGAAAATCCGGCCTTCTCTGACTTTCTAGGCGTTTCTGTTGTTTTAAGTAGTGGGAATAGACCGATAAAGAAAATGACGCTACCTATCAGCAATGTTAGCCTGACGCTCCAGATTGGACTTAATCCAACAAGATGGAGGAATGAATCTGTCAATGTACCTCCAAGGAGATTACCGACCACATTCGCGCCCATCATCACAGCGAAATGGTAGCTGAACAGTTTGACTCTTTCGGACTTTGTGGAGATTTCCGCAAGCCACGGTACACCTGTAACCTGGATAAATGCCATCGCAATCCCGGAAATGAAGGAACTGATCAGTAGGAGTGACTGTAGTTCAAAAATGCTCCGAAAAAGCATGAAGATGCCGGTAAACAGCACTCCATAGATCATCATTCTACGCCTGCCAAGCTTATCGCTCAAAATACCTGCAGGAATGAGGATAATGGCTGCCGCCAAGGAAGCCATTGCAATCATGCTTCCGTTCACTGTTTCGCTGTATCCCAGCTCCCTGATGTAGAAATTGTAGACGATCATGAAAATCCCCAACCCTATCTGGGTGAGGATATTCACCATAAATAACAATTGAATATTGCGGTTATATTGTTTAAATGACTGAAGCCATCGAAAGTTTTTCATCTTGTGCCCCTTGTGTTTTTTATTTCGTATCCCTAAACAAATTTACTCCTTTTTCTGAAAAATGGCAAGAGAAAAATTACTTGGTTACGTCCATCATTTGGGGCGAAATCAAATAAAAGAAGACAGGAACATTTTACTGTTTTCCTGCCTTCGACTGTTTTTATCGGATTGTTTCATAGTGCATTTCAGCAAATTGCTTGTAGCGTCTTACATCCAACAGCTTCAATCTGTTTTCATGATCACCTGGCATAAACAAGGGGATACCGCGACCGATGATGGAAGGGGCAATCTGAATGATGAATTCATCCACCAGTTTATCTTTTATAATCGGGTCCAGTACCTCGCCGCCACCGACAATCCATGTTCTTTTATCTTGTTTGTTCTTCAAGGATTTGGTGAATTCTGCTACATCTTCATTGATGAAAGTGACGTTCTCATTGGATCCTGTCATAGTACGGGAGAAAACATAGCATTCCTTTCCGGAATACGGAAACTCGTCCGGTGAAAGTATCAGTATTTGTTCATAGGTTTTACGCCCCATCACAATGATATCTATGCTGTCGTAGAACTCCTGGTAGGTAGTGTCTTCCTCCCCTTCCGTACCGATCAGCCAGTCTAATGAATGGTCCTCTCGTGCGAGGTAGCCATCCACACTGATTGCTCCGTAAAAAAGAACTCTGCTTTGATTGCTCATTTATAAATCCTCCTTAAATCGAACTGGTGTTCTTGATTATAAATTACCTGTAACAGCAATTCAAACTTAAACATAAAAAACACCCTGCTACAGGTGTTTTTTATTCATCCTTATATTTTTGAAATAGCATAAAGAGGTGCTCTACCGAGTGGAATGCGTACAATTTTTCATGAATGGTTCCGTTTCTGAATATCATCAGGCAAGGAACACTTTCTATTTCCCATTGAATCGCAAGCTCCCGAATGTAATTGACATCGAGCATGCCATATTGAAAGGTCGGAAAAAGCTCCTTTGTCACTTCAAGCATCCGCTTGGCTACCTGGCATGTTCCGCACATGGGAGTGTAGAAGTACACCACTGCCACCTGATCTTTCTCTATTTCCCCTATTAGCTGGTCTTTTGTCCAATCCTTCATTTCCTCATCCTCGTTGCATAATGCTTATTATAAATAGTGTGTATGAATATCGATATTTGCACTTAGCAATACAGTCGCAATATGCTGATAGGGAGCGCTTGCTACCTCCCGATACATGCGATCGATATAGAGATGCTCCGCTTCCGGGAATTCCCGCTTGAAGAGCCTCCGCAGTTTGTCCCCCGAATCATCGGAGTCCACTAATATATACACTTCCTTATCATATAGATCTTCCATCAATTCGTCTAATCTTGTCACACTTATGGTGCCATTTGTACATATGATATGAACGGGTTCATTGATAATCTGCTGAATCCTTTTTTTATCCGATTTCCCCTCGACAATGATGATTTTGTCTACATCGATCATTTCCATACCCATCACCTGTTCTTAAAAGTGTATAAAGCAGTCATTCTTTATACTATTCATATTCTCTTTACTATGAATGTTCCCCTTTTTATTGAATATAAGTGCAGTAAATAGAAAAAGGGGCGGAACTTTATAAGGTCCCAACCCCACCGATGGCTAACACCACCCATTTTCGTCGTCGCAATCTACATATTTGGCATCTTTTTCAGACGGTACTTGAACCTGTTGGAAAATATGGCTTCCTTCCTGTTCGTACCCGTTTTTTAACGTATATTGGTTCCCCTGTTCCGTGAAAGTCACCTGACCGATGGATTCGTTCTCCACGTAAAGGTTAAATCCATGATCAGACAACTTCCCCACAACTCGATCTGTGATGTCTAAACGTTTATTATCCAAAGTCATTCCTTATCACCCTTTTAGACTGTATTGGCTGCTAAATTTATGGTGCCCGGAATGGTGTTTTATTAGTCTTCTTTTGTCATTGCCTCGTACTGCTCAGCAGTCATCAGCTTGTCCACTTCGCCTGCATCTGTTGGCTCGACAACGATCATCCACGCTTTTTCGTAAGGGGACTCGTTTACGAACTCAGGGCTGTCATTAAGGTCTTCGTTTACTTCTACTACTTTCCCACTGATAGGAGCGTAAAGTTCAGAAACCGTTTTAACAGATTCTACACTTCCAAACGGCTCGTCAGCAGAGATTTCATCTCCAACTTCAGGCAGTTCCACAAATACGATATCTCCAAGCTCGGATTGTGCAAAATCAGTGATACCAATGCGTACTTTTTCGCTTTCTACTTTTACCCACTCATGTTCTTCGGAATAGCGCAATTCTTTAGGTGTGTTCATCATTCTTAACCTCCATAAAAGTGATAGTATTTAGAACTCATACCGCAAAATTCGCGGTAAGAAATGAGCTTTCTTATTTCCAGGTGTCTTCAAACTGCTTTTCATTGAAACCTACAGTCACAATGCTGCCGTCCGTTGTGATCGGGCGTTTGATCAGCATGCCATCTGTTGCCAATGTATCCAGCATTTCAGCTTCAGACATGGTTTTCAGTTTGTCCTTCAAGCCAAGTTCACGGTATTTCATGCCGCTGGTGTTGAAAAACTTCTTCAGTTCCAATCCGCTTTTCTTGTATAGTTCCTCCAGCTCTTGGCGGGAAGGCGGATTTTCAACAATATGTACTTCATTCAGTGCTACATCATGCTGCTCTAACCACTTTTTTGCATTCCTGCAAGTGCCGCATTTCGGATACCAGTAAAATGTCACATTCATTGCTTGTTGCACCACCTTACATACAAGAATTTACTCATATATTGTAGCACAAAGACGAAGATTACTCCTAATTTTCAACACGCTATTTTCTATTATTCGACCTATTTTGCATTTTTCCTTCTTCAAATTATTCAACACAATACACCGCTGTTGATTTCCGCACTAG
Organism: Sutcliffiella halmapala; assembly: GCF_050107295.1. Lineage (GTDB taxonomy): Bacteria > Bacillota > Bacilli > Bacillales > Bacillaceae_I > Sutcliffiella_A > Sutcliffiella_A halmapala_A. The sequence goes on along the minus strand of NZ_JBNIKR010000005.1, from coordinate 158,034 downwards.
GCGCAGCGACCCAAGGGGCGTTTTGTGGAGCCTCCTCGGCTTCGCCTGTGGGGTCTCCCCTAAACGCAACTCCCGCTGGAGTTTCCGCCTATTGCTCCAATCAACAGCTAGTATTCACATTAAATATTACACTTCCTTAGCAAAGAAAAAAAGCACTTGGAGAAATCCAAGCGCCTATATTATAAAGTATTATACAGTGTACTTCTGAGCATCCAATACTGCAGCTGCGATTTCGCGTTTTTTAGCTACCACATTGATTGGTGTGTGGCGTGTGAATTTGCGAAGTGCGGAAAGCATCATGCGCAGTGTGTCGCCGGTTTCTGCTGCAATCAATGTTTCTTTTGCATCCGCTTCGATCTGGTTGAATGCTTCCTGGCAGAATACTTGTGTGTACAGAATCTTTTGCTTGCTCTTTTCTTCACCGGATTTAGCAATCGCTTTTTCTGTGCGAAGGACTGCAGACTCCATGGAGTAGACATTGCTGATGATATCAGCGATGTTAACGAGCAATTCTTGTTCTCTTTCCAACGCTTTGCCATATTTTTGTGCAGCTAAGCCCGTCATCAAAATGGCAATTTTCTTCGCGTTCTTTACAAGATACTTTTCTTGCTCCAAAACGCCATCGCCCACTTCCTCAGGCATAAGCATCATCAGTTCTTCCTGTAGGCTTTGCGCTTTTTGGATCAGTGGAAGTTCCCCTTTTAAAGCTTTTCGTAAAAATGTGCCTGGAACCAATAGGCGGTTGATTTCGTTTGTCCCTTCAAAGATACGGTTGATACGGGAATCACGGTACATTCTTTCTACTTCATATTCAGCCATGAACCCGTAGCCGCCATGGATTTGAACCGCTTCATCCACTACATAATCAAGTGTTTCAGAACCGAATACTTTATTGAGGGAACACTCGATTGCATATTCAGCCACTGCTTTTGCAACAGCATTAGGATCTTTCTCTTCTTCCTTCGTCAGACGGCCCATGCTGTCTTCAAAAAGACCAACTGTACGATAAACGGAGCTTTCCGTTGCATATGTTTTTGTTGCCATGTTTGCCAGCTTCTCCTGGATTAAAGAGAACTTGGCGATTGGCGTTTTGAATTGCTGACGTTGGTTGGCATACGTTGCAGCAAGTTCGATTCCACGCTTGGAGCCACCAACTGTTCCTACTGCCAATTTGTAACGGCCGATATTCAGGATATTGAATGCGATAACGTGGCCGCGGCCAATTTCACCTAGCAGGTTTTCTTTCGGAACCTTCGCATCTTCCAAAACTAAGGTACGAGTGGAAGAGCCTTTGATTCCCATTTTCTTTTCTTCCGGTCCAGTGGACACTCCATCATACTCACGTTCCACGATGAAGGCGGAGAAGTGCTCGCCATCCACTTTTGCATAGACAACAAACACATCTGCAAAGCCTGCATTGGTAATCCACTGCTTTTCACCGTTCAGCACATAGTGAGTGCCTTCTGCATTCAATTTAGCAGTTGTTTTTGCTCCAAGTGCATCAGAACCGGAACCAGGCTCTGTCAAAGCATAGGCTGCCAATAATTCACCAGATGCTAGCTTAGGCAAATATTTCTGCTTTTGGTCTTCATTTCCGAAGAGGACGATTGGCAGAGAACCGATTCCTACATGTGCTCCGTAGGATAAAGAGAATCCGCCCGCTCTTGAGAATTTTTCCGTGATGAGGGAAGAACTGATTTTATCCAACCCGAATCCGCCGTATTCCTCCTGTACATCCGCACCTAAAAGTCCAAGCTCTCCAGCTTCTTTCAAAAGCTTTACAGAGATATCGAAGTTATGGTGCTCGATCTGCTCCAGATTCGGGACCACTTCATTTACCACAAAATCTTCCGTCGTTTTGGCAATCAATTTATGCTCATCTGTGAAGTCCTCAGGTGTGAACACTTTTTCAGCCGCAATATCATCCAGTAGAAAGCTTCCGCCTTTGACTACATTTTCTAATGTATTTGACATATCATTTTCCTCCTTGAAATGGTTTTTCTATGCTAATAATTCGAACACGCCGGCAGCACCCATACCGCCGCCGATACACATGCTGACAATTCCGAACTGCTCGTTGCGTCGCTTCATTTCGTGAAGCAGCGTCAGTGTTAATTTAGATCCCGTACAACCGAGTGGATGACCGAGTGCAATGGCACCACCATTTACATTCACCTTATCTTCATCAAGCCCAAGCTCACGCATAACCTGGATCGCCTGGGAAGCAAAGGCCTCGTTCAGTTCAAGCAATCCGATATCGGAAAGCTCGAGTCCAGCAAGCTTTAATGCTTTTGGAATCGCGACTACCGGTCCGATACCCATCACTTCCGGTGGAACCCCTCCAACTGCAAAGGAACGGAATTTTGCTATTGGCTTCAAGCCCAAAGCCTCTGCTCTTTCCCTTTCCATAACAAGTACGGATGCAGCTCCATCACTTGTTTGTGAAGAGTTACCGGCTGTGACTGACCCTCTTACATTAAACGCCGGACGAAGCTTGGCAAGAACATCCATCGTTGTTCCTGCTCTTACCCCTTCATCCTGGCTGAAGGTGAAGCTGGATTCCTGCAGCTTGTGATTAGCGCCAACTTTTCGAACGGCTACATCAACCGGAACGATTTCGTCGACAAACTTCCCTTCCTGGATCGCTCTTGCCGCCCTCTCATGGCTTCTCACTGCAAATGCATCCTGGTCTTCACGACTTACGCCATATTTGGACGCAACCTGCTCCGCTGTGTGCCCCATACCCATGTAATACTCTGGAGCTGAATCAACAAGTCTTACGTTCGGACGCACCGTGTGGCCGACCATCGGCACCATGCTCATGGATTCCGCTCCGCCTGCAATGATGCTTTCGGAATGGCCAAGCATGATTCGCTCTGCTGCATAGGCGATCGTTTGTAGCCCTGAAGAGCAATATCTGTTAATGGTGATGGCCGGGACACTGGAAGGAAGTCCTGCCAAACCACCGATATTTCTTGCCATGTTCAATCCTTGCTCCGCTTCCGGCATCGCACATCCGAAGATGAGGTCATCGATTGGCCCATCGTAATTGCCGGCTCTTCTTAATGTTTCTTTTACTACCAATGCTCCTAGATCGTCTGGTCTTACTGTAGCTAAAGATCCTTTTTTCGCTCTGCCTACTGGTGTTCTAGCACCAGCAACTATCACCGCTTCTTTCAAAGTGCTCCCCTCGCTTTTCTTGTAGTTTAGTATTCTATGAAAAATTAGTTGCGTAATGGTTTTCCTTTTACAAGCATGTGTTGCATACGCTGCTGGGATTTCGCTTCCCCTACAAGGCTCAGGAATGCTTCGCGCTCAAGATCCAATAGGTACTGCTCATCTACTTCTGTGCCATATGGTACATTACCGCCAGCTATGACATGTGCAAGTTTTTTGGCGATTTTCAGGTCATGCTCAGAGATGAAGCCTGAATACTGCATGTTATATGCACCAAGCATCAATGTTGCATAGCCTGTATCCCCTGTCACTGGAATCTTTTTTCGTACTGGCGGTGTGTAGCCTGCTTCAAACAGATGAAGCGCCGCCTGCTTTGCATCGTGTATGAGATGATCGCCGTTAAAGCTGATCTGATCTTTATTATTCAGCAGGTGCAGATCTCTCGCTTCTGCAGCTGATGTGGATACCTTTGCAGTTGCAATCTGCTCGAACACCTTGTTTGCCACTTTTTGCAGGTCATAGTCCAATCCCTCTGGCATGCTGTTCAAGTGCTTGATATACAGCTCTTTGTTTCCGCCTCCACCAGGGATGAGTCCAACTCCCACTTCAACAAGTCCCATATACGTTTCGCTGGAAGCCTGAAGCTGGCTTGTTGGTAGGCAGATTTCCGTTCCGCCGCCGAGTGTCATGCCGAATGGTGCAGCGACTACCGGCTTTGGACTGTATTTGATTTTCATCATCGCTTGCTGGAAGTGCTTTACCACCATATCGATCTCGAAGTAGTTGTCATCTTGCGCTTCCATCAGGATCATTGCAAGGTTTGCCCCTACGCAGAAGTTCTTGCCCTGGTTCCCAATGACAAGCCCTTTATAATTCTTATCCACTTCATCTATCGCATAGTTTACCATTTGGATGATATCCAACCCGATTGCATTATTAGGTGAATTGAATTCCAAAAGTGCAATATCATCCCCAATATCGATCAGGCTTGCACCGGAGTTCTTTTTGATGACTCCATTTGTCTCTTTTAATGTTTTAAGGTGAACAACCTTTTTGTTCACTTCCATAGCCTTGTATGTTCCATTTTCATAATAGGAGGTGGTTCCGTTGTCTTTTTTGTAGAAGCTGCGGTGGCCATTTGCCAAAAGCTCGTCAACCCATTTTGGAACCGGAATGCCATCTACCTTCATTTTCATTACGGACTCTTCGACACCGATTGCATCCCATGTCTCAAAAGGTCCATGGTCCCAGCCGAAGCCCCACTTCATCGCCTGGTCGATTGCCACAATATCATCCGCAATTTCCCCAAGCAGTTCTGCAGAATAGCTGAGAACCGGAGCAAGAATACTCCACAGAAGATTACCTGCACGATCGTCTGCGTATACAAGCGCTTTCATTTTATTGCTGTAGCCTTTTGCCTGCTTGCTCATTTCCAAGGCTGGCGTTTTCAATTTTTTTCTTTGCTCATATTCAAATGTCTCAGCATTCAGCTCAAGGATCTCTTTCCCTTGCTTCAGATAGAATCCTTGCCCGGATTTACTTCCAAGCCAGCCGTTCGCCTGCATTTTCCTCATAAAATCAGGTACTTGGAAAACTTCCTTCTCTGCACCCTCTACCTTGTCGAATACATTGTTTGCAACGTGGATGAATGTATCAAGTCCCACTACATCCAATGTACGGAATGTCGCACTTTTCGGTCTTCCTATTGCAGGACCTGTGACAGAATCAACCTCTCCGACACTGTAGCCGCCTTCAAGCATTTGCTTCACGGTAACAAGCAAACCGTATGTTCCGATTCTATTGGCAATAAAATTTGGTGTATCTTTTGCAAGCACAATTCCTTTGCCAAGGACATCCTCTCCGAATTTCTTGATAAAGCTTACCACTTCAGGGTCTGTATCCTGTGTCGGAATGACCTCTAATAATTTCAAGTAGCGTGGTGGATTGAAAAAGTGTGTACCAAGGAAGTTCTTTCTAAAATCATCCGAGCGTCCTTCTGCCATTGCTTCAACGCTAATACCTGAAGTGTTGGAGCTGATGATGCTCCCCTGCTTACGATGAGCATCCACTTTTTCGAACAATTGCTTTTTGATTTCCAGGTTTTCCACGATGACCTCGATCACCCAGTCACATTCTGCGATTTTTGCGATGTCATCTTCCAGGTTGCCTGCTTCGATTAATTGCAGATTTGATTTGCTTGTAAGTGGTGCCGGTTTTTGTTTGAGTAATTTTTGTAGCGCTGTGCTCGTATATTTATTACGTACCGCTTTATCAGAGAGTGTTAAGCCCTTTTGCTCTTCTTCACTCGTTAGTTTGTTAGGAACGATATCTAACAAGATTGTAGGAATACCAACGTTTGCTAAATGTGCCGCAATTCCGGACCCCATTACACCAGATCCGATGACAGCAGCCTTTTTAATACTATGTTTCATTCTTCCTCCCCCTTGATAGTTGAATTTGATTTCATTTGTTGAATGAATACTCATTCATTTTTACTGCAAAAAAATATCTCCTTTACAAGAGTTCCTTTGATTTCAATAATAAAGTATTTATAGAATTTTCGCAATAAATAAATAAGGTTTTTCCATTTTATTTTGCTGATTGTTTTCACGGTGCGGGTAAAAATACTGATACGGAGGTGATATGAATGGCAAAGATGAAAAAGCAGCCCTCACATGCGGCTAAAAGTGCAGCAAGCGTGAAAGGAAATTCAGGTCCGACAGTGGAAATGGACTATCGAGGCAAGAAGACCAGTAACAACCAACAGTACGGGAAGGCCAATATGGAGGACTGAACAAAAAAAAGGAAAAGCACCGATCACTGCTTTTCCTCCTTGATTATTATTTCTTAATCATACCTTTTAATACGAATGCCACATTCGCTGGACGCTCTGCCAGGCGGCGCATGAAGTAGCCGTACCAATCTGTTCCGTATGGTACATAAACGCGCATTTTGTAGCCTTCTTTTACAAGCTCTAATTGTCTTTCCGGACGGATTCCATAAAGCATCTGGAATTCAAATTGATCATTTGGGATATTGTGCTTTTTCACCAATTCTTTTGTAAACTCGATCATTGCATCATCATGCGTGGCCACTGCGGTGTAGTTGCCGTTCAAAAGATGCATTTCAATGATTTTTTTGAAGTTGTCGTCTACATCCTTCTTTTCAGGAAAAGCAACATTTGGTGATTCCTTGTATGCTCCCTTTACCAGACGAAGATTTGGATTGTATTGATTCAAGTCCTCGATATCCGTAACCGTACGGAAAAGGTAAGCCTGGATAACCGTTCCTACATTATCGAATTCTTCCTTCAGCCTTTTGAAGATTTCAATTGTCTTGCCGCAACGGGAGTAGTCTTCCATATCAATGGTGACAAATACACCGTTTTCATTGGCCGCAGTCAGGATTCTGCGCATATTATTCATGACAATCTCATCGGAAATGTCCAGACCCATTGAGGTCATTTTTAATGATAGCTGAGAATCAAGCTTTTCTCTTCCGATAGCACGGATCGCTTCGATGCTGTTGTCAGCCATCTCATTAGCTTCCTGCTCCGTATCAATGAATTCACCAAGATAATCAATGGTCACACACAGATTTTTTTCGTTTAATTCCTTGATGCATTGAACTGCCTGATCAATTCTTTCCCCGGCTACAAATCGCCCTGCTCCGAATCGCAAGCCATATTTTCTCGCCATTTTTGTTAACGCTTTATTCTTTGATAAAAATAAAAACGCATTGCGCATAACTTGTTCCATGATGTTGTTCCTCCCATTGCTTCTAGATGCTCTCTCTATATCAACCTTTGCTGTTAGCCTAGTAAAATTATTCTGAAAAACTCAGGAAACGCTTTCAACTCTTGCGACAATTTAAATTACATCCTCATTTTATCACCTTTTTAAAAATTTGAATACAAAATATTTGTCGGGAAATAGTTATTTATGTCGTTTATTATTGGAGCTATTTTTCAACAAAGAAATGGTATCGTACATAGAAATGCTGAATTGGGACATTATACAAGTGATATTGAAAATCAGGAGGTCGTTGTATGCAACAACAACAGCAACAGCAGCCATCAACTGCGCAGCAGACAGGCTATTATCCACAGCCCCCAGCCGTTGTCACTATTAAAGACTCATTATATTTTGCAGATATGCTTTCTTGGAATCTGCTTGCGATGAAAAAGGCACATTTCTTTGCAAGTCAATGTCAGGACCAGGAAGTGGTGCAGGCCATTGAAAAGGCCGGGCAAATGCATCAGCGCCATTACCAGAAAGTACTATCCCATGTTCAAGGCCAAAATCAAATGCAACAACAACAATCGCCACTTCAATAAAGGAGGGGAATCCTAATGAACCAGCAGAAGATTCAAAACCCGGAGTCACAAGTAGCAAAAACGCCGCAAATGAATGACCGTGATTTCATCAATGATATGCTCGCAACGGAAAAATATATGACCGCTTCCTACAGCACAGCGCTTAATGAAGCAAGCAATCAGCAAATCTATACGGATTTACTGGCAATCTTCAATGAAACCCAGAACTGCCAGCGTGAATTGTACAACCTTATGTTCCAGAAGGGCTGGTATGCCTTGGAACAGGCCGATCAACAAAAGCTTCAGCAGCAATACCAGCAATTTCAGGGCTATACGAACCAGTTTCCTTATGGAAATAACGGCATGATGCAATAAGTGAGGAAAAGCAGCGATGGATGCTGCTTTTTTCTTTTTAGATTGAATGCTTCCGTACCTATTTTGTATTAATCTGTCCACTTTGACGTGTATTCTGTCGGGTCCATGCATTATTCTGTCGGAAACTTACTATAATCTATCCAAAAAGCGCATTAATCTGTCCAAACTATTTCATATTCCGTCCACTTTACATTTTTAACCAATTTTTCACCCGAACAATAGCTACCTCTTCGCTAACAGCACCTACTAAAAAGAACCCTCTCCCGATAAGGAAGACGGTCCTATTTTTTCGCGCTACCCGCACGATGAGCATCATTCAATTCTTTGATTTCTTTGATCAGGGTCATCATGTCCTGCTTGGCATCTGGGTATTGCTCGTTCCAGTGCTTTACCAATGGTGGCATGGACTTTGCGATGTAGGTATAGAGTACCCAGGCCTTGACGTTCTCCTTTTGTTCATCCGAGCACTCCCCTAAAAGAAGCTCCGTATATTTTTCAAGCAATCCATCAAGCTGTTGCTCCAATTTTTCATTCATCGAATTTCCTCCTCACCTTGCTCTCTAGACTTTGCATTCGAGTGGACAGGTTGAACATCGCGCTCCAGAAGTATTCGTCTGGTAATAGAAGCAGCATGTTTTTCTCACCCTTATTTTCGCTTGATGCTTCTCCACATACACTTTCTCACTATAGAAGGTTGCTCCTGGATTCCGGTTCATTCCGAATAAAGAGGCAGGTGCATCCAAGAGAGCCTGAAAATCTTCCGTTGCATGTTCAGTCACATCCAATTTCGGCAGGACCGTTTCATACAGCCAGTACACATAGACCATGACATTTTCCCATAAGGTCTGCCTTGAAATTTTCGCTTCTTTCGCAACTTGCTCGATTAACGGAACAAACAGCCCCTGGAAAAGAGAACTAAGATGCCTTGTTCTCCAATCACTACGACCTTTTGATGGAGCCTCCTCCACTTCAAGTTCAGTGAATCGAATCTTTGGTAGCCAAGTCCCTTTGTCATAGAAGGAATCCAGCCAAATATTCTCCGGGTCAATTTGCAGGGTCTTATTAAAAGCTGACATACTCATGAAGCAATTGACTGCAAGAAAACCGAGTCTTTTCATCATCAAAGATGCAGCAACGTCATTCTTATCTGTGCCAAGATTTTCCCTTATCGTATCCAGATAGAGATGAACCGCTCCCTCTTCCAATAACGAGGAAAGCTTCACCGAATTCCGGGATGAAGACTGGCCTACCACCAATCGTCCATTTTCCTCCAAAAACCTCTGTTCAGCTTGTTTGAGGCTTGTTGTTTCTATCCTCATGCCCTTAGCCCTTCCAGATTTGGTACGATGCATCGACCTCTGCCATGCGGGATGCATAGTGGTGTACCGAAAAGCGGATCAGTGGTAACCTGGCAGCTCATATCAAAGACATTTTTCACAAGATCACAGTTGATGACTTCCTCAGGTTTCCCTTGAGCATAAATTTGTTTGTCACGAATGGCAACAATATGATGAGCATAGCGGCAAGCCAGGTTCAGGTCATGCAGGACCATGATGATCGTACGATTTTCTTTTTCATTCAATTCAAACAAAAGATCCAATATTTCAATCTGATGTGTCATGTCCAAATAGGTAGTCGGTTCATCGAGCAGGATGACATCGGTTTCCTGTGCAAGTGTCATCGCGATCCACGCTCTTTGGCGCTGCCCGCCTGACAGGGAATCGACTGTACGTTCTGCCAATTCCTCCATCCCTGTTGCACGAAGGGAATCCCATACGACTTTTTCATCATGATCGGACCATTGCTTAAGCCAAGACTGGTATGGATATCTGCCTTGCTTCACGAGCTGAAGGACGGATAATCCTTCCGGTGCGACCGGCCCCTGCGGCAAGATAGCAAGCTGTTTTGCGATTTCCTTTGTCGACTGCTTGGAGATCGCTTTTCCTTCCAGGAGCACATTCCCGTCAGCAGGCTTTAACAAACGAGCTAATGAACGAAGTAGAGTGGACTTCCCGCAACCATTCCCTCCAATGAATACGGTAATTTCCCCTTTTGGGATATTCAGGTCCAATTCCTCAATAATAATGGAATCACCATAGGATAATGTCAGGGACTTAGTTTCTAATGCGTTCATATATATTCCACCTTTCGTTAAGCGTTTCTCGTTTTATAAAGCAGATAGATAAAGTATGGTGCGCCGATGGATGCTGTAAATACGCCGGCAGGGATTTCAAGTGGCGAGAACATGGTTCTTCCGATCAAGTCCGCCAGCATGACCAGGAATGCACCGATCAATGCTGAAGTTGGAATCAATACTCCAAAAGAGGAGCCAACCAGCCTGCGTGCGATATGAGGAGCCATCAGTCCGACAAATCCGATTCCCCCTGCAAATGCAACCGCTCCTCCGGTCAATGCTGTACTAAGGAATAAAAGTCCCATCCTATGTTTATGAACAGCTCCACCAACACCAGTGGCAATTTCATCCCCAAGCTCTTGAATATTCAGATGCCTTACTACCATGATGCTTACTAGTAAAAGTAATAACGTCCATGGAAGAAGGATTTTCACGTGATCCCAGTTGGAACCGTAAACAGTTCCGGTAATCCATATATTTGCCTGGCTTGCGCGGTAGATCGGGCCAAGTATCATAAATAGGGTCGTAAGTGCTTGCATCAGCGTGGAAATTCCAATTCCGATCAGCACAAGGCGAACGGGAGAAAGACCATTTTTCCACGAAAGGGTATAGACCACGATGGCAATCGCCGTTGCACCGATAAAGGCGCTTAATGGCAGCCATTGAATACTGACGGTCAATGAATTATTACCGTCACTGAATAATGCCAGAAAAAGGACAACCGCAGTGGAAGCACCACCCGTTAAGCCTATAATATCAGGAGATGCTAGCGGGTTCCGAATTATGCCTTGTAAAATGGCGCCGGCAACCGCAAGGGAAATTCCCACTAAAAGAGCAATGATGATTCTCGGTAACCGAAACGATTGTACCACAAGCGTCTCCATTTGATCTCCATATCCGAAAAACACCTTCACCACATTCCAGGGGGAGATTTTCATGTCCCCCATTCCAGTGCTGATAATAAACAGGGCAATTACCGATAAGGCTAATCCCAAAATTGCAAGCATCGCTTTTTTATCGATAAAGAATGAAACCGACCTTTGTCCAAGCCTGAATGTTTTATACTTTTTCATTTGCCATGGAACCCCCTTCTCGCGATATAGATGAAGAATGGAGTTCCAACAATGGCCGTCATGACACCAACAGGAACTTCTTGAGGCATGATGACGTAACGTGCTCCAATATCTGCCACCAACAGTAGGATCGCCCCTAAAATTGTGCAATACGGAGCAAGCCAGCGATGGTCCGTTCCAACAAAATATCTTGCAACATGCGGGATGACAATTCCAATGAACACAATCGGCCCTGCTATCGCCACGGAACCGCCGGCCAATAAAATAATAACGACAGCGGCAACAAGCTTCACCAGTCCCGTTTTGACTCCCAGACTGGTTGCCACATCATCTCCCATTGCCAACAGGTTCATTTTTTTGCCTATGAAAAAGGAGGCGATGAATGCAACGGTAATATATGGGCCTACTGCAGTGACAACATCCAGCTTGCGCCCTTGGACAGATCCGGCTAGCCAGAACAGTACCTGATCGAGTGCAGTTTCATTGACTACCAATAGTCCCTGAGTCAGGGAAGAGAACATCGCGGCAAAAGCGGCGCCAGCAAGCGTCAGCTTCATCGGGGTCAGACCCTCGCGACCGATCGAGCCGATAAAATAAACGGCAAAGGCAGCAACGGCTGCACCAAGGAATGCCAGCCATGTATACGTTTGTAATGATGTAACTGAAAAAAAGGAAACCGCCACAACAACGAAAAAACTGGCGCCTGCGTTGATTCCGAAGATCCCTGGTGATGCCAGCGGGTTTTTCGTTAAAGCCTGCATCCATAAACCGGATAAAGCCAAGCTCGCTCCAACAATAGCGGCAATGATGGCTCTTGGCAGCCTTACCGATTGAACGATGATATGTTCATTCGATCCATCGAAATTTCTGAATGCATCTATTGCCAAGCCAAGACTTGTATCTGTATATCCATAAATAATGCTTGCAACAAAACAGAGAAATAATAGGACAGAACCCACTAGTAACCCTATTATTTTTTGACTTGTTGTCCGTAATAACATAATGAGTACCTTCTATCTATATACCATTTTTATATCCACTATAAGTTTAGGAGAATACACTCATTGTGTCAATGACTTTGAAAATCATTCTCAGAAATATATTGACAACCATTCTCATTCCCAGTAATATCATATTTGTAAATGAAAATCATTATCACTATTAACGGGGGAATTACATAATGTTTAAGAACAAAAAGATTTTCACACTATTTTTATTAAGCATCGTTACTTCATTGATACTTGCTGCATGCGGCAATAATAGTGGAAACAATAATGCGGGCAAAGATAACGAAGGCAATGGAGATGCACCAAAAGAAGAAACTTCCTACACAGTGGAACATGCAATGGGAACTGCTGAAATCAAAGGCACGCCTGAAAAAGTGGTTATTTTAACAAACGAAGGAACAGAAGCTCTTCTAGCAATGGGAGTTAAACCTGTTGGAGCGGTTCAATCTTGGTTAGGCGACACTTGGTACGATCATATCAAATCTGATATGGAAGGCGTAGAAGTAGTCGGAACGGAAAGCGCAGTAAACCTGGAAGCAATCGCTGCTCTTCAACCGGACCTTATTATTGGTAACAAACTTCGTCAAGAGGACGTTTACGAGCAACTGAATGCTATTGCACCAACTGTTTTCGCGGAAACGTTAAAAGGTGACTGGAAAGAAAACTTTGCACTTTACTCAAAAGCATTGAACAAAGAAGAAGAAGGCAAGAAAGTAATGGATGACTACGATGCACGAGTTGCAAGCATCAGTGAAGAAGCGGGAGAGGGCGACAAACTGCAACAGGAAGTTTCCATCGTTCGTTTTACAGCTGGAGATGTCCGTATCTATCACAAGGATTCTTTCTCAGGTGTTATCCTGGATCAATTAGGATTTGCTAGACCGGAATCTCAAAACGTTAATGATTTTGCAGAAATGAACGCAACGAAAGAAAGAATCCCAGCAATGGACGGAGACGTTCTATTCCACTTCTCTTTTGAAACTGGCGAAGGGGACGCAACAAAACTTAAAGAAGAATGGTTGGAAGACCCTCTATTCAAAAACCTTGAAGTAGCAAAAGCCGGAAACGTACACGAAGTAAGTGACGCAGTATGGAATACAGCAGGTGGTGTAATCGCAGCTAACCTGATGCTGGATGACATCGAAAAAATCATTCTTGAAAAATAAGAATTTATTTAAAAAGGAGACAGCGATGGCTGCCTCCTTTTTTCTATTATTTACACAAACTCTTTGATATCGTACACTCTGCCATTCTCCATTGCATCAGACCGAACCAGATCCAGCATTTTTTGTGCGACAAAGCCTGGTGAACGGAGCTCCCCTTTTTCATGGTAGTTCTTGAAAACCTCTACATTGGTGAAGTCTTCCTTATCCGCTTGTCGAATGGTCCCCTGCATATCCGTATCCATGATTCCCGGTGAGAAAGAAATGATGGTTGCAGGATTGGCAGCCGTCTCCTGCTCATGTCCGACAGATTTTGTGAACATATCAAGCCCCGCTTTGGTCGTTCCATATGTATTCCAGCCGTAAATAGGACGATTGGCAGCTCCTGAGCTGATGTTGACTATGACTTTTTTACAATCCCAGTCTTCCGTCAGCTTTAAAAATTCATTTGTAATGAGCATTGGTGTCAGAAGGTTTAAATGGACACTTTTCGTCATAAGTTCCGGAACTGATTTTCCCGCCGGTTTGATGGGATCTACCATTCCGGCATTGTTGATGAAGTATATCCCTCCCACCTTTTCTTTAATGATGGAAGCTATGATTTCCTTGACCATGCCAGGAATTTTTCCATGATTGCTAAGATCTTCATTCAAAAAACGTAACGCTACTCCTGCTTCAAGAGCATGTCGAGCCAATTCTTCATTATCGTTTCTTGCAATGCAGATCAACTCGTTGTTTTCCTTTAATAGAAGCTTTGCAGTTGCTTCACCCAGGCCTTTGGAGGCACCTGTTACAATAAAAAAGTTCATCGATCATTCCTCCTTATTTTTACCAGTCTATATAATGAAGTCGCAATTTGCCAGCCATCCGACTTGCGATTGCCCATTTTAAAAGGAATCAGATTAACCAAGCCAACCCAGGAACTAAATAGGATAAATAAATGTAAAAGAAGAAGGTCATACTCTCTTAAGAGTGGAAGAACCAAAAAAATGGATGCAATATTGAACATAGGACCACCAAGCGAGATGAAAGCGACTTTTTCAGGAGACAATACTCCTTCTCTGCTATTGGTGGAGTATCCTCCTAAAAACACAAGGTAATGAACTCGGTACCGAATCGAGGCATGGGAAAAATGGAACCATTCAGGTCCTATTCCTAAAACGATTTCAGTTTCCTTGATACCGAAAAGCTTGGCAAAAAGAACATGACCCATCTCATGAATCAGATGGACAGCTGGAACAATGAATAAGAAAAACAGCAGAATTTCCCACATCAAATTGATAACCCTCTTTAGTAAATGCCTTTAGATACTCTAATTATACATGACTTGGTGGGGGAGTTTGTGCGAAAACAACCTGGGGATGTGAAAGAAATATGAAAAAACCTGACCAGTCAACTGCCGGTCAGGCATTTTGTCTTAGTATTGCTTGTGTTCGCTAGCTGTTGATTGGAGCAATAGGCGAAGACTCCTGCTGGAGGTGACTTTCAGTGGAGACCCCACAGGCGAAGAGGAGGCTCCACTAACGCCCCTTAGGTCGCTGCGCCTAGTGTGGAAATCAACAGCGGCTTTTATCAGAGTCCCTTGTTTAAAGCAATATCTTATAGTATATCCAACCAGATCTTCACGGTTGTCGCTAGTATTAGAAGTGCCAATGTCCACTGCAGCACTTTTGTGTTCATCTTTTGTCCAAGCTTTGCTCCGATCGGGGCAGCAATGATACTTGCCACTACCATCACGATAGCCGGAATCAACAAAACCTGACCCGTTGTTATTTTCCCCACCGTACTACCTATGGAGGAAATAAACGTAATGGCAAGAGAAGTGGCAATGGTCATTCTCGTAGGGATTTTCAGCACCACAAGCATGATCGGAACAAGCAGGAACGCACCTGCTGCTCCAACAATTCCTGAACCGATACCGACAATAAATGCCAGGATTGCTGCAACGGCCTTGTTGAATGTCACCTGATCGAATGGAATATCATCTATACCTTTTTTAGGGATAAACATCATAATAACAGCAATCAAAGCTAATATTCCATACACCACGTTAATAGAATCCTCATTCATAAAGCCTGAGCCATAACCACCGATAAAACTTCCCAGCAGGATACTGACACCCATATAGATAATCAATTCCTTATTCAGGAAGCCACCTTTTCGGTATGCCCATACACCGGAAATTGTTGCGAAGAACACTTGAACCGCACTCACACCGGATACCTCATGGGCAGTCAGAGCAGTCAATCCAAGTAACGGTGGAATATAAAGCAGCATCGGATATTTAATAATCGAACCGCCAATCCCGACCATACCGGAAACAAACGACCCTACAAACCCAATCGCAAACAACGTCACAATCCACATTAAATCAAACTCCATCATTCATTCCCCTCCTGCAGTACGACATGATGGATGAAATTCCTGCTGGGGTCTGGCCCCTTTCAGGAATTTCATCATCTGCCATATTTTCAAATTACATCGCAATTATGGTTATTATCCGTGAACTGCACAGCGGTTTGGACCGATTTCCATGTCGCGCTGCTCGTCGTCTGATGGGTTGATTTTACCCATGTTCATTTCACGGATTTGCTGGTATGCATTCGGTTGTGGAGGAAGGTTTTCGGAAACCAGCTTGCGGAATTCCTCTTCGTCCTCAATGTTCAGTCCAGCGTTGTTTTGAAACAGGTCGCCTAAGCGTGCTGCCACAAGACCGCCTTCGCCAACTTCAGACATGTTCCCGAAGTGTGCAGGTAGAACAACCAATTCTTCTGAAAGCTCTTTATAGCGTTCGTATAAAGTTTCACGAAGATCTGACACCCAGTCCTCCGCTTTACCAGCTAAATCAGGTCGGCCGATAGATTCTACGAACAGGATGTCTCCACTCAAGAGGAAGCGGTTATCCACTACAAAAGATGTACTCCCGATAGTATGTCCTGGAGAATAGATAGCTTGAACCGCCACTTTTGTAGAACCAACAGTAATTTCTACACCGTCTTCCAGCTTTTCATATGCAAATGTCACTTCTTCCGCATCTTTCGGAGGCAACCAGTATGTTGCATTTGTTGCTTCACGAAGCAAACGTCCACCAGAGATGTGATCCGCATGTAAATGAGTATCCGCAACATGAACAAGCTGTAATCCCTTTTCTTTGATGAAGGATACATATTGATCAACCATGCGGGTGGAATCGATGATCATCGCTTCTCCATCAGATTCTACAAGATAGGATAAGCAGCCTTTTCCGATACGTACGAATTGATATAATGTTCCACCGTCAGCAAGGTCAGCAACTTTCACAGGCTCCAAGTACTCACTCCAAGCCTTCATTCCGCCTTTTAGGTAGGATACATTCTTCACTCCAGCTTCCACGAGCATTTCACCTACGAACACAGAAGAGCCTTCTTTTGCACAGACTACAAGAACATTCTCAGACGGAATATCTTCTAAAATCTCTTCCACGCCTTCCATAAGATCGAAATAAGGAATATTCTTATGCTTTACAGAAGCGCCTTCAATTTTCCAATCAGCAAATGCATCTTCATTACGTACATCCAAAATAAATAATGGCTCATTGTTTAAAATTTTCTTCGTTACTTCTTTAGCAGTCATTGCGTTTAACACGAGTAAATACCCCCTATGGTATAATTTTAGTTAAAAAAATTTAGGCAGTAGGACCTTCCCACTTGGACATTCCAGGAATAACGTTGATAACATTAGTAAAGCCTTTTTCAGTCAACTTTTGAGCAGCTAGATCACTGCGGCTACCTGTACGGCAAATAATATACGTTTCTTTTGTTTTATCTAAGCTTTCCGCTAGTGCTTCCAAATCACCAAGAGGCATGGAAACAGCGCCAGGAATATGGCCAAAAGCATATTCTGCAGGCTCACGAACATCAATAACTGTTACATCATCGTTTAATTTTGCTTGTAGCTCATCATTGCTTGCAGTATGCGGGTGCTTCTGTACCTCTTTTTCTTCTTCAGAACGAGCCTTACGGATGTAATGCTTCAGCACATCGCCTTCTTCCATCGTACCTAAATACTGATGGCCTACTTTTTCTGCCCAAGCAGCGATATCCGCTTTAGAGCCTTTATCTGTTGCCAATACTTCTAGGACTTCCCCAGCTTCGATCTGGTCGATTGATTTTTTTGTACGTACGATTGGCATTGGACATGCCAACCCCTTTGCATCAAGCGTTAAATTTACTTTCATTTATAAACAGCTCCCTTGCCAAAATTATTTTACTTCGCCTTCCCAATCGAGCATTCCGCCAACCATATTCGTTACATCAAAGCCTTGTGCTTCCAAAAACATCGTAGCTTGAGCGCTTCTTGCTCCTGAACGACAAACGATGATATGCGCTTTCGTTTTATCAATATCCTGTGTACGGAACTCCAATAAGCTTAAAGGAATGTTGGTTGCTACAGGGATCTTGCCTACAGCTACCTCTTCCGCTTCTCTTACATCAATAATCGAAACTTCCTCACCGACAGTCAGCTTTTTTTCTAATTCTTTTGTAGAAATTTGCTTCATTAGAGCTTCCCCCTTCTTTTCTTTTTACCAGGCGTTCATGCCGCCCTTTACATTTGCAACCTTTGTAAAACCAAGCTTTTTCAGCTTTTTAACCGCTGCATTGCTACGCATGCCGCTTTGACAGATGACCACGATCTCTTTTTCTTTCGATAGCTTACCTGTCTCTGCGTGCAAAGTAGCCAGCGGCAGATTCTTGAATTGCTTAATATGATTTCCCTTATACTCCATTGGTGTGCGGACATCAATGAATTGCTTGTTCTTATCGTTCAGTTCCTTTTTCAGCTCAGCTGTTGTAAGCTGTCTTACTCCGGAAGCTGGTTTCATTTTCAATAAAAGAAATACAATGATTGCCCCAATTAGAACGTATTGAATGATTTCCATCGATCGTTTCACATCCTATATGAATAGATTGACATTACCTTCGGATGCATCCGCTAAATATGCTCCTACTCCTGCATACTCAATTCCATCGATCATCTCTTCATGCTTCAAGCCTAATAAGTCCACTGTCATCTGGCATCCAACCAATTTCACGTCCAGGTCTTTTGCCAATTCAATCAAATTTGGAAGTGACTCTACATTATGCTTTTTCATGATTCCCTTAATCATTTTCGGTCCCATTCCTGCCATGTGCATGTTGGACAAACCTAATCTGTTTGCTCCACGCGGCATCATTTTGCCGAACATTTTTTCGATGAAATTCTTTTTCACAGGCACAAGCTCATCCTTACGTAAGGCATTCAATCCCCAGAATGTATGGAAAATCGTCACCTCATGATCGTATGCTGCTGCACCAGTTGCAATAATATAAGCGGCCATTGCCTTATCATAATCTCCACTGAATAATACGATGGTTGTTCTCTTTTTTTCGATTGTCATAGGTTAAGTTCCTCCTTAGGCTTTCTTAATATAGAATGTAAATACGTCTTGCTCTTCTTTCATTTCCACTAATTCGTTACCTGTAGATTTGGACCATGCAGCCAGGTCTGTTTTAGCACCCTTATCTGTTGCGATTACTTCCAGGATCTCACCAGAGTTCAATTCGTTTAAAGCTTTCTTTGTTTTTACTAATGGCATTGGGCAAGCTAATCCTTTAACATCTAATACTTTGTTTGCATTCATTTTTAATTTCCTCCTTGAGTGTTGGTTTATCATTATATACCTACTTGGGTATGTTTTTAGTTAAAAATATATACCACCAGGGGTATTAAAGTTTGTAAAAAAAATATTCTGTGTTCATTGTATACCCTATTGGGTATTTTGTAAAGCGATTTTTCATACCCTGCACGGTATTTTTCGGGATAATAATATACCCATGAAGGTATACTATCGATTCAATCTTTGGCTTGCAATTTATCTGCTTTTGATTAATAAATCAATAGCTTGTTTAACTACTTCACTTGTGTCTTCACCATTCAGTACATTTTGGCGGACACATTCCTCCAGGTTGGTACTGACAATTACGCCAATGGCTCGATCAATCGCCGTTTTGGCTGCATTCAATTGCATTACAACATCGCGGCAATCCTCGCCCTGCTCCATCATATGAAGCACTCCGCGAATCTGGCCCTCAGCCCGTTTCAAACGATTCTTCACTTGAGAGTTATACTCCATAATCCTTACACCTCCATTATAATCTTTGAATGAGGTCTGCCCTCACTCACAACTTCCATGCTCTTATAATATACCCCTGTAGGTATTTTGTCAACACCTGAGATTCGAATAAAAATAAGGGGCTAAAAATAAGGGGCCAGACCCCGGCAGGAATTTTGATTTACACGTCGAAGGCTTTTTGTTATTTTGGTTGTATGCTCGATGTTTTATGTAGGCTGTTTTCGTAAGTGATTTGCTTGTTTTTTGCTGGGAATCCTTATTTTATGGGTATTGAGCACGATGTCTAGTTGTGAAGGTAGATGCGATAATAGTCAAAAATCAACAACCATCTATTTGAAACAGCTTTAAGTGTGGAGGCGTATGTATGAAGTATAAACGGAATGAGCCGTTTCGATATGAATTTGGAATGCCGGTTAGGGTAAATTTTTATATCAGCAGGATCAATGGAAAGACCACTGCATCCTCAGAAGGCGAGGGCGTGGTGCTGGACATCAGTCCAAGCGGATTAAGAATGCAATCCTCCCTGAACATCCCATCCAATCAGGAAGTCGAGCTGACGATGCATATGACCATCGGCAGTCGGGAAATCGCCCTTATCGGGAACATCGTTTGGCAGAAGAAAGTGTATCCAACATATCAGTATGGGGTTGAAATGATTTCAGATGCTTTTGAGGAACAGATCATTTTTGCATTAAAGGAGTTCCAGAAATCGCATCGATCTAATAGTAGTGATAAATAAAAATGAGCGCTTCCTCCACTTCACATTGGAGAAAGACGCTCTTTTTTATCTTGCGCTAACGAGACCGGGTACCTGTTCCAAAAAGCGTTTCGCAATCAAAATACCCTCTTTGGTTTTTTCCAAGTCTCCGACCCAGACCGGATCTTCGTGCTCAATACTGATTACCCCGTCATATCCCGCTTCCTGGAGCTCTGAAATAAATCTGGTCCAATCTAGAGCCCCAAGACCAGGCAGACGATAACGCCACCAGCTGAAGTCTGTCAGGAAGCCTACTCTCTTCAAGCGGTCCGTATTTATTTCCGTATCCTTTGCATGCACATGAAAGATTTTTCTGCCGAACTCTTTAATAGGAAGATAAGGATCAATGAACTGCCAAATCAGATGTGACGGATCATACGCCAGTCCGACATTTGGTGAATCCAGGCGTTCAAACAGGAGGCTCCACACTTCAGGTGAAATCGCAATATTCCCCATCAAAGGACAGTTCTCAAACGCGATTTTTACATTTTCCCTCTCCGCCAGGGCAACAACCTCTTCGAAAAAGGCTTCCACCTGATCTAAACTATTCTCGGGTTTGGAACGGATGGCGTCGTAGCTGTCATAGCGATCACCCTTAGCACTGTTCGAGATCCCGGTTGAAGTGACAACGGTCGGAATACCGAGTTCCCCCGCTTTTCTTATTCTTGTCATCAGTTCCTCTCGATGACCGGCTGCTATTTCCGCATCCTCACTTAGAAAGTTCCGGCAGTATGTCAGTGCAGCTATATTGATTTTCCCTTCTGAAACCACTCTCTCCAAGTGGTCAAAAGGGATGTTAGGTCCTATTTCCAAATGTCCAAAGCCTTGCTGCAGTGACCATTCTACTATTTTGTTTATATCTGTTATTCCATGATGCACAATCGAATTCGTCAAATAACCGAGTTTCATCTGATCATCACTCTTTTTCATTTTTTGACTTTGTAAACACCGCTGTTGATTTCCGCACTAGGCTTCGCTTTCCGCGGGGCTTGCGAGAGCCTCCTCGGCTGCGCCTGCGGGGTCTCCACTAAACGCCGCTTCCCGCAGGACAAGGAAGGCTGCGGCAGCGATACATCGCACGAAGAAAATGCTCGCATTTTCGAGGAGTCTTCGCCTATTGCTCCAATCAACAGCTAAGCGTCGTTTTACTAGAGCACTTATTATTTATTTTTTAACTTATTTATTTATCGAAGCTGTAAAAATGCTCTCCAATAAGGCGATACTCGCAGCCCCAATTATACCTTGCTGGTCGCCTAATCCTGTTGTGATGATTTCTACCTTCCTCTTTTTTGCTAAGAAGGAATTTGCGTTCGCCTTTTCCCTGATTTCCCGAAGCAGTGGCAATTCTTCCTTTGCCAGGTCGCCACCAATGACGATCTTCTGGACGTGGAACATATTAATGAAGGAAGAAAGTACTACAGCAATTTTGTTACCGGCGGAACGAAGGGATTCCAATGCGTCGGCTTCCCCATTGCGGCATGCTTCCATTACACTTCTTATGGAATCCATTTTAAGCTCATGTAGGACAGCTTCCTCTGAGGCATAACGCTCCAAGCAGCCCTTGTTACCACACCAGCAGCCTCTTCCCTCCGGCTGATAGGTCATGTGGCCAAATTCACCTGCACCGGTAGTTTCACTGCGATAGAGCTGATCTCTTAGAAAAAGTCCCGATCCTATCCCTTGTCCAATATAGACACATAAAAAGTCCGATTGGTTTTTACATGCACCGAACATCTTCTCGGCTAAGGTCATGGCGCGAACATGGTGATCCACATGGACAGGAAGTTTCAGCGATCTGGATAGCTCTGCCGCAATCTCAACATTCTCCCAGCCAAGGTGCTCCGCCTCCAGTATCGTCCCATTTTCATAATTCACCAGGCCGACAGACCCCACACCGATGCAGGAAACAGGGATTGCTTTGTTTTTTTGCAAAAAGCTCTCTAATTTTGTCGTCAAAAGGCTTAAAAAATCGTCCTGCTTAATTTTTTCAGGCAGATTGAAGCTTGTCGACTTCAGGACTTTTCCTCTTAGTGTCACGATGCCCAATTCTACACGGTCACTTCTGATATGTACGCCGGCGACCCTTTTTTTCTCTTCATTTAATCCAAGGACCACCGTTTTGCGTCCTGCCCTTTTCAGTTCACTGACACCGTTCCCAAGCTCCACCACATAACCGTACTCCATCAGTTCATTGACAATATTGGTGATGGTTGCAGGGGTAAGCTTGGTGAAGGCTGCAATTTCTTGCCTGGTCGGCGACTCAAGCCTCAGTAAGGTTTGAAACACAAGCGTTCTATTTAATTGTTTCGTTCTTAATGTATTCTGACCTATAAATGACATTTCCAAAATCCCCTTTTCCTCGGTGGCTCAAGGTTGTGATCGGATTTATACGGCAAGGAGGGCCTGCTCCTGCACTCCTACTACTCAGGGGTTTGAAAAGTTAACCTGCCAAGTATGATGCCTTTTATAATCCTACCTTACATAATCGAAGTTCATGTGCCCCGTCTGCTCTTGTATATTCATAATAATACCATATTTGTCCGTCATGAATAATGGCATCCACATAGCGGACAGCCTTCTTCAAGCTGGTTTCAAGAACCGGGCCATCCACATTTATTTTTGCAAAAGTTTTCAGGTCAGCTGTTACCGCCAATGCAACCTTCTCCTCGTAATTCTGCTCCACCCCAACGCTTCCATCCCATAGGACTGTGTAGGTACCTTCAAAAGGAATGATAGTCGTCACTCGGGATTGGTATTGGTCCCATCCTGCTTCACTTACAGGCAGCACGGTATGGTTCCATTCAAAATCCACACCATCGCTACTTACCGCAAGACCTGTCGGCGCAACGGCAAGTCCGGTATTATGGACGTCTCCAGTTCCATGCATCCCTTTATCCTCCGCTCCCTTCAATCCTTGAGCGTAAACGAAATACATGTAATACATATCATCATGCTTCACGATGTAAGGATCCTTGACACCCTCCACTCCCTCTTGGTCGGAAGCAGTCAGCACTTTTTGGCGTTTATCCACATCGAATGTTGCAGGCGTCTCCGCCTCCACCACGTCGATTCTCCAGCGGTTGTCAGCAGGATCGACATAACTGATATACAATCTGTAAAGATCATCATTCACTTTTAAAAGAGATGAACGCTCGATCGAACTGGAATTCAATTGCTTTTTGTGCAAACTCCACACATCCGTGAAGTTTTCGCCGTCCTTGCTGCTTGCTATCCTCACTTCAAAGCCACGCTCGTTTTCCCCATGGCCACGTGGGTTTCGTAAGCGATAGTATAAATAGAAGGTTTCATCCTTTTCATCAAAAAGAATGGTTGGAGCACCTGCCCAATAGCCTGTTTCATTTCCTAGAGGTGACACCACTGCCTTTCCATCCTCCGGATTAAATAATGGTGCCAGTTTAATTTGATTTGCCATTACTTCTGTTTTCCCCATTTTTCATTCTCCTCACTGTCATCAATTTATATTTCTGATATCTTCACTTTTCTGCCTTGTTCACTGGAAAGGACTGCCGCATCAATTACCCTTGCCATTGCTGCTCCATAGGCGAAGGAAAGCTCGTGTTCCTTGCCATTTGCAATTGCTTCATAAAACTCCTGGTACTGTTTCCCTCGGGCCAAACCAGGAAATTTGTGCTTTTCCTGAAATTCCATTAGGATTGCTTCTGCAGCCCACGACCCGTCTTCTGTCCTATTTCGGAAAAAGACCTCCCCCTGCTGATTAATCGAAACCGCTCCCTTTGTCCCAACGATTTCAATACCATCCCCTTCAGGCGGCAATAGACGGGAATTATTCAATGTACAAATTGCGCCATTTTGCAGTTTTAAAATAACAGCAGCGAGGTCGTCATTGGTGACCTCTCCTTTTCCTTCATCACCCTTGCGATATGGGATGAATGTCGCAAGCTCCGCCTGCACTTCCTGTACTGCTCCACAAACTTCATGAAGGAAAAAATGGATCAGATCGACTTGGTGGATGCCAAAATCAGCGACTGCACCAGGTCCCGAAGTCTCCTTGTTCATCCGCCATTCCAATCCAACATTGGGGTTCCCGATTCTCCAGCCTCCCAGCTTATGCCGGTAGGAAAAGACTTCTCCCAGTTTTCCCTCCTGGATGATTTCCTTGATAAGCTGGGCATAGGGATGATAGCGGTACTGCATGCCCATATAATTCACTATCCCAGCCTTTTCCGCTTCCTCTGCCAGAATCTTGGACTCGTAGTAATCAATCGAAAGAGGCTTTTCGCATAACACGGGCACCTTTCGTTTCATTGCTTCCCTTGCAATGATTCCATGCGATAAATTATCGGTACAGATGGTGATGGCATCCACCTTTTTAAAGACTTCCTCCAAGCTCGAACAGATGATGCTCTCTGAAAGATTGTTCCTTTCCGTCCACCGCCTGGCATTCTCATACTTAATATCATAGATTGCCGTCAGTTCCCACTCGGCAACTGCCTGGATCCCTTTAAGATGGTCCGTCGCCACACCTATTGTTTGGCCTGTTCCAATAATTCCAATCCTTAAACCCATGACTGTACACCTCAATCCGCATGATTTAGAAAAACATTTAATTGATTAATTCATTAAATTTATTTATAATTCAAGCATATCATTTCCCTATAAAATCCTCAATAACAATTTTATCTTAATAAAGCTTCCACCACTTAGCAATAGGTTGTAGATGAGGAAGACTTCTTTCAATAAAAACGTTTCAACAATAAATGAAATGTGATACTATTACTTTGTAAATACTCATTCAAATACTTTGTAATAAAAGGAATTATTTTTCTATTCTATAATATTTAAAAAGCGAAACGTTTCAACATTCTTTTTTGTAAGCGCTGTTATAGCGGTCTAACACTCAGGGTCAGAGTGTAATACAGAAATGCATTAAATCTATTTTTGAGGGGATGGAGAAAAATGATTGAAATTAAAAATAAGCAGATTATCATCGATGGAAAACCTGTATTGATCATGTGCGGGGAGATTCACTATTACCGTTTGGAACGCAAAGATTGGCAGGACCGAATCGATAAATTGAAGGAAGCAGGCTGTAACGCAGTTGCAACCTATGTTCCTTGGCTTTGCCATGAGCCGGTTGAAGGCCAGATCGATCTTGATGGCCATACACGACCAGAACTTGATTTGGGGGCATTCATCGATCTTTGTGAAGAGAATGACCTATACTTCTTTGTTCGTCCGGGTCCATTCATCATGGCTGAGATGAAAAACGAAGGAATCCCTTATTGGGTATACGAAAAGCATCCGGAAATCATTCCTGTAGGCTGGGACGGCAATGACGCTACAACACCTACAATCGACTATCTTGCTCCAGGATTTTTAGCAGAAACTAAGAAATGGTACAAGGCTATAATGGGTGTCATCGCTCCCCGCCTTTACACCAATAATGGGAAAATCATAGGAGTGCAACTGGATAACGAGATCGGGATGCTTTCCTGGGTAAGCAACTGCCCGGACTTGACGGAGCATGTGATCGAAGACTTTTCCGGATGGCTTACGGAGAGATATGATGCCGCGACATTGGATTCCCGCTATCCATTTGATTTATCTAATCCTGAGGTCCGCGTCTCCGGCTTCCGTTCTCCATCGGAAGAATATGCAGCCGAGCTTTTGCGTGATCTAGGTCACTATATGAGAAACCGCTTTGCACGCTATGTAGCTGTCTTGCGCGACTATGCAGAGGAATTTGGCGTGAAGGACGTACCGTTTATCGTCAATATCCATGGAACAGGTGGAGGGCGCGGCTTGACCTACCCGATCGGGATCAGCCAGCTTTATGAATCCTATACACAGGATGAGGGCTATATGTCCGGGTCAGACATCTATTTTGGCGACTTGGATGTGTCCACCTTCCAGGACCTATATTTGATTAACGGCTTCATGGATGCGGTTCACAATCCAGATCAGCCACTAACATCCGTTGAGTTCAACTGTGGAGACGGAAACTTCGGGGAAACCTATGGCGCTCGCTATGATGTTTCCGCTGCGGATTTCAAAACGCGGATGTGTGTCGCTCAAGGTAACCGTCTGATCAACTATTATCTATTTACAGGCGGCTACAACTATCAGATTGATGAAGCTACAGGAGATGGAAATGGGCGTATCGCTTCCACTGGAGAACGCCACGGCTTTGCTGCACCGGTCAATCCGGAAGGTAAGCTGAACTATACATTCCCTAGAATGGCGAGATCCATCAAGACGATGATGGCCGTTTCAGATAAATTGGCAGCAATGGATGAAGATCGCGATGCAGTATCCTTCGCCTTCATTCCTGATTACTACATGACCGAATACCGCTATCCTTCCAGCACGAAAATGAAGGATATCATCGATAATATCACGATGCATCGTGGTGCAGGAGCGTGGGAAATCATGGCGCGGGCAATCCTTCTTGCGAGCTATCGATTCGGATCTGTCGATATTCAAAATAAAGAGTTGAACCCTGAATTGACACCTTCCATCATCGTCCCTTCTGCCAGATACATGGATAGAGATGTGCAGGAAAAGCTTGTGAAGTATTTGCAAGCGGGTGGTGGTGTACTTCTGTACGGCGAGGTACCTACTTTTGATATGGAAGGTAAGCCTTTCCAAGCACTTTCCGATGCACTTGGCGTGGAGCCTGTTGAAGTAAAATTCAACAAGCACGGCCATAACATGTCCCTGACGGCAGACGGCTGGGCAGCACCACGTCCGGAAATTCGCACCTATTTTACACAGACATTCAAAGTTGGCGAAAAAGTCCAGCCGATCATGCGTGTAACCGAAACAGACGAGATCTGCGGATTCGATGTGCAGGTCGGCAAAGGTAGAGCAATTGTACTTTCAACGGCTTATCGCTGTGACCTGGATCTGTTCAAGAAAGCATTAGAACATCTGGGTGCAACAGCTGGTTTGACGCATGACTGCGAGTATCATGGTATTTTCTCAACATCAGTTTCCAATGGGGACGAACGCTTTATCCACCTGTTGAACCTGGATGGATTTGATAAGGACATCCATTTGACTCATGATGGAGTAAAGCTCTTGGATGGCAAAAAGCTTACATTGCAAAGCAAGGATGGCGTCATGCTTCCGGTCAATGTGACTTATCATGATGTGACGATTGCCTATTCCACTGCTGAGATTATCGATGTGGATGCTGATGCGATTGAGTTCAGATTGACCCAAAGTTCGGATACGATTTGTCTTGTTACGGAGCGTACCGTTTCTGAGAGCGATGATTATACGGTGGAGCAGCATGGAGATCGTACGATTGTAACGTCGAAGAAGCATGCGAAAGTAGATGATAAGTTGGTTGTGAGATTCGGATAATAGGTATTTAGATAAAACCAGGTCGTGGCTGCTGATGCTGCGGCCTGGTTTTTTGGTTTTGATCATTATTGAGTTTGTATAGGTTTAGGGTATATCTGACCAGGTACTTCTCCACATATCCCAAATTGAACAAAAAAACCCGACAAAGTCTTAAACTCTGCCAGGCTTTCACTCTATATTATTTCATCTCATCTATTAATCTATGCAAATTATTAATACTCACTCTCAAGCTCTCCAACGGGTTCCCCGGACATTCATCCTGTTCCACCGCGTACCATTCGATACCATTCTCTTCTCCCCAGCGTAGGATCGGTTCAAAGTCGATGGACCCGGTACCAACCTCTGCAAAGGACTTCTCCTCGTTATTCGCCATGTCCTTCAAATGGATGATTGGCATTCTGTTCGCATAAGGCTCCAAAAAGCTGACAATCTCTTTGCCGCCTTTTTTCACCCAATATACGTCCAGTTCCGCAAATATAAGATTATCAACGGATGGCTCCAACAGATATTCCAGTGCATTCACTCCGCCAATCTCTGTTTCGAATTCAAAGTCATGGTTATGGTAGCTGATGCGGTAGCCGTCCGCTTGTAGTTTTCTAGCAATTTCGTTCAGCTCTGCTTTTAGCGCAATATAGTTCTCAACAGTTCTTTCATCTTCCCCTAAGTAAGGAAGAATCAGATCCTTGGTGCCAAATATGTCCGCCTGTTCTAAAACTCTTGGCAACTCGTTACTTAAGCTGTTCAAATCGACATGCATCCCCGCAGCACCAAGTCCAAGCTCTTTCATCAAAGCAGCGATTTCCTTTGGATCATGGCCGAACATTCCGGAAATCTGCACTCCTGCATAACCCATTTCCTTCAATTCTCTTAGCACTCCTGGAAAATCATCTGTTAAAAGGTCACGTACCGTATAAAGCTGAGCAGCAATTTTATGCTTCATCCTATTCACGCCTCTCTGATTTTATAATCTTACCTCATGGCCAGTTTTTGCAGATTTGTAGATTGCATCTAAAATCTTGATCATGTCGACACCTTGTTCCGGAGTGAAAATCGCTTCCGTTCTACCTTGAACCACGTCGACAAAATGATTGATATTATTCGCATGGTCTCCAGTATGATGGTTCCCGATTTCCGGCTCGACATTCCATAGCTTTTCTTCCACTTCCGTAAATATCTTCAGTTTTCCATTTTTGAAGCTTGCTCCAGCCTTTGTTCCGCGAAGCTCGTAGAAGTTAACTTCTTCTTCGATGTTGGAAGCCCAGCTGAATTCGATCTGCAGGCTTGCTCCGTTATCAAAGCGGATGAAACCAGTTGCAAGGTCCTCAACATCGAATGTTCCATCGTCCTGCTTTGTTCCGAATTGACTGTGGACGGAATCAGCTAAATCTGTGTCTGCAAATTTTGTGTAAGTGGATCCAACCACGGATACAGGCTTTGGATTGCCCATGATCCAAATGGCAAGGTCGATGAAGTGAACGCCAAGATCGATTAGCGGACCGCCTCCGGAAAGTTCTTTTGTCGTGAACCAGCCGCCTTTACCAGGAATTCCTCTTCTGCGAATCCAGCCACAGCGACCAGTATAGATTTCGCCCATATGGCCCTTTTCCACAAAACGCTTCATGTATCCTGATGCTGCACTGAAACGGTTGTTTCTCATGACCATCAGTGTTTTTCCGGATTTTTCAGCAGCCTCTGCCATTCTTTCCGCTTCTTCCGGACTTACTGCATCCGGTTTTTCGCAAAGAACATGCTTTCCTGCTTCAAGTGCCGCGACAGAATATTCGGAGTGGAAAAGGTTTGGTGTACAAATGTCCACCATATCGATTTCTTCATGTGCCAGAACATCCTTGTAATCTGTGTAAACATGAGGAATGTTAAATTCCTTTGCTACCGCTTCAGCTTTTTCGCGGTCAGTATCACATACTGCTACAATTTCAACATCCTTGTTTTCTTTCCATGCAGGTGCATGAACATAACGAAAAATGTTTCCTGCTCCAATTACCCCTAATTTTAACTCTGCCATCTGTTTTTCCTCCCCTATGTATCCATTATTAATTAAATAATTTAATTAATTTCTTTTTGTCAATTCCTATATTTATGGCTCTGTTAAACACCGCTGTAGATCTCCGCAATAGGCGCAGCGACCCAAGGGGCGTTTGTGGCCTCCTCGGCTACGCCTGTGGGGTCTCCCCTAAACGCTACCTCCCGCAGGACAAGGAAGGCTCTGGCAGCGACTCATCGCACGAAGAAAATGCTCGCATTTTCGAGGAGTCTTCGCCTATTGCTCCAATCCACAGCTATGCACCCAAAATAAATACATTAATTTAACAGAACCATTTTAATAATAGCTAACCAAAAGAGGCAATTCCCTGCCCCTTCTGGTCAACTTTGTAGGCTTATACCCACCACAATTCTGCTGGCTGTTCTTTGATCAATACGGATTGAAGGTTCGACACCGCGCGAGCGAAGCCTTCTTCAATGGACATGATTGGGTCTTCGTGCTCGATGCTCACCACGTAGTCATAGCCGTATGTGCGGAGCGCGCTCATCATATCAGACCATTCTTGTACGCTATGGCCGCAGCCGACAGAACGGAAACTCCATGCACGAGTCTGGACTTCTCCATATGGCTGCATGTCGGTCAACCCGTACATGTTGACATTGTCCTGATCGATATAAGTGTCTTTTGCATGGAAGTGATGGATTGCCCCAGCTTTTCCAAGGATCTTGATCGCTGCCACCGGATCGATTCCCTGCCACCATAGATGACTCGGATCCAGGTTTGCACCGATTGCTGGAGAAGTCAGCTCACGCAGCTTCAAAAGCGTATGAGGAGTGTGTACCAGGAATCCGCCATGTAGCTCAAGGCCGATTTTGATGTTGCGTTCTTCTGCGTACTTCCCTACTTCTTTCCAGTAAGGAATCAACTTAGTTTCCCACTGCCATTTCAATACATCGCCATACTCGTTCGGCCAAGGTGCAACCGGCCAGTTTGGCGCTTTTGCATTTTCGCTGTCACCAGGAACACCGGAGAAGCAGTTGACCACTTCCACACCTGTCAGTGCTGCAAGGTCAATCGTCTTCAATAGTGTTTCATGGGAATCCTTTGCAAAAGCCTCATCTGGCGAAATCGGATTGCCATGACAGCTGAACGCACTGATTTGAAGGCCACGGGAGTGGATTTCCTCCATGTATGCATTTCGTGCACCTTCATCTTCAAGAAGTGTGTCAAGTGGACAATGGTTGTTGCCAGGGTAGCAGCCTGTTCCGATCTCGACTGCATCAAGCCCTGCACCTTTCACATAGTCCAGCATTTCCGTAAATGATTTATTGGCAAAAAGTACTGTAAACACGCCTAGTTTCATTGAAGTTCACCTTCCCTTAGTTCAAGTCGTTTTTGATGTTGACGATTTTTTTCGTTTCGTTTGATTCAAGTGCACCCAGGATAACCATTAAGGAATTCTTTCCTTCGTTTCCGTCTACAAGCACTTCTGTGCCTTCGATGATGCTCGCTACAAAATGGTCGATCACTTGAGATCCCGTTTGGCCGCCGCTCTCATTGCTCTGAATTTTTCCTAGCTCATAGCGAACTGTTTCTCCTGTTGCATATTGGACAACCAAGGAATGAGTCGGATCGTCTTCTAGACGCAATACCGCTTTTTCCGCGTAGATGATTGTGGAGTTGTCCTCTCTTTTATAGGACCAGCTTGCTGCAAGCGTCCCAACGATGCCGTTTTCCGTTTTAAGTGCACATACAGCAGTGTCATCTACATCTGTGTTTTGTTTGGCAGACGTTTCAATGAATGCCCCCACTTCTACGATCTCTTCTCCAAGAAGGTAGCGCATCAGGTCAGATTTATGGACACCCAGGTCACCCATCGCACCAATGAACGCTTCCTCTTTACGGAAGAACCAGCTGTCCTTGCCGTCTACACTCCAGCCCTCAGGCCCAGGGTGTCCGAATGCTGTACGGAAGCTGTAGATTTTGCCGACTTCGCCGCTTTCGATAAGCTGTCTCGCCTTTTGATGGGAAGGAACAAAGCGCTGGTTGTGTGCAATCATCAGCTTTTTGCCCGATTCCTTAGCCGCTGTAATCATTTCATCCGCTTCTTCCTTGGAAGTAGCCATCGGCTTTTCGCATAATACGTTTACGCCCGCTTTGGATGCGTAGATGGAGACAGGTGCATGCAGGTAGTTAGGTGTGCAGACACTCACGATATCTAATTCCTCACGGTCGATCATTTCCTTGTAATCCGTATATACTTTTCCACCATATTGCTCGGAAGCATGTTCCGCGCGCTCCTGTACGATATCGCATAGAGCTACAAGCTCTACATTCTGGTTTGCATGGTATTCAGGTAAATGGCGGAATTTTGCGATGCTTCCGCAGCCTACCACTCCAACTCTCAATTTTTTCATAAAAGATCCCTCCTAAGTGTCGTCTTAATAAATCTATTTATTTGCTTTTGATTTCTTCCAATGGTTTTGCATTACCGTAGTGCACATGACCGCATTCTGTCGGCTTTGCCCATTTCACTGCATTGCTGATTACCTTTTGCACTTTTTCATGGTAATACGTCGGGTAGGTTTCATGTCCAGGACGGAAATAGAATACTTTTCCTTTTCCTCGTTTATATGTGCAACCGCTGCGGAATACTTCGCCGCCTTCGAACCAGCTGACGAATACAAGCTCGTCTGGATCTGGAATGTCAAAGTGCTCGCCATACATTTCTTCTTTTTCAATATCGATATGTTCCCCGATACCTTCAGCGATTGGATGACCTGGAGATACAACCCAGATTCTCTCCTTCTCGTCTGCTTCTCTCCATTTCAAATCACAAGTCGTACCCATCAAGGTTTTGAAGATTTTGGAGAAGTGACCGGAATGCAGGACAATCAATCCCATGCCATCTAGTACTCTATTTTTTACACGAGTCACAATTTCATCACTCACATCGTCATGCGCCATATGTCCCCACCATACAAGAACATCGGTACTGTTCAGAACTTCCTCAGTCAGGCCATGCTCCGGCTCATCGAGGGTTGCCGTTCTTACTTCAAAGTTGTCTTCTTTCAGGAATGAGGCAATCGCACCATGAATCCCCTCCGGATAAACCTCTCTAACCTTTTCATTCGTTTGCTCATGACGGTTTTCATTCCAAACAGTTACTTTTATCATGATAAAATTGCTCCTCTCTTATATAATCTGCTTCTAAATTTAATTAAAATATCAAACTATGAATTACGATATGAGAACGTTTCCATAAATTACTCTACGAAACGTTTCAACAAATACTACTCTATTATAAATGGATATAAAAGCGTTTTCAATGTTAATGTCCGAACTGGATAGGATAATTCCGACTTTTTCTATGAAATGGTGAAAAAAAAGAAGCCATTCTTCCTTCTCCATTAAGTATAGGAAGAAAGAATGGCTTCTAGGTATGTTTGACGGAATTTCTTGCAATGAGTTCAGTTGATAGTTTATAGGACTGCTCTACTTTTTCTTTGGATAAGGCCTGGAATACGACATGGACGGCCAATGCACCTACTTCGTATTTCGGCTGCCTGATGGTCGTCAAAGGAGGACTGACGTATTCGGAAAGCTGGATATCGTCATAGCCGATGATGGATATGTCGTTTGGTACACTAATCTTGTTTTCTTTGAATGCCTGCAGGCCGCCGATCGCCATTTCATCGTTCGCATAGAAGAATGCTTGCGGCAGGTCACGTTGGGCAATCAGCATCTTGGTTGCACGGTAGCCGCCTT
Organism: Sutcliffiella halmapala; assembly: GCF_050107295.1. Classification (GTDB taxonomy): domain Bacteria; phylum Bacillota; class Bacilli; order Bacillales; family Bacillaceae_I; genus Sutcliffiella_A; species Sutcliffiella_A halmapala_A. The sequence continues at coordinate 124,762 of NZ_JBNIKR010000005.1, read as the reverse complement.
CGCGAGTAAAGTCGCCAAATACTTTCCATTTGGTTTGATAAGGGATTCCGTAATGCCTTAACGCATCTTGATAGCCTTCAAAGCGCATCGTATTATCATGGGAATCCATTGGTCCGCTCACAAACGCTATCTCACGGTGTCCTTTTTCAATAAGATGCTCGGTAGCCAAATAACCGCCATGGATGTTATCGACTTCCACCTGATAGACAAATGGATGTTTTATTTTTCGATCCAGCACGACGATTGGGAAGCCTTCTCTTGCAGATTCGAGAATGATATCGTCGCTGATGTTATGGGCGAGGATAATGGCGCCGTCCACGCGCTTTTCCTTCAGGAATTTCACGGCTGTTGATTGCGCGCCTCCTACAGAGCTGCAGGCGATCAGATCATAGCCATTTCTGATGGTGACCTCTTGAACACCTTTTATCAGTTCTGAATAGAAGGGTCCGGATAGATCCTTCAAAATCAGTGCAATGGTATTGGTCTTGGTCCGCTTTAAATCGGATGCAAATCCATTTTTCATGTAGTTCAGTTCACGTGCGGCCTCCTGCACCTTTTTCATGGTGGCAGGGCTTACCTTGTTTACATTATTCAGTGCATAAGAAGCTGTAGAGACCGCTACTCCAGCTAGCTTTGCAACATCTTTGATTGTTGCCATCTTCTTCACATCTCCAATATGTTTACTCTATCCCCTATATATCAAGCTGGACGAGTAGTTTCAGATTTTTGAAACTACCGGATCCAACTGTTTTGAAACGTTTCAATATCTTATCTATAGCATAATGTAAACACTTACAATAATCAATAGATATTGATTTTACTTGTTAAAAAGGTCCTGTCTGTCCTGGGAGAATCCTACAGGAAATGCCGCAGGGCGTTCGCAGGCATGCTGGATAGCCATATGCATTCCGTCCTGGGAGGATTCATGAATGGCATGCATCGTCTCTAGCACCTGCAGGGCCAATTGCCCGCTTGCACGATGTGGGCGGCCACTCCTGATGGCATGGGCCATATCCGCTGCACCGATTCCCCTGCTGTTTTCGCGATAGCCGTATGCCAACGGCACCTCCGTAAATTGGTTTTCCCCCGCTCTTCTGATGGTGATCGTCCCACCGAAGTTATTCGGATCCGGTACACTTAATGTTCCTAGGGTTCCATAGATTTCCATACAAGGGAGACTTGTTCCCCCTTTTACATCGAAGCTTGTGATGAGGGTTCCGACCGCTCCTCCTTCAAAGTCCAGTATACCGGTGACATGTGTCGGCGTCTCCACTGGAATTTTGCGGCCATAATCCTCGGCTTTTGTTACCGTTCTTTCAGGGAAAGAGATTTGTGCAGAACCTGTCACCCTTTTGATCGGTCCAAGCAGATGAATCATGGCTGTGATATAGTATGGTCCCATATCAAACATCGGGCCGCCGCCTTTTTGATAATAAAAATCGGGGTTAGGATGCCAGCCTTCAGGGCCTGCGCCAAGCATGAAACCTGCCGCTGCAACCGGTTGTCCGATCCAGCCGTCATCAATCAGCTTGCGGCATGTCTGCAGGGATCCTCCTAAAAATGTGTCAGGGGCACAACCGACTCTCAAACCTTTTTTCTCAGCGAGCTCAAGGACCTTCCTGCCTTCTTCGACTTCGATGGTCAAAGGCTTTTCAACGAATACGTGCTTGCCTGCTTCCAAAGCATCCATAGTCACCTGCATATGCGCTTTTGGAATGGTTAGGTTGATTACCATTTCTATTTCAGTATCTGCGAGCATCTCTTCAACGGTATACACCTTTTCCACTTGATATTCCGCAGCTTTTTCCCGTGCTCTTTCGATATCAATATCGGCAACCGCCACAATTTCTAAAATCGAAAATTTCTTTGGTGCCTCCAGGTAGATGCCGCTTATTGTTCCTGTTCCAATAATTCCGACCTTCACTTTTTCCATACTTTTTAACTCCATTCTTAGATGATAAAAGCGGCGACCATAAAACGATCGCCGCACCATTTTAATTTATCCACTCAATTATTGCCCAATCGATTCTTTTCCTTCTTGATGCATCTGATTTGCTAATTCATTGATTTGAGAAATATAATCTTCTATCTTTACTTTACCTTTAACACCGGCTTCCAATAGGGTAGTGATATTGGCATTTGGATTGTCCTCCACCGCTACCCCCGTTGGTGCCTCCCATCTGGACTGCACGTACCCTGGAACAAATTTGAATGGTTCAATTACCCCATTGTCGAGCTTTTCATAAGCAATACGCAATCCAGGAAGGTCTTGAATTTCAAAGTAGGCATCCAATACTTCTTCATCTGTTGTAACTGGTAAACCGCTTAAGCCCTTGTCTTCCGCTACAGCAACTTCAATGCGTTTCAAGTATCCTTCTTTTCCGAACGTCATCCATTTTGTGAACAGATAGGCTTCTTCTGCATGTTTTGTAGTTTTGGAGATTCCCATATAGTCATTTGCAACCACTGTTCTACCACCGGGAATCCCGATGAAATCATAGTCAAAGTCCAGGTTTTCCTCAAAGGAAGCGAGTGCCCATGTTCCATCCCAGACAAGTCCCATACCGCCGGCAGTCCAAACCTCACCTGGGTTTTCTCCTGAAAAATTGCTTTTTTGTTCGTCTGTCAATGATTCAAACGTATATCCGTTTGTGACTAAGTTCTTGGCAAAATTCAAGCCACTGATAAACTCATTGCTATTCAAGTGATAGCCTTCCTCTGTGTATGTATACCAGCCGAGAGTATCACTTACCGCTGCCGGATACCAGTCAATAATCGCGTTAGGGTTGTTTACTCCAACCTGTCCCTTGCTGATATTCGTAACACTTCTTACCGCATCCTCAAACTCATCGATGCTAAAGCCATTTTCCGGGACATTCAGGTTTTCCTGATTGAACAGGTCTTTATTGACATAGTATCCTAACAGTTGCTGTCCTGCAGGTAATGCGTAAAGAACTTCATTGTAAGTGGCGGATTCCCGCACCACTTCCGGAATCTTTGCGAAGTCTTCATCGTCTGCAGCAATTTCAGTAAGATCAAGTAACCAATTGTTTGCAATACCAGGAGGAATCTGTGCAAGCGAGAAGACATCCGGCATTTTATTAGCACTAGCTGCAGCTGCCAAGCCGTCGTTCCATTGCTTACTTGCAATGACCGTTTCATCGATCTCCACATTAATGTGAGGATATTTCTCTTCGAATTCCTCAATCATTATTCGATTCAGATTCCGCTCTTCTTCGGTACCAAGGCTCCAGCTCGCAAAGGAAATGGTTACCTCTTTCTTATCTTCTTTCTTTTCCGTTGATGTTTCATTACTGCAACCGATCAGAAGCATCATACTGGTGGAGACTGCCACCAAGGATTTTAACATTTTCATGAACTGCACCCCTTTGATTGTTAGGTATAAAAGGGTGTTCAAAAAGCTAGGGAAAAGTATCCTCATGCAGCATGGTTTTATAACCTTATGCTATTGAATGCGAAACTCTTGGCCGAATCTTAAGATGTCAGTAATTCCTATAAAGTCTGGTCCTTTTGTCTTCGCTTATTCGAAGAATTTTCTCTTTCTTCTTGAACACACACTTTCAGATCTTAGACACTTGAATAAAAATTATTAGGAAAGTTACTAAACTTCTAATCTCGATAACAGATTCACCGGTTTATCGAAACGTTTTTCTATTTAACAAAAAAAATATATATTATTGACTCATTACCTTATTGATACGTTTCGATAATTTCATTATACTCCACGTTGTAATCGGTTACAATTCTTTTATCAAAAACTATCAATATACATTACTGGGTTCTAAAGCCTGTGTTTGTGCCTTGGAAATGACCTCTTCAGCCGTTACTTCTCTTTCCAAGGTATTTGACAGGTAAATCCCCTCGCTGATAAGCATGGTCTGAAGGGCAATTTCTGCTGTCGGCAACAGTTCCACCCTGCCTTGGAGTGCGGCAATCCAATGATGCTGGGAGGAGTCGTAGGCATCCGTATTTTCCTCCAGCTGATGCCAGCGATAATCCGCTGCCCCTAAGTCAAAGGTGCCGTCCATATCCATCCCACCTATTGATGTATGGTAACTGAATGGGGTGCTCACTCCGTTGGTGTAGCCTGGGAACTGGATACCACCTTCATTACCTACAAGATAGCTGCCTTCAAAGCCATTTAGATGAATGGCCCAGGACTCGATGATGTCCAGTGTTAATCCACCCTCAAACCTGACAAACCCAACCCCAAGTTCCTCTACCTCGAATCCGCTGATTTGTCTTCTCTTTTCGTCCATCTCCAGTTCACGATACGTTTTCCCGGTAATGGTTTTCACTTTAGGCATGTTCATTATATAAAGAAGTTGTGAGATGCGGTAGACTCCCATGTCAAACAATGCTCCCCCGGAAGCCATCTTCTTCTGAAGAAATTCCTTTGTTCCATATCCATCTACATATGGACGTCCTCTCCTTCTAAAACCGGTGGACCTGGCATGGTATAAGGTTCCAAGCTTACCGCCATCTATCAATTTTTTTGCAGCTTTTGTTTCTTTTAAGTAAAGGAAACTCAATTGTATGTGCAATTTCTTTCCGTATTCTTTTGCAGCTTCCAGCATCCGCTTCCCATCTACATATGAACCTGCAATTGGTTTCTCGCAGTACACATGCTTTCCGGCCTTCAACGCTTCTATGGTCACTTGAGCATGAAGATTGTTATGCAGGCAGACATCAACAGCGTCAATGTCCTCTCTTTGTAACATCTCACGGAAGTCTAAATACGTATCAGGGATTTTATATTGATCGGATACCTTTTTCAGTTCATTTTCATTGATGTCACAGATTGCCACAACTTCCGCTCCGGTCACATTTGCGTATTTATCCAAATGATCTTTACCAATGATGCCAACACCGATAACGCCGATTCGTATTTTTCCCATAGGGTTATACACCAATCTTTCTTAATTGTTGATTTTTCATATTTTCCCAAGTGTTACGCGCTGTTGCAAGCTGCCATGCTACCTGGCTGTATTCATTTTTCGATGAGTGATGCTCGATTCCAAGATGTCCCTGATATCCAACTGAGTCGAGAATCCCTAATTTTTCCTCACACTGTGGGATAACCCAGGCAGCCAGGTGAGTATGGAAAGCATATTGTGCACAAAGTCTATCCCCGTTTTCCTTGTCGACATCCCAGTTATCAAAGTGCAACAGGATTCCAAAGGATGGATGGTCAACCGCTTCGTATACTTTCTTAATGTTTTCCGGTACACGGGAAGCTCCCCAATGGTTTTCAGGACCAATCTTAAACCCGCAATCATGGGCAATTTTCGCATATTCCTTATATCGCATCACTGTATATTCAAACTGTTCATCCGTCATTTCCAAATCCCTGCCACCCATGTCGATTCGGACTGTCTCGGCGCCTAAGATCTCCGCCGCCTTCAAGTTCTTCAGTGCATTCTGGTACCACTGTTCCTTGGCTTCCGGATTCGGGTCCCAAACTTCCGCACAATCGACACAGAGATTGGCCAGATACATATCTTTTTCATCCATGGCTTCTTTCACTTTTTTCAAGTAATCTACATCGAAACTTTCCAGCATCATGTTCCAAATATCAGCTGAATTAAGGTGATAACGGTATTTGGCGCTTTCCAGGTAACCGAAAACATCCATTTTCCCTTCATTCATCATTCCGTGAAATGAATAAGATGCAATTGTATATTTCATTCTTTTTACCTCCATGTAATAAATTATTCTTTATTCAAGGATAAAGAATCTACATGATGCAGGTCTAGGTTGGGAATGTACCTTTGTTGAACTGATGACTGTAACTTTTAAAAAAGCATGCGCTTAAAGAGAGAAACGGTTATAAGCATACACTCCTTTCATGTTATTTTAGAATATTCTGAAAAGCCATCTTTCCTAGAATTATACTGTAAAGAACAGCCGAGACAATTAACAAAAACATGCAGTTTGGATGATTCATCGATTTTTATTTTTAAAATAAGGCAGCACTGATAATGGAAAGCAAGTCTTAGTGACTATTAGTACACAATACATTTTGGCATCAACTCGGAAGTGTTTGGCACGAACTTGTTTCATTTCGGCATCAACTCGTTGGCGTTCGGCACGAACTTGTTACGATTCGGCACGAACTCGAGGGTATTTCTTCATATATGAATAAAAAAAGGCTGACCCGACATGGAATATGTGGGTCAGCCCTTCGAAAATAACAAACTATATTAAATATATACCTCTACAACGTTTTTCCCATCAACTAACACATTCTCAAGCACCGATTTACTGATCGTAAACCCGCCTTCACGGTATCTGTTCGATAACGCAGCCGCTTCGACAGCTTGTCCGTTCACCAATACCTTTTTCTCATCCTGGTTCAGGTGGTAGACGAAGCTTACGTCATGACCGTTCACCTTGAATTCAAAGTTCAGTCCATCCAGCTTTTCCGGAAGTACAGGGTCGATGACAAGGTCACCTCCATGCTGACGGATGCCCAGGCAGTTGGAGATCAGCTGGTTCATGTAGATTCCAGGGCCGGAAGAATAGATTCTCCATCCGCCTTTCACCTTCACGGAACCGTCGCGAAGCTTATCAAAGCCTTCTTGTGCTTCATAGCGCGTATTGAATTGCCCGTCTGAGGAGCTGAAGTACGCATTGCTTTGGCGGCGTTCCGCATTTGGCACGGCGTTCTGGATGTTGATCGGATTGATGACATTCAAGCCGTTCCATACTTCATCCGTTTTGCCGATCTTCGCCATCGCTTCCACGAAACGAATGTGGGCGTGTACGTATTGCAATCCGATTTCTCGGCCGAAGTTTGCTGCCTGCTCGGCACGTTTGAAGTGGGTGCTCACTCCGCCTGCATAGTTGGCCGGGCGGTTCATCAGTCTCACTCCATCCGGGCAGAACAGTTTTTCCTTGATGACACCATAGTGCGCTTCCGCTTGCTCCGGTGTCAACAGCTCACTGATCATGCTGCGTGTCATCGGCAACAGGCGATAATGGATGCCTGTTTTTGTATCCTCTGGATGTACCATCAATTCAGGCTTTCCTGGCTCCTCCATGTAGACGAATCCTGGAATCACATCGTTGCCAAGCATATATTTATTGAAGTCCTTTTCGATCCCTTCCGCTAAGCCTTTCAATTCAGCCGCTTCAGTCTGATCTACCTCTTCCAATGCCTTGGATAATGTGTTCAGCACCTGATAGGTCAAGGAAACGGTCCAGCTGCTCACCATGTATTGCTTCAGTTGTGCATTTGCAGGCTGAAGCGTGTCATCCCAGTCCCCATCTCCGTAGGAAGATAGATACGTATCATGCAGGAAGTTGTCCTTGATGAACTGGATTTCTTTCTTCGCATGCTCATAAACCGTAGCAGTATTTTCAGTGAACTGGTAGGCCTTACGGATTGTGTAAGGAACCTGCTCCTGTAAAATGCTGTAGTCCTTCGTGATGGTCAAATAGTCACTTAAGACTTTCAACGGCCAGACGATGATATCGCCATGGCTTTCATCATGCTGGATGCGGAAGTATTTATCGAACATGAACCACTGAGGCCAGTTTCCTGTATCCTCGTACTGGTGGGAATAGACCTTCTTGATGATTTCCTTCACGCTGTCGTATTTTTGTGTAGCCATGAAGTATTCGGTCGGCCCCTGGCATACGTCACGAGTTCCCCAGGCTGCCCCGCCGTACTGCTCCAAGCCGTGAGGGACAGAGTAGTGGACAAGCATATTATGGGTGTACCACCATGCCAATGCATTCACTTTTTCCAGTTCTTCCGTTCCTTTGCCATTCTGGGAAAGCTTAAAGCCATTCATGACATTTTCAAAAAATGTACGGTAACGGTCGATTTCCGCTGATACGTCACGTTGAACAAATGGCAACTCTTCTCCTTGAAGCAAACCTTGCACAGTCATGTTCCACTCGGAAGTTGCCCCAAGCTCAAGCACTACCAGGGAAGCGGAATTTGGCACAACATTTTGCGCAAGCTTGCTCTCGTTTTCCACCGTGAATTCTGCACCATCAATCGTCAGCTTGTAAGCGAGGTTAGGATACGTGTGAATCGAATCAGAGCCTTCTGCTGCATGGAAGGATAAAGTCTTTCCATCAACATGCATCCCAAAATCTATATCAAGCTCGTTATTGTTCATACTGATCTGATTCGTTACAAGATAGCGATACGCTTTCCCTTTTTCGGAACGGACAGTCATGTGGACTTCCGGTGAATCAACCACTGTATAATTTGTGATGACAAGCGTGTCATCCGCTGTTTTGTAGAACCAGCGTGCATAGTTGAAGCCAATCTCGAACACCGAAGGCATGGTCAACAGCTTGTAGCTGCCTTCCACCTCTACGTAGATGCGCTGACCGGAAGTTTTCATCGCGTTCAGGGCGTTACGTGCATTGGTCATCATTTTGTTGAAGCTTGTGTTCCCGACAACAAGCTGGGAGTTGAAAATTCCATACATATACGATGTGGAAGTGATGACGTTTTCTGTCATTTTATCGTTATTTCCGGACATGATGATGTGGCCATGAGGACGTTCCACATGCTGTTCCTTTTCTTTCAGCACAACATGCTCATGTGTGTCGGTGAAGAAAGAAAGCAGGGAATCCCCTTCCCATTCCTCCTGATGGCGGACAGGATAATGCGCATCCACTTCTTCTTTTGTCCAAGCGTTTCCGGAAAGGGTTCCTCCGATTGTCGGAAGGATGTTCACTTTTTCGATAAACTGAAGTTCAATCGCTGCACTTGAAAGAGCCTCCTGCCAAGCCTGCTCCACTTCGTCTGCAAACTCAAGTGCTGTTACCGCCTTCTCCTGGTTTTCCTTGAAAAGACCGTAGAACACGAACTGCTTGCTGCCGTCCAATGTCACCTTTTCCGATTGCAATCCAGTGTAGGCAAATTCGTACTGATACACTTCATTCGGAAGAGATGCTTGTGAAAGAATCTCCGGCTTGTTCGTTTCTTTATAGGAAAGGCCATAGAATTGGAACCCGTCCGTTGAATACCCCACCGCTTTTGTCAGAGAGCCCTGCTGCAGATATGGGAATCCTCCCGGCTGCGGTTGGTTCTGGCGGGAGCAGACAACATAGCCTCTGCTCTCCTCTTCAAACACCTTGTGATCGATGTATTGGGATAGGTAGGATTCATTGGATCGGATCAGGCCTTTGCTTCCGATTCCGACGTCCTGTCCATAGACAAGGTCAACAGTCCGGCCTTGGCCCTCTACCGTTACGTCCCAGAACCAGATGCCTTTTTCCGATAGGAGGAAGGTGACCTGATAGGATACGTTTTCCACTGTGCCTTCCCAGACCATGCGGGATTCCGAATAGCTCACCTTGCTTGTAGATCTAACGCCTAAAAGAGGAAATGCCTTTATCCCATCTTCTTGATGCAAGCGTAAATAAATATTGTTAAGCGCTCCGTCTACCGGGTTGGACATCCATTGGTTGATCATGATTTCCTTATGAGTAGCCTCAAAGATATCTCCGCTGTTTAAAAACGTAAAGCGATAGTTTCCTGCCTGAATATTAATTTTTGCGTCATTTCTCGTTTGAGTTTGCATGGAAAGTCCTCCTTTTAGTTCTTCTATTTCTCAAGTCTGAATGAACGAAGTGTGAGCTCCGTGCTGTTTGGGCCGATCATTGCATGGAATTCCCCATTATCACTTGTAAACTCCAGGTTTGCATGGTAGTAGCGAAGGGCTTCTTCCGAAATCGCAAAGCTTACTTCCTTCGTTTCACCAGGCTCAAGCCATACTTTTTGATAGCCTTTCAATTCCTTCAATGGACGAACAATCTCACCGGCAATATCGCGAACATAGAACTGAACGATTTCCTCTCCCGGCATTTGTCCGGAATTGGTCACCTGGATGGATGCTGTAATCGGTTCGTTTGGTGTTACCGTTTCATTTGATAGGCTCATCTCACTGTACGTAAAGCTCGTATAGCTTAGTCCATAGCCAAATGGAAGAAGTGGCTCATTCGGTATATCCAAATATTTGGATACGTAGTGATCCGGAGCATCCGGTCTGTTCGGTCTTCCTGTATTGAAGTGGTTGTAATAGACAGGAACCTGTCCCACGGAATATGGGAAGCTCATCGTCAGCTTTCCGGATGGGTTGGCATCACCGAACAGCAGGTCTGCAACGGCTGCGCCGCCCTCTGTTCCCGGATACCAAGCTTCAAGCAATGCATCCACTCTATCAATCACACCGTGAAGATCTAATGGTCTACCATTGAACAGTACGGTAACGATCGGTTTCTGCAATTCTTTCATTCTTTCGATCAGTTCAAGCTGTGCCTGTGGCAGTCGAATGTCAGCGCGGCACTTTGCCTCTCCGCTCATGTCAGCTCTCTCCCCGACAGCAAGGACAATCACATCAGCATCCCGTGCTGCTTTTACCGCCTCCTGAAGCTGCTCTTCCGTAATCGTCTCAATGTCGGAGCCTTGTGCAATCGTTAAGTTGGAGGATTCCATTTTCGTTCTGAAAGCCGACTGAAGCTGTACCGCATCCTCCTGTCTGCCATGCCAGGACCATGCACCCATGATATCCCCGCTTGAAGCAAACGGTCCGAACAGTGCTATTTTTTGTTCCTTTTGAAGCGGCAGGACATTTTCATTTTTTAATAGAACACAAGATTTTATTGCCAGTTCCCTTGATACTTTACGATGCTCCTCGGAAAGGATGACTTCCGCCTCCAGCTCCTCCGACGCACCGCGGTATGGGTTTTCAAAAAGTCCAAGCTTTTCTTTTAATGTCAGGATACGAAGAACCGATTCATTGATGGTTTCCTCTGACACATCCCCATTTTCCACAAGCTCCTTCAAGTGCTTCGGAAAGCAGGAGGTCATCATTTCGATGTCCACTCCAGCCTCGATAGACTTCTGTGCACATTCTTTCTCATCTGCTGCCACACCGTGGAAAATCTGCTCCTTCACTGCGCCCCAGTCGGAAATGATGACGCCGTCAAAGCCCCACTCGTCGCGAAGAAGCTCTCTCATCAGCTTTTTGTTTCCTGTTGCCGGAATGCCATCCACCGTATTGAATGCCGTCATCACCATTTCACAGCCTTCATCCAAAGCCGCCTTGTATGCAGGCAGATAGGATTCACGAAGCTGTCTTTCTGACATGTTGACCGTGTTATAGTCACGTCCGCCTTCCGCTGCCCCATAAGCTGCGAAATGCTTGACGCAAGCGGCTACGCGATGATGGTCGTTCGTCAGGTCATTACCTTGGAAACCACGTACAAAGGCTCTAGCAAACTCACTGTTCAAGTATGGATCCTCACCAGTGGATTCCATCACACGTCCCCACCGCGGGTCACGGACAAGATCCACCATCGGGGCGAATGTCACATGAACTCCCGAAACTGCTGCTTCCTTTGCAGCTATTTCCGCGCTTTTTTCTGCGAGCTCCATATTCCAGGAACACCCGATTGCGAGTGGTACCGGGAAGATCGTTTTAAATCCGTGAACGATGTCAGCCATGATAAGCAAAGGGATACCTAATCGATTTTCTGCCAAATGCTCTTTCTGGATGTTCTGAACCTCTTTTGCTCCTGATGCTCCCAAAACGGAGCCGGTATTTGTTACAACGTCCTCATTGATTCCCATATTGGCCATCGGACCAGTAATTTCGCCTTCTCCGGCAGCACCTTTGTAGAAAAAAGTAGCCAATTGCAAGAGTTGTGCTATTTTTTCATCCAGTGTCATTTGTTCTAAAAGAGCTTTTACGTCTTTCCCCATTATGGTTCCCTCCTTGGCTTACATGTGCTGAAACGTTTTTATGCATATAAACCTATATTTATTAAGTTATTTTGTGTAAAATTCTGTTATTTTGTCGAAACGTTTCTATAACAAGCTATAAATTGCCCAATTTAAATTGTGCATTCCCTTTGTTAAGAAAATAATTTTATTTGTCTGTTAAACACCGCTGTTGATTTCCGCATTAGGCTTCGCTTTCCGCGGGGCGTTTGTGGAGCCTCCTCGGCTACGCCTGTGGGGTCTCCACTAAACGCTTCCTCCCGCAGGAGTCTTCGCCTAATGCTCCAATCACCAGCTAGATTCTAAAAAATTCAACAATAGACATTAACAGAGTCCCTCAAGTAAAAGATTTACACCATGAGAAAAATATAGTGTAGACGTTATGCATCACTTGTCGCCCCTGTTGATTGTAGTGCAGGGCATGAGACTCCTGCGGGAGATTGCGGTAGACTTGAGACCCCGCAGGCAAGCCGAGGAGGCTCAAGCACCGCCCCGCGGAAAGCGAATGCCTGGAACGGAAATCAACAGGGAGTTCAAAGTTGGTATAAAGATTTTATTCCCCAGCAATACCCGAACGGTCCACACCTTCTACGAACCAGCGCTGCGTGACCAGGTAGACTAGTAGCATCGGAAGGATCGTCATGACGGTTCCGGCCATTTTGATGCCTTCGTTGATTTCAGAGGAATCCCCTTCCTGCGGGAACATCTGCTGATAGGTGGCAACGAACTTCTGGAGCTCGAGCGGCAAGGTCGTCAGGGCATTTCCGAAATAGATTGAAGCTAAATATGTTTCATTCCAGTACCATACGAACGAGAAAAGGAATGAAATGATGATTGCCGGTCCGGCCATTGGAAGTGCAATCGTGAAGAAGATGCGCAGAAAGCCTGCTCCATCTAGCTGGGCAGCTTCTTCCAAAGCTTTTGGCAGCATTTTAAAGAATTGATAGAATATCAGAATGAATATGGCGCTATTGATTCCTTGCCCAAGCAGTGCAGGGAATAGGAACGACTGAATGCTTCCCAATATCCCCAGCTCGTTAAAAAATACATAACGAGGGATGACGGTCACTTGAGGAGGAATGATGAATGTTGATAGGACCAGCACAAACATCGTGCGCTTGAATGGAAAATCAAAGCGGGCAAAGCCATAGCCGATCACGGCACAGACCGCGGTCTGTACAATGGCCGGAATCGCTGTGACATACAAGGTTTCAAGCAAGGTCGGAATGAACTTCAGAACAGAATAGGCCGCTTCATAGTTATCAAGATACAATTGTGTCGGTAACCAGTTCACCAAAGGATTCAGGATATCATCCAGGCTCTTCAAGCTATAGGATGTCATATACAAGAGCGGATACAGGTAAACAAATCCGATCCCGACCAATAGGCCATAGATGAAAAGCTTGTAGAGAAAGCCGTCATTCCCTTTGACACCGAATGTCACTTTTTTCAGCTTCGTTGCATATGGATGGATGCTTTTTTTCCGATTAGTTGATAGCCAGCTTGCCATGAATCTTCCCTCCCCTATGCATATTTTTTCTTCCCTCTGAACGTTAGAAGACCTACTGAAATGGCAAGTGCTGCCGCAATGAGTAGGAAGTAGATCCAAGACAAGGCGGAGGCATAGCCGAAGCCAGTGTCAATCTGGAACATATTCGTCTGAATATGTTCGATAACCGGGTTTAACGAAAAGACGGAGAACATTACTATGGTATATACGGTATTGACAACGATCATCGGGAAGATGCTTGGAAGTGTTACTTTCCAGAAGCACTCCCAGTTGGATGCGCCATCAATTTTTGCCGCTTCATATACCTGTTGGTCAATTTTTTGCAGGGCAGCCAGGAATATCAGGAACTGAACCCCGGAGAACCATAAAATGATGATCAGGTTGTCCATCAGATACAGGAGTACGGTACTGAAAAATCCTTCAGAGGAAAGCATCGATTCAAAAATCGCGTATTCCTTGATGGATGGGATGCTTGTCACACCCTGGGCGATCAGTTCATTGATAACCGGACCACTTGCAATGATAACAGGCAGGAAAAAGATCGTTCTGAAAAAATTCCTGAATTTAATCGGCTGGTTGAGCAGCAGCGCGATGATCAACGAGAATACGATGATGATCGGCACCGACAGGACCAGCTCCTGTAAAAAGGCCAGAAGCTTCTGGGTAAATAGGGCATCCACCGTGAAGGCATATTCAAAGTTGTCGAGTTTCACAAACTTCGTCTGGATCCCCTGGGTCGTAATTTTTACTTGCTGAAAGCTTAGAAACAGCGAGTAGAAAAGGGGAACCGCTGTGAAAATCAGGAATCCTAAAATCCACGGTGAGATAAACATCAAGCCTGTTAGTGTATTCTTTGATTTCATGGACATCTGCTTCATGCTTATCTTCCCCCCTCTACTACTTCAAATGATGTTGCTTCCACTTCCACACCTTGTACGCTGAATGGCGCTTCTGTGTAATTGACAATGATGGATACGTCGTTTTCATACACCACTTCGACCACTCCTTTTTTGTGGACAATGCGATCGGTGATGGTCATGTTTTCCACTTCTCCAAGGCTTTCCTTCACTGCCTTGTATTGATCGATGACTTGTTCCTTCCAGACATCAAACTCGGAAGTATACAGACCTCTTGATGGAGTTTTCAATAGCTCCTGGGAGGATTCCGTCGTCAGATAGAAAGAAGGATAAGCACCGAATTCGATCATTCTCAGCACTTCCTCTGTCGGGTTATGTGAGAAGTTCGAGAAGCTTGCATAGTATGGCTTGTAGCCCTTTAGGACGATTTGCAGGAAAGGTACCGTATCTGTCACAAACATATAGCTGGAAGAATACATCGGCATATCGAGGTATCGGTCCATATAGCCCCAGGCATAATCGTTCGGCTTATAGAAGGATAACCCTCCCATTTGCTCCTGATAAAGCTCGAAGGTTTCTTGATATGTTTGGATCATATCGGTTCTCGTGCTCTTCATCCCTTTGTTGAAATCAGAGAACAGGATATAGCCGGTCGTATCGACTGCAAGGTTAGTTACACCATGTTCCTTGAATTCTTTTTGATCCTTTTTGGCAATTGCCAATGTCTTTTCCGGACTGAGATAGTAGCTCATTTTGCCATACTCTCTCTGTGTCATCGGCTGTGCATTTTTCTTTTTCGCAACATCCTTGCTTCCGGAGAAACCGGATGCGCCTTGATAGGCTTTTGTAAAATCAGTATAGAAATAGAAAGGAATATCCTTGTCCTTCAATTGCTTCATTGTTACCTCATAGTCGGCATCGCTTCCAAGCTTGCCTTCAAGCGGGAACTTCTCAGGCAGGGTGCCTGTCAGACCGCCCTTTGTATAGCCGCGATAGACGACGTGCATATTGTCGACTTCATTTTTCTGAAGCTCTTCAACATAGCCTGGGATCTCGTCCACTCTTGTCATTGGTAGAACAGTATCCCAAAGCAGGCCTTTTTTCGTTTCTCCACCTAGGAATTCAAGGCGGACATCGACGGCATCCTCTTCTTTTTCAAGGCCGCCCGTCTCCACTAATCGTTCCTGGTAGCGTTTTGCCATTCCTACGTAGTCCGCTTCTTCATCCTCAAGGATCATGACACGCTGCTTGATGTCAAAGGAGTTCTTTTCCTCCTGATAGACATTGAAGCCGCCCATGCTTTTACTTGTCGGCTGATAGTAGCTGAAGCGGTACTGGTACTGGGAAGTTACCCAGAAAAAGTCGGTGGAAGCGCCGGAAGGATAAGCAAGAATGCTTCCATAGCTCTGCCCCTCTTCAATGGCGGTGATGAATCCATTTTGCTTTACTCCATGAACTGCCCCATAAACAGGAACGGATATTTCCTGTGTCGGGTACGTATAGTCATCCTGGGAATCGATGTTACGGGTGAAGCCTTCATCTGTTCCATAGATGTTTCCTACGAAAGGAGTGTCGGAACGGAACGGACTTTTTTCGAATCTCATCAAAGCGCCGCTTCCATCTGGAATGAACAGATAGCCGCTGATGTCTTCCTCATTGACTGCTCCAAGGAAAGGATATACTTTCATGGAAACGATTTTGTTGTACTTACCATCCTTGATTCCTGCATCGGGAACTTCGATCAGGACATCATCTTCCTCGAGGCTCACCTTCAGCTGGACATCGATGCTCGAATTCTTGAATTCGATATCAGCAGTGAAGCCATTTTCCTCCATCGTGATCTCTGAAGCAGATTCGGATGTCAGAATACTTTCTGTTTTCACGTTTCCTTTGCGGTCCAGGTAATCGATCGTGATGGCCGATTGGACCATTTCTGTCCATGTATTGTTCAGTCGATAGTTTTCAGGCTGATCCAATCCGGAGTTCCAGATATATCCCGTGCTCTTGTTCTGGATCTTGATGGCAAGGGATGCCCTGTTTACGTAAAGAGCAAGCTCTTCGTTTTCGGTAACCTTCTCAAATCCATCTAAAGTTCCTTCCGGAAGCGGCTTATTCTCTTTTTCCGTTTGCGTAAATTGGTTGGAATCAAATCGGAGTGTCTCTTCTCCAAGCTCCGATTCCACTTCAATCTCATCCAGTTCTTCCTTATCTGTCAGCGAATCCGCGATAACGTGGATGGGAAGCATGGCAATCAGCAGAAACAGGATTATCTTTTTATACACGGAGAATCACCTCCTGAATGATCGCTGTGACAAAGTCTACTACTTGATCCATTAATACGTAAATGATGAAGCTCACGAGCACGATGATGATCATACAGAATATCGTGATCAGAATGTTTCTTACTGTTTCAAAGAATTCATAGGCATGTATCTCTTTTACCATGATGAACAGGATAACCAGCGACCAGCCGATCATGACCTGCATCGAGAAGGTGTAAAGGAATGCTTCATTCAGAGTCAAGGCATTGGATAGCAGCGTGACCGGAATGATGAATATCAGATAAGGAGCCAAGCTATAGATGGTTCCTATGTAGATGTCCCGGAATCTTCCTTCTCCGTCACTGATCGTACTCACCAGGTAGTTGGAGACGATGAATAACAGGATCGGCAGGAAGAGTGTCACAAGCTCGAATGCAAAATTAATCTGGTCTGTGTTTGATCCTCTGAAAATAAAGCCGGTGAAATATTTCATCATGAGATATTCCACGAATAGAACCAGGTAAAGAATAGTGGCAGAAAGTAGGGAAACCTTTCTGACGCGCTTTACATAATAGAAGCTGTCGACCGGTTTCTTCAGGAAGTTCACAAGGAATAGAAGCTCGCTGATCAGCGTTTTCGCTTTGATCCTTTTCCATCTTTTCCGTGGTTGTGTGAGAATTCCCTTCTTTTTATCCACGTATAGGACAGATGCACGGAGCGCGAACAAGCCGATGATTACTGCGAATACCTTGCTTAAGTGCTCCTGCATCCAGATGTTTCGTATCTCCCAGAAGGAATTGGAGTATCCTTCCTTGCTGTTGACGATTTTGAATGATTCAAGCGCTTCGTCATACTGCTGCTGCTTGTAGTACGCTTCACCCATTGCATAATGGGCAAGTCCGATGGAAGAGTTCAGGCGAAGAACCTCGCTCCAGTACTTTCCACTTTCTACGTAGAGCCCTTCTGCATATAAGGAGATCCCTCCATGCATCATTTCCGCAAATGCGGTCGGCTCAAGCATCTGAACTGTTCCTCTTTCACGATCTGTTACAAGAAGGCGGCCAAGATTGTCCACGCTTATTCCGGTTGGATCTTTGAATAAGCCGAGACGGTTTGTTCCATCATCCTTGCCCCCGAAAATGAAGAGTAGATTTCCATAGCTGTCATATTCATAGATACGTCCATTGTTTTCAAGAACAAAGAAGTTTCCAAGTGGCCCGACAGTGATATCTCTCAGATTGGTAGTATCAGAGATGTCAGGAGGGAGAATGTTACTCCCGGCAATATTCAGTTTTCGGATCACTTCAAATTTTGTCCCGCCTGTAACTGTGAATACCAGCCCTTTTTCATCAATGGCGATATTGGTTGGCGCCGGTGGAACCTTTATAAACATCCTTGACTTTTGACTTTCTGTCGTAAGTGCATCCTGTACTACAGACATGAGGGACGATTGGGTCCGGTTTACTCCAAAGAATCCAAGGAATGTTCCGTCCTGCCCGATCTGGATGATTCCGTTATTGGAACCTTCTCCGATAATGTAGAGGTTCCCCCGCTTATCAACGGTTACTTTTTGAGGCTTATACGGTGATCTTGTTCCAAACAAGGGTGAGTCAGGTCTACCATACTCCTGGATCATCTCACCTTCCTGGGAAAAGCGGAACACCTTTTCATTTTTATAGTCCGCAACATAGATTTCCTGGTTGTGGTCCACATACACTCCTGTCGGCTGGGCTAGCTGACCTTCCCCAACCTCTAACAGCTTTTTGCCGTTCTCATCGAATTTTGTGACCTTTTTCGTTCCTGAATCCGCTACATACACATTGTTATTTTCATCAATGTAAACATCTTCTGGATTAACAATCTCACTGTTACTTCCAAAGAGACTGACAGGGATATAGGCTGTCTGCGTTTCAATGATATCCCCCTCGGATGAAACCGTCTCCGTTTTGTAAGGAACAGAAAGCGAAGCAGAGGATTGTGCTGGAAAGAGTATCAGTAGCCAAACACATAGTAAGCCGATGAAGATTTGCTTCATTTTCTTTCCTCCCCTTTACTTGATACCTGAATGCGCCATCGTGTTCATTACCTGGCTTTGTAGAATGATAAAGATGATCAGATTCGGAATAAACATGATCAGTGATGCCGCCGCTGCCATACCTTGACCGGCTACCGTATTACCAGTGGTAGCAGAAGAAAGGGTGGACATATAGAAGGCGAATGTTTTCAAGTTTTCATTGTTGACGAATAGCTCGGAAGTTTCCGTGTTGTTCCATACCACCTGAAACGACAGGATGGCGATAGTGGCGATTGCCGGTTTTACCAATGGAATGATGATCTTACGGAAGATCTGGAAATCTGTCGCTCCATCCATCTGGGCCGCTTCAATCAGTTCGTTCGGTATCTGATCGATAAACTGCTTTACAAGAAATAGTCCGATCGGCATGGCAATCAAAGGAAATATGTGTACCACGAAGGTATCAAGCAATCCGACCTTTTCAATCAGCAAATACCGTGGGATAACCACTGCTGCAGATACGAACATCAACGCCAGTGTATTGATTTCGAAAATTGTCTTCTTCAATTTGAAGCGTTTTTTCGATAGTGCATATCCTGCCATCGTACTGATCAAAACCGTCAGGAACACCACGATCAGCGTAATGGCAATACTATTAAAAAGGTAACGAGACATCGGAACCCCGGATGCGCTCGTGTTATTCATCAGATCGATAAAGTTTTGAAATGTTGGCTTTTCCACGAAAAATCGGGGCGGATAGGCAAAGAGCTCGTCTATCGGCTTGAATGCGTGAGAAAAGACAAACACTATGGGCATTGCCATAAAAACGGCAAGCGGAATGAGAAAAAGATAGAACTTCATCTGACTCCGGTGAAACCTGTCTGGATTAATTTTCGTTCCATGAAATGCCGACACATCGTTCACTCCTTACGTATTGAAGATTAATAGACGTTTGTTAATCCTTATCCCCGAATAATCGCCAAGCAACCTTCGAGAAAATATAAACAACCAGTAGCAAAATAACAGAAATGGCAGCTGCGTAGCCCATCTCATAACGGATGAATCCATAGTCCTCCAAGTGGTTGACCATCAACTGGCCCGCATACTGCGGCGTCGGGTTGGCGCCTGATAGCGCAACCCCGATGGCGCCGGCCTGGAAGGTACCTACAACAGCCATTACTGCTCCGAATAACATTTGCGGCTTCATCGATGGAATCGTGATATAGATGATCTCTTGAAATCTATTTTTAATTCCATCAATATAACCTGCTTCATAGATTTCTTTATTGATATTCAGGACACCGGACAGCATCGCCAGGAATCCTACTCCCATGCTTCCCCATAGTGTCACGACAATCATGATCGTCATTAAGTGATCAGGTGATTGCAGCCATTGGATTGGTTCGAACAGTACCCCCATCGTAATAAGGAGACTGTTCAGGTAACCTGTCTGGTCCCCACTGAAAATGATGGTCCATACTACCGCCATCGCGATTCCCGCAGTCATGGAAGGGGAATAGATGATAAGCGCCAGAATGGTTCTTGGCACTCTGGAAATCTGAGCCAGCATCCAGGCGAGCAGGAAGGAAAGGATATACCCTCCTGGTCCTACAATGACCGCAAAGGTAAGGGTATTCGGCAGTACCTTCTGCATGAACACCTGGTCCTGCGTCAGCACACTTACATAGTTTGCAAGTCCGATAAACGTCGGCATCTCAATTGCATTGAAATACGTAAAGGATAGAAAGATCGCAACCACGACCGGGATAATAATAAAGGTAAAGAAAAAGATAAGGTATGGTGCAAGAAAAATAGATGTTCCTGCATGCTTTTGGACTTTATTCATCATTCTCTTCCACCCAGCTTTCTACTTGTTCAATTGTCGGTATATGGTACGGCTTAATGATCTTGCCATCCTTCATATAACCGAACTCCTCCATTTTCCTGCGCATCTCGCGGTCGATTGTGACCACTGCGTCATCCACCGCAGATCGTGTATTTTCCCCATCGAATACTACCCGGTTCCATACATTACTGATTTCACGTTCGATCATATACGTGTAAGGTGTTTTGGGAACCTCCATTAGCTGCTCCCATTGCTCAAGGATTACTTCTTTATGCTCTTCCGGCCATGGAAGCTGTGCAAATGCTTCCAGATTGGAGGTATTCCACATATAAGAAGGTCCATACATGATTTGAAGCGTTGTTGCAAAATCGGTCTGGATCTCAGTTGAGGTCCACCACTTGAGCAGTTCCCAAGCCTGTTCTTTATTTTTACTGCCGTTAAAGATCATGCCGGCTTGGCCTGATCCTGTAGCCCATCTCGATACGGTGCCATCCTCCTGCTTCACGCCAGGATGAGGGGCGATATCCCACCAACCGGAGATTTCAGGTGCAGCTGCGGTCAGCTGGACATACGTCTGGAAATTGGCAACACCGATCGGCAAGGTCGAATATCTGAAATGGTTGTAGAAATTAGGCACTTGAAGCGGCGTACTATAAATCGTATTCAAGTCTGTCATGAACTGAATGCCCTTGATGGTTTCATCACTATCAATGGATGTTCCCAATCCGTTCTCCACGTAGAGGTCACCTTGATTCTGATAGATGAAAGGTGCAGTAGCCTGGAACGGCTTGAAAGCGACAGCGCCAGCAATCGGCGTGTAATAATTCAGTCCGAAGCGCTGCAGCTCAGGCAGTACCTCCACGACGTCGTCCCATGTATCCGGCACCGGTACATCCAATGCATTCAAAATATCTTTTCGATAGAATTGCACAAAGAAATCCTGTGTTTCCGGCAGTGCATAAACCGAATCATCAATAATCATCGGAAGGAATGCACCCGGTGAGAAACGGCCGACCGTCTCGCCGAAATCATCAAACTGTCGAAGATCATAGGCAGCTCCACGTATTGCCAATTCATATGGCAGCCACGTACTGATTCCAAGCGCAAGATCTGGCTGGCTGTTCGCCGCATTCGCCAGGATAAGCTTCTGCTCCGATGGCATGATCGAGAATCTCACTTTGATCCCCGTTTCAGGAGTGAATTGCTGATCGGCCATGTTCTGCATCAGTTCCACATACTGTCTTGGTCGATTCACCCAGATATCCACGACATCGTCTTCCACGTCTTCGGTGGCAAGCGTATTCGATTGGAAGGAATGGAAGAATTTCAAGACGGATTCCTTCGTTTTTGCAAAAAATCCTAATTCTGCTTTTGGCAACTTTTCGTCACCATGAATATATATTCGATCCATAAATAATGGCTGTTTTTTCAAATCCAATATTGCATTTCCAAGAATCTGTGCAACAGAGCTGGAACCCTCAGATAGCTGTGTCAATCTGGAAGGAATTTCATCCGGTGACTCTGCAAGGGAACGAAGTCTTTCTGACGCGATGTTCAAGGACACCACTTCCACTGCTTCCTGTCCTTCACTCAGCTCAAGCAAGTACTCACTTTCCTTGTCCAAAGCAGTTGCCCAGTTTAGCAGCCGGTCCTCGATATCCGGAAGGTACTCCGTGATTCTCCATCCACGTGAACGGTCTTGGCTGTTACCTGTTAATTGTTTAATCGATAAGGAAAGCTCTTCAATACCCTGCATAACCTGATCGATTTCAAAGAGTGTTCGATTGACTGGCGAAGCATCCACTTTCAGGGTTAGGGTATTTGTCCCTTTTTTCAAATAAAACGAGTAGGCTTCTCCCTTGTCATCACTCAGCGTTTCGTTCTTCCAGTTCTTTTCTTGCTGGAAGCCGTAATGTTCCACTTCTTCAAAAGGTATTTCTCCATTAATCATGACGGTACGGTATACCGGAAAACTCGTTTGCTTTTCCTGTAAAACTTTTAAACTAATGTTATAGTAACCGTCTTCTTCTACTTCAATATTCCATGTGGCGCTTTGCCCGCTCTGCTCCCAGGACTCCCCGCCGATTACATTTAATAGGCGGCTGTCTCTTTTGTAAGGAACAACTGAAGCGTCCTGTCTGTTGACAGGTCTGATGAATGAGCTGTTTTTCTTGGCTGGATGCTCGGCTTCAACCGTCACCATTGCATCCTCTATGAGCTCACCCTTGTTTTGTTCTAAGTATTCTTTATAGGAAGGTATCGTTCCCACACTGTCCACATAAACGTTTCCAAGAAGCATTTCCCCTCTAAGGTTGGAAAGCTTGATCGTGTTCTTTCCTGCTTTCAAATGGAACTTCAATGGTCTTGAGTGCAGATAACTGGAATCCTCCGCTTTTACATAATGCCATTCTTCAACCGGCACCTGCTTTGGAATGATTTCATCTCCAAAACGGTCTTTCTCAAACTTTGTTGATGCACTTTTCCAATCTTTCGGGAAAAGAATTCGGCGACTTTCATAATAAGGATAGCTTCCATTTACTTCGATGGAACCTTCTATCGGTACAATCCCTTCTCCTAAAGGAAAATAATCAAAGCCAAGCTCATATAGACCTTCTTCTTCTACATCCACTTCAACGGTGATTGATTTTTGATCTTTCCAGGAGAAAACTTGATCCTCATACCCCTTACTTTCATTCAAAGGCAGTAAATCACTTTCAGGAACGGATAAAAAATCAGTGGGACTGATAGCACGCTCATAAGGAGACGCGCCATCGATTCCCACTTCTTTCCACTGTTTCAGGATATAAAGATAGCTAGGTTCAATGACTTGTTCGGCCAATTGTTCAGGAGAATTCTTTTCATCGGCGAAAGCGATATGATTCGGAATCAATAAAAGTAGTAATAGCGGCCAGAACAACATCTTACGTTTCATATCATTTATCCCCCTCAACAGTTATAAGAAAAGCGCAAGCGGTCGGGAGCAAGACTACGCCCCCACCTCTTAAGCGCTTCACTATGAAAATTTTAATTATTGACCAATTGCTTCTTTACCTTCTTGCAGCTTTTGGTTAGCCAGTTCATTGATTTGAGAGATGTAGTCCTCGATCTTGATTTCGCCTCTCACACTTGCATCAATGATACCTGCGATGTTTGCATTAGGGTTGTCACCAACCGCTACACCAGTTGGAGCTTCCCATCTGGATTGAACATAGCCAGGAACCGTTTTGAATGGCTCGATCACTGCATTGTCCAAGTTGTCATACGCTGTACGAAGACCAGGAACATCCTGGATTTCAAAGTATGCATCCAATACTTCTTCGTCATTGATGACAGGAAGGTTGTTCACTGCTTTTTCGTTCTCTACTGCGATATCAAGGCGTTTCATGTAACCTTCTTTACCAAAGCCCATGAATTTAGCGAATTTGTAAGCTTCTTCTGCATGCTCAGTAGATTTGGAGATTCCCATGAAGTCGTTTACTACAACTGTTCTTCCACCAGGAGTACCGATGAAATCCCATTCAAACTCAAGGTTATCCGTGAAGTTCGTTACAGCCCAAGTTCCATCCCAATTGATTCCAAGGCCGCCTTGTGCCCAAACCTCACCAGCATTTTCTCCACTGAAGTTTGCTTTTTGCTCATCTGTCAGGTTTTCAAAAGAATAACCGTTTGTTACGATATTGCTCGCCAAGTTGACGCCACCGATAAATTCGTTGCTATCAAGGTTGTAGCCTTCTTCCGTGTATGTGTACCAACCAGCTGTTTCGCTTACAGATGTCGGGTACCAGTCAACAATCGCAAATGGATTGTTCATTCCAACAACACCATTGTTTACATTGGAGATGGAGCGAACCGCCTCAGTAAAATCTTCTACGGAAATTCCATACTCAGGAACATCCAGGTTAGCCTGGTTGAAAAGATCTTTGTTTACATAGTAGCCCAAGAAATGCTGTGCACTTGGAATAGCGAATACTTTGCCATCATAAGTAGTAGATTCTTTTACTACATCAGCAATCTTTGCGTAATCTTCATCTTCTGTTGTGAATTCCGTTACATCCAATAACCAGTCATTTGCTAGTCCAGTAGGAACCTGTGCAAGCATGAAAACGTCCGGCATTGTCCCGGCACTTGCCGCTGCAGATAATGCATCGTTCCAGTCACCCGTGATGGACTCATCGATTTCGATTTTCACGTTCGGGTTTGCTTCTTCGTAAGCCTTGATTAGAAGACGCTCAATGTTTTGCTCTTCTTCCGTTCCTAATGCCCAGCTAGCGAAAGTAAGTGTTACTTCTTCTTTGTCTGACCCTTTATCGTCTTTTTTCTCATCATTTGAAGCATCATTGCTGCAACCAACTACTAACATAAAAACAGTTAAAATTGCAATCCAAGGTTTTAACAATTTCATCCCATACACCCCTTATTTTTTTGTTTTATTAGATAAAAACTTTTTTGTAAGTTTAGATCTCAAATGCGTTAGCTTGTCCACAAGACTGATAGATTACAAGAAGCTGAGGTTAACTACATCAATTGAAGAAGAAACAACAACCCCTTTCCCGATTTCGAAACGTTTCAATTTCTTTTCAAAAAATAAAGTGAAGATTCACTTGGGTTCAAAAAGCTATTGACTGAATACTTACAATTGATTGATACGTTTCACTAAAATCATTATACTCCACCTTGAAACCGATTACAATTCCATTTTTGAAGAAAATTTACGTAACTTGTTTTAATTGTGGGAAATCTCAATTATCCTAGCGAGGGCAACCGTTTGCTCAACTCATTTTATGATTGAATTCATAAAAATAACGGAAGAAACGCTTATAGAATCGATTCGATTCTTGTAAGGTTTTCTTCCGTTACTTACTATTTACTTCATTTCTTTATTTTTACAGATTCTCCATTTTTTGAACTTTCGTAAATAGCGAGGATGATTTCCAGTGCATTTCTGCCGTCCTGGAGTGAGATAGCCGGTTCCTTGTCATTCTGGATGGCCTGGACCATATCCTCTATGATTGGATAGTGACCTTCTTGCGCAGTCGAAAAAGTAGAATCTTCTTTCTGTGATTCATTATCCTCGTGAAGAAAATGCCAGCTTTTTAACTCATCTATGTATTTTCCACCGACAATCGCCGTTCCTTTTGTGCCGAAAAGGCTTAAAGAGGCTTCCAGGTTGGTTGGATAGATGGCAGTCGAGCCCTCGATGATTCCAAGCGCCCCACTCTCGAACTCGAGGATCGCGACCCCTACATCCTCCATCTCCATCGTGTGGCGCCTTGTAGCAGTAAACCCAGAGACTTTTCGGACCGGACCCATCATCCATCTTAATAGATCGATATTATGGATGGACTGATTCATCAAAGCACCACCATCCATTGCGGCAGTTCCACGCCAAGAATCCTGATTGTAATAGCTTTGGTCCCGATACCAGCGGACTGAGGTCGTTGCATGCATCATCTTCCCGAAGCTTCCATTTTCGAGCTTCTCCCTCATTTGAAG
Source organism: Sutcliffiella halmapala (assembly GCF_050107295.1). Classification (GTDB taxonomy): domain Bacteria; phylum Bacillota; class Bacilli; order Bacillales; family Bacillaceae_I; genus Sutcliffiella_A; species Sutcliffiella_A halmapala_A. The sequence continues at coordinate 99,008 of NZ_JBNIKR010000005.1, read as the reverse complement.
AATTGGTCGATTATAGCGTTTCTGGAATGCGACGGTGGCTTTGACCTTGCACTTCTTGGCCGCTGCGATTACCCGGTCCGCATCCTCAAGCGTCATCGCGAGCGGCTTTTCGACGATAACATGCTTGCCGGCTTCGATCGCTTTGATGGCCATGTCGGCATGCAGTCCACTTGGGGTGCAGATGCAGACCACATCTATGGAGGGATCTTGCAGCAAATCCTCGTATGCTGTATAGAATCTGCTAGTGGCATACTGTTTGACGAAGCCTGCAGCCGTTTGCGGGTTCTTATCACAGACCGCATCTAATGTGGCTTCAGGATGCAGGGTGATGGCCTCTGCATAAACAGGAGCAATCGCCCCCGCTCCCACAATGGCAAAATTGATCATCATTTTGTTCCTCCTAATCTGATAGAGTCACAGATTTCCCTGTTCTGGCAGATTCATAGATTGCCAGGATGATTTCCAACGGTTTCAGCCCTTCCTCTCCATTGACAAGAGGCTCGCGATCCTCGATGACCGCATGCATCATATCTTCTATTTGAATGCGGTGTGCACCACCGAAGATGGCTGTCGGATCACTCGCACCGGTACCGCTGTCGTTTTGTCCGGTTTTGGCCAGATTTTCCACCTTGCCACCACCGTACCACTCACCCTTGCTATCTTGCGTCTTCTGGAAGTGATGGGTCAATCGATCATTTTCAATCACAGCGGATCCCTTCGTCCCAAATACTTCAAGGCGGCAGCTTAATCCAGGGAACGCACTTGTTGTTCCAACGATTGTGCCGAGTGCTCCATTCTTGAATGTCACCGTGGCGACCGCCACATCCTCGACCTCCATTCTTTCGTGGGCAAGGGTGGCTGTTCTGGCAAAAACGCTTTCAACAGGTCCCATCAAGTATTGAAGGAGATCTATCGTATGAATCGATTGGTTCATCAGTGCCCCTCCGCCATCAAGTGCCCAAGTTCCGCGCCATTCGCCACTGTCATAGTACTCCTGTGTGCGATACCAGTTTACGGCACATTCACCAAGGATCATGCTGCCGAAATTACCTGCATCCACTTCCTTTTTCACTTGGATGGTTGCCGTGTCGAAACGATGCTGAGAGATGACCGAAAGCTTGACCCCTGCATCCCTGCACACCTTGATCATTGCTTTTGCTTTATCCAAGGAGATGTCCATCGGCTTTTCCGTAATGATGTGTTTACCTGCTTTGGCTGCATCGATTGCCATATCAGCATGCATGCCGCTTGGCGTAAGGATATTGACGATATCGATATCGTCACTTTGGAGCATCTCCTGGTAGTCAGTGTACCAATCGGTGTTGTATTTTGTTGCAAGCGTTTTGGCACGGTCCTCTTCAATGTCTGCAACAGCTACTAATCTCGCATTGGGTATAGCTTGGATTTGTTCAGCGTGTGTGGCGCTGATGGAGCCGCAGCCGATTATAGCGAAGCGCAGTTCTTTGTTTTGGGTGGTATTGGTCATGGGTGGGTCCTCCTTTGGTTTGGTTGGTTTTTGGTATAGGTTTCCGTTTGATGATGGACTTTTTGGAACTTGTTTCAGTGGGTTCGGGCCTTCATCGACTTGATGATGGACTTTTTGACCCTTGGTTCTGCTGGTTTGGGCCTTCATCACACCGATGATGAGCTTTTTTACACCTAGTAATCTCTTATTTTTCCCGTCACTACTTTGATAACGTACTTTTCACAGGCATCCCCACTTCCACAAGCAGCTCCTTGAACCGTTCTACAGCAGTTATAAACAGATCAGGCCCACTGAATCCCGAAAATGGACCGGCCGCCGCGAGATGCGGCTCCATGGAAGCGAATCCGACAAAATCCCGCTTAAGCAACGCCTGATACAACTCCTTCATCTCGCCATCTCCATCACCTGCTGGCACCACATGACCATCTGCAAACCTTGCATCCTTTACATGCATATATTCTACATAGCCTTTTAACAATGGATAAGCTTCCGTAAATGGCTTTACTCCGCATTGTACAAAGTTGGCCGGATCGAAAGCTGCCCGAAGATTGGGAGATTCGCAGCTTGCAAGAATATCAAGACAGCGCTCTGCATTGTCCCCATATATGTCCTTTTCATTTTCATGCAATAGCACTACATTTTCTACTTCAGCAGCCTTGACAAGCTCATTCATTCTTCTCAACACCTCGTCCCGGTAATCACCAGGGTCCTCTCCCTCCGGAATAAAGAAGGAAAAGATACGGATGTACCGGGATCCCAGCACATGAGCTGCATTCACAACCCGCTGGAAATCCTCCATATGTACGTCAAAATCCTCCATCACTCCTATTTTCCCAATCGGCGAACCAATGGAAGAGACAGAAAAGCCTCTGGCATCCAAAGTCCGCTTAATCGACAATAGCTGTTCATCCGTCAAATGTGCAACATTCTTCCCCCAAACACTCCGCAGCTCAAGGTGCCGGATGCCTTGGGACTCCAGGACATCTAGCTGTACATCGAGTTCAGGGGAGATTTCATCTGCAAAGCCTGTTAATGTAATCATCCAATTCCTCCTTTAAATGACTTTACTCAACTGCTTGCGGCTTGCCGCATCAAGAGATTCGATGTCCTTGATTTCACAGCGCTTGCCTTCCATGTCCGTTATGATCAGTCTATTCACCCCGATCGAATGGATATGCTCATGAATGTTTCTCATCAATAGCTGCAAATCCCCTCTGTCCGTTTTCACCTGGAAGGTCCACAGTCCTGGCTCCGCCTTGATGGAAATAATCTTCGTCACTGCAGGAATGACGTAGCGAAGTTTCAACTCCGCCACCAGCTCTTCCCTGCTTTTCTCATCCAGTTCCTCGATATCACGGATAATTCCGATCTCCTTGTCATCCTTGGTCCAGACAGACAAATATTCGTAGGGTCTGGACATAGGATACGTACGTCTGACCGTTATCTCGGCAAACAGCTCCCGGGCGGTTTCCATCCGCAGCATTCCGCCTGCACTTCTGGTAAAAGACGTAACACCAGGATTGATATAGGTTATTTCAAACAAATCGCTCATCCAACCTCTACTCCTTTTATCTGCGACATTTCCTTTTGCGCTTCCACAAGCTTATAGTAGATTCCTTTTTCAGCAAGAAGCTCTTCATGTGTCCCTATTTCTGCAATCTGCCCTTTGTCGATTACAACGAGGCGATTCGCATTTCGCAATGTGGAAAGTCGGTGTGCGATGGCAAAAGTGGTGCGCCCCTGCACCAGTCTGCTGACCGCTTCCTGTATCTTATGTTCAGTTTCCGTATCAACGGACGCTGTTGCCTCATCGAGAATAAGGATCTGTGGATCATGCAAAATGGCACGGGCAATAGCAATCCTTTGCTTCTGGCCGCCTGATAAACGGTGGCCACGCTCGCCGACCTGCGTTTCATATCCATCCGCCATTTTCACGATAAACTCATGGGCATTTGCTATTTTCGCAGCCCGCATGATTTCGTCGGGCGTCGCACCTTGGTTCGAATACGCAATATTGTCAGAGATGGATCCATCAAAAAGGAACGTCTCCTGCAATACCACCCCAATATGCTTGTGCAGATCTTCCTGCCTGATATCCTTCAGGTCTATTCCATCAATTGAAATGGCCCCTTCTGTAGGATCATAGAATCGGCTGATCAGGTTGATCAAGGTAGATTTACCGGCACCTGAATGACCTACAAGACCGATCATTTCTCCCGGTTGTACGACGAGGTTCAAGTCCTTTATCACGGGATTGTGCTTCTCATAGCCGAACGTTACATTCTTGATTTCCACTTTTCCCTCCATATCTCCTACCGAGACGGCTTTTTTGCTATCCGGAACTTCTGATGGGGTATCCATGATTTCGAAAATCCTGTTTGCAGATGAAATCGCGCGACTAACCCATGTGATCATCTGGTTGTACCATTGAAGTGGTCCAAAAAACATACCAAGATAAGCGATGAATGCCATCAAGGTCCCTAGGCTGAGGTCGTTACTGATGACCGCCATGCCTCCGAAATACCAGACAAGCAACATCCCTGTTCCTGTGATGAAAGAAAATATCGGGAACACGCCCTGCCACATGCCATCGGTTTTAATCGTCTGCGTCATCAATATTTCATTCCCCTTCATATAGCGGGAATGTTCCTGTTTTTCCTGTCCAAAAGCTTTTACAACCCGAATCCCTTGCAGGGTATCTCCCACTACCATGTTCAGACGGTTGATTGCCTGCCACTGCTTGTACCACATCTGGTGAACTCTTGGCCAGATCATGACAGAGAAGAGTATGACAACCGGCGTTGGTAATAATGCAAACAGGGTCAGCTTCCAATCAAGGCTGAACATCATAATCAGGATCGCGACCAGCATCAATGCCTGACCTACTACCCAAAGGACACCGTCAGTTAAGAATTGACGGGTATCCTCCACATCCCTGTTTACCCTACCGATGAACTGGGACGTCTGCCTGCGGTCGAAATAACTTAAGGAAAGCCGCATCAGCGCTTGATAGACCTCTTTACGCAAATCACCCATCACTTTACTGCCAATCCAGACGCCGAGCATCCCTCTGACAATCTGCATCAGGGCAAGGACAATGCTCGTCACACCGAGAAGAGCCACCAATACAAGCAATCCTCCGCCGATGTCCTTCGGCTCCAATACCTCGTCCACTAAGATTTTCGTAATGTATGGAGGAGCAAGCTCCAAAAGGGTTGCCAGAATCAGCATGACCATCGCAAAGACCATCTTCATGCGATAAGGTTTTGTGTACGCAAGAAGTCGACCGACCACTTTCTTTCTATCCACACAGACCGAGCATGCATTGGTTGCATCCTGAAGCGGACGCTGACAGGTTGGGCACTGGCGCGGAAGGTCATTTTTCGATAAAACAGGCAACGGCTTTCCGTTTATCAAATTTTCAATCACCTTTACTGCAATTGTAAATTGGCTTGTAAACGGAGCGGAAAAACGAATGACAACCACTCCCCCATCGTCGCTCTCCACTACAAGTGATCCGCCGCCTATATAGGAATCAAGTCTGGCTCCCTTCAGCTCTGAAATTTCCAACGATTTAATAGCGCTTCCATTCTCCACATAGACAAGAATCTGATTTTCTGTGATGGCAAGCCAACTGTCTACAAAACTACCATTTTCATTCATGTCCGCTTTTGCAAAATACAACATGTTCCCTGCCGGCTTAATCCTGTCGGGAATCGTTTCTACTATTGACATATAAGACTTACTCCACCTTTACGGTAAATTTTCGAAACTTCGGATTAATTAATTTATTGTTTGAATTTATCTAACATTATAGTTTATCTTCCCTCGTTTACAAGGGGATTTTTTCACCTAAAAGAAATATATAGGATTCCATCATCTTATTATTTAGGCTGTGCTATTGAATACCGCTGTTGATTTCCGCACTAGGCTGCGCTTTCCGCGGGGCGATTGTGGAGCCTCCTCGGCTTCGCCTGTGGGGTCTCCACTAATCGCTACCTCCCGCAGGAGTCTTCGCCTATTGCTCCAATCAACAGCTAGATTCTCATAAATACATCTTAATCTTTAACAAAGATTTTATTTTTTGTATTGATATTTAGTAGGTTTTCCATCTATAATTAATTAAAACATTTAATTAATAAAATTGAAAGGCAGGTTACAAAAATGAAAATTTTATATATTGATATTGATTCCCTGCGTCCTGATCATTTAGGATGCTATGGCTACCACCGTGAAACTTCTCCTAATATTGACGGGCTTGCGGAACGCGGCGTTCGCTTTACAAATTATTATGCATCAGACGCTCCATGCGCCCCTTCCCGTACAGGACTTTTCAGTTCTAAGTTCGGCATCCACACAGGGGTTGTCAACCACGGAGGTGTTCAGGCGGATATGCGTCCAATCGGACCAGAGCGTCCATTCAACTATCACCATACCGAACACCAGGCATGGGTGGATACGCTCCGATTCAAAGGCCATCATACTGCCATGATCAGTCCCTTCCCTGGTCGCCATGCAGCTTGGCATGTTCAACAGGGGTTCCTGGAAACCTATGATACGGGCAAGCACGCAGGGGAAACGGCTGGTGATGTTTCCAAGGAAGCACTTCGGTGGATAAAAGAGCGTGCCACTGAAAAAGAGGACTGGTTCCTTTATCTGAACTTCTGGGATCCGCATACTCCTTATCGTACTCCGGGGGAATATGGGAACCCATTTAAAAATGACCCTGCTCCGGAATGGCTGACAGATGAAATTATTGCTGAACAACGGGAAAGCTATGGCCCGATGAGTATACGGGATCTCCCCCGCGGCAACCAATGGGATGGTCTTCCGAGTGAAATCACTTGCCGTGAGGACTTCAAGAACTGGATAGATGGCTATGATACAGCAATCCGCCATGTTGATGATCATGTCGGAAAGATCCTGGACGCACTAAAAGAGCAAGGTATTCTCGATGAAACCATCATTGTCATTTCTGCCGACCATGGCGAAAATCAAGGAGAGCTGAATGTCTATGGTGATCATCAAACCGCTGACCATATTACCAGCAGAATCCCTTGTATAATTGCCGGACCGGGAATCAAACAGGGACACGTGGATGAAGACTTCCACTACCAAATTGATTTCGGACCTACATTCTCGGAATTGGTTGGCGCAAAGGCAAGCGGAAAATGGGATGGACAGAGCTTCCTTCCTGCACTGACGGATGGCGAATCCGCTGGCCGCCCATATCTGGTAGTCAGTCAAAACGCATGGAGCTGCCAACGTTCTGCCCGTTTTGATAATTGGATCCTGATCCGCACATACCATGACGGACTGAAGGAATACCCGGAGCTCATGCTTTTTGATTTGGAAAACGATCCCCATGAAACCGTGAACCTGGCGGAAGAACGACCTGAAATCGTCGCCAAAGGATTGCGACTGTTGGACCAGTGGGTTGCAGAGCAGATGGCATCCTCGGATTCACCGATTGACCCAATGTGGGCTGTCATCCATGAAGGAGGCCCTTTCCATACTCGCGGTAATGCGTTGGACAGCTACCTTGCAAAGCTACGTAAACAAGAACGACACGCGGCGGCAGACCGCTTGGAACGTCGTTATCGACCTGAAAAATACAATGGATAATAGATGGGCAGGCTCAAAGTTGATGAGCCTGCCTTTTAACGTTGATGCAAAAATTGCAGCACCGGTTGAATATGCTTATCCCAATAACCCCATTCATGCCCGCCTGGACCATCCTCAAATGTGCTCTCGATCGATAGCTCTTTCAGGTGATTGCGGAATCTTTGATTTGCCTGGTAGTTATGATCCTCCGTTCCACAGCAATGGTACAATCTTGGTCTCGGCCCATCGCTCTTGGCCATGTTTTCAGCTACATGAAAAAGGTCGTCATCACTCCCTTTTATCGGACGATTGCCAAAAATATGCTGGAAGTCACGAGGAAATGCAGGAATACGGTCCACAATATCCAAAGAACCCGACAGGCTAGCCCCTGCTGCAAATTTATCTGGATTACGCATCACCGTTTTCAACGCACCATACCCACCCATGGATAGACCGGCAACAAAATTGTCCTCCCTTTTTTCGGAAAGGTTGAAAAACGACCTTGCTATCTGAGGCAGCTCCTCGCTTACATAAGTATAATAATCGTAGCCATTTTCCATATCGGTATAAAAGCTTCTCCCTGCTGCAGGCATCACAACTGCAAGGCCAAGAGGTGCAACATATCTTTCTATGGAAGTAAACCGGGTCCAAATTGTGTTGTCATCCGACAAGCCATGCAGAAGATATAAGGTTGGATGCTTCTTTTGCTCGGCTTTGGATTCCACTCCGATATGGGAGGTTGTCTGCGGCAATATGACTGTCATCGAGGTCGAGCACTGCAAGGCCTCGGAGAAAAAATTGCATTGAATCAGTGCCATTGAACACACATCCTTTTAATAATCTAGAGTTTTTGAAACGTTTCGAATATGACCAGTATAAAGGAAATATGTATTCGCTTTCAATATTTTTATCAATACGAACAAATGTTCTTTACTTTTTATTGGTTTTTATTTTATAATGTAAATGTTGGATTAAACTTATATTATAAGGAGTGTTCAAAATGAAGCAAGTAACACCTTACTTATCTTTTAATGGAAATACAAAAGAGGCACTTGAGTTCTACAAAACGGTTTTCGAAGGTGAAATTGTGGGAATCCAAACATTCGGAGAAGCAGACTTCCCTACTCCCCCTGAAGCGGACAACCTGATTATGCATGCCCGATTTGAAAAAGGCGATTTTGCACTGATGTTTTCCGATGCTTTCCCTGGACACTCCATTGAAATGGGCGACCAAGTCTCCCTGACCATTGAGCCTGAAAATGAAGAAGAAATCCAAACCCTGTACAACCGTTTATCCGATAACGGTACAGTTGTGATGGAGCTTCAAGACACGTTCTGGGGCGCACGCTACGGAAAAGTGAAAGATCAATTTGGTATTACATGGGACTTGAACCTGCAAAAATAATAAAGCTAACCGTAAAAAGTCGGCTTTTGGATTTTTTACTGGGATAAACTTGGCTTTATCTAAAAGTAAATCCAATTATTAAACGTGAAAAGAGCACGATCGTAGGTATAATTACGTGTTTATATTCCATACGTGAAAACCTACAATGTCTGCGAAAACAGAACAAGAAAAAGAAGCTTCCGATTGTCGGTAAGCTTCTTTTTTGATTAATGCTCGTATATCATCTTTCGTGTCATCCCGCCATCAACGGTCAGATTCTCCCCAGTTACAAAATCATTCTCTCCATCGGTCAGATACAGGCAAGCTCTTGCGATGTCAGAAGGCTTTCCAACACGGTTGGAGAGGTGCTGTTCATGATCTACATCACGTAACTTTTCGTAATCACCTGTTTCAATCCAGCCTGGAGAAACGGCATTGACTGTGATGTTATCAGGACTGAATGAGGCAGCCATCGCATGGGTGATAGCCACAATTCCTCCCTTGGACGCAGCATACGCCTCAGAATTCGGCTCCGACATCGTAGCACGCGTGGAAGCGATATTGACAATGGACCCACCGCTCTCTTTTTGCCTCATAACTTTGGCCGCTTCGCGGGATGCGATGAACACACTGCGAAGATTGGTCTGGATGACGTTATCCCAATCCTCGATGGTCAGTTCATATGGGGAGGTAAAGGTTGAAATGCCTGCATTATTTATCAGGATATCTATTTTCTGATACTGCTGTACCGTTTTATTGATCAAGTGAACAATATCCACTTCTTTGCGGACATCTGTCTGGATGAAGAGGGCTTTTGCTCCTTGTGATTTCAATTCCTGTTCAAGCTCTTCTCCTGCCTTTACCTCCATATCTGCGAGTACAACCGTTGCACCTTTTTTTGCATATTCCTTGGCTATTCCTTTTCCGATGCCGTTTGCTGCACCGGTGATGATAACGACTTTGTTTTGGAAGTTCATGGTTTTCTCCTCCTATTTCTTACTTTTGTTGAGAAAAGTATACAGGTACGGAGGCGGGAATACAAAAGAAGCGCTTTGACAACTACCTATACTAAAAAAGAGACGCACTTCCAATTAGAAGTGCGTCTCTCAGAAATTATTATTCGGCTGATTCTTTTCTTCTGAAATAGAAGAATGATCCAGTTCCAAGCCCTAGCATTAACATACCAATGAGTAACAGGTTATAGGTGTTCGTTGCCGTGTTTGGCAGTTTTCCACCGTTGTTGCCACCGTTGTTACCGCCGTTGTTGCCGCCATTGTTACCTCCGTTGTTGCCGCCGTTGTTACCGCCGTTGCCATCGCCGTTGCCATCGCCATCTCCGTCTCCGCCACCTGTAGAAGTAGCTTCCACTTTGATTCTTCCTTCCACAACTGGTGAGATTACCTCAAATTGTGCAATGTATGCGATGACTGCTTCATCCAGCCCTGCAAATTCGTTCAGGATCGGATAGGAAGCAAACATGGAATATTCGTCTCCACCAGCAGCCATGAAGTCATTAGTTGCCAATGTATACGTTTCGTTCAAGTCTAGTGCCACCCCGTTAATTTTAACTGAGTGCACTCTTTCTCCCGCAGGCTTGTCCTTGTCAATGGAGAACATAATTCCTGCTACGTGCGGGAATGCACCTTTCGGATTCGGATAGTCACTTACCCCGTGTTCAAGTGCAGCCTTGATGTCGGCACCTGATACTTCTTTCGTAACGATGTAGTTACCAAATGGCAATACTGTGATTACTTCACCAATGGTAATATCACCGACATCGATGGAGTCACGGATACCGCCACCATTAGTAATGGCAACATCAGCACCTGTTGCTTCCAGCATTGCGTCAGTAATCAAGTTGCCAAGGTTTGTTTCATGGACACGAACCTGTTCACGTGCGCCATCAAGATGTACAGTAGTATGACCGATCACTTCGTTCAGGATTTGCTCCTGTTCTTTATTGATTGCATCAATTACTGCTTGGACGTCAGGATCAGCTTCGATACCGTCCATATCCGCTTTTGTGATGAGGTCTCTTGATTTGCTTACCAATTCTTTTCCTTTGAAGCTTAATTCAACCACACCAAGGTTTTCTGTATATTCACCGGCACTTACAATCAATGTCCCGCTTTCGTTGATGTTATCCACTGTATGACTGTGGCCATCCACGATTACGTCAATGCCAGGTGCACCTTGTGCCACCTTGATGCTTGTTTCTGTACTTGAAGCATCTGTCCCTAAGTGAGATAGGGCAATGACAACATCCACGTCTAGACCTTCAAGTTCTTCTACCATATCTTTTGCAGCTTCAACCGGATCTGTAAAGGTCAATCCCTCTACGTTCTTCGGATGTGTCTTATAATGGGTTTCCGGTGTTGATAATCCGAAGATACCCACTTTGATTCCATCAATTTCCTGCACCATATAAGGAGGAAGCAGATAATCTCCCGTTTCATCCACAATGATATTGGCACTTAAGACTGGGAAGTCAGCCATTTCAGTCAACTCTAATAGTCTTTCATATCCGTAGTTGAAGTCATGGTTACCTGCAGCCATGGAATCATAGCCCATTGCATTCATGATATCCACAATGCTCTTACCTTCAGTCAGTGTAGCAAAAGTCTGACCATGGAAAGTATCCCCTGCATCAAGAAGCAATGTATTGCTATTATTCTCTCTGTATTGCTTCACTAGTGTAGAAAGCTTGGCAAATCCGATGGAAGAACTGCTTTCTGTTACACGTGAATGAGAGTCGTTGGTATGAAGAATCGTAATGTTAGTGATTTTTTCTGTTATCTCCATATCCTCAGCAAAAATGACACGGATACGGTTTCCATCTGCACCGGATGATGCGATACCTGATACAGAAATGTAGTCACCCACTTTGAAGCGTTCCACACCCAAAGGCAGGTAGCCATCCACATGGATTCTTGCATCATTCTTGCCGTCATTGACAATCATGAAGCTTCCTTCATCGTTGATTTCTTTAACAGTACCTTTCAGTTCCACCAACTGGCCGTTGAAAGTACCATCAATGATTTGTTGCGCTGTTACTTCTTTTGCTTCCACTTCTTCACCAGGGCCGACATAGAGGATTTCCATGTCAAAGTTCTCGTATTCGAGCTCCAATTCCCCTTCAAAAGTAGTGATTCCACCAGTGGCAATTACTACTGTTCCTATCGGAAGCTCTCTTCCTTGAGCTCCGAACAATGAAATACCGCCAGTTTCGTCTTGGATATAGATGGTATCAAAGAATTTGTTTGTAGGTGCCGTAACCACACCTTTAACTGTTACAATATCGCCATCTTGCGCATTTGCACGAACATCCGCGATGGACTGAATTCGATTGTAATCAGCTAGCCAATCCATCAATGTCAGCGTAAAGGACGTGTTACTTACATCATTTACGATTTCGAAGTCAGAGTAAAAATGACGACCAGCTACAACGATTCTTCCTTCACCCACATACTCTTTCGCGATTAGTGGAATGGACTCACCATTTGGTCCAGACGTTTGGTTTGCATCATTTTCTCCACCAATTGCTTCATTATATGTGTGGTATCCCTCTTCTACGTTGAAGTTGTATGATGTTGCATTTCCTGCTACTAGAATTTCCAATCCTGTTTCAGGGTCATTCGTTAATGCGCCAAGATTTTCATCAACCAGGGATGCACCGCTGAAATAACGGATGGCATCAAGGTTTTCATTCAAGCCGCTCGTTGTAGCCGGAGCAGTATGCGCATATACGGACCACTTCATTCCACCACTGAACTTATCGGATGTGTTTGGCTCATAAACGTTATCAGAGTTGATACGAATTCCTGAGCCCATTTTTTCCAATAGCGGATTGAGCTTTTTGTTATCAAAGTTAAAGTTCGATTTGGATGCAAGCATGAGTGAACCACCCGCTTGTACCCAATCATTGATGGCTGTCATTTCCCCATCTGTAAATACCTTGTTAGGTGCGTTGATGACAAGAACATCATATCCTGCCAATACTTCAGCTGTATAAGCCTCGGAGTTGTACTTTGCATGATATCCACTGCGGCGTAATAATTCCATGAAATTGTTCATGGATCCAGGAACATCCGCGTTGCTGTGTGCAGAGTCAACAAGCACTTTTTGCCCGTTTGATTCTACTACTTTAATGGATTTCGTAATTTCAGTAACTGTTGTAACACCAGGAATTTCTGTCAATACAGCAATAATCTTGTCCTGACCAGATGCAGTCGGGATCCATGTAGTTGTTGCATCAGCACGTTTCCCTGGTCCGATATAAGGAATGTTACCTGTACCTATGTGGTTCTCTTCGCTTACAGAGCCACGATAGAATTTCACTTCCAGGTTTTCTGCAGAGCGTACACCCATGTTACTTACAGTTGCAGTTAATTCTGTTTCAGATCCTGGAACACTAGGATCTGGATTCACTTGAAGAAGTGTTAACTTAACATCACTTTCTCCACCGGAAGTGAAGATGGCACTTGCTGTTGTCCATTTGCTATCTGTATGGATAACCTTTACAACATACCAGTTTGCACCACTTCCGTCTTGGATGGTAGGAGTCCATGCAAATTCTGTCTTTTCTCCGACCATAACGGATTCAATAACGTTTCCGCCATTGGAGATGATTTGGATTTCACTGATCGGATTATCGGAATCCTGAACCCAGATGTCAAAATTCAGATTAGATCCGTCTTCGATATCAACAGTGCTACCCATCCAGTATCCGTTCGCTTTCACTCGAAGCTTCGTGTCTCGAGCTTCTGTGGAGTAGACACGACGTGCTTTCATTGCTTCCATGAATGACTCATTGGATAAATCTTCTGCTACAACTGCAGTCATGTTATCAGGAACGCCCCAGTTTGCGGAGTGGTTGTCCTGACCATTAATTGCACCAACGTGCCAACCGTTATCCATCGCACGGAAGAAATGCTCTTCAGCACGTGCATAGCTGTAAGGCGGCGCACCATTACCCACTTCGATCATCGCCATTAAATGGTCGATTTCTGGAACGTATGCAAGGTCATTGAAGGAATCACTTGGCCAATTCGGATGGTTGAATGCTGCTACGGCATTTTCCTCTGTTGTTAACCACTCATAGAAATCACCAAGTTCTACGACCGTTTGTTTTGCTTCCACGTAATCATTGGTGTTTGTTACGTTAATGTGTCCCCAATTTGAGGATGTCATTTCAAACCCGCGCATAGCAAGGAATTCACCTGAGTGCGCTGAGTTGAATGTTTCCATCTGTTCTCTTGTCGCATGCCATTCGGAGCCTACTTTTTCAACAAACTCCTTACGGTCAGTAATATACTCATCGCCATCCAACCAGTTGGAGTGGTCTGTAACGATCAAGTAGTCCAAATCATTCTCATATGCCATCTCAAAGGCATCAGCTGGAATGCCTTTCCCATCGGAATAGCTTGTATGAGCATGCGGTACACCGAAGTAGAAGTTGTAGTCACTGTCATCCTTCGCTTCTTGGATGTAAAAATAAGAAACGTAAGAGGTTTTAGCTCCTGCAACGTCTGCCACTTCTACTGAGATACTATGTTCTCCCAATGACATATCAGTAGCAGGCGTATAACTGAATGTAAATTCTTCTTCATTGATTTGAGCTGTTACTTCTTCACCATCTACCACTAATTTGAAGCTTGTCCAGTCAATCTCTGCATCCGCTTCATCGATCTTACCTGAGATCTCAGGCTTGAATTCGTTGATTGTTACCATTTTGGCAGGCTTTACTCCATAGATAATTGGCAATTTTGCCGTTTCTGGAGCATCCTGCTTCACCATATCCGCTCCGAAACGAAGCTTCAATTGTGGGTCCTTGAATTTCGCCGCGATACCTACAATGCTGTAGTACTCGCCATCTTTGTAAGATGCTTTAGTAAAGCTGTCCGCCTTGCTGTGATATAGCTTTGTAGTATTCTTGGCCATATCTTCAATGAGGAAACTGTATGCATCCACGTTTACATTTTTAATCAGCGCCAATTCCACTTTTACAAGCTCACCTTGATGAGCGTCAATCTGGTCAAGAGTAATGACGGTTGGAACAGGCACTGCTTTTGTTCCAATCTTTGTAATTTTTTCTGCAGCTTCTACCACGATTTGGATTTCTCCATTATATACGGAAGTCTTACCTACAACCTTCAGTTCTTCGCCTTCCACATAGTCGGAAAGTGAAACCCCTTTACCGGTAGTATTGATTTGCACTCCGGAAGTTGCATCCTGGATGTACATCGCAGTGCTAGATTCAGCATGCGTTACAACACCTTGGATGGTTACTTCTGTTCCAACTGCCTGTACTTTCGCATCAGCAATCGCCGATACCTCCGGATCAACCGGTCCTTCAGGTACAACTGCGATATCATCAGGTGTGCGGAGTAATACGTGATAAGTGTCCGGTCCAGTCCCTTTTTGCTCCACCACACCTACTACATTTACTTCATCACCGACAGTAACAGTTAATGATGTACTGTCATGGCCTGTTCTGCTGTCCAATTTAACAGATACAGTAGTCGTACCATTTGAAACAGTTATTAAACCATTATCATAGTCATCTGATTGAATTTCTGTAACTGTCACGTTTTTAAGCTCAACCAATTGAGCCTCTTTGCTCTCTGCAACTTCGTCGACCGTTACATACTTTGGAGCCGGTTCACCTGCTGCAGGATTCAACACTTCCACTGCAGTAGGGACTAATTCGAATTTTCCTTTGTATTCCTCTGTTGAACCTAATACTTTAATTTTTGCACCAATGGCAACGTCTGCATATTCATTGCTTGTGTATACCATCAATCCGCCAGTCGCATCCTGCATGTAGAAAGATTTACCGCCAAATCCACCAGGAGCGGTAGTAACAATTCCTTCAACAATTACATCTTCCTGTCCAACTCCACCTAATCTTACATCTGCAATCGTCGATACAGATGGATCAGTCGGATCAGTCGGGTCAGTTGGATCAGTTGACTCTCCGTTAGGCGGTTCTGCCGGAGATGCAGCGTTTTGCGGTGCTGGGGTAGCCTCTACAAAATCAACGCTGTTATCGTTTGTATCATAGCCGTTTCCTGAACCAGGAGTGTAGCCATCTGCATCGCTTTTTCGGACTAAACTTTTCCCTCCTGGTACATCAATAGCCGGAGTTCCTTCACCAACTGTAGAAGATCCATCCCCTGTACCATATTCAAGGCCGTCTACAGCATTTTCATCGGCATCTTTCAGTACAATACCGTCTGAAGCACCGTTTTGCCAGTCAGAAGTAGATTCTCTTACTAAGTCAGGCACAATGTCTGTGCTGCCAAAGTCTCCTGAATTCAGAGGACTGACCTCCCCAATTAAATAAAAACCGTATGGAGCAATCACAGTGCCATCCGGAATGGTTACCGTATTGGACTGTAACTGGCCAAGTTGGTTATAATGCTCTAACTTCCAACCTGAAATATCAACAGGATTTGCTGTCGGATTATAAAGCTCTGCAAATTCATTATTATCAGTTCCTGATTCATCATAGAAAAACTCACTGATAACAACATGATCTGCAATGTTCGTCTGCGCATTTGCCGGCTTCATCGGAACCATTCCCATGAGCAGGACAAAAATGAACGCTAACGAAAACCATTTCTGATTCTTGCGAACTAGCTGGTACATTTTTTTCCCCCTTAAAATTGTTTGTTCTTACTAGATTTACAGAATGGAAGCGCTTTCTATGTAAAAATCAACTATGCCAAAATCCCCATTTTCCCCCATATAAAGAAATTAAACCTAGTAAAGTAGTACATTATTAATTTAACAGAAAAGCTTGCAGAAAAATATCAATTTTCTATAAATTTTTTGTAAAATTATCCGATATTTTGAATTATTTCTAAAAAAGACATGGTATTCTATTAATGGTTAATAAAAGAACACAACAAAACTTGGGGGTAAGCGCTTTGAGAAAATTTTTAAACATCATTTTTATAGGACTAATAGTATTCCTGCCATTTTTACAGCCAACGGCTACTCATGCACATGCGCTAAGTGCAAGCTTCGGGAAGATTGTGCTGGAAGAGAGCCAAATCACCTATATATTTTCGATTGATGATTTGTCCGTTATTGAAAATATTCAGCTTGACCAAAACAATGATTCAACTCTTTCACAAGAGGAAGTGGATAACGGAAAAGCTTCCATTGAAGAATGGATCGGTCAGAACCTGACCATGCAGGCAGATGGCGTTGCACTCCGTCCGAGCACAGGAAAAATGATCAGTGAGCAGCGCAACGACAAAAACGTGGTAACAACCACATTGACGTATTCACTTGGTGAGGAAAGCAAAACAATCACATTAGTGGACAACTTCTATAAAAATACCAATGACAATACAACTTACACGCAGCTTTTAACCATTGAACAGGACGGCAACTTCTCGGAGAAAATCATCAAAGGCGACGACCGTACTTGGGAAGCTGATCTGACTGTGGAAGGGGCAGCGACATCCGGTACAAGCTGGTGGGAATTTTTCCTTTTCGGGATGGAACATATCCTAACCGGGTATGATCACCTCCTGTTTTTATTTGCACTTCTACTGGCACGACAAAGCTTCAAGGATCATATCAAAGTGGTAACCGCGTTTACGATTGCCCACAGTATCACAATCACACTTGGCTACCTGGAAATCATCAAATTGCCTGGTTTGCTGGTGGAATCGGTTATTGCTCTAAGTATCGTCTACGTTGCGATTGAGAATATCTTTAGAAAAGAAGTAAAAAAACGCTACATTCTTACCTTTATGTTCGGACTTGTTCACGGACTTGGTTTTGCTGGATTGCTATCGGAAATGACCATTCCAAAAAGCCACCTTGCTATATCATTGCTGAGCTTCAACCTTGGCATTGAGGTCATCCAAGTGGCATTGGTTGCATTAGTGCTTCCTTTCCTGGCAAAGGTCCAAAAACTGAAACAATATCCAAGCACACTGAAGTACGGATCTGCAATTATCATTTTTATCGGTGGGTATTGGGTGATAGAGCGAGTGTTTCAACTTTAATAGAAAGAGGCTGCCACGGCAGCCTCTTTTTGTTACCTGATTTGATATGGTTCAATCGAATCGGCTTTTAAGCGGAACATGCTGATCAAACCAGTTATCGGATCGACCTCTTCTCCAACCTCAAGCGTACCATATGCCCATAGTGCTTCTTCCGTGAATTCCAGCTCTTTTCCTTTCTCCGGGAAAACAGCAATCGCTTCAATGTATTCCGGGTTATCCGAAGAACAGAACGGACATGCAGCACCTGCTGTAGGGACTAAATACACAAAGCCATATTCCAGTGGAGTGATTTCTGTCATATAGCCCTTGATTCCTACCTTTTTGCCTTCAAGTTCCAGCATCTTGTCGGTAATTTTTCCGTCTCCTGTATCCGATTGGGTAAAAAAGTCATCAAATGTGATTTCTGTTAGTGTTCCTTCAGTAGATTGTCCCGCTTTATCTTCCTTGTTCGTATCATCCGCAGCGCCCTTTGAGGAGCATGCTGTCAGCACAACCAGCACAAGGACGAGTAGCATTTTCTTCCACATATTATAACTCCCTTTTTCGTTTAATTAGATAAGATGGCAATAATGGCAACAGTGCGATGCTTGTTGCTCCCACAAATACCAGGCCAGCATAAAGTGCATATTCAACCGGTAATCCGACATCTCCAAGCGTCAGCCCGAATTGAGAAAGACTGATTATTTTCAATCCCGCAAAAATGAGGGAAGCGAACACGATGCCAAGAATGGTTCCTGCACCGGTTAAGATGGATATTTCAAGCAGAACATTGGCCAAAATCTTATTTCTGTTTACCCCAAGTGATCTGAGAATGGATGTTTCCTGTTTTCTTTGATGGATGGAGCTGATGATGGCAAAGACAATAAACAGTCCAGCCAGAACAATGGACACTCCCGTCAGCAAGTATGCGAGATTCTTCCCATAGTCAAATGTTTCGAGAAGCTGCCTGAATGTACGAACCGGGAATATCGCCTGCACCTCATGAATGGAATCCATTTCCTCTTTCAGGCTTGGAATATGGCCGATCTGCTGAGGCTTTAACAATAAAGCGGTAATTCCCTGATTATCTTCATGTGCTTCACTGTGCTCTTCATGATTCTCTCCTTCATGTTCTGAAGCGTCTTCTTGTTCATGCTCTTCGTGCGCTTCTTCATGCACAAGCCATACACTTTCAATCGGTGTAAATATCCCTTTATCATCAGCGGTCCCGGTCGGCTCCAATGTACCAACCACTTTATAAGTAAAATCTCCGTGCTGGTCACCATTTTCACCTAAACCATGATTCCCGGTGAAAGTATCACCAACTGAAAGATTCGCTTCTTTCGCGACAAACGAACCTAGTACCACGTCCCCAGGATCTTCAAACCAAGCCCCATCAGCTAAATGGAACCGTTCGGCCAAACCTTCACGATACGGAAGAAAGAAATCCTTGGTCGTCCCAACAATTGGCAAACCGTAATAAGAATCTCCCAATGCCAAAGGGACAGCCCTAAGTATTCGGTCATCCTCTTTCATTTCTTCATAGATATGATAGGGGATATTGCCGATTGGGGCATCGAGGTACATCACGCTGTTCAAAACAAGCTGTGTTGGACTTCCCTCTGCCCCTACAATCAAATCATAGGTGGCAGACTGCTTTTTGATTCCTTGTTCAATACCTGAAGAAAGCATGATAACAAGGAAAGTGAGGGTAACCGCCAAAGTGAGCGCGACAACCGTGAATGCTGCATTCAGCTTTCTCACTTTGATGCTGAGCAGAGTATATTGGAGGATGTTCATCGCAATACCTCCTTCAACACACCGGAGTAGGATTTATTGATTTCTTCCATAGTGATCATTCTGGTAAAACCCTTGGCTATATGTACATCATGTGTAACCGTAATCAGCGTTGTTCCATTGGTTCTACTGATTTCCTGGATCTGATTCATGATATGGATACCTGTTTTGATATCAAGATTGCTTGTAGGCTCGTCCACCAGCAAGATTTGTGGATTATTCAGAAGAGCCCTTGCTATTGCTACTCGCTGCTGCTCTCCACGTGAGAGCATCATTACTCTGTTCTGCAATCGCTTTTCCAGCCCCAGTTCGTTAAGCAAAGTGATCGCCTTTTCCTTGGCAGTCTTTTTATCCATATTATGGTTAGCCAGTTGCTGTACAAGAACATTTTCCACCGCTGTCAATGCAGGAAAGAGCTGAAACTCCTGAAACACCATCCCGATATTCCTCCCGCGGAATTCATCCCGCTCTTTTTCCGATTTATCTGTAAGCTCCTCACCAAGCAGCTGAATCGTTCCACTTTCGGGTAAAACCAATCCTGATAGAAGTCTTAACAAAGTCGTCTTTCCAGATCCGCTAGGCCCCATGATAGCCAGCTGATCCCCTTCATTTATAAACAATGAATCTATATTTAGTATTTCTTCCTTTTGTTTATTCACCTGTACATCATAACGAATATTCCGACAAATTACGGCATCTTGCAACTTTTCGTTCTCCCCCTTTGGTGTTCTATTACTGATTCTACCATTTAATTGTGAAGGGGAAATGAATTTTTTGTTGAAAGATAGAATTTTCTTAATATAGTCCTTTAATCGTTTTTCTATTAATTTCTACAGATGTATAAAACACACTCTAATTATGTAAACAAAAAAGAACCCACCTTCTATGAAGATGGGTCCCATAAACTAGTTTACTTATTCGATTATTTTAACAAGTGATGCTTCAACTTCTTCGCTTACTGCATACTGTCCACCCAATATAGTTACTTGCTTGACCCCATGTTCGGTCATGTAGCTAGATACTACCGATGGAATGTAATCACGAACCAGAAGGATTGCACTGTTATTTTTTGAAGCTAAGACAGCTCCTGTCAATGCATCTGCAAATCCTTTTCCAGTAGCGACATACATATGCTTATTAGATACCCCAAACGCTTTTACTATTTCTATATTTGTTTCATAACGATCATTTCCTGCGATGCGGATAGCTCCAGGCAGTTGATCTGAAATGTCTTCTGGTATCACATCATATCCACCCACTACAATACTTTCTGAACTTCCTAAATTATCGATTGCAGCAGTAGTATAATTCGATAAACTTTGTGCAGAAGTCAATAAAATCGGCATACCTTCCCTTGCAGCAAAGGTTGCAACAGATAATGCATCAGGGAAGTTCTTCCCACCTGCTACCACAACTTTATCCGCCCCATTTGGAGCTACTTCTTCTGCGATTAACGCTGCAGTTTGATATCGGTCAATACCGGCGATACGAGTAACCTCTAATCCATCACTTTCAAGCATGGATGAGATATCTTCGCTTACCGCATAACCTCCACCAAGGATCACTACCTTACTAGCGCCTAACCTTTGAATTTCTTCTCTTGTTTCTTCTGGTAATTGATTGCTTCTTGTTAGTAGGATCGGTGTCCCCAGTTTATGAGCTAAAGGCACGCCTGCTAATGAGTCTGCATAGTCATCGCCACGAGCTAAGATTACGGTTTCTGAGGATGTCCAACCATTGCGGCTAGTTTCCACTGCAGTTAGATATCTAGACTCCCCGAAAATACGGTCTACCTGCTCTTGAGAAATAAACAGTTTACCGGCGGCTTCTTGTACAACCTTGTTTCCAGCCACATCTGTTAATTCCACTTCAATAATGGCACCTTGAAGGTCTACATTGGTCGGAACGGTCCATGTTCCTTTGTATACCCCTGGTTCCACTTCTTCCATTGCATTACTAGAAGAAGACTGAGTAGAGATCTGGGCAGGAAGCTTAATGGAATAGCTTGCAGTTCCGCCTACAGATTCACTCCTAAAGGAGACTTCCACCTTGTCTCCAGGTCTTACATACAGATCCGAAGATGGAGTTAAGTCTGTAATTACCGGCGAACTTAGGTTTACCGTTACCGTTCGTTCCACCATTGTTACATTGCCTACTGAATCTAATGCTTCCACTTTAACCGCATGTGTTCCTTCTTCTAAAATGATTCGAGTAGAGAACGCTCCATTCTCATCCACTTCTACTTCTTCACCATTTACTAGAATTCGAGCTAAATTTGCATCAGTTGCTGTTCCATTTACATCGACCACTTCTTTTCCGGTTACCATGTTATCAACAGGAGAGGTTACCTCCAGCTGAGGGCCTTCTGTATCCACAATAACTGTAACCTTCTTATCAGCAGTAACTTCACCAGCAAAGTTGTTGGCTTTTAGAACAAGCTCGTAACTGCCATCTAATAAATCTGATATCTCTACGCTGAAAGAGCCGTCCTTTTCTGGTAAAACTGTAGCAAGCACTTCTTCTCCATGATGAATAGTGACGGTACTTCTATATTCTCCTGTACCAGTCAAAGTCACTTTCCCATCCGTTGAGATGACCTCTTCTTCATTTGATACAGGAGATGCTGGTAACTCTTGCACTCCATCTCTTGCCCATTCAATTGCCTGAAGATATAACTGCTTCCCTTGTTCAGTCCATCCTTGTTTCGGACTGATCATATTGTTTACAGCGTATGTGGAGAGTAATAGATGCATATGATTCTTACTTTGGAAATCGTAAGCGATCGTTGCGCCTTTATCTTTTTCATCCACAACTAGATTTGCAAGTGTAATACCTTCATAGTTCTCGAATGTTGCATAAGGGCTCTTCTCACTATGGATTTTGATTGTTTCTTCATCTAATCCTGTGAAGATTTCATTGTCCTTTTGTACATCTACATAGACAGCACCTTCGTTATATCCATGTTCTGCACGAACAGGACTTCCAAAAGCTTTTTCCAGTAGCTGTATGGAGCCATCAACACCCCAAGTATCTACAAACACCAAGCTTGTTTCATTCTTGTTACTTTCATCAATAAGTTTTTGTAGCTGCTCTTCCGTTCCGGTATTTGTGTTGACGATAATTACTTCATAGTTATAAACATCGTCTACAATATCCCAATCACGCTTTTGGGCAGCCAAGCCACTCTCTTCAAGGAAGTCCGTGATGGAAGTTTGAATATCTCCCAGTACGGCAATGTTGAAGTCACTTAGCTTAAAGTTTAATTCAACATTTTCCCCATCTTCAATCACAATCTCTTGTGTGACTGTTTGATAGCCATTTACTTCAATTTTAAGTTCATATTCACCAGCGAGAAGTTCATCGAATTGATAAGCTCCCGCTTCGTTCGTCTCGACTGTCTCTTCATAAAGGCCGGTCTTCTCTGTCAGGGTAACTTTTGCCCCTTCCAGACCATTGCCTTCTGTATCTGTTACTTTACCGGTGACACTCATGCGGTCTGTCTTTTCCATTTCAAAGTTCAATTCGACTGCTTGTCCAAGTTCCTCAATTACAGCAGTTCCAGTTTGTGTCACAAACCCTGGGATTTGAACTTTCACTTCATGGCTTCCTACCCCTACGCCCAGGCGATATTGCCCTTCTCCATTGGTCTCTGTGCTCAATCCTTGGCTTTCAATGGATACGATCGCACCTGCAATAGGATTTCCTTCCTTATCTTTGACTGTACCAGTTATTTCGCCCAGACTGGCTGATATTGCCCAGTCAACCGCGTTTGTGAAGATCCGTTTTGTATCATCTGTCCATAATGTCTCTGGATTCCCATACGATCCTGCATGGATGCTCGATAATAAGATGTGAACATTGTTTGCAGTTCTAAATTTGTAAGCTACTCCTCCACCAATAGTCCCATTTGTATCATGCGTTAAATCTGCAATTTTAGTTCCGCTATACTCTGAGAAATAGGACCATTGTTGATTCGCATCACCCTTGTCCAAAATACGGATTACATCTCCAACTTCATATCCTGCAAAAATTGGATGTTCTTCCAAAACAGTGTAATTAACATGTCCTGGTGAAAAGCCTTGAGTAACCGTAACTGGATCTTGATAAAAGTCACGTAAATCACGAATTGTACCACTAGCATATTGGCTTGTAAAAATCATACTTATTCCGAAGCTGTCAGCTAACTCTACGAATTCTTTAAACTTAGCTTCCGGCATTCCTGAATAGTGTCGGTCATTAAAGATTACAAGCGCATATTCACTTAATTCTTCCATTAGTTGATCTGTTTCAGTGTTTACCCAAGGAATGGCTTCGTACCCTTGCTGCTCCAACACGGTTACGAATCTGCCGGCATTAAGACTTGTTCCGACTACAGCAATCTTTTCGGAAATACTTAATGTGAAGTTTAATGTTTCTTCTTGATCAATTTCCACTACAACAGGTACTACTTGAGGAGTATATCCGTTAGCAGTAACCCGGACCTGATACTCGCCTGCTGGAGCTTGAAGTTCATAGTACCCATCTTTATCTGTTGTTGTCTGTAAAGGAGTTCCATCCAACTGGATTTTCGCACCTTCCAGACCACTGTTCGTGTCTTCTGCCTTTACCTGCCCTTTAATGAGACCGGCATTGTCAGAGGTCAGTACGAATGTCTGCTCTTTGCTTTCTCCGCGAACCACATCCACTACAAATGTTTCCGATTCATGTCCGAAAGCTTCCACATTCAACGTGTACCTGCCTGTGTCTAGCCCCAGGAAGAATGAACCATCTTGTTCCGTTTGGAATGTATATCCGGTTTCTTGTACGGTAACAGTAGAGAATACACTGCGGTCAAAATTATTATTCACTTGGCCGTGTATTTCCCCTACTAATGGCTCTTTGTTATCAAGTGCCCAAGTAAGAGCATTATTTACGATTCGTTCACGATTTTCATCAAAATAACCGTTCTCTGTAAAACCGTATCCGAACGTCATATTTGATAGTAATACTTCCACACTGTTCAAAGTACGTCCACCATATGCCACAAAACTGCCCAGTTCACCTTGACCAGGGTGGGAAACTGTCGCTACTGTTTTCCCTGTATATCCTTCAAACCCATGATAGTATCTGCTATCAAACTCAAATTGTCCATTTTCATCCGTTTTCACACCTTCTAGCAATGGGTGATCCTCAAGGATTTTAGCTGTTAGTGTTTTCTGGGATGATGGCGTACTTCCCATATGCTCTTCTGCAGGGTCTCCCAAATAATCCACAAGGAAACGAATACTTCCTCTTGGTCCTCCATTTCCTGTCCAAATGACAGGCGTTTCTGTCCGGTCCAATTCTTTTACGAAGTCGAGGAATACTTGTTTCTCTGGATTCAAGCTATTATTATAATCTGAGTTGGCAAATATCAGATCATAATCAGCAATTTTATCCAGGTCTGAATAGTATAGATCCTCCACTACATATCCTCTAGGTGATAAATAATCCTTTAGCTTTACAACTGAAGAGAGCTGTCCGTCCACAATGACTCCTATTTTTGGAGATGGCTTCATTTTACGCTCAAATACAGTTGCTTCCTTCGCTTTAATCTCCACATTGAATTCCTGAATGACATATCCTTCTTTCGTAACAACAAGAGGGTAAGTTCCAGGCACTAAATGATCAATAGTAAAGTCTCCACTTACATTAGTAGTCGCTTCACGCGGTAAACCCTCTACCTCTATGTGCACACCTTGAATTCCTTCTAGTGTGTTTTCATCAAAGAATTTACCTTCTAACGAGCCGTTGTTTTCCTGTAAAGCCATTTCTACGGTAAACTGCTCTAGATTCTCATCCAATGTCACCGACTGCGTATGCGTTTGATATCCGAAAGAATCTACTTCCAATTCATAATCACCATCTAACGCTGCAATACTGAAGAAGCCAGTTTCAGGGTCTGTCCAAGCACCTAACCCTTCGCCCTTCACTTTGACATTTGCGTATAGTGGGTTTCCTTCTTCATCTGTTACATAACCCTCGATTACATTGTATTCAACGTAAGCTGCCCAAAGTAAAGCATTAACGAATATATCTTTACCATTTTCCGTGTAATGCCTGTTGTCATGAGTAAACGAAATACCATGCCCACCCATTAACAGTTCCATACTTGTAGCTGTTCTTGGTTTATAACCAATACCTAAGCCATGAACATCTTCATGCGCTTCGTGTTTGATATAAGCTAAAGGATAGCCTGAATAGCCTTCAAAAGAAGCAACATCACTGCGGTTCGGTAAGAGAATGTCAACAAAATCCCCAGGCTTCAAGTCTCCGAAGATAGGATTCTCTTCTATTACTTCATAACCGGCTGAGCTGTTGTAATCTCTATGCTGTGTGCGAGATTCCGGGTCTTGGAATCTATTTACGAGGTGATTCAACCCTGAACCTGTCCAATACGTATCCCCCAAAATTACACTTACCTCATGCTTGTCCGCTTCTGCTAAAAACTCTTCCAAAACTTGCAATGTCACACTACTAGTAGACTGATCATTAAAGAATACAACATCCAAGTTAGGCAGCTCGGCTAGAATATTACTGATGGAAGAATAGTTTGTCGCTTCGATTCCATCCTCCGCCAATAAATCCCTTAAGGATCCAAACGACCCATCCCCAATGATTCCCACATTCGGTGAAGGGTATATCTCAATATCTAACTGAATAGGTTCACCTGCAACATTTAAGACCTGAGTATAGGTTACATGGTCTCGCAGTACTATTTTCAGTGTGTACGCCGCTTCATTCAAACCTGCTATTTCATAAGCACCATTGATGGAGCTTACTTCTTCTGCGACGAGGTTGTTTTCTTCGTCGTATAAGTTGATTTCAACATATGGTATTGCCTGCCCGGTAATTTTATTCGTAACTTGTCCGGAAACTGTACCACTATTTGACACTTCCATCGTTACATCTTTTATTACCGGCTCTCCATTTTTAAATTCGACTGTCGCTTCCTGCATGGCATATCCGGATTTTCGGAAAGCGACCGTATACGTGCCTTCATCGTGGAACAATTCGAAAGATCCATCGGTTGATTCAGTCGATACTCCCGTTTCCACAACCTCCACTGTAACTTCCAATGGATTTCCGTCTGCATCGACAACGGAACCGGATATTTCACCAAATTCAGCATCCATCACATAATTGATACCATTCAACAAAATTTGCTGTTGTGTAGGCAGCCAACCATTGAATGGAGATACCCATGGAGAAGCTGCATGAGTGGAAAGAAGTAAATGTGCACTTTCCTCAGAAACGCCTTTGTAAGCTACTCCCGAGCCTACAAATCCGACTCTTGTGCTTCCGACTGTAGCCAGATGGCGTCCGGAATATTGGTTGAACCAGGCAAAATCTCCGTTCGCGTGAATATCGTAATTGCTATCCTTCTCCAACCCTGCCGTAATTGGATGTTCTTCATCCACACGTAAACGGACTGTTGCAGTATCGTAAGCTGAGTTATATTGTGCCGGGTCATTCCTGAATTCCCAAAGGTGTCTCAAACTTCCATAACTGATGCCCCATGTATCGGCAAATACAACACTGACTCCTTTTTCCTCTGCTGCGGAAACCAACTCTTCAAATTTCTCTTCTGTTGGTCTTTCCCCCATCGAAGTGTAGGCACCATTCATGTAAAGAACCTGATAGCTGCCAATTTCATCGATAACATCCCATCCACGCTCTTCAGCAGGGATGTTATTATTGTTCAGGAAGCGTACAATTTCTCCATTGTAGTCATCCAAAACTACAACGTCCACAGGTGTCATTTCGAATGGTACAGCTGTATTTTCTCCTGCCTTGACTGTGACTTGAATTACTTGATCTACATATCCAGCCAAGGAGAATTGCACATCATAGGTTCCTTCATATACTTCTGCAAAACTATATTTTCCATCTTTATCCGAACTAGCTTCAAGTGGTGTGTCATTCACTTTTATGGATACACCCTCGATTGGAAGACCAGATCTCTTATCTTTAATTTCACCTGAAAATGACCCAAGTGCTGCCGGCTCAAGTTGAAAATCTTTCTGAATGTCATAGCCCGTTACAAATGTGACTTTTTCTACAATCTGCTTGAGTCCGTAATAAGCAATTTTTACATCATAGGTACCTGGCTGCATGTTTATTGCATAATTTCCATTTTCATCTGCTTCAGTTGACTTTTCTGTTCCAACGATGGTTATTTTTGCTGGAACTCCTTCTCCGTCAGCATTTGTAACAGAACCGGATAACAAACCAGGCGCTTCAAAACTTGATACACCTGAATGATCTGCTACAACTATCTGGCCATCAGTAATTGCTACCCCTGATGTACTTAAGTTTTTCAGATTATAGGTATGCAGCCTCTCTCCAGAAAACACATCGAGCACTTGGAGATTGGAGGAAAGATCTGTGACAAATAAATAGCCATTCCCAGACACTGCTCCACTATTCACCATCATGCTTCCAATATCCGATTCCCAAACAAGCTCACCAGAAGTTTTGTTAAATGCTTTGATGACTGGTTTTACAGAGGAACCGATGATAACAAGGTCATCGAATACAATTGGAGAACCGGCCTGGGTATCACCTATATCTGCTGCACTCCACAATTTATTACCTGTATCAGCATCAAAGGCATTTAATGTACCTGTTTGATTACTGAAGTTTACACTAACTGCATATACAACCCCATCCACATAAACCGGACTCGATGCGAACCCTTCTTTTTCCAAAGTGATTTTCCACTGCTCAGATCCATCTGATAGGGAAAGTGCGGTTAAATGCTTAGAGTCATACGTTCCGACATATAACAACCCTTCACCTATGGCAGCGCCGAAGAACGATCTCTCACCTACAGCTTTTTCCCATACCTTCTCACCAGTTTCTGCATCAAGCGCAACTGCTTTTGCGTCTGCTTCCATGTAAGAAGTGATGTATAGAATCCCATCATGATAAATCGGTGCTTCATAAATTGCAGGAAAATCAACTTTAGCTGTCCATTTTGTCATGCCTGATTCTAAATCAATGGCATAAATCTTACTATCCGAACCACCTGCCACATAAACGACTCCATCCACAACTGTTGGAGTGGAACGGTTTGTATTACCAGTTCTGATGGACCATAATTCTTCCCCGGTTCGTTGGTCCACAACCTCCACATATCCGCGGTCGGTGGTAAATACTACTTTACCTTCCGCAATAACAGGTGAACTGAATAATACTTGTCCATTTGACTCATAAAACCAGGAAGACACTAATTTCTCTGCATCGACTTCTGCAGAGGTCACTGCGTTCCTTGAGAAATTATTTTTGGAAGTAGCCCAATCATCCAGTGCGGTGACCTTAGTGGAAGCTACCTCAAAATTAACTGTTGTATTTTCATTTACGGTAATTGTTTCTGATTTTTGCTTAATCCCTTGACCGTTCACTACGATCGTATATTCATTCTCCGGGACACTTTCAATCAGGAATTGTCCGTTCGAATTCGTTCTTACTGTTTCAAGTGGTGTATCCAATACACGGACATAAGCATAAGGTACAGGATCTCCATCTGTATTTTTAACGCTTCCCTCTACATTGAATCTTTCTGCCTTTTCCAATGCCCATGCCTTATCCAGCACCTCGCCTTTTTTCACTTCCAAGGTTTCTGTTATCGCATGGAATCCAAAGGAATCGACTTCCACTTCATGCGTGCCTTCGCGAACCTTGAAGCTGAATTGGCCATCTTCTTTTACTTCTATGCGCAAGTCTTCTTCAGACAGGAAGATCTCACCTGCAATCGGATTACCCTCTTTATCTTTCAGGGTCCCACGGATTTCTCCTGCATACGCTGCTTCTGTCACAGCCTGGTATACGTTGACAATCCCATGACCGTAATTATCATTTGGGAGCGTACCCATATGGCTTGCTGTCCGCGCTGTTCTTTCCAGAAGATCAGCAACTTCATCAATGGTCAAATCAGGCTGGCTTTGTAAAATAAGTGCAATCGCTCCTGCAACATGAGGAGTTGCCATGGATGTTCCACTTATCGTGTTATAGCCTCCACCTGGCCATGCAGAATATATTTGATGACCCGGAGCTGTTACCTCAGGCTTAATGTATCGCACTTGTTCTCCATTTTCATTTGGCCAAGAAACTGGACCTCTACTTGAGAATGAAGCGATTTGATCATTTATATCTGAAGCCCCAATTGCAAAAGCTTCAGGAAAGCTTCCCGGAGATCCTATCGTTTGAGCACCAGGGCCATCATTTCCTGCAGCAAAAAGCGGGAATATTCCAGCTGCAACCCATGCACGTACCCCTTCCAAAAATTCAGTCCGATAAGTGTCGGCACTTCCCCAAGAGTTATTGACCACATCCGGCGCTTTACTTGGATCACCACCAGGAGCTAAAAACCATTCGAATGCTTGGTGAATGGCGGATGCAGTTGTACCACCTGAATCGTTAAAGATCTTGGCAGCTATCCACTCAGCACCTGGAGCGACCCCGATCGGTTCCCCTGCTCCTCCACCAACTGCAGACCCGGCAACATGCGTTCCATGTCCATGGCCATCTTTCGGTGAGGAATATTCAGAGCCTGATAAATCAATCCAGGAATATTGATGATTTCCATCACGGCCACGGTAGTTATGTTGAAGCGCTTCATGTTCTCCCTCAACACCAGTATCCATGATACCAACCACAACACCTTCACCCTGGAGTTCATATTCCCCCCATACTTTTGGAGCAAAGATTTTTTCCAATCCCCACTCCGGTAGACGTGGAGGAGAATCTTCCACTAACATTTCGGGAACTTGAAATTCCCTATCCAACGTAATCCGCTTCACATCTTCTCTTTGGGCAATAGTCTCTAATGCCTCTTTATTAATAGTTGCGGAGAGTCCGTTGATTACCCAGAATGATTGGATATTACTTACCATCTTCTTACTCTCTAAATCTTGCATTTGCTGCAATAGCTTGCTTTGAGAAGCTTTGGCAACACCTTTTAACTCGTCAATGACCGTACCTACGCGATCCGTTCTATTTTCAAGTGCAGAAACAGTAGTCGACAATTCCTTCATATCAACAGATTCCTGTAAACGGATTATGACATTGACCGTTCCTTCAGAATCTAGTTCATTGATAATATCTGTTTCTACTTTCCCTTCCATTACAAAATCGTCTTCGTCATATTCAGGTTCAGAAGATAGGTCAATTCCATCGAGTAGGCTTGGAATCCCATTTTCTGAGGCTTCCCCATTCGTTTCTTCTGAATTATTTTGAACGCTTTTCTCTCTTTCCTTTTCCAATTGCTTTTCTTGTTCAACAGTCAATCTCGTGGAATCATTAGGAATTTCGGCTCCTACCATGTTCGGTAATAATAAACTGGCAATAAGCAGAAAAATCATAAAAAGTGAAATAGATCTCCGTTTTTTCTTCGAGTAATATGTACTCAAGTCTTTCGCACCCCCAATTTTTTCTAAAAGAAGACTAGTTACCTGCATCCCCCTTTCCATCACTCAGCTAAACTAAAACAGTTAATCTCTTATAAGCTCTAGTTGACTGAAAGGAAGAATGATGACAAATCAGGATGTAGAAACAACTCTTCATTTGTAGAAAAACTTTACATGGTGAATGCTATAAGGAAAAACATACTCATCTCAACATGTTATTTCGACAACAAAATAAATAATCCTACTAAAATTTATTAAATATTTAAAATATTTAATAAATAGTAAATTTGGATTATATAAGAAAAGTGTGCTCCACCTTTAGGAGCACACTTCCCTTACATCACCTGATTAAATTTTCCAATTCTGCCATGACCTCTTTGGATACTACATCCTCTCCACCAAAAATCGTCAAACGTTGGATTTCATTTTCTAAAATGAAATCTCTCGTTATGGAAGGTATGCTTTGGTTCGTTAGCAGAACCCCGCTATTATTCTTTGCGGCCAAGGCTGCACCAGTTAAAGCGTCTGCAAACTGTTTACCTGTTGCCACATAGAAATGATTTCCTCCTGCGTTATAATGCTCAAAAACTTCAATATTTGTATCATAACGAGTGATTCCACTCACTCTAATAGCATTTGGTAATTTATTTTTCACATTCTCTGAAACAGCCTCTGGGCCACCAATTACTGTTGTGTTTTCTATTTGTAATTTCTCGATTATCTCAATGGTAGCCTCAGGCAATTGATCTGTACGAGTCAACAAGATCGGTGTACCTTCTCTCGCTGCGAAGGACGCTACGGATAGAGCATCAGGGAAGTTCGATCCACTTACCACAACCGCTTTCTTATTCGTGGACCCTAAACGGTTTGCAATAAGAACCGCTGTGTCGTACCTTGATGAGCCTGAAATTCTCTCCACCGTGACCCCTGAACCCTCTAACTCTTCAGCGATACTTTCGTCGATAGCCTCCTTTCCTCCTAAGATGATTACTTTTTCAGCACCTAACCGTTTTATTTCTTCTTTTGTAGCCGGATTCAAGCTATTTGTTTTCGTTAATAATACAGGTGCTCCGAGCTTATGTGCCAGAGGTACCCCCGCTAAGGCATCGGCATAGAAATCACCTCTTGCCAGTATCACAATATCTGCCGACTTCCAACCTTCTTTACTGATTTCCACCGCTGTTTCATATCTTGTTTCGCCTGATAACCTTGTTACTTGCTCAAGATTCAGTTTAAGTGAACCATTCGCTTCCACACTGGTTTTATTCCCGGCGGGATCAACATGTTCCATAAAAAATTTGGCACTGGAGAAGGTTGCATCAATCGGAATCATCCAATCCACCTCATATACAAAAGGCTCCACTTCTTCCATGACCAACTCCTCGAGAACTGTATTTGCTTCATCTTTAATGACCAAATTAGCGGTTCCGCCTCTTGTGTCACTTGTGATGGAAATCTTTATGCTATCTCCTGGATTCTTGTAAATGTCTTCCGAAGGACTGATAGCGCTTATTACAGGAGCCACTGTATCCAAGTGGACTTCAATTGATCCCATCTCTTCATTTCCTGCCAGATCCCTTGCTTCCACAACGACTTCGTTCAATCCTTCATTCAGCTGCACTTCATGACTAAAGCTGCCATTTTCATTTACTGTTACCTCTTCACCTTGAATGAACACTGTATCAAGGTAGGTATCGGTTACAGAACCGGTTACAGTAATGTTCTGTTCATTTGTGGACACTCCACTTTTCGGTGAATCAATAGATATGCTTGGTTTTGTCACGTCTTTTACTATTGTCAATGTGTTGGAATGGGAAGATTCCACCTCTCCCTTCGTTAACGTCGCGGTAATTTTATTTTCCCCTTCATTAACTGGCACTTCCAATTCAAATGCTTGATTAACCGCTTCTGTTGTTCCCACCAAGATGTCATTATTATAAATATTCACCACTCCATCTTCTTCAACAGAACCAGAAATGGCATACGTATCTTCATTGACAAATACGTTTTCGGAACCTCCATTGATTGTAGGTTCGTTTAAGACATAATACAGGTGGGAACGAATCATGAAATTACCTTCTGATGATCCTAACTTTGAAAAGACCCCTGCGTTATCCATTTGATAGGAGCGATCTGCAAAAGGTGAACTTTCATCGATTCCTACTCCCGGAACATTAGGGAAATCACCTGTTTGAAGAACGACTACAAAATAGTCCTTATCGGTCTTATAATCGAATTCGCTTAAATCAACAAAATTCCATTGACCCCTTTCACCAACGACCGTTGTCGGGTCAATCACCCTTTTTCCTGGATTTCCCTCTTCATTACTCTCATGAATCGCAACGGAGAACTCATTACCTCCAGGCATTGGCCAGTTCGCCTCCCATAAGTAAACGCTGATCCCCGCTAATCCAGCTAATTTTTCTGGTGTCATCTTTGTAGCAAAGCCATACCCTGCACTATAGTAAGCCTTCGCATTTTCTGCCGTTCCATCATCATAGGAAATAGCGACCCCTGGGAATGGCGTCAGTTCCACCGTCACAATGGAGCTTTCCCCTCCACTTACTTCCACAGTGAGACTCTTTTGTTGGTAGTTCGGTAGAGATAAAGTTAATGTATAGGTACCTTCCAATACTTCCTCGAAAGTATAATTTCCATTCTCATCAGTCTCTGCAACAGGAAGCCTGCCATCCTCCAAGACTTTCACCTTGGCACCTTGAATCGGTTCCTGTGACCTCACATCTATTACATTTAGTGAAATTTCTCCTCTAGGAATTTCAGCCAAGAGGAAGTTCTTCTCGATTACCTCTTCATCCTGAAGCACAAATTCTTCTTGTTGCTTGTAAAAACCATAGGACTCTACCTTTAGCGTATAGGTTTCTCCTTCAGGTGTAGGTCGATGCAGAATATGGTAGGACCCATCCTCCAAACTCGTTTTTACGGTTCGTCCGGTTTCTACAACTGTGACGTAAGCTTCAACTGGCAAACCGCTCTGATTGGTTGTGACCGCCTTTGGTTGCTCCACCTTTTGGGTTGCTTGGAAGTCCGCTTTATCAATGGTTATTTTTGTATCAGACAGCTCGGTTGCCTCAACCGTATTACTAGTGATGGACAGCTCATCAATGTACCACCCTGCATGATTGACCTTCTCATCAGAAGTGAATAGTAGAGCTACAAACACTTGATTTTCCGAGCCGGCAAAGCTATCTAGATTTACCGCCAGTTCTTCCCATGTTCTTTCCCTTCCAGTAAATGTTGCTGCTTCTTGCCATACGTCACTTTCAATATCGTTTGTAACCAACACTTTTGCCATGTCATAGGTATACTCAATATCAAACCAATGCTGGAATGAAAGCGAAGCAGTTTCTGCGTTCCTTAGGTCAACCGGTGGAAACTGAAGCAAACTATCGGAATCATCAGAGTAGTTGCTTGTCAGTTTAGTCGCAACCAGATTTTCCCCACTTTTTGGGGTTGTACCAACAGTCGGTTTTCCCCACTCCCAATCACCATAAAGCAGCATGCCATCTAAATTATGTTCAAAGTTAACTTCAAACGCTTCTTCCGGATTGATACCGAAGCTGATTTCCACGTCAAATATTTCCGTTTCAGCTTCATTCCCACTGAAGTCCACCGCTTTTATCATATATTGAAAGCCTGGGTCCTTCACGAATTCCAACGGTACTTCCACTTGATAATTTCCATTCCTAAAGTCTCCGGTGGTTCGTGTATGCTCAACAATTTGCCAATCTGATTGTTCATCTTCTCTTACGTATAGATCTGCCTTGACCACTGAAACATTATCAGTGATTTGTGCATCAAGGACGACATCCAAGCCTTTATATCCAAAAGTGAAAGGCTCGTGCATGATAGCCGGAGCTTCCTCATCCACTCCCTGCTTCAATACTTGCCCCGTAATACCTCCAATTCCGGAAGCAATAGAAGCAACTGCTTCATACGCATTTACCAAGCCATTCCCGTAACCGTGGTTTGGCGCTGTCGGATATTGGCTGTCTGTAAGCGGAATCGCCGTTTCATTGATGATATCTTCTAGTTGATCTACCGTTAAAGAAGCGTCAACGGAACGTAAAAGCGCGGCAACACCTGAAATATGGGGAGCAGCCATGGAGGTCCCATTCCAACCGCCTTCATACCCTGTCGGGACGGAGGACCTAATGTTAACTCCAGGTGCAGCAATATCCGGCTTAAGATCATCTGCATAAGGTCCGGCTCCCACACTCGAGAAGCTTCCTCTTCTATTTTGACTGTCCGTAGCTGCGACAGCATAGCTTTCCGGATAGTTCCCAGGTGCACTTACTTTATTCGGATAAGCATTTCCTGCTGAAAATACTGGAAGGATACCAGCATCTCTCCACGCTTGGACCATCGGACGATACCATTCATCCAAGCCTGCTCCGCCGCCCCAAGAATTGTTCACGATATCAGGAGCCAAACTCGGATCCCCGTTCGGCGCTAACATGAACTGCCCTGCCGCAAGCAACCAGGAATCCTGTCCACCTTGTTCCGTGAATGCTCTAGCAGCAATCCACTTGGCACCAGGAGCGACACCGATTTTATTATTCCCGGCAGGATCCTGCCCTAATATTGTCCCTAAAACATGACTACCGTGTGGAATTGAAGCGAGATCATAAGGCATACTTTGATTCGAAACTGCATCAAACCAATTTCCTACAGGGTTTGGGTTATTGGGATCAAGAGGATCATACCCGCGCCACTTCTCTTTCAGGGCTTCATGGGACCAATGGGCACCGGTATCAATCAACCCGACAACCACTCCACTACCATCAATTCCAAATTCATTCCATACCCTTGGGGCTTCCACTTGGTTAATGTTCCACTCTATAGTGCTATCGCCCTCTTGCATAATACTCTCATCCATAGCTTGCTGAGTATTTTCTTCCATCTGGCTTGAAGACATTGCCGGCCAATCTATTTCTATCTTGGAGTCGAGCCTGACACTTGCTACCTCTGGATGATTTCTCAACTCTTCTAAAATGTTCTTTGTTGCTTTCACGTATACGATATTCATTATGTAAAAGCTTTTCACATCTTTTACATGTTCACTTTTTTCTAACGATTGAAGTAAGGAATTTTGTGTAATTTCTGCTGTGGATTTTAATGCGTCAACAACTGCATAGCGAGTCTGGAGGTTTTGTTGGAAGGGAGAAACATGTTGTATAGCTTTCATCTGTTCCCTCGCTTGGATTGCAACTGCTGTAGTATCTACTTGATCCTTCATTTCAACTAATAATTCGACATACTCATTTTCCCTAAAAGCTTCTGTCACCTCTTCACTTACCGTTACTTTTTCATTTCCATCCTTTGACTTTAAAAATATCTCCGCATCATTCGCTCCTCTTGCCCCAACAGTACCACTCATCGTACTAAAAATTAGGAAAAAAGATAATAGCGATGCAAACAATGGCTTTCTAATTTCTCTCCTTCGCTTCACTTAGCACACTCCTCCATTTTTTCAACATCAATACTATTATTTTGACATTTTTCTAAATTTTCCTTTTATTTTTAATATTTAAAATTTAATTAGTAATATATAACTAATTCTTTACTTGATAAATGATAGAAAAGGAGGGGAAAATGCATTCCTTATTAATATTTTAGAGTAACGGACGGTTTGACGAGCATGTTAGAGGGTATTGTTCAATATACCGTTCTCAATAAAGAACTATATTTAATAAGAGATTGGAGGTAATTATTACGGAAAATTGGGAAGCTGCCTATATTGCGGGAATTATTGATGGAGAAGGTAGTATTACATTAACCAGAATGCATGCTCATGAGAATCGTAGGCCCTGCATAACGATTTCCTCCACAGATATAGAATTACTTGAATACATAAAAAATCTTGCTGGAGGATCAATCAATAACAAAAAGAATTACAAACCGGAAATACACAAAAATTCTTTCACTTTGAATATCAAACAAAAAGATCAAGTCTTTCACTTATTAATGGATATCTATCAATTTTTAAGAGTGCAACAAAAGAAAAAACGTGCAGAGTTTATCCTGAACCACTTTAATCTAGTGACAAAGAGAAACGGAAAATACACGCAGAAGGAATTAGAAAAGAAGAAAAAATTCGAAGAGGATTTTTTTAATTTGTAATAAGGTAAATGTAAAAAAGACCCCACAAAAGTGAGGTCTTTCAATTTGTATGGAGACGGTGGGACGTGCAATTCCATGCTTTCGTCATGGCACTGACTATATCTTGAACCTCAAATTTGAGGCCCTCTGGCGTATTATGCGAATCATTATTTTTACCATGAAAGGCAGAGATTTCGCATCCTAGTATTACCACAAGTCGTGGCAACCTATGAGTCGATACACGGCTGTTGGATTACTCCACATACCGCTCGGCATTGCCTTATCGCACACTTTTTGCGACTTAGGTTTCACCGATAAAGCCAGATTTTCACTTGTATGTTACCATACAAGGCGACTAATAATTAATCGAACCCACGTCCAGAAACATCGCCACTTAAGCGTCTACGAGTGTAGTCAATATATTAGTATTTCGCTGAACATTCCGCCTATTGACTGGCATCCTGGCAGCTAGCCTGATTGTTCTCTTCCTTTGACCTCAGACGGCGATCTCCGGCGTAGCCCACTTAGAGTGAGTCCCTGATCCTACCACATGGGCGATGGAGGGAGGAACCGCTATAGACTGTTATTAAGCAGCTAAAGCGAAGTTGTTGTTTTCTTTGCCAGTTATTATTGGCGTTGACGTTGATGACGAGGACGATCCCCCCGACTCGCAACCCAAGCTCGAACTATCCCTGTCGAATCCGTAACGTCCCCTCGATTGTAAATGTCTTTTGTTGAAATTTAAATCAACCAAGACTCGAGGTGTTAACGGGAAAGATAATGAGCTAACAAGTTAGCTATTCAATTATCAAAGTGCCGCTGTTTCAGCGACAACCTTATTATAGCATACTCACATAACTTTGCAATTGTAAGTTACTGTAAAATACCCTATACTATTCCTTCTGACGCTCACGGAATGCGCGCTCAATATCACGTTTTGCTTCTTTCTTTTTCAGGTCATCCCGTTTGTCGTATTTCTTCTTCCCTTTACCTAGACCGATCAACAGCTTGGCATAGCCGTTTTTCAGATAGATTTTCAAAGGAACAAGCGCATATCCCTCTTCCTTCGTCAATCCGATCAACTGGTTGATCTGCTTGCGATGAAGAAGAAGCTTTCTTGTACGCAACGGTTCATGGTTGTAGCGGTTACCTTGCTCATATGGACTAATATGAAGATTGTGAAGGAATACCTCTCCATTTTGGACACGTGCAAAGGAGTCCTTCAAGTTTGCGCGCCCTGAGCGCAAGGATTTGATCTCTGTTCCTTGCAAAACCATGCCAGTTTCGTATGTCTGTTCAATAAAATAATCGTGGTTGGCTTTTTTGTTAGTGCTGATAACCTTGCCTTCCCCTTTTGGCATAGCGTTCTCCCCCTTCTAGCGGTAGTGAATATTTTACCAAAATTTATGGTTATGTACAAGAAAGAAGAGCCGTACTGCGGGCTCTCCTTCTTTTAAATATTATCTCTTTTTCTTCTTGGTGCGTTTTTGCTTTGGCGCATTCTCAAAGAACTGTTTCTTTTTGTTCTTCTTTTTGCTACTGCCGCCAGGAGCTTGCGTGCTCCAACCGATTTCAATATCATTGATGTCGCTTTCCTGCTTACGCTTTTGACTGCGACCTTTAGTAGGCTTCTTGCGGTCTCCGCTCTGGATGACCCTTGGTGCCGTTTTTGTATCAGGACGGCGGGTTCCCTTCATTCCGACCACTTCAAAGTCGATGGAACGCTCATCCTTATTCACGTTCACTACACGAATGGAAATCTCATCACCGATTCGGTACACCTTGCCTGTCCGCTCGCCGATCATCGCATAGTGACGCTCATCATAGCGGTAATAATCGTCGGTCAGGTAGCTGACATGGACAAGTCCTTCAATTGTATTAGGAAGTTCGACGAACATTCCGAAGTTCGTGACGGAGCTGATGATCCCATCATACTCTTCCCCGATTTTATCGAGCATGTATTCCGATTTCTTCAGATCATCCGTCTCACGCTCCGCATCCACGGCACGGCGTTCCATGTTGGACGAATGCTCCGCGATTTCCGGCAACTTCTCGCTCCATTTCTCCTGTGTCTTCTGATCGATTTTCTTCTGAATCAGATACGTACGGATCAAACGGTGGACGATCAAATCCGGATAACGACGGATTGGTGATGTGAAGTGCGTGTAGTACTCGGTGCTTAGACCAAAGTGCCCCAGACTCTCCTCATCATACTTTGCTTGCTTCATGGAACGAAGCATGACAGTCGATACGACCATTTCCTCCGGTTTTCCTTGTACCGCTTCGATCACCTCTTGAAGTGCACGAGGGTGGATCGCATTACCCTTACCTTTTACCACATAGCCGAAGTTTGTGATGAATTCGAAAAAGCGTTGCAGCTTTTCTTCCTTCGGATCCTCATGGACACGATAGATGAACGGCACATTCATCCAGTGGAAATGCTCGGCAACCGTTTCATTGGCTACCAGCATGAACTCTTCAATCAGCTTTTCCGCAACAGAACGCTCGCGAAGGACGACATCAGTCGGAGTTCCCTCTTCATCCACCAATACTTTTGACTCTTTAAAGTCAAAATCGATGGCACCACGCAGCATACGCTTTTTGCGCAGGACAGCAGCCAGCTCCTCCATCAACTGGAACATCGGAACGAGAGGCTCGTAACGCTCAATCAGCGCTTCATCCTTGTCGACCAAGATTTTATTCACATCAGTATACGTCATACGCTCCGTCGTTTTGATCACACTGTGGAAAATTTCGTGCTTGACGACTTCCCCAGCATTATTCAATTCCATTTCACATGAAATCGTAAAACGGTTCACTTGAGGGTTCAACGAGCAGATTCCATTGGATAAACGGTGTGGAATCATCGGAATTACCCGGTCCACGAGATACACACTCGTCCCGCGTTCCTGTGCTTCCATATCGATTGCTGAGCCTTCTGTAACATAATGTGTCACGTCTGCGATATGCACACCCAGTTTGTAGTTGCCGTTATCAAGCTTCGTCACGGTTACAGCATCATCCAGGTCTTTCGCATCCGCACCGTCAATCGTCACGATCATCTGGTCGCGCAGGTCACGACGGTCCCCGATGTCATTTTCATCAATTTCATCAGGTGTTGCATTCGCCTGATCCAATGCCTCTTTCGGAAACTCCTGCGGCAAGCCATGCTTATGGATGACGGAAAGGATGTCGACACCCGGATCATTTTTATGACCAAGGATTCGGATTACTTCTCCCTCCGCACTTAAACGCCCTTCCGGATACGTCACAAGCTTCACGACCACCTTATGACCTTCCACTGCTCCGTTCGTTGCGCTTTTCGGGATGAAAATGTCATTGGCAATCTTTTTATCATCCGCAATCACAAAGCCAAAATTCTTGCTTTCCGTATATGTACCGACGATTTCCTTTACTCCACGCTCGACAATCCGAATGATGGTACCTTCTTGGCGGGAGTCACCATTTGCTTTCCGATTGATCCGGACAAGCACAATATCCCCATGCATCGCATTATTTAGCTCGGTAGGCGGAATGAATACATCATCCATATCCCCTTCCTCAGGCATTACAAACGCAAAACCCTTCGAATGCCCAATCACCTTACCCTTAATCAGATTCATCTTCTCCGGAAGTCCGTAGCGGTTGCTTCTCGTACGCACAACAAGCCCTTGGTCCTCCATATGAACCAGTGCCTTCACAAAATTCTTGAACTCCTCGGAATCCTTGATTCCAAAAGCCTCTTCCAACTCTTGGGTCGTCAATGGCTTATATGCCTCTTCCTTCATATAGGACAAAAGCTTATCCACATGCTGCTGAAT
This sequence comes from Sutcliffiella halmapala, assembly GCF_050107295.1. Classification (GTDB taxonomy): domain Bacteria; phylum Bacillota; class Bacilli; order Bacillales; family Bacillaceae_I; genus Sutcliffiella_A; species Sutcliffiella_A halmapala_A. The sequence goes on along the minus strand of NZ_JBNIKR010000005.1, from coordinate 58,362 downwards.
TATTTCTTCCATATATATGTCCCTCCTTTATTTCGTTTTTTAATAGTATTACCAATCCAATGATTCCAAAAACTCATATACATCCTCATGCAACTGATCCCGCTCTTTATCAAGCGTAATCACATGCCCGGACTCCTCGTACCATTTGATTTCCTTGTTGTCCGACTCCACTTCATTGTAGATGATGTTGGCACTGTCGGTGTTGATCATATTGTCATGACGAGCCTGTACCACAAATGTCGGAGAGTAAATCATATCCACATTATTCCGCACATCAGCAATCAATCCCTGCAAAGCCTTCAACGTGCCCATCGGCGTTTTTTCGAATTCCTTCATTTCTTGTTCAATCTGCTCAGGGGATTTCCCTTCACGTCTCTTCCATTCTTTTGCGTACTCCAGAACTCCACGATACATGATTTCTTCACTCTTGATATACATTGGCGCACACATAGGCACAATACCCTTGACAGGAACAGTGTAACCCAATTTCAAGGAAAATACGCCACCAAGCGAAAGTCCAACGACAGCAATACTTTCATGCCCGCGATCCTTCAGGAATTGATACGCCTCCATGACGTCCTTCCACCAATCCTCAGGACCTGTATGAACCAATTCCTCAGGTGGCACCCCGTGTCCTTTATATTGTGGCGCATGACATGTATATCCCCGCTTCTCCAGGTAACGTCCCAGCATCCGGACATCTGCAGAATTCCCGGTGAACCCATGCAGCATCAGCACAGCACGCTCGCCGCCCTCAAACGTAAATGGCTTAGGCAACTTTATATTCATTTAAAACCTATCCTTTCTATGTATACTATCTATAGTATGCTACTCTAATTAAAAAAACAGATACAATTGGTCTAGAAAGAACATTTTACCATAATCGGGTGCGAATAGCTTTTGAGGGAGATTATTATACGGTTATATCGAACGAGCCTGCTTTCGAATCTTGAAATGTTTTTATGTGGGTATTTATTAAAGAAGTATTTAAAAGACTGTTTTTGAACTTCCTTTCGACAGAAAAAGTAAAATTAATTTATATTTCCGCCATAAAAATCAATCTATTTTGCTATTCAAAATGATGGATTTATTCGTCCACTACCTTTCATGTCCTTGTTTTATTCCTTAAAGAATTTTTTTGAAATAACTTGATCTATTCGACATCAATCAGCAACATTCCATAAATAGTTAATTTATAATAAATTTGGGGTATAGGAAGGTCGTTGGTAGTAATACCAAAGTTGTATATCGAATGAATTCGAAACAACAGCAAAAGGCAAACTTGTTGAAAAGCAAGGACGCAAAGTCAACAGATCTAATATAGTTACATTTACATAACTATTAGGATGGCTGGGCTGCCTGAAATACCAAAGTATTTTAGGAGGGAAAAGGATGGAAAAGGTGTTTGTTGATTTAACTGAAAATTTAGACAAGGAGTGGGTGGAACTAATAGGCAGTGCGCTTGAAATTGGAATTTCGTCTGAGCAAATTAGAGAATTTCTACATAATTTCCCTAACTCTCCCCTTAAAAATCTCTAATTTTATTGAATAATCATGTAATTTTGTTCTAAATATCTAACAATCCCTTCGTTATATGCTATAATATGCATGATAGGAAGGTGAAAGCCATGATTGGTGAACGAATTAAAAAATATAGAGAACAACGCAAATTATCCATGTCTGAACTCGCGGATCGCGCAGGCGTCGCAAAGTCATACCTAAGCTCCATCGAACGCAACCTGCAATCCAACCCTTCAGTACAATTTCTAGAAAAAGTTTCATCAGTTCTGGGTGTCTCGGTGAATACCCTCCTACATGATGACAATGAAGAATCCCAAAAAGAAAACCTCGACCGCGAATGGGCCACTCTTGTAAGAGAAGCCATGGACTCCGGCGTTACCAAAGATCAATTTAAAGAGTTCCTAGAGTTTAATAAATGGAAGATAAAGCAAGAAGAACAAAAATAAAGCGCTGGTGCGGATGCATCGGCGCTTTTGTTATATGACTTTATCGAATTTGTAGCTTGTGACTGTTAGAGTTATTTTTTTGTTTTTGAAGATTTTGGGTTGATGAATGATGGTGGTAGGGATTAATGCTTTTTTCATGGTAAGATCTTCGGAGCAGGTTGGGCAGGACCAATGGTGGGATTGGCAGGAGCTGTAGGATGGTTGAGTGCAGATTGGGCAGGTTTTGGTGTACATGTAGTATCTCTCCTCTTTTGAGTTAAAAGACAATAAAAGACCTTGATTTTCTAATTGAACATCAAGGTCCAATTACTTTTTCCTTCAACGATTTTGCTTTTACATCTCGATTTTTTCTCTTCTGATAGAACAGTAGCATACCACCGAAAGTGACCATTGCAGCACCAATTAACATATAATTGAACATTTCAGTCGCTGTTACAGGAAGTCGATTGTCTACAGGAAGTACTCCGCCGAGGGTTCCTTCGACGTAGAATTTGAATTCAAATTCACATTCCAACCCTTGGTATTCATTCCCCAATTCATATGGCATTTCAACTCTGAAAGTTAAGTTTTCTTGATCTGAAGATGATAGAAATCTTGGCTCAAGCTTATTGAAGTCACTTAAACTACCCTTATACAATTCTCCCTTGGCATCAGTTATCACTAACGATAGAGCATCGTACATTTTAGTTGAACCTGATGTTAGCTTTGCGGAAGATAAGTAATTAAAGTCTTGTTGGCCGCTATTTTTTATCACCAAGTTTCGAGAAGCCCATTCTCCAGGTACCATTTTACTAATGTCAAATAAAACTTTCGTTGGAGTCGTCTCAAGATTAATAACTTCTTTCTCTTCAGAATAAGCAATGTTTCCAAATGTAATGACAAAGATTACGCACAGCATAAAAATTTTAAGAAGATTAATTCTCATATAATATCTCCTTGTCTATTGTAATAAGAGGGTGGGTATGCCCCACCCTCTCTTTTAAAATATTTGTATTAGTCGTTAGCAACATTACCTGTTCTAGCATCTTGCTTAGCTTCGAATGCGAAGTTTAAGGTAACACTGTTGCTCATAAACTTATTCTGAACATATTCAGGAGTTCCGACTACTTTCGTTGGGTCATCGACAAATGTAAGTTTAATTTTGATTGTGTCGGAGTCTCTATTATTAAAGTCTCCTTCTTTATTGTCTAATCCATCATTGGATACTACATCAAAAGCGTTTGAAGAAACAAATTGTTTTAAATCATTTAATGAGATAAATGTTTGCCCACCAACAGTAGTCCCCGCAGTTAGTCCATTGGCAGTTAATAGATTATGAGAGTCCGAATTGAAGACCTCAATCTTAAATTGTTTTAAGAACTCAGCCTCAATCGTGTTATGTGGAGCAGGGTAACTAGCCGTTGGATTTGCAGAACGGTCTTGCGGCATTTCTCCAGCAGCAAAATCTGTTGTCATAGTCAAAAGAACTTCAGAGATGTTTACATTTCCATCATTTTGGATTTCAAAGGATCTTTCAATCCATTCTCCAGGTACTAACTTTGATACATTGAATGATCCAGCTACAGGCTGGTCAATTACTAAATCCAATGTTCCAGCAGCAAGGCTATTAGTCATTGTTTCCACATCGTTAAATGCTGCCCAAGTTCCGCCACCTACTAAAGATAGTCCTAATGCTGCAGATGCTACGCCTAAACCTAATTTCTTTTTGATACTCATTTTTTATTCCTCCCGTTTTCCCCTTCGTTTTTGAAGGTATGTAGTTTTTTATTTATTGAACCCTCATGTTTTCATAAGGGATACAACCAAGATAGTTAAGCTGATTTTTCTACTTTTTCTTCTTTTCTTCTGCCGGCTACTTTTTCAATATCTTTCAGGGCACCCATGATGGATACAGCCGAATAGATAAGGAGTAGTAGTCCTGGACCTATTAATAGTGTGGCGGTTCCTGATTTTGATTTAGCAAATTCTATAAAATGTCCAATGTATGGAACAGTAAACCCTGTGTATTTGGCAACAATATTGTCTGGCAAGAGGAGATTTCCATCAGCATTTTCGTTGTTATCTCCTTTTGTCCGGTACATCACACTTTCACCTTTTTCGACAACCTCTATAATCCTATGTGTTGTTACGTTTTGTTCATCAATGAGGTAAGTGACAACATCCCCCTCAGCAAGCCCTACCTTATTTTCTACTGGTTCAACAGCTATGATTGATCCAGTTTTAAAGGTTGGTTCCATTGATCCGGATAAAACTGTTTTTAATTGATAACCTAGTATTTGAGGCTCTCCGCCAGAAGCTTTTGTTGATATGACTAGAAACACCATGAATAGTAATAGAAGAAATAATACTATGGTAAACAAATTGCTTGTCATTTTTAGTATCTTTTTACTCACCCTATTTCACCTTGCCTTTCACAATCATTTTAAATTAACTGTTATCTCGATACCTTCCGACTCTTTGCCATTTTTGGTAACTGTTACTATTTTGTAAATATAATCCTGTTTTTTTACAAGGCCATTGTCTCTGTATGACTTGTCACTGGTTTCTATTAGCCTAGTACCATCCTTGTAAAGGATAATATGGCTAAAATTATCTCCTAAAGGATTTGACCAAGTAATGTCCACGTTTGCGCTCTGTCGGAATTGGACCCACTTAACATCTAAGACTTCTATTGTTTGTTCTTCACTTTCCTCATCATTTACTATTTGTGCCGTTTTAATGGAATACGTTGCTCCATTTGATTCTTCACCGTTTGTATCCACAGTAGTAATTCTATAAGTGTAATCTGTATCTGCATCTAGCTCCGTATCTACAAATTCTCCATTTGTAATATTGGCAGCCACTGGGGTATTCTCGTTGTTTCGATACACATTAACGTAACTGAAAGTAGTTGCATTAGGATTAGTCCAAATCAAGGTAATTGAGGTTTCTGAGGAAACTCCTTCAAGCCCTTCTACTTCCATTGAAACTGGCTCTGTTTCTTCAGGTGCATCTTCCTCCTCTTCACTTTGTTCAGAGCAGGCTTCCACTTTTATTTTTTTGCTCCATCCAAGATAGGTATATCCTTCTTCATCAGGGTTATTACCTGCTGGGTGACCCAAAGGTCTTCTTACTTTAATCTTATATTCACCGTTTTCTGATACTTCCGATTCGATTTTTCCTGTCTTTTTATTTTCTATTAAAGGCACAACTCCTGTATTAACTGGTTCCTCGATCACATTTCCGCTACTATCTAATTTGTGTACAAAATATCGCCAAGTTGATAAACTATTTGCTTCATCCCCAGAGTTATAAATCGTAGTGTGAATTGTACATCCTTCCACCCCTACTGTTGATCCATCCATTTCAAATGAACTATTATCCCACTCCTCATTATCTGGTGGTGATTCTCCCCATTCACCAGCGGCTATCGGGAAGGACAATAATTCAACGTCATTATATCCGGCGTTGGTTTCAGAGAACTGAACAAGAGAAAAAATCATAAGATACCAAACCGCAATAACTTTTATACCTAATGAAAATTCTTTTTTCAGATGATTAAATTTTCTTACTCTCTTGTATCTAATAAGGATCCCTCCCTCATTCGTCCTTTTAAATGAACTTTTAAACTTTTGTATGTTTTTAAGAACGAAGTTGGAATATTTAGTTGTCATGTTCTCAACTTCCTTTTTTACTTAGTCGTTTTCTATGCGTTAATGTTCTTTTTAACGAACCTTACAATACGTAGTATAAAACACCTTGTTCTTAATGAAAAACATCAAATTTGTTCACTTTTTATTAATTAAGAACGTTTTCATTAACTTTCCTTTCATTATCTCCTATTTACTTAATTTTTCGTTTTTTATAAAGAATTATTTGTACTATATAATGAACGTACGTCATAAGAAAATAAGGGGAAGATGATGCTTGGTGAGCGGCTGAGGAAATTGCGTTTGAGTAAGGGGTATTCGTTGAGTGAGTTGGCTGAGCTGGCCGGGGTCTCCAAGTCGTACTTGAGTTATCTGGAGCGAAATCTTCAGACAAATCCCTCCTTACAGTTTCTTAATAAGATCTCCGCTACTTTAGAGACGGATATTGAATACCTATTGAATGGGGTGTCGGTGAAGGAATTGGAGCTGGAGCAGAAGCATATGCTGGATGATGAGTGGAGACGCTTGGTGCAGCGGGCGATTGCTGAAGGGATGAGCAAGGAGGATTTCATAAACTTTAAGGAGTACATGGAATTCCAGAAATGGCAGGGGCAGAAGAAGCAGGCAATGAAGGTCAAGGAGGAAGAAGAACTTGAACAATGAACTGGATCAGGAATGGGTGGAGTTGATTGAACAGGCCAGAGAGATTGGATTATCGCTTAATGAAATAAGGGACTTCCTCCAGAAAACACGGCAGCAGGACATAGAAATGGCTTTGGTGAGCAAGTGACCGAGGCTTTTTTTCGTAAAAAAACCACTCTCCTATTGGAAAGTGGTTTTATTTATTAAGCGAAGTATGCAATTGTCAGTGTTAGGATGAAGAATAACACGGAAAGAACAACTGTCGTACGGTGTAGGATAAGGTCTAGACCGCGCGCTTTTTGTTTTCCGAAAAGTGTTTCTGCTCCCCCGGAGATCGCTCCGGAAAGGCCGGCACTTTTACCGGATTGAAGTAAAACTACTGCGATAAGTCCTAGTGCTACGATAATAAGTAAGATAGTTAATAAGATCGTCATGTAAACTACACCTCCTGCGAACGCACATATAACATTACATTAAATGTACCATATATTGTGAATGGGGACAAGGGGGAAAACGAGGGTGACGGGATTGGAATTTTTGTTTGGGTTGGCGGCTTAAGACCGGGGCCTGACCCTCGCAGTTGTTGTTGTATTTAGGTTGCAAGGAGACGACTGATAGAGTGATATATATTTTTTGGTGTGTCGGAGGGTCAGGCCCCAGGCGGCCGTCGTCTTTTTATTTAAAATAGGTAATTATTTTTTCTTCTTTTTGGTGTTTGTTTTGGGGTGGCTGGTGACTTTTGTTTGGTGGGAGCGAAGGGCCTTGGGGGCTCTTTGGCTTGAATGATGTGAAGGGGTTGTAATGTATATGAAGCCAGCATCCCTAAAAATAAAAAGACCCGGCATTAGCCGGGTCCAGGTAACTTATTTTTTTAGGTTGTAGAAAGATTTCAAGCCATCGTAGCGGGCTGTGTCACCAAGCTGGTCTTCGATGCGAAGTAGTTGGTTGTATTTTGCTACGCGGTCGGTACGGGATGGTGCACCTGTTTTGATTTGGCCGGAGTTTGTTGCTACGGCGATGTCGGCGATTGTGCTGTCTTCTGTTTCACCGGAACGGTGGGAGATTACAGCTGTGTAGCCAGCGCGTTTTGCCATTTCGATTGCTTCGAATGTTTCTGTGAGTGTACCGATTTGGTTCACTTTGATCAGGATGGAGTTACCGATTTTGCGTTCGATACCTTCAGATAATTTCTTTGTGTTTGTTACGAAAAGATCGTCTCCAACAAGTTGAACTTTGCTTCCGATACGCTCAGTTAGAAGCTTGAAGCCTTCCCAGTCGTTTTCATCTAAGCCGTCTTCGATGGAGATGATTGGGTATTTTTCTGCCATTTTTTCGTAGAAGCTAACCATTTCCTCAGAAGTGTAGACTACGCCTTCACCTTTAAGGTGGTATTTGCCGTCTTCTTTGTTGTAGAACTCAGAAGCTGCAGCGTCCATTGCAAGCATAACTTGCTCGCCTGGTTTGTAGCCTGCTTTTTCAATCGCTTCGATGATTGTTTGAAGTGCTTCTTCGTTGGAACCTAGGTTTGGAGCGAATCCGCCTTCGTCACCTACAGCAGTGTTTAAGCCTTTTGCGCTTAATACTGATTTAAGAGCGTGGAAGATTTCAGCGCCCATACGTAGAGCTTCTTTGAAGTTTTCTGCACCAACAGGCATTACCATGAATTCTTGGATGTCTACGTTGTTGTCAGCGTGCTCTCCGCCGTTGATGATGTTCATCATTGGTACTGGAAGAGTTTTCGCGTTGAACCCGCCTAAGTATTGGTATAAAGGAACTTCTAGGAAGTCAGCTGCTGCACGTGCTACTGCCATGGACACACCAAGGATCGCGTTTGCACCTAATTTTCCTTTGTTTTCTGTACCGTCAAGCTCGATTAATGCTTCGTCGATTGCCACTTGCTCAAGAACATCGAAAAGGCCTACTAGTTCAGGAGCGATGTGCTCGTTCACGTTTTCAACCGCTTGCTGAACACCTTTTCCTAGGTAACGGGACTTGTCGCCGTCGCGAAGTTCAACCGCTTCGTACTCACCAGTAGATGCTCCACTTGGTACTAATGCGCGTCCGAACGCACCTGATTCTGTGTAAACTTCTACTTCGATTGTTGGGTTACCGCGGGAGTCAAGGACTTCGCGTGCGTAAATATCAGAGATAATTGGCATGTAAAACGCTCCTTTTTAGTTGAATTTATTTTTTAATTAAAGACGTTCCAGTCATTTCATTCGGTTTTGCCACTCCAAGCAAGTCTAACACTGTTGGAGCCAAATCGCCAAGAATACCACCGTCACGTAATTCCGCGCCTTTGCGCGTTACGATCACAGGTACAGGGTTTGTTGTATGTGCAGTCATTGGGTTACCTTCTGTCGTGACGACTTCATCGGCATTCCCGTGGTCTGCGGTGATGATGGCCACACCATCTTTTGCAAGGATGGCATTTACCACTTTTCCTAAGCACTCATCTGTCACTTCCACAGCCTTGATCGTTGGCTCAAGCATTCCGGAATGCCCGACCATATCAGGGTTTGCGAAGTTCAGGATGATCGCATCATGTTTGTCCGCCTCTATTTCGGCTAGGAGTGCGCTTGTTACTTCATAGGCACTCATTTCCGGCTTCAGGTCGTAGGTTGCCACCTTTGGAGAATCTATCAGGATACGTTCCTCACCTGGATAGGCATCCTCACGTCCACCGCTCATAAAGAAGGTAACATGTGGATATTTTTCCGTTTCGGCTATACGCAGCTGCTTCAGGCCGTTTTGGGATAGTACTTCACCAAGTGTATTATCCATTCCAACCGGCTTGAACGCTACATAGCCGTCCACAGTTTCACTGAAGTGTGTAAAGCAGACGAACATCAGGTTGTTCGGGTGCTTTGGTCCACGATCGAAGGAACGGAAATCCTTGTTCGTGAACGTGTTAGAAATTTGAATCGCTCGGTCCGGGCGGAAATTATAGAAAATAACCGCATCGTCCTCCTGGATTGTTGCAACAGGACTTCCATCTTCCTTTGTCATGACAGAAGGAAGAACGAACTCATCAAAGATTCCGTTGTTGTAGGAGTCATTGATACATTCCATCGCATTGGAGTAGGCCGGGCCTTCTCCGTATACCATGGCGCGGTACGACTTTTCCACTCGATCCCAGCGCTTGTCACGGTCCATGGAGTAATAACGTCCAGAAATTGTTGCGATTTCGCCGACTCCAAGGTCAAGAAGCAGTTCGTTCAGCTGCTTGATGAACTCAGGTGCGCTTTTAGGTGCAACATCCCGGCCATCAAGGAATCCATGGATATACACTCGCTCCAATCCTTCTCTTTTTGCAAGCTTCAATAGCGCAAAAAGATGCTGGATATGACTGTGCACACCACCATTGGAAAGCAAGCCGAAGATGTGGAGGTTCTTGCCGTTCTGTTTTGCATGATTGATGGCATTCAGGAAGGTGTCATTTTCATAAAAATCGCCTTCACGAATGGAAACATTCACACGAGTCAAGCTTTGGTATACGATACGGCCGGCACCGATGTTCAAATGTCCAACCTCGGAGTTGCCCATCTGCCCTTCCGGTAGTCCAACCGCTTCCCCGCTTGCCGTCAATTCAGCATGGGGATACGTATTCCAGAAATGATCGAAGTTCGGTTTATTCGCTTGCGCAACGGCATTACCCATTGTTTCTCCGCGCAATGCGAAACCGTCCAAGATGATTAATGCTACTGGCTTTTTACTCATTCTTACCTGCCTCCAAAAGCTGTAAGAAAGATTGCGCCTCTAAGCTTGCTCCGCCTACAAGCGCTCCATCGATATCGGATTGCGCCATGTATTCAGCAATGTTTGTCGGCTTTACGCTTCCGCCGTACTGAATGCGGACTGAATCTGCTGCAGACTGGTCGAATTGTGACGCGATGACACTGCGGATGTGTGCGCAAGTTTCGTTTGCATCTTCAGCAGTGGAAGACTTGCCAGTTCCGATTGCCCAGATAGGCTCATATGCGACAACAGTGGTTTTTACTTGTTCAGTTGTTAAGCCTGTTAAAGCTTTCTTCACCTGATTGCCAACGATATCATTGGTTTTGCCTGACTCGCGCTCTTCAAGGGTTTCACCGCAACAAACGATTGGCGTTAAGCCGTGCTTGAATGCTGCAAGAGTTTTCTTGTTGACGGTTTCGTCTGTTTCAGCGAACATTTCACGACGCTCGGAATGGCCCAGGACTACATAGGATACACCGATGTCTTTTAATGCAACAGGGCTCACTTCGCCAGTGAATGCTCCGCTATCTTCGAAGTGCATGTTCTGTGCACCGATTTTTAGATCTTTGCCTTCTACATTTGTTACAAGACGCTCCAAGAATAATGCAGGGGCACATACAACTGCGTCCACTTTATCTGTAGAAGGTACAAGTCCTTTTACCTCTTCCACGAAGCTTGTCGCTTCAGAAAGTGTTTTGTGCATCTTCCAGTTACCAGCAATAATTGGTTTACGCATGGTATCCTTCCTTTCAAAGCCAGATTTTATCATGATGTATTACTTATCGTTTAACGCCACTACTCCAGGAAGCTCTTTGCCTTCCATGAACTCTAATGAAGCGCCCCCACCAGTTGAGATATGGCTCATCTTGTCTGCAAGGTTGAACTTTTCAACTGCAGCCGCTGAGTCTCCTCCACCGATGACAGAGTATGTATCCTTTGCTTCTGCCAAGGCTTCTGCTACTGCTTTTGTTCCACCGGCAAATGCATCCAGTTCAAATACTCCCATTGGTCCATTCCAGATAACAAGCTTGGACTTACTGATGACATCCGCGTAGATTTCACGGGATTTAGGTCCGGCATCCAGGCCTTCCCAGTCACTTGGAATTTCTTCAATAGGAACCACTTTTGTGTTTGCATCGTTAGAGAAATCGTCTGCTACCACTACATCCACAGGAACATAGAAGTTTACGCCCTTTTCTTTTGCTGTTTCCATGAACGATTTAGCCAAATCAATTTTATCTTCTTCCAACAGGGACTTTCCAACGTCAAAGCCCTTTGCCTTGATGAATGTATAGGCCAGTCCACCACCGATGATGATGTTATCCACTTTGTTCAGCAGGTTTTCTATTACACCGATTTTATCTTTAACTTTCGCTCCGCCAATAATCGCCGTAAATGGTCGATCTGGATTCGAAAGTGCTTTGCCTAGTACTTCTAATTCTTTTTCCATTAAGAGGCCTGCCACTGCCGGTAAATGCTGAGCAATTCCTTCTGTAGAAGCATGTGCACGGTGAGCTGCGCCGAAAGCATCGTTTACGTAAACATCAGCAAGTGCAGCAAACTCTTTTGCAAGTTCTGGATCGTTTTTCTCTTCACCAGGATAGAAACGAACGTTTTCAAGTAAAAGAACGTCTCCTTCGCTCATTTCGCTTACCATGCTCTTGACTGAATCACCGTAAGCTTCATCCGCCTTTTTCACATCTTTGCCAAGAAGCTCCTGTAGACGGGCTGCTACCGCGTTTAAGCGAAGCTCTTCCACTACTTGCCCTTTTGGACGGCCCAGGTGGCTCGCAAGCAACACTTTCGCTCCTCCGTCAACCAAGTGCTTGATGGTCGGCAATGCTGCGCGGATACGAGTTTCGTCCGTTACTTGTCCGTCCTTCATCGGTACGTTAAAGTCCACGCGGCAAAATACGCGTTTGCCTTTTACGTCGATGTCACGAATACTTTTCTTGTTCATCTTCAAACGGCCTCCCTTAAAAGGAATTTGTAGTTTTTCAAAAACATGAAAAGAGGGAGGGGGTGTGTTCCCCAATCCCCCTCTACTTCACATTTCTTATTATAGAATGCTTTCGCGGTTTATACCAAATAATATCTTAATTTAAAATTAAAGTCCTTTAGAAGCGATGTACTTCGCAAGGTCAACTACACGGTGAGAGTATCCGCTCTCGTTGTCGTACCAAGAGATAACTTTTACCATGCTGCCTTCCATTACCATTGTAGATAATGCGTCGATTGTGGAAGAATCAGGGTTACCGTTGTAGTCACCAGATACTAGTGGCTCTTCGGAGTAGCCAAGGATTCCTTTTAATTCGCCTTCAGCCGCTGCTTTGAACGCTGCGTTCACTTCTTCTGCAGTTACGTCCTTGTCAAGCTCAGCAACAAGGTCAACAAGGGAAACGTTTGGAGTTGGAACACGCATAGCTCCACCGTTCAATTTACCTTTTAGTTCAGGTAATACTAGGGATACCGCTTTTGCAGCTCCTGTAGAAGTTGGGATGATGTTCTCAGCTGCTGCACGCGCACGACGGTAGTCTTTGTGTGGCAAGTCTAAGATCTGTTGGTCATTTGTGTAAGAGTGAACAGTTGTCATCATTCCACGCTTGATACCGAATTTGTCGTTCAATACTTTCGCGAATGGCGCCAAGCAGTTAGTTGTACAAGATGCGTTTGAAATAACGTTGTGGTTAGCTGCATCGTACTTGTCTTCGTTAACACCCATTACGATTGTGATATCCTCATCAGATGCAGGAGCAGAGATGATTACTTTCTTCGCGCCAGCTTCCAAGTGTTTCGCAGCGTCAGCACGCTTTGTGAAGAATCCAGTTGATTCAACAACGATGTCTACTCCAAGCTCGCCCCAAGACAATTTCGCTGGGTCACGCTCAGCTGTTACTTTGATTGTTACGCCGTCAACAACAAGGTTGTCGCCGTCCACTTTCACGTCAGCAGCCAATTTGCCGTGAATGCTGTCATATTTTAAAAGGTGAGCAAGCATGTTAGCGTCTGTTAAATCGTTAACTGCTACTACTTCTACCTCAGAGTTCTTTAATGCTGCGCGGAATACGTTACGTCCAATACGTCCAAATCCGTTAATACCAATCTTTACTGCCATGTTAATTTCCTCCTTAGTATGCTAAGAAATTTTTATTATTAAGGGTTGTTACTCCCTAATTAACTCTTTTGCCGCTCCTTCATCCGTTATGAGGATGGTATGGGGAGCTTTTTTTAAATATGCACGGATCGCCTTTGCTTTCGATGCGCCACCCGCTACTGCAATCACACATTCTATCTTTTCCAAATCTGCCAACTGCATTCCTACGGTTTGAACTTTATGCACTACTTCTCCGGCTTCGTTAAAATAGTAGCCAAAAGCTTCTGCGACTGCATGTGCCTGTTCGATTTTCTGCATATTTTCCGGTGCTGTTTTACGGCGCTCTGCCATTGTTTTAGCGTCTCCAATTCCATGAATAACCATACTAGAATTTTTGATCAGCGAAATCACTTCTTTTATCGATGGTTCCTCTATCATGGACTGGTACGATTCGTGACTGAGCGAATCCGGAATATGGAGCAATCGGTAGTTGCCCATCGCCTTTTCTGCCATCGTCGCACAGATCGTATTTGCCTGGTTCTGCACCTTTTCGCCAAGCCCGCCACGTGCCGGGACAAACAGCAATTCACGGTTTTTCGCGTCCGGCTTCATCATTTCTGCGACGGAGGAAATGGTTGTTCCGCCAGCCACTGCAATGATATTTTCGTCATGGAATCTTTTACGCATCGTATTCACACATGCACGACCCATTTCTTTTTTAACCCAAGGGGATTGGTCACTGTCTCCCGGAACGACGACTACCTTTGAAATCCCTAACTTTTCTTCTATTCCCGCTTCAAGCACCTTTAAACCGGAAACCTCTTTCATGATCTCCTCCAGGCTTTTTAAAAGAACGGTACCTTCTTGTGTCAGTGTCATGCCGGCAACACTTACATGAATCAGGTTTTGTGCTTTAAGGAAGTCGACTTCACTTCGCAGCACACGCTCACTCAAGCCCAGACTACCTGACAGGCTTCTTCTTCCAATCGGCTGCATCAACCTTATGTAACGTAGTATTTCGTATCGTTTCTGCATAATGGATAGAAGATCAGGCAACAATTTCTTTTGTACTTCAATAATCTGCTTCATTATAGCTTCCCCTTCAAGGTGCAAATTTTACCTCGTTGGACATTATATGTCCCGCTATGACATATTGTGTCCCAGTAGCGGTAAAAAAAATCACCCTTGCTACAAGTTGATTGTAACAAAGGTGAAACCCTTATGCAACTAGGGTCTATCGGTTTTTTTCAAGTAAACGCTTTCTTATTTCTTCTTTGTTTATGATACCGTAACCAAGCATTTCTCCATCACATTCCACCACCGGAATCATAATCTGATATTTTTCCAGCAAGGCATCATCCTGATAGATATCCACTTCTTCTATTATAAAGTCCAGCTCGCTTTGCAGCTCCTGAAGCCGGGCTTTTGCCTTCTCGCATAGCGGACAGTCCACTTTTGTATAAAATTTCAGGTTCACTTTTCTTACACCCTTCTCAATCGTAGCGTTTTCTCATCGAGGAACTCGGGATGTTCAGCAAATCCCGGTATTTCGCGACCGTCCTTCTTGAGATAGCTATATGATACTGCTTTTGGAGCAGGTTTGTCAGCTGTTGATCGGACAAAGGCTTCTGCTTATCCTCCGCCTTTACCAGTTCCTCCACAAGCTGCTGCACCTGCTTGGTTGATTTCTCTTCATCAAATTGGCCCGTCAGGCTCTGGCTAAAAAAGTATTTCAGTTCAAACAGTCCGTATGGCGTCTGCACGTATTTCTCCTTTGTCGCCCGGCTCACCGTCGACTCATGTACGTTCAGGCGCTCCGATATATCTTTTAGTGTCAGGGGCTTCAAGAAGGATGGCCCGTTCAGGAAAAAGGACAGCTGTGCCGACACGATCTCTTCCATCACTTTTACAAGCGTGTGCTTGCGATGTTCGATGCTCTTGACGATCCATTGGCATTGCTGGAGCTTCTCCTGAAGATAAGCATCCACTTCAGCTTGGGACGATAGGCTTGTTTTATATTTCTCGTTGATCGCAATCTGCGGCACAATTTCTTCATTCAACGAAACGATGAACTGATGATGTAGCTGTTGTACAATCAAGTCAGGAATGATATATCTTGGTTTTTCCGTTGTTTCATATAGATTCCCCGGACGAGGATGCAGCTTAACGATCTCATCATGGACCCCCTGAATCTCCTTTAAACTGATTTCATGCTTCTTCGCCAAGGTCTTCCACGCTTTTTCAGCAAAAAGGGTGAAGTCTTCTTCCAGGATTCTTTGTGCAAGATGGTTTCGTTTTGGTAGCCTTCTCAGTTGAATCAGCAGACATTCCTTTAAATCCCTTGCACCGATCCCTGCAGGCTCTAAGCTTTGAATGCTTTTAATGGCCTGTTCAACCTGTGATGTTGGTACCTTCAGCTGCTCTGCGATCGCATCGGCTTCTTCCTGCAAGTATCCGTTCGCGTCTATATAGTCAATCATGCGTTTTATGATTCGTAGTTCGTTTGCTGGCAAACAGCTATCCAGGAGCTGGTGCTCTATATGGTGATGAAGGGTTTCTCCGTGCCTGCTGAAGTTCTCGATCGAAAAGGCCTGTTTTGCCCCTGTTTTGTTGCGCTGTCTCAGGCGCTGAACGCGTGAAGCGGCAAACTCCCGTGGAGCCTCCAAATCCTTCAGCTCTAAAAGGGGGTTTTCCAGAGATTGCTCTTGCAGAAAATCAAGAAGCTCATGCGAAGAATACTGCAGCAACGTAATGGCCTGCTTCAACTCCTGCGTCATCGCAAGCTTAAGCGTCTGTTCTTGATACAAACCTACAGATTGCTTCATTTCCATTCTCCCTTCTGTCCTTACCTTCATTTTGTCAGTCTTCAGGTGCAACCGTCCGTTGCCCCACTAGGGTTTCAGTGTTTCAGTCAGAAAACGGACGCTGGCACCTCATTTGTAAGCGCATTCTTATTGTACATGAGAACAGACCCAAATTGTATCGAAAAATGTTGGAAGACCTGCATCCCCCTATAACTATACGCCCACTTCAAGGCGGCAATGCAGAGAAGCGGGAAATAACATCTTATTGTAATAAAAGAAGAGGGGCTTAATAGAAAGGGGCCTGACCCCCAGCGCTTTAAAGCGCTGGGGGTCAGGCCCCAGTTGTTATGTAAACAAATAGAAAACCCAGTGTGCCGACACTGGGTTGAAAGTTAAATGTTTTTCACGGCGCTTGTCCGCTACATGTAATATCGTAACATAGGTTTTTGCAAGATCCCAGCTGTAAGTTTTTCCAGCCGTATGTAAGAATGGCGCGCTCGGAGGGATTCGAACCCCCGCATGACGCGGTACCGGAAACCACCGCTCTATCCCCTGAGCTACGAGCGCATGAAACTTTTATGTTCTAACGATATTATAGGCTATATATATCAAAGTTTCAAGATAATATTCGTTATAGTCCTATATTAATATTTTCTCCTTAAATCCGACATCGATTTGGGATTACAATATAGAGATGTCCCTTTTAGAACATTTTCAAGTTTAATTCCCTCCCAGAATGGATATCATTATTACATGGAGAAAAATAGGGGTTTTTGCGATGGTTTTTATTTGACCATTATTGACCTTATATGTATGATAAAAGTACATAAAGTTTATGAAATGCCTGCTAATTGGTTTAGGTTCCCTTATGATATCTGTAACACTTTTTCTGTTGCGGAATCTAATACATATGAACCTAGCAAAACTAAATTATTACCTAATTTAAAGGAGGAAAAGTGAGATGAACTTAATTCCTACAGTTATTGAACAAACAAGCCGTGGAGAGCGTGCATATGACATCTACTCCCGTCTTTTAAAAGACCGCATTATCCTGCTTGGAAGTGCAATTGACGACAACGTGGCAAACTCCATCGTTGCTCAGCTTCTATTCCTGGCAGCGGAAGATCCAGAAAAGGATATCTCGCTTTACATCAATAGCCCAGGTGGATCCATTACTGCCGGTATGGCAATCTACGACACAATGAACTTCATCAAGCCGAACGTCAGCACGATGTGTGTAGGTATGGCTGCTTCCATGGGAGCATTCCTACTTTCTGCAGGTGCAAAAGGCAAACGCTTTGCGCTACCAAGCTCTGAAGTCATGATCCACCAACCACTTGGCGGTGCACAAGGCCAGGCAACAGAAATCGAGATCGCTGCAAAGCGCATCCTATTCCTACGCGAAAAGCTGAACACCATCCTTTCCGAAAACACAGGCCAGCCAATCGAAGTAATCTCACGCGACACAGACCGTGACAACTTCATGACAGCTGAAAGAGCGCTTGAGTACGGATTGATTGATAAGGTTATTAAAAATAACTAATAGTTAGTAGAAGAACCCTGGTCCGGATGGATCGGGGGTTTTTTACGTAAAAAT
Source organism: Sutcliffiella halmapala (assembly GCF_050107295.1). Lineage (GTDB taxonomy): Bacteria > Bacillota > Bacilli > Bacillales > Bacillaceae_I > Sutcliffiella_A > Sutcliffiella_A halmapala_A. Next base: position 40,891 of record NZ_JBNIKR010000005.1, on the reverse strand, counting down.
AGCGTGTCCGAATGGCACTGTATACTGCAAACTACCACTTACTCCCGGAAATTTCATTTTTCGCCCGATTAATCGTACTTTGCGCCCGAATTTTAATTTTTACGCCCGAAAACCACTGCCATTCGCCCGAAAAGAAGCTATTTTCGCCCACTTCAACTTTTCTCCAGCGGCGGCATACTCGCACTAACTATGTTCTCCCAAAAAATCATTCACTTTCTCCGCATACCATTTTTTAAACAAACGTTTGTTTCACAACTCCTCAAAATCGCTCAACCACGCGCCGCAAAACTTGTCCAAACAAATTAACTTTTAAAAAAGGATTTTCAGTATAATAACGCAAAACGCACCAATCTGAGTAAAAACAAGCAATTCCCTCTACCAAAATACCATTTTTTAAACAAACGTTTGTTTCACAACTCCCCAAAATCGCTCAACCACGCGCTGCAAAACTTATCCAAACAAATTAACTTTTAAAAAAGGATTTTCACGATAACATTTCGATCTCTCACAGACAAAACAAAAAAGGACACCATCCACGGCATCCTTTTTCCTTAATTCTCTTGCTGTACGTATGTGGTTAATGCTGCAATTGCATCGTCTTCATCGTGGCCATCGGCGATCAGGGTGATGGTTGTTCCGGAACCGATTGCTAGGCTCATAAGGCCCATGATGCTTTTTGCGTTCACCTTTTTACCGTCTTTTTCTAGGAATACATCTGATGAGAAGCGGTTTGCTTCTTGTACGAAAAGGGCAGCTGGGCGTGCTTGTAAGCCTGTTTTCAAACGAACATCTACTTGTTTTTGTACCATTATTCTTCCTCCTCTATATCTATTTATATTTTTTAATTAATGAACCGTTTCTCCCGCACGTAATTTATCGGCGATCTCATCAATTTTGCGCAAGCGGTGATTGATACCGGATTTGCTTATGGTGCCACTGGACACCATTTCCCCAAGCTCCTTTAAGGTCACGTCCTGATAGTTGACACGGAGCTCTGCAATTTCCCTCAGTTTATCGGGCAGGATATGAAGCCCTACAGTGCGGTCGATGAAGCGGATGTTTTCGACCTGTCTGATGGCAGCTCCTATCGTTTTGTTAAGATTCGCGGTTTCACAGTTCACGAGACGGTTGACAGAGTTCCTCATGTCCCGCACGATGCGGATATCCTCGAACTTCAACAGTGCTTGATGGGCACCGATGATACTGAGGAATTCAGCGATTTTCTCCGCCTCTTTCAAGTATGTGATGAATCCTTTCTTGCGTTCCAGCGTTTTACTGTTTAAGTGAAACATATTCATCAGTTCGCATAAAGATTCGTTATGTTCATGGTAAAGTGAAAAAATCTCTAGATGATAGGAAGACGTTTCCGGATTATTCACGGATCCTCCTGCTAGAAACGCCCCTCGCAAGTACGAGCGCTTGCAGCATTTCTTGGCGATCAATTCCGGCGATATGTCACGGACAAAGGTGAAGCCGTCCTTCAGGATCTTCAGTTCATCCAGAATGTAGTGCGCCTGCTCGGCATAGCGAACAATGTATACATTATTCTTTTTCAACCTCATTTTCTTTCGTACAAGCAGCTCGACACGTACATCATATATTTTTTTTGTCAGCGTATAGATCCTTCTCGCTATTGCAGCATTTTCCGTTTGAATGTCCAATATCAATTTCCTGTTGGAAAAGGAAAGTGAACCATTCATTCGAATCAATGCGGCAAGCTCGGCTTTTACGCAGCAATTCTTGATTTCAATCGTTGTTAATTCTTTCTTTGTTTCAGAAGCGTAGGACACGATTAATCACCCCCCAGTGAATAAATGTTGGGGAAGCGATGAGCCGTTTAATAGGAAAAACCCCTCATCTCTAACCACCTAAGACGTGCACCCGTTTGCATTTCTTCTATTTTTCTTGCTGTATCATCGAGTATAAAAGCGCTGCCACTTTTTGAGTGTCATGTCTAATATATCCATCTTCGTAACGGATAATCTTATCATGGACAATCTTCAGGCCCATTCCGGACAATTTTGCGATGTCATAGACGACCGGAGTAGCATATTCCTTTTTATAGCGGAATTTTATCTCTTCCGGAATATCCTCGTCGTTTACAAGAATCGTATCCATAAACGGACACCCAAGATGGTCATACAAGGCTTTTACATGATCGCTTGCTGTGTAATCCAACGTTTCACCGGCTTGCGTCATCACATTGCAGATATATACTTTTTTAGCATCAGACTCACAAACCGCCTCACCAATTTTAGGTACCAGCAGGTTTGGCAGAATGCTAGTATACAGGCTCCCAGGCCCTACAATGATCAGATCCGCCTTCCTGATTTCCTCCACGGATTCCCCGAGAGGCTCCACGTTTTCAGGTGTCAGGAATACTCGCTTGATCTTTTTACCGGAGTATGGAATTTTGGATTCACCGGAAATCACGGTACCATCTTCCATTTCCGCATGTAGAATGACACTCTGGTTTGCTGCAGGGAGCACCTTGCCCCTTACATTCAAAACCTTACTCATTTCGCGGATTGCGTGAACGAAATCCCCGGTGATGGTGGTCATTGCCGCCAGCAGGAGATTGCCTAGTGAATGGCCGGATAGCCCGTTACCCGCTTGAAAGCGATGTTGGAAAAGATCCTCCACCAATGGTTCGACATCGGATAGGGCTGCGAGTACATTGCGGACATCACCCGGCGGCGGAATATGCAGCTCGTCTCGCAGTCTGCCTGAGCTTCCGCCATCGTCTGCCACTGTTACAATGGCGGTAATGTCCACATCATAGTGTTTCAATCCCCGGAGCAGGACAGGAAGACCTGTACCTCCTCCAAGAATGACGATTTTCGGAAGTTTGGAACGACTCATCAGCGTTTATCCTTTCGTCGTTCAATATCACGATGTGTTATCAGCGTATCATAATCATCCTTGAAATGCTTTGCAAAGTACTCTGCCAATGTCACGGAACGGTGCTGGCCGCCTGTGCAGCCAATCGCGATCACAATCTGGCTCTTTCCTTCACGCTTATAGTATGGAAGCATAAAGGTCAAGAGGTCTGTCAGCTTTTCAATGAACTTCTGTGTTTCCGACCATTTTAGCACATAAGAAGATACTTCTTCATCCAATCCGGTCATCGGTCTCATATGATCGATATAATGCGGGTTGGGCAGGAATCGTACATCAAAGACAAGGTCTGCATCAATCGGAATTCCGTACTTAAATCCAAAGGAAAGAACGTTCACCTTGAAAGTTTGTTTGGAGTGCGTTGCAAATTGTTTGAGGATTTTCTCTCTAAGTTCTCGCGGTTTTAAATTGGAAGTATCCAGAATCAGCTGAGCACGGCCTTTCAGCTCTTCTAACAACTCGCGTTCATGCTCGATTCCCTCAAGCGGCAATCCGGATTTCGCCAGCGGATGCGATCTTCTTGTTTCCTTATAGCGGCTGACAAGCACCGAATCCTTCGCATCCAGGAACAAGATCTGAGGCGTTACCCACGATAGCTCGGAAATATCGTCAAGCGCTTCGAACAAGCTATCGAAGAATTCGCGGCCCCGAAGATCCATGACAAGGGCTACCTTGTTCATCTTGTTTCCGGACTCCTCCATCAGCTCCAAAAATTTCGGCAATAACGTAGGGGGAAGATTGTCCACGCAGAAAAAGCCCAAATCCTCCAAGCTTTGAATAGCAACGGTTTTACCGGCTCCACTCATTCCAGTAATAATGACTAATTCCACATCACTGCTCGTACCTGTACTCATGTTTCTTCCTCTCCTTTATTGGTAACTTTTTTCGCAGACATTGTTGCTTTTAACGAATACAATGTATACACGTAAAATTACCTATCATCGTGCTCTTTTCGGTATATTAGATCATTTACTTATTAAATAATGCATAGTTTATTACTGTAAAAAATCCAAAAGCCTATTTTTTACGTCAAAAACAACAAATTATATGAAAAGAGCCTTATTAATTGGGATCGAGACGATAGGTTAACAGTTCGAAGTCCGGCGTGTACGTAAACGTACCGAAAATCATTCCTGATCCTTTTATCAAATAATCCAGAATATGAAAATCTCCCGGAGCCATCGGCAATTCCGCTATACTGTCGGCCTTATGCCATTCGATTTTGCCTTCCTCCGACTCCAACACGTTCTGGCCGTCATATTCAGTCGCCAGAAATGTGAACATCATCCATTCTGAAACAATTTCATTTCCTTCTTTTATCACAAAAGTAAAAACACCCTTAAGGGCAGGATTTTTTAAATATATGCCTGTTTCTTCGCGATATTCACGCACAACGGAATCCTTCACAGACTCCCCATGCTCCATCTTTCCGCCAGGTGCTACCCACCAGCCGCGTCTCGGCTTTTGCAGCAGAAGGACTTGATCATCACGCATTAATACACAATTTGTTACTCTTTGCATGATTCTTCACCTCAATTTTATTGGAAAAGCTCAGCAGGAACTTTCATTCTCCATACTGAAACAAGGCTTTTGTAAAATAATTCGATTTTCAGAACTAGCCAAGTGTATCATTTCTATTTTACTTTAAAAGAATAAAATAAGACACAGTAAAGTTCTACAAATTAGGGAACATTGAGCTTGCTGAAAATTGAAATCAAAAAAGGGATCGATTCCATATTTGTGAAAACGCTTTACTTTCATAAGTATAGCATACCAAAGGATACATGTAGAACAAGCCTGTGAGAATTTCTGACAATATGTAGGATGGATCAAAGTTAAGTAAAGAGGATGGTTGAAAAGAAGCAAAAAAAATTGGCACGGGAAAAAGGGAACCCGTGCCGTCCAACTATATTTATAAAAGGGGGTCAATTACTACTTATATAATAACCGATTATTGTTTCAAAGCTGTTACAGATTGGTTAAGGCCCAGTTACGATTTGATTAAGAGGATATTTCGACAAGTTTACCCATAATCCCCCACCTACCGACAACACCTTAAATTTTCTCTGTTTGCTGGGCCTTTAATTCTTCCAAAAGCTCTTCTACATAATGCTGTGCGCTTTGTGCAGCGATACTTCCATCCCCAGTTGCCGTTACGATTTGGCGTAAAGTCTTCTCGCGGATATCTCCAGCTGCAAAGATGCCAGGCACCTTCGTTTCCATACGCTCATTCGTTTCGATGTAGCCCATATCATTAGTGATACCAAGGTTCAAGAACGGTTTAGTCAGTGGAAGCATTCCAACATAGATGAACACTCCATCTGCTTTGAAATCCTGTTCGGAACCGTCTTTTGTGCTGACAAGCGTCACACTGCCCACTTTTCCGTTCAGTTCATTGATTTCCTTCACTGTATGGCTCCAGATGAAATCAATCTTCTCGTTATCAAATGCACGCTGTTGAAGGATCTTCTGTGCACGTAGCTCATCGCGGCGATGCACAATTGTCACTTTTGAAGCGAAACGGGTCAAGTATACGCCCTCTTCCACCGCAGAGTCTCCTCCACCTACAACAACAAGCTCTTTTCCTTTAAAGAAAGCTCCATCACACACCGCACAATAGGATACCCCGCGGCCGCCAAGCTCTTTTTCACCAGGAACGCCGATTTTCTTGTATTCCGCACCGCTGGAAATGATTACCGTGCGCGCTTTATAGGATTTGCCTCCTGCATTGACTGTTTTATATTCCTTGCCGTCAACAATCTCTTTAACGTCTCCGTATGCATATTCCGCACCGAATTTTTTCGCATGATCAAACATTTTTGTAGAAAGCTCAGGTCCAAGGATATGGTCAAATCCAGGATAGTTTTCCACTTCCTCCGTGTTCGCCATCTGCCCGCCCGGCATTCCGCGTTCAATCATCAATGTGCTCAGGTTTGCACGGGAAGTATACACTGCAGCTGTCATTCCAGCCGGTCCTGCTCCGATAATTACCACATCATAAATTTTCTCTTCTGTCATGTTGTCCCACTCCTTTTAATACTTTCAGTCGCTATTTTTATGAAAGGACCCTTGTTTTTCATCCTGTTTTTAAGAAGCCTGTTATCTGTTTTTCGGAATACTTCTAGTAAAAGTATTCCCAGTTACTATCCTATATAACAGACTAGTTGTACGTCCAACTTTTTGCTCATTCTCTTTCTGTTAATGTGTTTTTCGTTCCTGGACAAACATTATGATGCTTAATATAAGAAAACACAGGCCCGCAATAATCGGCCACACAACAAGAAACCAAGGAGTGTTTTGGACACCATTGCCGATTGGCCCCACTTTGGGTTGACTTTCATAATAGAGCCCATACAAAGGCAGACAAATCATAAACAATGATAATAACAATATCACGTACTTTCTCATGTTTACCTCTCCTAGCATTATCCTTTTACATTTATAGTAACATGATTTAATTCCAAAAAATCACAAAACAAAAAGCCAAGACATTTATATTGTCTCAGCTTTCCGTCAAGGTGTGGTGTCTATTAGGTCCTCTACCTTTTTTACATATTTTCTTAAGGTGCTGACAGAGACATTGTATTGCTCCGCCAATTCTTTTTGTTTGGCTGAATAGCCATTGTGTTTGCTCCAAACATAATCAAAGGCGCTTGCCCACGCGGGTGCATTCGTGAAACTGACCGCTTCTTTTTGCGCTCTGGTGAAAAGGACGAACCATTCCTTCACTGCCTGATCTGTAGAATGAAGCTTCAGTAGGGATGCTATCTCGTAGCCGTTTGCAATGCTAAGCGGAACATCCTTCTTCTTAAGGAGTGCTGCCATGGCAAAATCGCGTACACTGGAACTTGCATATGGCTGGTCGAGCACATTCTTTATGGTCGTTTTCTTGGAAAAGCTAAGCGTGAAAATCTTAAAAAGCTGCTCTGCCTCCTCCAATTCCAGATCCACATCATCCTTTTGCTTCCATGGTTCCGTACCCGCTTTTTCAGGGTTCATCTCCAACACTTTCGCCCATGCCTGTTCGGCAACTTGATAGCGCTCCGTATGGTAGGCAGCATTTGCCAACCAGAAAAAGAACGTGCCATCTCCCTGGAATCCGTTGCGCTGCAGGGATCGCAGCCACTTATAAGCAAGGTCATGACGGCCGATCAAACCGAATGTCGCACCAAGTTTATAGCGATGCTCCACCAGGATCGGAGTCACCTTTTCCAATCTTCCTGCAAGAACTTTCATTTCATCCAGGTTATTTTCATAATGGTAGAACACCAGCAGATTGCATAATGCATGAAGATTGCCCGGATTTTTGTCCAGAACATCCTCCAGCACATCACGTGCCTCTGTCAGATTGCCTTTATAAAAATAAGCGAGCGCCAAATTGTTATACGCCGACCAGAACTGCGGATACTCCTCGATAATCTCCTCCAAAAGCTCCAGCGCTTCATCAAGCTGGCCTTTTTCCAGAAGATTGCGAGCCTGCTCCTGCATCACAATGAGATGATCCTGCCCCATCACATAATCCTCAGGCTCATCAGTCTCAATGGAAAGCAGATCCATCAGGTCCTCCGTATCCTCGACAAACTCCCCATCCGGCTCCATCGTCAAATATTCCTCGGCATGCTTTCTGGACTCCTGGAACAATCCAAGATACGCATAATTGTTCGCCAAAAAATAATGGCAATCATGCATCTCCGGCTCCAAGTTCTCCACAATATCCATCAACAGCTCGTTCGAACGCTGATAATCACCAAGCTCCGTCAACACAATCGCCAGCTGGCACATGATCGACGCATCACTCGGCTTCAAATCCTCCGCACGCTGCAGCCATTTCCTCGCTTTATATAAATCCCGCTTCCGATAAGCACGAATTCCCTTTTGATAAAAATAATCCCCATTCTGCGCAAATGGGATCACCTTAGTAACACTCTTCTTCAAATTCGGTTTCTCTCCCATTATAGCCTCCAACAAAACATACTTTACCGTTCGTAGTATAACACAACTCCCCCCCTCACAACAGATGGCAAAATTATTCAACCAAAAACCCCTAAAAAACCAGCAAAACAACCCCACCCCGCAAGCCAAAGCGCCCCCAGCGCTTCGCTCTCCCTTCGCTACGCAAACCACCCCACCAAAACAAACTAAACAAACCACAACCCCTCCACGATCTCGTACCCTATAAATCCGACGGCCGCCTGGGGCCTGACCCCAAAAACCACACAACCTCCCTCAATTAAACAGACTAAGTGCACCACATCAACTATACAACCTCACCCTATGGGGTCTGGCGCCGGTCTTAAGCATCCCTCCCCTACAAAAAATCCGGAGAACCAAAAAAAGCGCCCCCCCAGCACCCTCTCAGCTGCCAAAGAAACACCCCCACATCACTCACTCTTCGTATGCCGCTCCTCCAAAACCGCCAGCACCTCATCCAGCCTTACACCCTGCTCCCGCAGCAGCACCATCAAATGAAACACCAAGTCAGCAGCCTCCCAAGTAAGCTCCTCCTTGTCGCGATTCTTCGCCGCAATAATCACCTCGGCAGCCTCTTCCCCAACCTTCTTCAAAATCTTATCTACACCCTCACCAAACAGGTAAGTGGTATAAGACCCTTCCGGCATCTGCTGCTGCCTTTCTTCTATTAAACGTTCCAAAGTCGTAAGAATCCCTAAACCAGAACCGCCGCTTACCGCGCTGTCCCTCAACATCACCTCATGAAAACACGTCTCCTCACCCTTATGACAAGCTGGCCCATTCGGCTCCACTAGCACAAGGACCGCATCCTGATCACAGTCGTAGCGCATTTCGATCACCTTTTGCGTATTGCCTGAAGTAGCCCCCTTATGCCAGAGTTCACCACGAGACCTGCTCCAAAACCACGTTTCACGGGTCTCCACGGTTTTCACTAGCGACTCCCCGTTCATATACGCAAGCGTCAACACTTCACGACTTCTTGCATCCTGAACGATGCAAGGCACAAGGCCCTTCTCATCAAAAAGGACCGCTTCCAAATTGATTTCCACACTCATCGAACGAGCACCCCCTTCTCTTTTAAAAATGATTTCACTTCACGTACGGACGTTTCTTTATAGTGGAAGATGGATGCTGCAAGCGCCGCATCTGCCGCACCTTCCTCAAAAGCATCCAGGAAATGCGCAGCCTCTCCTGCTCCACCGGACGCAATGACAGGTACGCTAACAGCCGAGCTGACCGCTTTTGTCAAAGCAAGATTGAAGCCCTTTTTCTCGCCATCACTATCCATGCTTGTCAACAGAATCTCCCCGGCTCCCAGGCGCACCGCTTCCTTCGCCCAGGCGACCACTTCCCACTCCGTTTCCCGGCGTCCGCCATGGGTATAGACGCGCCAGCTTCCAAGGTCCGCATCATACTTAGCATCAATCGCAACCACAATACACTGCGACCCAAAATAGTCACTTCCCGCTTGAATAAGTGTAGGGTTCAACAAGGCTGCCGTATTCAGGGCAACCTTATCCGCACCTGCGCGTAGTAGCCGTTTCATATCCTCAATCGTATTGATGCCGCCCCCGACTGTAAAGGGGATCGCAAGCTTTGCAGCAACCTGCTCGACCACTTCGACTATCGTTTCACGCCCTTCATGGGAGGCGGAAATATCCAGAAACACCAGTTCATCCGCACCTTCTTCATCATAGAAAGCCGCAAGCTCCACCGGATCGCCCGCATCTCGTAACTCTACAAACTGGACCCCTTTTACCACACGTCCTTCTTTTACATCCAAACAGGGAATGATTCGCTTCGTCAGCATCGTCATTTCACCTCTTCAATCGCACTGGCCAGAGAAATTTTATTCGTATAAATCGCCTTCCCGACAATAGCTCCTACTACGCCACGCCCGGCGAACTCCCTTAGCACCTGCAGATCGACTATGGAACTTACTCCGCCTGACGCAATGACCGTTGCACCTGTCACACTGGCCAACTCAGCCGTTGCGCCAACATTTGGACCGGAAAGCATGCCGTCTGTTGCAATATCGGTAAAAATGAAGGTCTTTGCGCCAGCCTCTGCAAGCTCACGTCCTAGGACTGTCGCTTTTACTGTGGAAGTTTCCACCCAGCCTTCCGTTGCAACATAACCATCCTTCGCATCCAGGCCGATTGCTATCTTTTCCCCATAGCGTGCCAGCATTTCTTTTACAAAAGAAGGATTATTGATTGCTGCACTTCCTAAAATCACCCGGTCCACACCTTGCGATAGATAGAACTCTACGTCTTCCGCAGTGCGTATGCCGCCACCAATCTGCACCTTAGCCGGAAGCTCACTTGCAACCTGCAAAACAAACGAATGATTCACAGGCTCACCTGCCTTTGCTCCATCAAGATCGACCATATGTATCCACTCAGCACCCTGTTCCACGAAGCTTTTCGCCATCTCAAAAGGGGAATCGCCATACACCGTTTCCTTGCTATAGTCACCCTGCTGCAACCGCACGCATTTCCCGCCACGCATATCGATTGCCGGATAGATTGTAAATGCCATCTATTTCTCCCCCTTTTCCGTCAAACTTACAAAATTCTTAAGAATCGCAAGTCCAGCGTCACTGCTTTTCTCTGGATGGAACTGTGTGCCGAACACATTCCCACTCCCAACTACAGCCGGCACCTGTACGTCATAGCTGCTGCTCGCCAGCAATTCATCCGATGCAAAACCAGTAACATAATAGGAATGGACAAAATAAACAAAATCATCGTCAAGTCCTTCCAAAAGCGGTGACTCCTTGTGAAAGTTCAGCTTGTTCCATCCCATATGAGGAACCTTATAGTTCTCGCCGTTCGGAGTCACCCCAGGAAAACGCACGACCCTGCCTTCGAGCAGACCGAGACCTTCCGTGACGCCGTTTTCCTCGCTTTCGCCATACAAGAGCTGCATGCCAAGACAGATTCCGAGCAGCTTTTTACCACGATTCACTTCATCCAAAATAAACTTGTCAAGGTCTGTCTCTTTTAAAATAGCCATCGCATCCCGGAACGATCCCACTCCCGGCAGAATCAAGCTATCCGCCTTTGCCAGGACTTCTTGCTCCGAGGAGATGACATAAGGTACATCCATCCGTTCCAGCGCCTTGCTCACACTATACAAATTTCCCATTCCGTAGTCGATGATGCCGATCATTCTATAACATTCCTTTCGTGGAAGGCACTCCTTTTACACGGGGATCGATAGTGGTCGCTTCGTCCAGGGCACGTCCCAATGCTTTAAAAATCGCTTCAATGATGTGGTGTGTATTGCTTCCGTAATGCACGATCACATGCAGGTTCATCCTAGCTTCCAATGCCAGCTTCCATAAAAATTCATGCACAAGCTCCGTATCAAATGTTCCGACCTTTTGGCTCGGGAACTCCGCTCTGATTTCAAGATGCGGACGATTGCTCAAATCCACAACCACCTGCGCCAAAGCTTCATCCATCGGGACAAATGCATTGCCGTAGCGTTTTATCCCCATTTTATCCCCAAGTGCATTTTTCAGCGCCTGGCCGAGGCAGATTCCGATATCCTCCGTTGTGTGATGATCATCGATATCCACATCCCCGTTTGCCACGAGATCCAGGTTGAACTGGCCATGCTTGGTGAACAGGTCCAGCATATGTGTCATGAAAGGAACTGGTGTTTCAAGGTTTGCCGCTCCTTCTCCATCTACCGTAAAAGATAAATCTATCTGTGTTTCCCTTGTATTCCGCTCGATGCTTGCCTTTCTTGTCATCAGAATTCCCCTCGCTTTTTAAATCTTGCTTCCACTGCACGTGCATGCGCCTCAAGACCTTCCAATCTTGCAAACGCCGCAATTTTATCCACATTATCCTCCAGTGCCTGTTGACTGTACATGATGATGCTCGACTTTTTCACAAATTCATCCACAGATAATCCACTGGAGAACCTTGCCGTCCCATTTGTCGGCAAAACATGATTCGGTCCTGCAAAATAATCCCCAACAGGCTCTGAGCTATATCTTCCAAGGAAGATCGCACCTGCATGCTTGATAAAAGGCAACAGGTTCATCGGTTCCTTTGTCATCACTTCCAGATGCTCAGGTGCCAATTCATTGACCACCCGGAGCGCTTCCTCCATCGACTCTGTCACATAGATGGCCCCAAATTCGTTGATCGAGGCACGTGCAATCTCCACACGTGGCAGATCGGATAGCTGCTTTTCCACTTCCAGGGCTACACGCTCCGCAAGTTCTCCACAGGTTGTCACCAGCACACAGGAGGCACGCTCATCATGCTCCGCCTGTGATAGCATATCTGCCGCCACTTCATGGGCATTTGCCGTTTCATCTGCCAGCACCACAATCTCACTCGGGCCTGCGATGCTGTCGATATCCACAAGTCCATACACTTCTTTTTTTGCAAGCGCAACAAAGATATTCCCAGGTCCGACGATTTTATCCACAGGACGTACCGTTTCTGTACCGTAGGCAAGAGCTGCAACAGCCTGAGCACCGCCAACTTTATAAATTTCATCCACACCAAGGATATCCGCAGCCACAAGGACGCCTGCCGGAACAGTGCCATCAGCAGCCGGTGGTGTCACCATCGCAATACGGTCCACACCGGCAACCTGCGCCGGAATAACATTCATCAGGACCGAGGAAGGGTATGCCGCCTTTCCGCCTGGCACATAGACGCCGACAGCATCGAGTGCGGTCACCTTCTGACCAAGAATCGTTCCATCCTCTTTTGTAGATAACCACGATTGCCTGACCTGCTTTTCATGGTACTCCCGGATATTCGCTGCCGCCTCCTGAATCACGACATTGATGCTTGTTGGAAAAGCCTCATATGCCTGGATAATCTCCTCTTTCGTGACTCGAAGGCTATCCAGGTTCGCTCCATCCCATTTTTCCGTGTAGGAAAACAGCGCCTCATCGCCTTTTTCACGTACTGCATCTATGACTTCCAATACCGCTTTCCGCTGCTCTTCCGTTCCCTGATCAAGCGAGCGGCGCAGTGATACGCTCTCTTCAATTCTCTTTATTTTCATGGAGCTAGACCTCCTCTACCACTTGCGCCAATCTATCCACAAGCTCATCTATTTGCTGGTCCTTCAAGCGATAACTCACAGGATTGACAATCAACCTGGACGTGATATCCACAATCCGTTCGATTTCCACCAATCCGTTCTCCTTCAAAGTCCGACCTGTGGATACAATATCCACAATCCTGTCGGAAAGGCCGATCATCGGGGCAAGCTCAATCGATCCGTTCAATTTCACAATCTCCACCTGCTCCCCCTGTTCACGGAAATAACGGGAGGCGATTCCAGGATATTTGGTGGCAATCTTCGGAGCGACATCCTGCATTTCCGTACCCGGCAGTCCCGCAACAGCCAGATAACAGTAGCTGATTTTCAAATCAAGCACCTCGTAGACATCCCGCTCCTCCTCGAGCATCACATCCTTGCCTGCAATCCCGACATCTGCCACTCCATGCTCAACATAGGTCGTTACATCCATCGGCTTGGCCAGAATAAAGCGCATGTTCTCAGCCGGCACATCAATAATCAACTTTCTGGAATCATCCAGATCAGGCGGAATCTGGTAACCAGCCTTCACCAGAAGTGCTGCCGCTTCTTCAAAGATTCTGCCCTTTGGCATCGCAATTGTCAGTACGCTCATGATTCATACCCCTTTCTGGCCTTTCCGAGAAAAAAGGTCACCTCATGAAAGGAGCCGGTGCATGCATCGACATTTTCCACTCCGCTGATGTCCTGGAGCACCACTCGCTCCCCCTCTTCCCTTTTCAATCTCGCAAACTCGATCGCTTCTTCACGCCGTTCCTGGCTGAAAAGAACACCATGAATCGCAGCAGTCGACTTTTTCATATCCTTCGCCTCTAAAAGACGGTCAAGATGAATGCCGAATCCGGTAGCGGACTTATCCCGGTCAAACTTTTGGAAAAGATGATCATAGCGTCCGCCGTTCCCGATTGGAAAACCGATATTTCCTGCATAGGCCTCAAATACAATCCCAGTGTAATAACTCATATGGCTGACGATATTCAGATCCAGCTTCACAAAATCCTGTACACCATAGGCTTCAAGCATCGTCCAAAGCTGCTCAAGCTCTTCAACCGCTTTTCTGCCAGCTTCGCCTTCCACAATCTCTTTTGCAGACTGGATCTGCGTGGAATTACCACGAAGGGTCAACAGGGACAGTAGGCGTTTTTTATCTATCGAAGATAATGGCAAGCCTTTCACATGCTCACGGTATCCTACATAATTTTTTTCATATAAGTATCTTCTTAATGTCGCAGCCCGTTCTTCATTCCCTACAATGTCTAGAAAAATCTCTTGAAGAAAGCCTACATGCCCGATCGCAATCGTAAAGGTAGATAGACCGACCTTCTGTAAAAGGGAAACCATCAACGCGATCATTTCCGCGTCCGCACTGATCGAACGGTCCCCGATGCATTCCACCCCGATCTGCTCGAACTCTGCAGGTCTTCCGGCCTCATTTTGCTGAGCTCGGTACACATTCGCCGAGTATGCCAAGCGCAACGGGTAGCCTTCATTGATCAATCTTGAAGCAGCCACCCTCGCAATCGGTGCCGTCATGTCAGGACGCAATACAAGTGTATGTCCCTGCTGATCAAGCAGTTTAAAAAGCTGTTGATCTAATATAGCAGAAGCTTCACCGACCGTATCATAATATTCCAGGGTCGGAGTCTCCATAAACTGATAGCCCCATTGATTGATTTCCGTTGTAATCGTATCCTTGACCATCTTCTTCGGTTCATATAATGAAGGGAGCGTATCCCGCATTCCCAGTGGTTTTTCAAACATAAACAGTTTTGACATCTGGCAGCCCGCCTTTTGCTGAAATGATAAATTGTACAATAAATTCTAAATCCTTTAGTTCGCTAATATGGTAACATACTAACAAATTGATGATTGATGGTCAAGTTTTAAGTGGCGAGTTAGGTATGTAGGAATTCTCTGAGGTGGATATAAGCTGTTACCGCTCCTATACCCTATTATGACTAAAAAAAGGCACTCTATCCTTGAGCGTGAATGGTCGTGGTGCAGTCCAATTTGGTCCTTCATCACAAAAAAAACAGCCCACCCAATATATTGAGTAGACTGCTTTAAAACTAACATTACATTTTCAACCGCTCTGCCATCTCTTCCTTCGTATAGATGACGCGCATCGGGTTGCCGCCGACGAAGACGCCTGGCTCAATATCCTTATGTACGAGGGTACCGGCGGAAACGATGGCTCCGTCTCCTATCGTGACACCAGGTAAGATGGTGGTATTAGCACCGATCATGACCTCGCTGCCGATCTCGACATCTCCAAGGCGATATTCCTTTACGAGGTATTCGTGGGCGAGAATCGTCGTATTGTATCCAATCACCGTATTACGTCCCACGCTTATTTTCTCCGGGAACATCACATCAAGCATCACCATCAGGGCAAAGGAAGTCTGATCGCCAACCTTCATTCCGAGAAAAGTGCCATACAGCCAATTTTTCATTCCTAGAAATGGGGAATATCTCGCAAGCTGAATGACGGCGAAATTTTTCACGACCTTTAAAAAAGGAACCGTTTTGTACACATGCCAAAGAGAATTAGCACCTTCCACCGGATACCGGGTCGTTCTTCTACTCACCCTTGGTCACTCCAACGAGCGGAAGAATGTCTTCCATGTGTGTGAGTACATAATCCGGCTCAAATTGCTGTAGGTACTCCACGCCTTTGATGGTCCAGCTTACGGCAGCCGTTTTCGTTCCCGCATTCTTTCCTGCAAGGATATCGTGGTAGTTGTCTCCAACCATGATCGCCTCTTCAGGAGTGGATCCAAGCTGTTGCAGGGCAAGATGGATCGGCTCCGGGTCTGGCTTGGCATTCGTTACATCATCCAGGCAGACCACTACATCAAAGAAAGCATCGAGTCCCGTCAATTTTAATCCCATTACGACAGTCCCTCGCATTTTTGTTGTGACGATGCCGAGTTTCAGCCCTTTTTCATGAAGCAGCTTCACTGTGTCATAGACACCTTCGAACTCCTTCACCAATTCATCATGCTTGCTCAAATTGAAGTCGCGATAGTGGGTGATCATTTCCTCCACTCGTGCTTCATCCATTTTGACGAACGTGTCATAAAGAGGCGGCCCAAGGAACGTGAGGATATCTTCACGCTGGTATTGGTCTGGATAGTAGTGGTTCAAGGTGTGTAAAAAGGACTCAATGATCAAGTCATTTGTATCAATCAATGTTCCATCCAAATCAAACAGTAAGGTGTTAATGCTCATAAGTTGCTTCCTTTCTTTTTGAAACTTCGATTCTCTTCCAGATAAATGCTACGGCAATCGTTAATAGTATAGCCGTAACAAGGCGGATCACGAGCAATGGCCAGACAGGAATGCCAAGCGGAATGAAGATCAGCGTATCCTCCACAACAGCATGGCAGGCAACAAGGAAAATGAAAGCCAAGGTAAGGTCCTTTTTGCTTACATTATCCTCTTTTACGGCCTGAATCATCACACCTGCACCATAGGCAAGACCAATCGTCAATCCCGCAACCATCGTCGTAGCGGTATTTTCCTTCATGCCAAGCATTTTCATAAAAGGCGCCATCCATTTCGAAAAGACGGCGAGCCAGCCCAATTCCTTCATATATTGGACAAGTATCATCAATGGGATGACGATGATGGCAAGCTGCACGATCCCCATCAAGCCGCGTTGCACCGCATCAAGGATGATCGGAAAGAATCCCGAGACAGCCTCCTCGGACTTCGAAACCAGTCCGTATTTCGCCAGCTCCTGCCCTCCGTTCCATGCAAGGTTGATGATGATTCCGGAGAATATCGCCAAGCCGAGGCGGACGATGAGAATCACCCAGATCTTCAAGCCCACTTTCGCCGCTACCGTCGATTCCACCAAGAGATTATGGGAAAAGGACAGCATAATCGCCAGTATGAACACTTCTTTTACAGTAAGGTCCAATGTCAGGATGGCACCGATCCCGGCATATAAATTTAGAAAATTCCCAATGACAAGGGGAATGGCCGCTTCCCCGGACAGTCCGAATATCCCCATCAATGGCGCAATCGCATTTATGATAAATTGCAAAATCGGGGTATGCTGCAAAATCCCCACAATCAATGTAACCGGAAAAATCACTTTACCTAAGGTCCAGGTCGTCTTCAGACCGACCATGAGACCTCTTTTGAACGTCTCTAGCAAGGCGCTCCCCTCCCCTTTGTCAACACAAGCCGTACCATATTCGGGGGCCGTTTATCTTTTTTTATGAAGCGGTATCTGTATCTAAATATTTCTTATTGGCAAGCCCAGTCATACGGCGCACCACAATCAGGCCGATCGCGAGCAATACTAGTGCGATGGAAATGACCTGTGCAATACGCAGTGCTTCCGTCAGCATTAAACTGTCGGTACGCATTCCTTCCACAAAGTAGCGTCCGATGGAATACCAGATCACGTAGCTCAAGAACAGCTCTCCGCGGCGCAGATTCACCCGGCGCAGAAGCAGCAGTAATCCAAAGCCGACGAAATTCCAGATTGATTCATAGAGGAACGTAGGATGGTAATAGGTTCCGTTGATATACATCTGATCGATGATGAATTGCGGCAGATGAAGACCTTCGAGGAA
This sequence comes from Sutcliffiella halmapala, assembly GCF_050107295.1. Lineage (GTDB taxonomy): Bacteria > Bacillota > Bacilli > Bacillales > Bacillaceae_I > Sutcliffiella_A > Sutcliffiella_A halmapala_A. The sequence continues at coordinate 23,351 of NZ_JBNIKR010000005.1, read as the reverse complement.
TCCGCGTGTTACTTCTCCTCCGTGGGCTTCCTGGTTCATGAAATTTCCCCAACGGCCGATTGCCTGGCCAAGGATGATGCTTGGAGCTCCGATGTCGGCAAGCTTCCAGAATGAGATTCCACGTACTTTTGCAAAAACAACACCGGTCGCAATGGCCCCGATCAAGCCCCCGTGGATGGCAAGGCCACCTTCCCAGATTTTAATGATTTCACCCGGGTTGTCTCCATAATGGTCCCATTGAAAGATGACATAATAAAGCCTTGCACAGATAATCGCAATCGGTATCGCAAAGAGCACTAAATCAACAAAAACATCTTTATTTAATCCACGGCGTTCAGATTCGCGCATGGCAATCCAAAGGCCCAGTAATGCGCCGGTTCCAATAATTGCCCCATACCAGTAGATGGTGATGGGCCAGCTGATCATTATCGGATCCAACGGCTGAATGTTACCTATTAGCATTTCTTCCACACTCCCATAGTTTAAATATCCTCATGTTCCCCTTCATCGATGACACCGGATAAACGATTCGAGAACTGTTCAGCCGCATTCATGCCCATCCGCTTCAAGCGGAAGTTCATCGCCGCAACCTCGATGATGACTGCCAAGTTTCGTCCTGGACGAACCGGCACCGTCAATTTAGTCACTTCAGCATCAATGATCTTCATCTTTTCCTCTTCCAGGCCAAGACGGTCATATTGCTTGTTCTTATCCCAAAGCTCAAGATTGATAACAAGCGTAATGCGTTTATAGCTTCGTACAGCCCCGGCTCCGAACAGGGTCATCACATTGATGATACCCAGCCCGCGGATCTCCAGCAGATGCTCGATCAGCTCCGGGGAATTCCCGATGAGCGTATCCGTATCCTCCTGGCGGATTTCCACGCAATCATCGGCAACAAGGCGATGGCCTCTTTTTACAAGCTCGAGCGCGGTCTCACTTTTACCGACGCCACTCTTCCCGGTAATCAGTACGCCGAGACCATAAATGTCGACAAGCACACCATGCACCGCAGTTGTCGGGGCAAGCTTTCCTTCCAGATAATTCGTCAAGTGGGAGGAAAGACGCGTCGTTTTCAAAGGGGAACGCATCAAAGGGACACTTTCCCTTTCTGCCGCCTCCACCAATTCCTGCGGCACTTCCATATCACGAGAGATAATGATACCAGGCGTGATATCCGTGCAGAGCTGATCCATCCGGTCCTTTTTCTCTGCAGGTGTCAGCTGATCAAGAAAAGAAAGCTCCGTTTTTCCCAATAGCTGAATTCTTTCAGCAGGATAATAAGTGAAATAACCCGCTATCTCAATACCCGGCCTGGAAATATCACTTGTCGCGATGGGACGGTTGATCCCTTCCTCACCGGCAATCAATTCAAAATTAAACTTTTCCATTAGATCCTTCGTCCGAACTTTTGGCAAGGCCAAAACCTCCTTAACTATGTAAAAACCCTTATTTCCCATATACAAAAAACAACCTGTTCCCATTTTAGCACTTTTTAACTTTATTATTAAGCGCAGAAACTTATCGGGGGAAAATAAAAAATCCCGGAAGTGTGGATTCCGGGGATTGATTACCTATTTCTTTTTATCTTGCAAAGGTTCGACAATTGCTTTCTGTATCAATAGATTCAATAACGAGATGACAATCGCGGCTAAAATTGCTGTGCCGAAGCCGTCAATATTGAACGCATCTCCCATCAGGGTAGCGGTCAGCATGAGGGTGATGGCGTTGATCACAAACAGGAACAGACCGAGCGACAAAATGGTAACCGGCAAAGTAAGAAGCACCAGTATCGGCCTTACGATCGTATTCAGTACTGCAAGAATCAAACTCGCGATGATGGCCGCTCCGACCCCGCTCAAGTAGAAGGAATCGAAGTAGCCAGATACGACGATAAGAACAAGCGCATTAACTAATATGCTTGCGGCCCATTTCATGAGCGCATTTCACCTTCATCATTCGGCATCAGGAATACGAGCACAAAGTAGGTGATAAGCAATGGAACAAAGCCTGTCGGGAATAGGGCAATGACGAAGATTACACGTAAAAGTGTCGCATCCATTCCCATGTAGTTGGCAAGTCCGCCAAGTACACCTGCTAGTTTTCTGTCATATTTGGAACGAATAAGTTTTTTCAAATTATTTCACCTCGTACGGTTTTATGGTGATAGATCCAGTCGTTGTCTCCGCTAAAATATGCGTGAGCGCTGCATCTTCTTTCTTTACTTTAAAGTGCATGGCTTTCTGCACTACTTCATTTTTCTCTTCCACTACATCCATTCCCGGCATTTCACAAGTAAAGCCGCCAAGATTGGTCTTCAATTCCGCCTCTATACTGTTAGTGGTCGGCAGGTATAAGTCGATGCTGCCGGTCTTTGTTTTCGCCATCACGGAGCGGACGGAATCCCCAGTCAGTTCACCGGTTACGTTTCCGTTAAAACTCTGGATATCCAGCTTCTCAATGTCTCCTTTAACAAAGACTTTTCCATTGATTGTTTCAGCTTCCAGTTCCCTGCTGTTGCAATCAATCAGCTTAATATGCCCGTTTGCCGTTTCCACTTCCATGTCGGAGCTTGTTGCGCGGTCAATCATGATCGAACCATTGGCTGATTTCAGCTTCATCGTCGTTACATGTAGACCTTCCCCTTCGATTCGGCCATTAAACATGCGCACATGCAGGTTATGATACTCAGCCTCCGGGATGTACACCGTCGCGTCCACTTTCAACTGCTTCTTCTGAACGGAAAAACGAAGCTTTCCTGATTCGATTGAAAACAGCACTTCCGATAAAAATGCCTTGCGAGCCTCATCCTGTGTCTCCACTTCGTAGACCTTCGCCTCACATTCGATCTTTACGTCCTTTTCTTTCCAAGGTACTAGCTTCACGTTTCCATTCGCCACATCGATATCAATGTCCTGCAGATAAACATCGGACTGTTGGAAAACGTGCTGGATGGAAGTAGACGGACCAAAGTTGAAATCCAGGTCAAGATCCTTGATTTTCTGCAAGGCGCTTCCTACAAAATCCAGGATGTTATTTTTAAAAGAGGAAGCCTGCTTGCTGTAGGAGGAATAGTCCTTCTTCGTTTTCTGCTTTTCACCCTCTTGTGAACTTGAACCGTACCCAGTCTTAGAAAAAATCTTGGATGATAATGCTGCAAAAATATCATTCTCCGCTTCTTGCGAGGCTTTGGCATTTTTTGTCCACTCAGTGACAATCTCGTCATTTTTCAATTCTTTTTCCTGGCTGTTCTTTTCCAGACTCTCCAATAGAATGATTGCTTCTTCCGCCGTCAGCTTCCCTTCTTCCACCAGCTTCAAAATACGCTTACGCTCTTCCATTCTCTCTTCCTCCTTTAGTATATCCATCCAGAATTCTTTGTATTAGTTGGGCAATCAGTCACCTTTTATGATTCTTTTAAAAGTTGAATTCCTTTAACAATATTCCAAACTGTAGTACCTATTACTAAAACAGCACCAATGATAACCAGTACTATGAACCATAATACTGCTGCCTGGTCCATTACAAAACCGAATGCGAAAAGGGGAACGACAATCAGAGGCAGCAGATGTGAGAGCAGTGATGCCATCGCATGCCCCTTCACCTCTTGTTCATCCGCTATAAAATACACCACAAGCGGCAGCAAAAACGGTGCAAAAAACAAACTGAAGTAACATAGCGCCGACAAAACCTTATTATTCTTTCCCAAGACGGCCACCTCCCTTCCCTTTCCAGCCCCGGCATCAACAACCCGCCAGGATCCCACTACCTACTAATACGCATACCCTACCCTAAAAGTTTCACACTTTCTGTAAAGCTCTTTTGATACTGAAAATTTGTATAGATTGTTGCTTGAAAACGGAGGTTATTTCGTACACTTGTTAAACACCCCTATTGGTTTCCGCTTCAGGGGTTCGCTTTCCGCGGGCGGCCTCGGGAGCCTCCTCGGCGCTTAAAGCGCCTGCGGGGTCTCCCTTGACACGCTGCTCCCGCAGGAGTCTCACCCCTTGCGCTCCAACCAATAGGGGGAAAGTAATAGAATAAGTCTTCCTGTATTAATAGCAACAAAGCAGTCTATCACTTATTCTTTATCCTTATAATTACTTCCTATCATCATTGTCGCATAAATCCCTTCATTAGGGGTCAGACCCCAGCAGTATTCTTGCTCCCCATCTACTACGTCTAGAGGCTTATATGAATCTAATTTGTTAAAGTCCTATGTTAGTTATTACGTAATTCCAGCTGTTGATTGGAGCAATAGGCGAAGACTCCTGCGGGAGGCAGCGGGAGGCTGGAGACCCCACAGGGCGAAGCCCGAGGAGGCTCCAGCACCGCCCCGCGGAAAGCGCAGCCTAGTGCGGAAATCAACATCGGTGTTCAATGGGGCCGCAATTTCTAATTATTAGTTCGCTCCTTTTGGGCTCTAACTTATGGCATGGTATAATGTAGAATAATAGTTGGGTATAGTGGGTAGTAAGTAGGATAGAAGGAGTGACGAGTATGTTTGATTTTGTAATGGAGCATTTATTGACGATTATAATTGTACTGGTTGTTTTATTTGTAGTAATCCCTTTCCTAAAAAGCATAATTTCAAAGCTGGTAATCATAGGACTAGTATTAGTAGGATTAGTGTACTTCGGTATTATCGGCCCTGACTTCACAGAGTCATCCACCAATTACGTGGAAAATACAATCCGACCTGTCGTGACCAACGAAATCGACAAAGCGGATTTCACCTATGATGAAGACACCAAGGAATATATCGTTCAGAGCGCCTCTTTTCATCTTAAAGGGAAACTCAACGAAAATACTGGCGAAGTACGTTTCAAGGATAAAACGTACGAAATGGATGTCCGCTTCCTGAAGGACATCATCGAGAAAAAAGTGGAAGAGGAACAAGCAAAGGAATAGTCATCAACAACCTGACTAATCTACGTATAATAGTAAAATAGAAAAAAGGGCTGGAAGCTTTGACGGATTATCCATCAAGGCTCCAGCCCTTTTGTTATATTATAGATCTTAACCTTTGCTTACCGTTTCGACTTCACGCACCTTCTGATCCATGCGGTCACGATCTCGGAGAAGCACCGGCCTCAAATATTGGCCTGTGTAGGAAGCTTCCACTTCGATGAGTTCCTCCGGTGTACCGGTTGCAATAATGGTACCACCTTTGTCGCCACCCTCCGGTCCAAGGTCGATCATGTAGTCGACAGCTTTGATGACGTCCAGGTTATGCTCGATGACAAGAACCGTATCCCCGTTTTCAACCAATCGCTGAAGAACCTTAAGCAGTCTCGCAATATCATCCACATGAAGGCCTGTGGTAGGCTCATCCAGGATATAGAGGGAACGGCCGGTAGATCTGCGGTGCAGTTCGGAAGCCAGCTTCACACGTTGCGCCTCTCCCCCGGAAAGGGTCGTTGCAGGCTGGCCCAGGGTGATATAGCCTAAGCCCACATCAAAGACAGTCTGAAGCTTGCGCTTGATTTTCGGGATGTTCTCAAAGAAGCTGACTGCATCTTCCACCGTCATCTCCAGGATATCGGCAATGTTCTTTCCTTTGTACTGGACCTCCAATGTTTCACGGTTGTAACGCTTTCCATGGCACACTTCACAAGGTACATAGACATCCGGGAGGAAATGCATCTCGATTTTGATGATTCCATCTCCACGGCACGCCTCACAGCGCCCGCCTTTTACATTAAAGCTGAAGCGCCCCTTTTTATAGCCGCGCACCTTCGCCTCATTCGTGGAGGCAAACACATCACGAATATCATCGAATACGCCTGTATAGGTTGCAGGATTGGATCTCGGTGTACGCCCGATTGGCGACTGGTCGATATCGATCACCTTGTCGAGATGTTCCACACCTTTGATTTCCTTATGCTCGCCAGGCTTTGTTTTCGCATTATGCAATCGCTGTGCCAATGACTTGTGGAGAATATCATTGATCAGCGTACTTTTTCCGGATCCTGAAACCCCTGTTACGGCAACAAAGCAGCCAAGCGGAATTTTTACCGAAACATTGCTCAGGTTGTTTTCATTCGCACCGACTATTTCGAGAAAGCGATCCTTGACCACTATCCTTTCAGTAGGCAGCGGAATGAACTTCTTCCCGGACAGATATTTTCCTGTCAATGAATGAGGATCGTTCATTACCTCTTCCGGTGTACCGGCAGAGACGATATTCCCTCCATGTACACCAGCTCCAGGACCAATATCAATCAGATAGTCAGCCGCGATCATCGTGTCCTCGTCATGCTCCACCACTATCAAGGTATTTCCGATATCGCGCATATTTTTCAGCGTCTGGATGAGGCGGTCGTTGTCTCGTTGATGCAGTCCGATGGAAGGCTCATCGAGGATATAGAGAACACCTGTAAGCCTCGACCCGATCTGGGTAGCGAGACGGATGCGTTGTGCTTCCCCGCCAGACAATGTCCCAGCAGCACGGCTGAGTGACAGGTAATCCAAGCCTACATTGTTCAGGAAGCCTAACCGCTCACAGATTTCACGAAGAATCATGTTGGCGATTTTCTTTTCCTTCTCGGTGAGATCCATATTTTCAAAGAATTCAATAGCCTCCACGATGGAAAAGTTGGTTACATTTCCGATGTGGAGTTTGTTAATTAGAACGGACAAGCTCTCTATTTTCAGACGGAACCCTTTACAACCAGGGCAAGGCTGCTGCGCCATGTATTTTTCCATCTGCTCGCGGATGTAATCGGAGCTCGTTTCCTTGTAGCGGCGTTCCACATTCGGAATGACCCCTTCAAAACGGATATAGCTTTCTCGAACCTGACCAAAATCGTTTTCATAGCGGAAATAGACCTCATCTTTTCCACTGCCATAAAGAATCTTGTCGAGCAGGTGATCCGGTATTTCACTTACCGGCACATCCATATCAATGCCATAATGATTGCAGACCGCCTGCAGCATTTGCGGGTAATATTGAGAGCTGGTAGGCTCCCAAGGCGCAAGGGCATGCTCTTTCAAACTGAGTCGTTTATTCGGCAGGACCAGATCCACATCGACTTCGAGTTTCGTACCAAGACCATCACACTTCTGGCAGGCACCATACGGACTGTTGAAGGAGAACATTCTCGGCTCAAGTTCCCCGATTGAGAAACCGCATTGCGGGCAGGCATGATGCTCGCTGAACAGCAGTTCCTCTTCTCCCATCACATCGACAATGACCTTGCCGTCACCTAGGCGCAATGCCGTTTCCAATGAATCGGAAAGACGCGTCGCAACACCTTCTTTTACGACAATGCGGTCGATGACCACTTCAATGGAATGCTTTTTATTCTTTTCCAATTCTATTTCATCCGTTACCTCGACCATTTCCCCATTAACACGTATACGGACATATCCCTGTTTCTTGATGTCTTCGAGCGTCTTTACATGTGTCCCTTTGCGCCCTTGCACAACAGGCGCCAGGATTTGCAGCTTCGTCCGTTCCGGGTATTCCAGGATGCGGTCCACCATCTGCTCGATGGTCTGGGAGGAGATTTCAATTCCATGCTTCGGACAAGTTGGACGCCCCACCCGTGCAAAAAGCAGACGCAGATAGTCATAGATCTCCGTAACCGTACCCACAGTCGAACGAGGATTGCGGCTTGTCGTCTTCTGGTCGATGGAGATGGCAGGCGAGAGGCCTTCAATTGCATCGACATCAGGCTTATCCATCTGTCCCAAAAACTGGCGTGCATACGCTGACAGGGATTCCACATATCTCCGCTGGCCTTCTGCATAAATCGTATCAAACGCAAGGGACGATTTCCCTGAACCTGATAGACCCGTCAAAACGACAAGCTTATCCCGCGGGATCGTCACATCGATATTTTTTAAGTTATGGGCTCTGGCCCCTTTCACTACTATCTTATCCATTGCCATTCTTCCGTCATCCTTCCGCTTTTAGCTCTAAGATGAGATCACGAAGCTCGGCAGCCCGTTCGAAATCGAGTGCTTTTGCGGCGTCCTTCATCTCCTGCTCCATACCTTCTATGAGCTTTGCTCGCTCTTTTTTGTTTTTTGGTCGTAGTATTGCTTTTGTATCATATTCCCCTTGATCCTCAGCCGCAAAAGTGGCTTTGATAACATCGCGAACCTTCTTCTGGATCGTGGTCGGGGTAATGCCATGTTCGAGATTGTACGCTTCCTGTATTTCACGGCGGCGCTTCGTTTCACTTAACGCGATCTCCATGCTTTTCGTTACTTTATCGGCGTACATGATAACCTGTCCGTTGGAGTTACGCGCAGCGCGTCCGATTGTCTGGATCAGGGAACGCTCCGAACGGAGGAAGCCCTCTTTGTCTGCATCCAGAATGGTGACAAGGGAAACCTCCGGAATGTCGAGACCTTCCCTTAAGAGGTTGATTCCCACCAGTACATCATATTTTCCAAGACGAAGCTCACGGATGATTTCGATCCGCTCCAAGGTTTTTATTTCAGAATGAAGGTATGCAACTTTTATGCCAAGTTCTTTAAGATATGCTGTCAGATCCTCGGACATTTTCTTCGTTAAGGTGGTAACAAGTACTCTTTCATCCACTTCGACCCGTTTGTGGATCTCCCCGATCAGGTCGTCAATCTGACCTTTGATTGGACGGACCTCTATCGTAGGATCCAATAGGCCTGTCGGTCGTATGATCTGCTGGATCATTTCCGGTGTATGCTCTATTTCATAAGGTCCCGGTGTAGCGGAAACATAGACGATTTGACTTGTTTTTTCTTCAAACTCTTCAAATCTTAATGGGCGGTTATCCTTTGCGGACGGCAGACGGAAGCCATGATCTACAAGCACCTGCTTTCTCGCCTGGTCCCCATTGAACATTCCCCTGATCTGTGGAATCGTAACATGCGACTCATCCACGACAAGCAGAAAATCCTTCGGAAAGAAGTCGATCAAGGTGTATGGGGTCGAGCCGGCCGGTCTTAACGTCAAATGCCTGGAGTAGTTCTCGATGCCGGAGCAAAAGCCCATCTCCGCCATCATTTCCAGGTCATAACGCGTGCGCTGCTCAAGTCGCTGCGCTTCCAGGAGTTTGTTATTTTCCCGGAGCTCCACCAGTCGCTCTTCCAGTTCCGCCTGTATATTCACGATCGCTTTTTTCATTTTTTCTTCACGGGTTACGAAGTGGGATGCTGGGAAAATGGAGACATGATTACGGTCTCCAAGTATTTCTCCTGTGAGTGCATCCACTTCACGGATGCGGTCGATTTCATCCCCAAAGAACTCCACGCGGATACAATGTTCATCGCGGGAGGCCGGGAAAATCTCCACCACATCGCCACGCACACGGAACGTTCCGCGCTTAAAATCAATATCGTTGCGGGCATATTGAATGTCGACAAGATCGCGAAGCAGGGCGTTGCGTTCCTTTTCCATGCCTGTTCTTAATGAAACAACAAGGTCGCGGTACTCTTCCGGCGACCCTAACCCGTAGATGCACGATACACTGGCGATTATGATGACGTCCTGCCGTTCAAAAAGGGACGCTGTGGCCGAGTGGCGCAGTTTATCGATTTCATCGTTGATGCTCGCATCCTTTTCGATGAATGTATCTGTGGATGGCACATAGGCCTCCGGCTGGTAGTAGTCATAGTAGCTGACAAAATACTCTACTGCATTGTTCGGGAAAAATTCCTTGAACTCACTATATAGCTGCCCAGCTAACGTTTTGTTATGGGCAATGATCAACGTTGGCTTGTTCACTTCTTTTATGACATTGGACACTGTGAAGGTTTTTCCTGTTCCAGTTGCCCCAAGCAGGGTCTGATGCTTCTTTCCGGCATTCAGCCCTTCCACTATCTGACGAATGGCCTCGGGCTGGTCCCCTTCCGGCTTATATCCTGACACTAATTCAAACTGATCCATCTACACAGCCTCCATTTCCGTTCCTATAGGCTCTTTTCATATACATTGTTATTATGTGCCTCCAGTAAAAAATCGGCACTTGGATTTTTTACTTACTTTCACGTAAAGTTTGCTAACCTCCATCGTATCATCTCTTAGGAAAAGAGCACGAGGATACACTATTTACGGGGGAGAGACTAATACGAAAAACAACAATCAATGCGAAACAACCTACAACTGACTTCTACCAATATTCTACCACAAAGCATACCCAAAACAACAAAAATACGAACTGACATTCGATTATTTTTATTCATGACTCCATCCTTGTTGATATTAGCCTCTTATTCTATTATTGTTATCCTGTAGAGGAATTGTGAAACCTGTTTAAGGGAGATTAGGATGAAAAATAGTCTTTTTATCATTATTTTATGTGGTTCTTTGTGGATGGCAGGCTGCAGTACGAACAATTTCCCCACCGAACCGCTACAATTATCATACATAGATGAAAAAGCCCTTGAGAATCCGGAGCAAGAACTCACCTACAGCGAAATTGGTGGTGAGTATGTGCACGATTTTATTGATAGGAACAAAGACAAGTCCATTCGCTGGACCGCTTCGGTCATTCGGGTGGAAAATGACCGGACATTCGAGCTTCAGGAGCCGCTTCTTCCTGCCATATTAGTGACTGTTTCGGAAGCACCGTCGCAGTCTATAAAAGTGGGGGATCTCGTGACCTTCACCGGTGTGCTGACAGGCTATGGGGAAACCTATGGCAAGGACCCATTGTGGGTGGTCCGTCCGGCACGATTGGAGAAAACGACAGAGGAAGAACGTTCTGCCGTGGAGGCATACCGCCAAGCGGCTGAAAACGCAAAAAAGGAGGCGGACTCTGAATAAAGTCCGTCTCCTTTATTTGCATTCACCGGAATTTCTTCACCATTTGTCTCGCGTAGATGAAGCCAATTCCAATCGAAATCACATCTATTAAAATGATATACCATTCTTCGGTATACCCCTTTATCATGGAACCTATGAAAAGCGCTATCGTCAGTCCCGTCCCCACATACAAGCTATATGTGACCCGGGTAAACAGCACCACAAGCAGCGCAGGCAGAAATACTGCCAACAAAACCTTCACCAATAACAAACTCAAAACCTCTTTCCTGTCAGACACTATTCTCTACTAGACATTATAGCAGTTTTGAGTAGGGGGAAGCTACAGGTTTCACTGGTTTGCATCAGGGAGCGAGGAGTTCTAGCGATTTTTTAAGACTTCTAGCGATTCCGGGAAATGATTTAGCGATTCTCTTTTCAAGTGGCCCGACCCATAAACACAAATCCAAAAGTCCACCCAGTCCCCACTAATCTTCTATTCCACATCTATCGCCGTACGCGTGGCATTCCTTAATTTCTTCTGTTTGTTTGCCAACTGAATCTTATTTACAAAAGAGAGAACGTTCATGATTTCTTTGTCATCCTGCATGACCAGGCCTACAAGATAGGTATACCGTTTTTTCTTTTCATTGATTCTGACACCTTTAATATAAGCCTTAAAATCCAGAACCTTCTCAGAAATTGTAAAGCGCAGCCCGAGTACAATTTCCTTATTCTCCGGCAGCAGAACCTTGGTGACAAAACGGAACTTTTCCCCATTCAATTCATCCAGATAGATTTGGGTACTGCCGGTTGTAACTTCCTTCCCCGCCACTTTCAATATGGTCATGCTTCCCACCACATAATTCCTGATCCGGTACAATCCTTCCCATTCTGCCAATTCATCCAGAGTTGTCTCATTCCCCACCTTAATGCCCCCATATCCGATATGTTTTTTATTTTTATCGGCAAAAGAGCACATTGAATTTAGACACATTTCGACAATTGTAGGTTGAAAGGTGGTTTTTAGTATAAAAGGCCCATGCATTTCTCAGCATGGACCTCAAATTATCTATTCATTTTCATTCGCCATGATATCAATCAGGCCGATTTTCGGATTCTTTTCCTGGAACCAGCGCAGGGAGAAGTCACTGTCAAACAGTGCAACATACTGGTCGTTTCTGTCCTTCACCAGGATGTTGCGGGAATCAAATAGGTTCGTATCCACTTCCTGAGTTTCCAGCCAGCGAGGAATTTTGGAGCCGATCATGTTATAGACGACCTCAACATTATACTCGCCCTTCATGCGATATTCGAATACGTCCAACTGAAGCTGACCAACCGCACCAAGAATATATGCTTCTGTACCATATTGACGGAACAGCTGGATTGCACCTTCCTGCACAAGCTGCGTGATGCCTTTTCCGAACTGCTTCCCTTTCATGACGTTTTTCGCCTCCACTTTTACAAAAAGCTCGGGAGCAAACGTAGGGATTTCGTCGAATTCGACCTTTTGGTTGCCATCAAATAACGAGTCACCGATCTGGTACACACCAGGATCATAGATTCCGATGATGTCACCAGGGTAAGCATGGTCCACCGTTTCACGGTCAGAGGCCAGGAACTGCTGCGACTGCGACAGCTTGATCGTTTTACCGGTACGCGCTACCGATACCGTCATTCCGCGCTCGAACACACCGGAGCAGATTCGCAGGAATGCCAGACGGTCGCGATGAGCCGGATTCATGTTGGCTTGTATTTTGAAAATAAAGCCGGAGAATCCAGGCGCCTGCGGTTCAATTTTTTCCTCGGAGGTCTGACGGGGCTGCGGCTCACTCGCAAGATCAAGGAACGTACGGAAGAACATTTCCACGCCGAAGTTGGAGATCGCACTTCCGAAGAATACAGGAGTCTGCAATCCGTTCTTCACTTTTTCAATCGAAAAGTCGTTACCGGCTTCCTCTAAAAGATCGAAATCCTCTTTTGCTTGAACGAACGTTGGGTGTGTAGAGATTTCTTCTACCCCATCCAACTCTTTAAAAGGAATGCGATCTTCCTCGTCCTTCCCTTGGTAGCGGATGAACACTTCATTGTAGCGGTCATAAACGCCCAAGAAGCGTTTCCCCATTCCTACAGGCCAGTTCATCGCATAGGACTCGATCCCAAGAACCTCTTCAATTTCCTCCAATAGGGCAAGCGGCTCTTTTCCTTCACGGTCCAGCTTGTTGATGAATGTGAAAATAGGAATCCCGCGCATACGACAAACCTTGAAAAGCTTGATCGTCTGAGGCTCCACCCCTTTTGTACAGTCGATGATCATCACCGCGCTGTCGACAGCCGTCAACGTACGATACGTATCTTCACTGAAATCTTCATGTCCCGGGGTATCGAGAATGTTGATATGACGGTCCATGTACTCAAAGCTCATGACACTGGACGTAACGGAAATTCCACGTTTTTTCTCGATTTCCATCCAATCCGACGTCGCGAACTTGCCTGATTTCTTCCCTTTTACCGTACCCGCTGAACGGATGACGTTCCCAAATAATAAAAGCTTCTCCGTTAACGTTGTTTTCCCGGCATCAGGATGCGAAATAATCGCAAACGTTCTTCTACGGTCTATCTCTTTATTTAAAAGTTCATTTTTCACAGTTTCCGTACCTACCTCTCAAAAATTACACAATAGTGATATTATAGCAGAAACACAGGCTAATAAAACATAGCAAAAGGACGAAAACCTATTTCCAATACAAGGTTTATCCTGTATACTCATTGTAAATATATGTTAGGAGTGAACGAAATGGCAAAGAGCAAAGCGAAAAAGCTGCGAGAAAAGCTTGCACGAGAAGGAAAAAGAAATCCGGAGAACGGCCGGGGAGCCTATGCACTGGCAAATCTGACCACAAAAATGACGAAGACGAAGAAAGAAAAACTGAATAAGATCTATAAAAAAGAACGACAATCTCGCTACGGTATGGATAGAGAGATTGTCGTTCTTTTATTTTGTTCGCTCCGTTAAACACCGCTGTTGATTTCCGCACTAGGCTTCGCTTTCCGCGAGGCGGTGCTGGAGTCTTCGCCTATTGCTCCAATCAACAGCTAGTTCAACACTATGCTTAACATAACCTTTTTGTTAATTGATTGGCGACAGATCTTCCATCAAAAGTGGATACCTGTTTTATTTTTGTAGTCTCTCACTGGGATTTTGGGTCTATCGGATTTTTTGGGGTTCTATTGAACTTTTTCTTTCTATAGAACCTTTTTCCAGTTCTATTGGACAATCATTAAAATTTTCATAAAAGAAGCCAGAGAGCACTATGACTCTCCGGCACGTAAACCTTATCGCTGTTGAAACTTCACAATCTCATCATATTCCTGTTGGAACAGTCGGCTCAAGCGGATAAAGATTGGTGTCAGTTCTTTATATGTTTCCACCGCTTCCGCTTCCGGGCTGTAGCTGTTAGTCGATCCGACCATCTCCGCCATCACATCAAAGCTATCAATCTCACCTAAAGCATACAGTCCGAGCACCGCCGCTCCAAGACATGAGCTTTCAACGCTTTCCGGAATGCTGACCTGCTGGTTGAAGATGTTGGATAGCATCTGGCACCACACTTCGGATCGAGCGAACCCGCCTGTTGCATGGATTTTATCCGGAATGCCGATGATCTCCTCGAGTGCCAAAAGGACCGTATAGAGATTCAGGTTGATTCCCTCGAGAACCGCACGCATCATATGCTCTTTTTTATGGTGGATGCCGAGGCCGAAGAAAGATCCACGTGCATTTCCGTTCCATATCGGCGCACGTTCGCCAGTCAGATAAGGATGGAAAATGACCCCTTCCGAACCAGGCTTGATGCTGGCAATCCGGGAGGTGATCACATCGTAAGGATCCATTCCTGCAAGGCCTGCTTCCTCCGTCTCTTCCCCGCAAAGCTCATCGCGAAGCCAGCGCATGATCATGCCGCCGTTATTGACAGGTCCTCCGATTACCCAATGCTTTTCCGTAAGTGCATAGCAGAACGTTCTTCCCTTTGGATCTGTCACAGGACGGTCCGTTACCGTACGAATTGCACCGCTTGTTCCGATTGTCAACGCGACCACGCCAGGCTGAACCGCATTTACTCCCAGGTTGGAAAGTACCCCATCATTGGCTCCAACCACAAATGGAACATCAGCGGAGATTCCCAGCACAGCAGCCACTTCCGACTTCATCCCTCTTAACACTTCTGTCGTTGGGACGATTCGGGAAAGCTGCTCAGGTGATACTCCCGCAATTGTTAATGCCCCTTCATCCCAGGTGAGGTTTTTCAGATTGAACAGTCCTGTGGCAGAAGCGATGGAATGATCCACGACATACTCGCCGAATAATTTATGGAAGACATATTCCTTAATGGAAATGAATTTCGCCGCTTTTTCGAAAACCTCTGGATGGTCGTTACGGAGCCAGACCAGCTTCGCCAACGGGGACATCGGATGAATTGGTGTTCCCGTACGCAGATAAATCTCGTGACCGTTCCACTCCTCCTTCAGTTTCTTTGCCCATTTTTCGCTGCGCTGATCGGCCCAGGTGATGCTTTTCGTCAATGGAGTACCAGCTTCATCAATCGCAATCACGCTGTGCATCGCGGCACTGAAGCTGACATGGGAAAGCTCGTTTTTTGAGATGTTCCCGAGGCGGACCGCTTCCCTGATCGAAGTCAAGACCGCCTGCAAAATCTCATCCGGATCCTGCTCCGCCGCTCCAAGCTCCGGCGTGTATAAAGGATATTCCACAGCAAACTGACTGCGGACCTGCCCCTTCTTCGTAAAAAGCACCGCCTTCGTACTCGTCGTTCCTATATCGACACCTAACATGTATTTAGCCAAGTTGATTTCCTCCTTATGCCGGTCTTACTGGTCTTAGAATGATGTTTTAGCCATGGGACAACGGAAAAAGCGCCTAATCAGCGCTTTTGTCCGTTCATAGTTGGACGTGGGACCATTCCCTATCCGATAAATATTCCAATAACAAATACTACCACAAAACCGACTAGACCGATAATTGTTTCCATGACGGTCCATGATTTAAGTGTGTCTTTTACGTCGAGTCCGAAGTATCTGTTCACGAGCCAGAAGCCGGAGTCGTTTACGTGGGAAAGTACGGTCGCACCGGATGCGATCGAGATAACGATCAGTCCAAGTACCGGTCCTTCCAGACCAAGGATGCCGATAAGCGGTGTGATAAGACCGGCTGCTGTTACCATCGATACTGTGGCAGAACCTTGGGCAACACGAACTGCTGCTGCAATCAAGAACGCCAGCACGATTGGCGGCAATGCAGACCCAGCCATCATATCACCTAGTACATCACCAACACCTGAGTCTATCAGTACTTGCTTGAATACTCCACCTGCACCAGTTACAAGAATGATGATACCGGCAGGCTCCAACGCTTTTGTTGCAATGTCTTGAATTTCCTGCTTGCTGTAGCCACGTTTTGTGCCTAAGAAGAAGAATGTTAATAGTGTTGCAATAGTCAATGCCACGAATGGATGACCAACAAAAGTAGTAATTTCCCTTACGATGTGGCCTTCTTCATAAACAACTGTAGAAAGCGTATTCACTAAAATCAGTACTAAAGGAACTAAAATGATGCTAGCGATCAATCCAAAACCAGGTAGTTCTTTGTCGTACTCTTTTTCTTCCATTTCCATATATTTCGGAACTGCCACTTGAATCTTTTTACCAATATACTTACCGAATACAGGACCCGCAAGGATCATAGCCGGAATACCAGCGATTACCCCGAACAGGATGACCCAGCCAAGATCGGCACCAATCAAGTCTGCAACTGCGATTGGTCCAGGTGTTGGCGGAATGAAGCTGTGCGTTACCGCTAAACCTGCAAGCAATGGAATACCATAGTGCAATAATGATTTCCCTGTTTTTCTGGCCAATCCATAAACGATCGGAACCAAAATGATGAAACCAACATCAAAGAATACCGGGATTGCTACTAGGAAACCTGTAATACCCAGCGCCCATTGGGACTTTTCTTCGCCAAACTTTTTCATCAATGTCTGGGCAAGACGTTCTGCTCCGCCGGAAACCTCCAGCATTTTACCGAACATGGCACCAAGTCCGACCACGACTGCTACGAACCCGAGGGTGCCTCCCATCCCGTTCTGAACGGATGCGATAACTTCATTAAGCGGCATGCCTGCTGCAATACCAACCAGTAAACTCACAAGTAAAAGTGCAACGAACGCATGCAGCTTTGTACGGATTACCAAGAATAATAGCAAAAATATCGCTGCTGCTGCGATCAATATCAACATAGAACCTGACATGTTAGTTTCCTCCTAATATTAGTTTTTTTCAACGGCATGACCGCCGAATTCATTTCGCAGTGCTGCTACAACTTTTCCGGAAAACGTATCGGTCTCAAGTGATCGGTAGCGCATCATCAGTGCCATGGTGATTACTGGGGCTGCCGCCTGTAAATCCAACGCAGTCTCCACTGTCCATTTACCTTCACCCGAGGAGTGCATCACACCTTTGATCGCTTCCAGGTTTGCATCCTTGCTGAACGCGTTCTCCGTCAGTTCCATCAACCACGAGCGGACAACCGAGCCATTATTCCATACCCTTGCAACCTTTTCATAATCAAATTCGAAATCACTTTTATCGAGAATGTCAAAGCCTTCTGCAATGGACTGCATCATGCCGTACTCCACTCCGTTATGTACCATTTTCAAAAAATGCCCGCTTCCGGATTTGCCGGCATACAGGTATCCATTTTCCACGCAAATATCTTTGAAAATCTCTTCCACATGGCGAAATGCCGCTTCGTTCCCGCCGACCATCGTGCAGGCTCCGTTACGTGCGCCATCCATTCCGCCGCTTGTGCCGACATCTAAATAGTGGATGCCTTTTTCAGCAAGTGCTGCCGCACGCTTCAGCGTATCCTTGTAGTTGGAGTTTCCACCATCAATGATGATGTCGCCTTCCGCTACAAATCTACTAATCTGGCTTAGTACACTTTCTGTGATTTCCCCAGCCGGTACCATCATCCAGATTACCTTTGGAGATTCCAGCTTTCCGATTGCCTCTTCAATTGAATATGCAGGTATTGCACCATACTGTTCGCTTTTGGCAACGTTTTCACGCTCAACGTCAAAAGCAACCACCTCATGTTTGTTATCTATCAGGTTAAGAGTCAGGTTATATCCCATTTTGCCTAAACCTATCATTGCAAGTTTCATAATTTGCTAGACTCCCTTCATGTTGTTGCTGTGTTTTATGCGGTTGCGGAAAAATATTCTATCTCAATATTCTTTTGAGGAAAAATATTTTTTGTTATGTTCCTATTATGAAAAAAAATTCCCTATTTTGCAAGCGTTATCAAAAAAATATTTTATTTTTCTATGAATCATATTAAGATAGATAGTAATACTACTAATTCTGGAGGTCGCACCATGAACACTCAAGAGAAGCAATACTGCATGATGCGCATTCGTTCCCACTACCCGAAATTCAGGGGAAAGGAGCAAGTCATCGCGGATTATATCCTCAATAACCCCAAAAAAATCGTCCATAGCACCATCAATCAGGTTGCCGATGATCTCGGTGTTGCCGATTCGACCGTGTTCCGTTTCTGCCAGCGAATCGGCTTCAAGGGCTATCAGGCCATGAAAATTGCGCTTGCTACGGAAATCGTGGAACCGATCCAGGATATCCACGAAAACATCATGGAGCATGATAACGAAAAAACCGTTGCGGAAAAAGTTTTCCGCTCCAATATAAAAACACTCGAGGACACGTTAAAGGTGCTCGATGAACCGTCCTTCAAACAGGCGGTACAAGCCATCCTCGGTGCCCGGAAAGTGGAGCTGTTCGGAAGCGGTGGCTCCAATGTCATCGCAATGGATGCCTACCACAAATTCATCCGGACCGGCATTTCCGTCAGCGTCCAAGCCGACACCCATATGCAGCTCATGTCTGCAAGCCAGCTGACCTCAGAGGATGTGGCGATCATCATCTCCCACACCGGTGCATCGAAAGACATGATGCATGTTTTGGAGGTTGTGCAAGATAACGGCGTCAAAACCATCGGCATCACCAACTTTGCAAAATCTCCTTTGAGCCAAAAGGTGGATATACCGCTCTACACTGTATCTGAAGAAACCGACTATCGTTCCGAGGCACTGGCATCGAGGATTGCCCAGCTCGCGATGATTGATGCGATTTATGTGAATGTGTTGATGGCGAAGAAGGAGCAAGGGAAAGAAGCGCTGCAGAAGGTACGGAAGGCGATTTCGGTTAAGAGAGTTTAATTGAGTTTGTTGATTGTGAAACCCGCGTTTTGGAGTGCCTTTTAGGAGGTTTTGCTCTGATGCGTGGGTTTTGTTGTGGGAGTAAGAGACTCGTTGAAACGTTTGCTTGAATCAATCGATGCTTTTGATACCACCATTCCTCCTTTTCCCGCTTATCGTGGTCTCATTCATGGCTTTTGAAACCACCATTCCTCCTTTTCCCGCTTATCGTGGTCTCATTCATGGCCTTTGATACCACCATTCCTCCTTTTCCCGCTTATCGTGGTCTCATTCATGGCCTTTGATACCACCATTCCTCCTTTTCCCGCTTATCGTGGTCTCATTCATGGCTTTTGAAACCACCATTCCTCCTTTTCCCGCTTATCATGGTCTCATTCATGGCCTTTGATACCACTATTCCTCCTTTTCCCGCTTATCGTGGTCTCATTCATGGCTTTTGATACCACCATTCCTCCTTTTCCCGCTTATCGTGGTCTCATTCATAGCTTTTGAAACCACCATTCTCTCCATTTCACACCTATCGTGGTCTTATCCATATTTTCACTCGCCTAGTGCCACTAACTCCTTATCTAACACCGCCTAACCAACGCCATGGCAATTCAACTTCTCACAATCAATACAACCTCGAGGGCAAAATACCACTAACCTAAATAATTCCATCCCAACCAACACATACTAATATCAACTCAAAATGAACTTTAGGAGGACCTAAAATGAGCACAAAAGAAACTGCTCTTTCCATTTTTGCACTTGGAGGCATTAATGAAATCGGCAAGAACATGTATGTCGTTCAATACAAGGACGACATCATCGTCATCGATTGCGGGGGCAAATTTCCTGACGAGTCTTTGCTTGGCATTGACCTGATCATCCCTGACATTACATACCTGGAAGAAAACAGGGATAAAATCAGAGGATTGATTATCACTCATGGACATGAGGATCATACAGGTGGCATTCCTTACATCATGAAAAAGCTCGATATTCCCATCTATGCGACCCACTTCACGTTGGGGCTGATTGAACTGAAGCTGGAAGACCATAAGCTGTTGAGGGACACGACGCTGACTACTATCGATTCAGAGACGACACTGCAACTCGGCAGCATTGAGGTCTCTTTTTTCAAGGTCAGTCATAGTATTCCCGACTGCCTTGGCATAGTCTTCAAAACGCCGGAGGGAACCGTTGTACATACCGGAGATTTCAAATTCGATCTGACACCAGCCAATAATGAACGGCCCGACCTTCATCGGATGGCGGAGATTGGCAAGGAAGGAGTGCTTTTGCTTATTTCCGAAAGCACGAATGCGGAGCGTAAAGGGTTATCCCCTTCCGAAAAAATGGTGTCATCCCATATGGAAGAAGCGTTCTTGAGAGCGCAGGGAAAAGTGGTTGTATCGACCTTCGCCTCCAATGTCAGCAGGTTGCAGCAGGTGGTCGATGCTGCTAAAAAGACAAACCGCAGACTAGCACTGCTTGGGCGGAGCATGGTGAATGTCGTTCAAGTGGCAATGGAACGGGGATACTTGGACATACCGGATTGGATGCTCATAGAAGGGAGAGAAGTGGAGCAGATGCCGCCTGAAAAGGTCGCCATCCTTTGTACAGGAAGTCAAGGAGAACCGAATGCTGCCCTGGCAAGATTGTCTACTGGAAATTTTCGCGATGTCAGCCTTTATCCGGATGACATGGTTGTTTTCGCTGCATCCCCTATTCCCGGTAATGAACGTGATGTCTCTAAGATAATTGACAACCTGTACAAACTAGGTGTCGATGTCATATATGGCTCTGGCAGCTCCACCGGAATGCATGTATCCGGGCACGGCTATCAGGAAGATCTGAAATTTATGCTCACCCTTATGAAGCCTACCTATTTCATTCCAATTCATGGGGAGTACAGGATGCTTCATCACCATGGATTATTGGCACAGTCGGTAGGAGTGGAAAGAGAAAATATTTTCATTATCAAAAACGGTGATGTCGTGGATGTGGAGAATTCCATTGCCCGTCAAACCCGGTCTATCCCTTCTGGTGACATATTCGTGGATGGCATGGGACAAGGCGATATGGGATCGGTCATGCTACGTGATCGGAAGGTATTGTCTGAAGAAGGAATGCTCGTTATCGTCATTACCTTGAGCAAATACGACCGCCGCATCCTCTCCGGGCCAGATACCATCACAAGAGGTTTTTCTTTTGACCAGAATGGGGATCAGCTCATGAGACAAGTGAATAAGCTGGTCACGAAGACGGTCACCGAACTTCAGGAGGAAAATGTGAGGAAGTGGACCGTAATGAAACAGAGTATTAAAAAATCAGTCGGGCAGCATATCTTCTCCCAGACGAGAAGGAAGCCGATGATCTTGCCGATTATTATCGAAATTTAAAAAGGAGGCAGCTACCCACAAAGTAGCTGCCTCGAGTCATCCATTATTTTTTATGAAGCAATTGAAAGAAAGCCAATTCCTAATCTTTAAGGAATTGGCTCTTATACTTTTAGTTTATATCAATTACGATTAACATATACTAACTTTCTGGATTTACATCATTTTCGTCTACTCCATCACCGTCTGGATCCTCGATCGGTTCTTCCAGGTCCTCTTCAAGCTCTTCGGTAGGAGTTTCTCCTGGATCTGGATCCTGCTCTTCTTCAGGTGCTGGATTCGGTTCCGGTTGTTGTTCATGCTCTCCGTTTTGTTCCACTTCAGGAGGGGGAGGATTCTGGTCATCATTCACGTTACATCCAGCTAACATAGCAGTGAAGAATATTCCTGTTAACATAATAAGCCATTTTTTACTCATCTTCATTCTCCTTTCTTTTAAAAACTAAGCTTATTGTTCCCCACAAGAAAAATTTTATATGCCTTTTTATAGAGAAGTGGTTTCACTTGCTCAGATAGGTTTAATATAACTAAAGATGTGATTGGAACAAAAATTTTCAGCATGAGAGACATAAGTTTTAAACCTATCAACTCCACCACTGAAATTTTAAGTATAAAAAAGAAGCGAAAGTAATTGGCTTCTCATTAATTGGATTCATTCTATTTAATGTAAATCTTCATAATTTTCCGGAATAAGATATTGGTATTTCAATGATATAACCAACCTATTTTTCATAATTACCTGGAGTAATATGAAAAAATAATCTAATGTTTCACTTTTATTCAAAAACTTCCGGAAGAAATATTTATATCTAAAATCATAGGCTAACTATATAGATTCTCAAAATACTTATAAAACGTTAAGTCACTTGTTACAGAAAAGCTCCCGATTGTGGAAGATCAAGATAATAATTATAATAGCTGTCTTTAGCTTGTTGAACTAAAGCAACCGTTAGCTTAAAATCATACTTAGTCTTTTTTTTCTTCAATTTGCTTAATTCCGTTATTCAGTGCTTTAACAACTTTTTTAGCATTATCTAAATCTAACCATATTTCTGCATCCCCATTGTTTAATTCAGAAACAGCAATGCCTACCTCTTTGTTATCAAAAAGGCTTAATATAAGCACACCTTCTTCATCTCCACCTTGGTTTATATTTAAAGTAAGTATTTCTTTACGTCCGTCTGACAAAGAAATTCACCTCTCATTTTTCCACTAATTTTTCAGCTCTCTTATTGCATTATCTTGTCCCATTAGTACAAGAAGCGACTCCTCTTATTGAGCAATCGCGCTTATAATTATTAATTCTTTTTCAATTTCTGTATGCTCAATTTGATCTAAAACCCAAGGTTTATCTCCTGCTTTTGAGTACGAAGAAAAATACTCTTTATTCTTCTCAATTAAGTGCCAAACCATCTCTTCTTGAATCACTATCTTAAATGCTTCATCCTTAGCTTGGTTGTTCGGGTCATATGCTTTAATCCAATATTCTTTGTAGTCGCTTGAATGCCCTTTTTCAATAACATTCAACATCGAAGTAGTCGATGTGAAAGGTCCTCTGCCACAAGACGTTAGCATCAATAAAACAATAATAATTAAAAAACTAAAAGCTTTTTTCGTCGTACTCCACCCCTTTAATTTAATTCCCAATCTTTATTCCTCGATTCTGCCCTATTGCTTAATACCAATTATTTCAAATTTCAATCATTAACTCAATATATAATTTCACAAAAAAGAAGCTTACCTTGTTCCAGATAAGCGCCCTATAATGGAATACTAAATCATGATCTAATCTTAAAATCAATTAATTCTTCTTTCACTAAAGCACCCAGTTAGCACAAGAAGACAATAGTTTACTTAAAGTTTTTTTATTTTTTTAATTTCATCTTCTACTATTTGATAATCTTCGTTTTCTTC
>NZ_JBNIKR010000059.1:0-228 GCF_050107295.1 Sutcliffiella halmapala | reverse complement strand
CAAAGCTTACTTACAGCTCCCCGAAGCATATCGGTGTTAGTCCCGTCCTTCATCGGCTCCTAGTGCCAAGGCATCCACCGTGCGCCCTTAATAACTTAACCGTTGACAAACTAATTGTCATGTTTTTCGATATCAGCGATGATATCTTAAAAGAAAATTACTAAGATGAACGATACTTGTGAATGTATCTTGATATTACTTAACGTTATCTAGTTTTCAAGGAACATA
>NZ_JBNIKR010000058.1:0-232 GCF_050107295.1 Sutcliffiella halmapala | reverse complement strand
CTGAAAGATGATCAGGTAGATAGGTTCGAGGTGGAAGCATGGCGACATGTGGAGCTGACGAATACTAATCGATCGAGGACTTAACCCAAAAACAATGAACGACACTTGTGAATCTTGGTAAGAAAAAACGTTATCTAGTTTTGAAGGAACATCCTTCAACTGAATATGTCTGGTAATGATGGCGAAGAGGCCACACCCGTTCCCATACCGAACACGGAAGTTAAGCTCTTCA
>NZ_JBNIKR010000057.1:0-234 GCF_050107295.1 Sutcliffiella halmapala | reverse complement strand
CCCTCTCAGGTCGGCTACGCATCGTCGCCTTGGTGAGCCGTTACCTCACCAACTAGCTAATGCGCCGCGGGCCCATCCTTAAGTGATAGCCGAAACCATCTTTCAACAAGGAACCAGGAGGTTCCTTATATTATCCGGTATTAGCTCCGGTTTCCCGAAGTTATCCCAGTCTCAAGGGCAGGTTGCCCACGTGTTACTCACCCGTCCGCCGCTGACTTACAAAAGCAAGCTTTT
>NZ_JBNIKR010000056.1:0-234 GCF_050107295.1 Sutcliffiella halmapala | reverse complement strand
CTAGTCAACATTTGAGCATAAGCTCAAACTCTTTATTGGAGAGTTTGATCCTGGCTCAGGATGAACGCTGGCGGCGTGCCTAATACATGCAAGTCGAGCGGACTTACAAAAGCTTGCTTTTGTAAGTCAGCGGCGGACGGGTGAGTAACACGTGGGCAACCTGCCCTTGAGACTGGGATAACTTCGGGAAACCGGAGCTAATACCGGATAATATAAGGAACCTCCTGGTTCCTT
>NZ_JBNIKR010000055.1:0-254 GCF_050107295.1 Sutcliffiella halmapala | reverse complement strand
GTGGGACAGATGATTGGGGTGAAGTCGTAACAAGGTAGCCGTATCGGAAGGTGCGGCTGGATCACCTCCTTTCTAAGGAAAAAGACGCTGTTTGTTTTGTTTAGTTTTGAGAGAGCATTCTCTCTATTATGTTCCTTGAAAACTAGATAACGTTAAGTAATATCAAGATACATTCACAAGTATCGTTCATCTTAGTAATTTTCTTTTAAGATATCATCGCTGATATCGAAAAACATGACAATTAGTTTGTCAAC
>NZ_JBNIKR010000054.1:0-255 GCF_050107295.1 Sutcliffiella halmapala | reverse complement strand
ATGCAAGTCGAGCGGACTTACAAAAGCTTGCTTTTGTAAGTTAGCGGCGGACGGGTGAGTAACACGTGGGCAACCTGCCCTTGAGACTGGGATAACTTCGGGAAACCGGAGCTAATACCGGATAATACAAGGAACCTCCTGGTTCCTTGTTGAAAGATGGTTTCGGCTATCACTTAAGGATGGGCCCGCGGCGCATTAGCTAGTTG
The DNA here is from genome assembly GCF_050107295.1 of Sutcliffiella halmapala. GTDB lineage: Bacteria > Bacillota > Bacilli > Bacillales > Bacillaceae_I > Sutcliffiella_A > Sutcliffiella_A halmapala_A. Next base: position 49 of record NZ_JBNIKR010000054.1, on the reverse strand, counting down.
GTGAGGTAACGGCTCACCAAGGCGACGATGCGTAGCCGACCTGAGAGGG
>NZ_JBNIKR010000053.1:0-255 GCF_050107295.1 Sutcliffiella halmapala | reverse complement strand
TCCCTTTAATGGAAGATCGAACTTGAAAAACCATGCTGCATAGATATTCAAGAAAAGCACCCGTTACTTTAAGTGTATTTATTCGTACTCAAATAGATTAAAGATGGATATTAAATAACGCATTACAAAAAGTCAAATCTGTATTTGTATCAATCTTCACCGAAATTTACTTCAATCAGATAATCAGATGATGCTGTATTTTCGAAGCTTTCTTCTGTGATATTTCCTTGATCATCTCTTTTTTCTCCCGTTTTC
>NZ_JBNIKR010000052.1:0-255 GCF_050107295.1 Sutcliffiella halmapala | reverse complement strand
GAAACTAAAGAGGAATCGGGTATTGATATTGAAGTTCTGAAATTCTGTGGAATATTTCAAAATGTGAACAAATCAATCTGTAATACGCTGTTTTTGGCTAAGCCAATAGGAGGAAAATTAACAACTTTATCAGAGAGTCTAGAAGTAGGGTTCTATCCTATTGAGAAAGCGTTAGAAATGGTAACCGTGGGAAACTTTAAGCAAAGAATTGAATACTGTCTTGATAATAGCAAACACCCATTTTATATTGAATTT
>NZ_JBNIKR010000051.1:0-255 GCF_050107295.1 Sutcliffiella halmapala | reverse complement strand
AGAGGGTCGAAGGTTCGAGTCCTTCATGGCACACCATTTATCTTGCGGGTGTGGCGGAATTGGCAGACGCGCTAGACTTAGGATCTAGTGTCTTTGACGTGGGGGTTCGAGTCCCTTCACCCGCATTATAATTTTATAAGAAGCGGAAGTAGTTCAGTGGTAGAACACCACCTTGCCAAGGTGGGGGTCGCGGGTTCGAATCCCGTCTTCCGCTCCAACAGACTTGCCGGGGTGGCGGAACTGGCAGACGCACAG
>NZ_JBNIKR010000050.1:0-255 GCF_050107295.1 Sutcliffiella halmapala | reverse complement strand
GGTTGATATTCCTGTACCACCTCCACTCCGTTTGAGCAATGGGGGGACGCAGAAGGATAGGGTAAGCGCACTGTTGGATATGTGCGTCTAAGCAGCAAGGCTGAGAAGTAGGCAAATCCGCTTCTCACATAAGGCTGAGCTGTGACAGCGAGGGAAATATAGTACCGAAGTTCCTGATTTCACACTGCCAAGAAAAGCCTCTAGCGAGGAGTATGGTGCCCGTACCGCAAACCGACACAGGTAGGCGAGGAGAGA
>NZ_JBNIKR010000004.1:0-344135 GCF_050107295.1 Sutcliffiella halmapala | reverse complement strand
ACATTAAGGTTAAACTGTAATTGAGTCATCTTTATTCCTCTTTTCATTGTTTATCGTGGTTGAAAACAGTGTTGCCAAGAGTGAATAAAATGACTCTTTCATTTTACACAATTATATGGACTTAATCGGTAAAAAGCCCTTCATAGCACGGATGATGAGCTTTTTGGAGGCGTGGCCGGGGCAAAAAAAGCCCTTCATTACCCCTGTGATAAGCTTTTTGGCGGTGCGCCAGGGTAAAAAGCCCTTCATAGCACGGATGATGAGCTTTTTGGAGGCGTGACCGGGGCAAAAAGCCCTTCATTACCCCGATGATAAGCTTTTTGGCGGTCCGCCAGGGGTAAAAAGCCCTTCATAGCACGGATGATAAGTTTTTTTGGGTTCCTCCAATAGCAAAAGCCCTTCATAAAACGTGAAGGACTTTTTGCACCATTTGAGAATGGTCGTAATCATATTTTTTTACTCAAAGTATGCCCATTGGCGAACCCCTAGTTTCTTATAGTTCTTTCCAAGTATCTTTCTTATTCTTTCTTTTGATTTCACTACCTCACACCATTCATACATAATATTTGTTGTAATCTTCTTATCGGGAAATAGCATTTTATATTCTTTAACACTCCGCATCACAGCCTCTCCAGCCTTTTCTACATAACCACACTCTCCACAAACACAGTTATGTCCCTCAATAGCAAGGGAAAACGAGGCACACTTCAAACATAATATCCCTTTTCTCAATCCCTCAAGAGTATAAGCGGGTATTTGTTTATAAGGAGAATCTGTGCAATGCAGGGAAACTAGTTGTGCAGCCAGTTGCTTATGTTTGTTAGATAGTTTTGTAGACGTCTTATCTATGCTATTCAAATGTCTATCAAGTTGAGTTGGGAATATAAATGGTTTGTCAAGTGGGGTTTGATAAAGCGTAAAAGCGGGATTGATAAATACCACGGAAGGATCAATCTTCATGTTAATGCCAAGGCTTTGAAGCAATTGCCGAAACAGAGAAACACCTCTATTCAATTGGTTCAACGGATTATTTATTTCCGTTTTGGATTTTGTATACAATCTTTCGGATTCGTAATAAAAATCACCTTCAAAATTTTTCACTTCATAAAAATGCAATACATTAGCAGTAAGGATCAACGAGTCAATTTGAAACACAGTGTTATTAATTTTGAAAAGCAAATCATTTAGAATGAGGCATTCACACTGTAGATTTCCTGTTAATGAATCAAACATCACTTCCCCATCGTAACCCTTTTGAAGAGAATGATAGTGCTGTTTGTCTTTTTCCGACAATTCCATTCTCACGTTTAATGATCTCAATATTAGCAATTCAGCAGATTCGGTACGAGATTTATAAATCATAGCCCACTCCCTTTCATATATCTACTATACCAATTCCACTTAAGTATTTGTTAGAATATTTTAAAAATAACTAAACAAAAACAAGCACCATGTTACTCCTCTCCCAGCACATTCAGAGAACGAAAAAAAACCGCCGGCTTCAACACGTAGCCGGCGGTTCTAATCATTATTATTTATTCAACACATACACTCTAGTTTCATAAGGCTTCAATGTCATTTCAGAAGCATCCTCATGCTCTTCCACTTCATAGTTCTGCATGCGCAGGTCGCTTGAAGAAACGTTCAGGGTATCCAGTTCGATTGCTGCTTCTTCCCCGCTTAGGTTACATAGGACAACCGCCACTTTTTCACCTAATGTTCTTGTGTAGCCGTATACTTGCGTGTCCTCTTCCAGGATCAGATCATATGCTCCATAAACGAATACATCTTCCGCTTTACGAAGGTTGATCATGTCCCTGTAGAAGCTAAGGACGGAATTTGGGTCATTCCATTGGTTTTCCACGTTGATGGTTTTGTAGTTTTCGTTTACTCCCATCCATGGAGTTCCGGTTGTGAATCCGCCGTTCGGCTGATCGTTCCATTGCATCGGTGTGCGGGAGTTGTCACGGCCTTTTGCCCAGATGATTTCCATCACCTTCTGTGCTTGCTCTTCCCCTTTTGCACTTTCGATGTTGTAAAGGTTTTTCATCCCTACATCATCATAGTCGTTGATGCTTTCGAAACGGACATTTGTCATACCCAGCTCCTGGCCTTGGTATATGAAAGGTGTGCCCTGCATCAGGAAGTAAAGTGCACCCAATGATTTTGCACTCTCCACCAAGTACTCCTTGTCATTTCCCCATGTTGAAACAGAACGCGCTTGGTCATGATTTTCAAGGAACAATGCATTCCAACCATTGCCTTCCAAGCCTTTTTGCCATTTGGTCAAGGTCTCTTTTAGTTGAAGAAGGTCCACGCCGCCTTCTGTCCCTTTTTCCCAAAGACCTAGATGCTCGAATTGAAAAATCATATTGAACTTTCCGTTCTCTTCTCCAACCCACTCGTCGGCCTGGTTCAGCTTAACTCCGTTCGCCTCGCCGACCGTCATGATATCATAACGCGCAAACGTTTGCTCTTTCAGTTCTTCAAGATGCTTTTGAATGCCTTCTACATTCATCATGTAATCGAAAGATGGTACATAGTCCAATTTCTTTGGATTTGGAAGATCAGGGAATCCAGGTTCTTTTTTGATATGGGAAATTGCATCCACACGGAATCCATCGATGCCTTTATCCAGCCACCAGTTAACCATGCTATACAGTGCAAATCGGACATCTTTGTTTTCCCAGTTGAGGTCAGGCTGCTCTGTTGCGAAAATATGCATATAGTACTGTTCTGTCTTTTCATCATACTGCCAAGCAGGACCGTTGAAAATACTTTCCCAGTTATTCGGCTCCTTGCCGTCTTTTCCGTCTTCCCAAATATACCAGTCACGTTTCGGGTTATCCTTTGAGGATGCAGATTCAATGAACCAAGGATGCTGGTCACTTGTATGGTTGATAACCAAATCAATGATCAACTTCATTCCACGGTTATGGGTTTCTGCCAACAACTCATCAAAGTCAGCCATGTTTCCGAAGTCTTCCATGATATCCTGATAGTCACTGATATCATACCCATTATCTACGTTCGGAGACTTATACATTGGACAGATCCAAATTACATCTATGCCAAGCTCTTTTAGATAATCCAATTTTGAAATCACACCACGTAGATCACCAATTCCATCTCCATTGGAATCCATGAAGCTTCTTGGATATACTTGGTAGGCGACAGCCTCTTTCCACCATATCTTTTTCATCACGATACACTCCCTTGTCAACAACACTTAAACTTCAGAATTTATATGGTAACGATTGCGTAACCGTTTGCACAAATTGCGAAAAAATATATATAGGAATAAATCCACTACTTTACTATACCATCTTTTTTCAGTTTTTCAACTAGCTTTTTCATGAAATACCAGGTCATAGGGGACACTATCAAGATAGACAACTACTCATTATAGAAAAAATAGGAGGAAGGCACCATGAAAAAAATTTGGCTGACTTTGGTCCTGCTCATCATTATGATTCCCCAAGTAAATGCCGAAGATACCAATGGCCTTCAGGCGGCATTCGTCCGGGACAAAGCGTTATGGCTTTATATGGATGGCTCTGAAGTGCTGCTGCAGGAAAATCTGGCTATTTCCAATCTAGGCTGGTCCTTTGATGGACAGTGGCTCACCTTTGAGGCAAAAAACGACGTGGAGGGGGAAGAACCTGATATCTGGCTCTACCATGTTCCCACCAATACACATACTAAACTAAAAATGGTTGGCCATGACGTTCAATGGAATCCAAAGAAGAACAGTTTCGCTTTTTTGACTGGATCCTTTTTAACAGTCGTAGAGCTTAAGGAGAACAAGCCGATCATTCACCAGCTGAACGGCGGCGTTTCCCATTTCTCATGGGATGCCGATGGCGAAAATCTGATTGCCTCTGCAAGTGCCGTCATGTTTCCGGACGGATGGAGCCACCCAAGGCTTTATGAGGTCAATTGGGAGATGGAAAAGCAAAACCAGGAAATGGATGTCAAGGTGGAACCTCTTTTAACAATCTCCTCGCCCATGAAGCTTGATGAATTATCAATTCTATCCATTGATGCAGAGAATTTCAACTGGTCCAAGGATGGGAGGCTCCTGGCATTCGTCGTCTCCCCTACTGCATCGTGGTCAGAGGACAGCAATATGTTGAGTGTGTTTGTAAAAGAAAACAAAGTGTTGATTCCGATGGGAGAGATTCTCCGTGAAAAGGATTGGATTAAATGGGCTCCCACGAAATCTCTGCTTGCCTCCATCCAGGGCGGCGGCCGTTTGCGAGGCGGTGTCAAAAATAAAACACTGACTGTACAAAGCGTACTTCCGAGTCAAACGAAACGCTTTACCCCGAACGGATTTGCAGACGTAAACTTTGACTGGCTGGATGATGATAGACTTGTCGTTGCACGGGGGAAAGAATCCGACACCTTATCCGATTTTCGCTCCAGCTTAATTTTGGTCAATAGCAAAGAGGATGAACAAAAAAGTGCAGGCAAGCCTTTTGTCGATCTGCCCGAGGGATTTTCTGATGACTCCCCAGTCACATTGGATAAACAGAAAACGCTCAGCTGGATCCGTACGGATGCAAACGGCTGGAAGAGTGTATGGATGAGCGCGCTGGACGGTTCGGATGCACGGAAGGTAATTGAAGGGGTTAAAGAAGTGGTTTGGTATGAAAATTAGTACGGAGTGGCCTGCCTTAGTGCAGGCTTTTTTTCCATATAAAAAGGAAAAGGCCAACTTCAGCCCTTTCCCTTCTCTTAAAATTATGCTCTGGATACGTAAGATCCGTCAGTTGTATTAACAATCAGCACGTCGCCTTCGTTTACGAAGAATGGTACGTTTACAGATAGGCCAGTTTCCACGATTGCCGGCTTGGAACCGCCGGAAGCTGTGTCACCTTTAATACCTGGCTCCGTTTCTACCACTTTCAGCTCTACTGTGTTAGGAAGCTCTACTCCAAGCGTTTCACCTTGGTACATCATAATTGCAACTTCCATGTTCTCTTTCAAGTACTTCAACTCATACTCGATTTGGCCTGCTGGCAATTCAAGTTGGTCGTAGGACTCATTGTCCATGAATACGTGCATGTCGCCATTTGCATAAAGGTATTGCATTCTGCGGTTGTCGATTTGAGCTTTCCCTACTTTTTCACCAGCACGGAAAGTTTTTTCCTGGATCGCGCCTGTACGCAGGTTGCGAAGTTTGGAACGAACGAATGCCGCTCCTTTTCCTGGCTTAACGTGTTGGAAATCCATTACACGCCAAATTCCGTTGTCTACTTCAATAGTCAAGCCTGTACGAAAATCGTTTACTGAAATCATTAATATGTTTCCTCCTAATGCTATGTAAATAGTAGTCCTATCGGTATTGTATCCCCGAGTGATTCAGTCTACTCCACCAGACTAATGGATTACCTTTACAAAATAATAAGTTCTTTTGTGGAATAGGACAGAGATTCATTGCCGGATTCTGTGACAATCGTATCATCCTCGATACGAACTCCACCTAGTCCTGCAACATAGATACCCGGTTCTACGGTTACCACCATTCCTGGTTCCAATACAGTTTCGGATTTCACCGATAAGGATGGCCCTTCATGCACTTCCATTCCCAGTCCGTGGCCTGTTGAGTGACCGAAGTACTCGCCATAACCCTTTTCCGTAATATAGTCACGAGTAAGAGCATCCGCTTCACGGCCAGTCATGCCAGGCTTGATGCCTTTCATCCCTCTCAATTGAGCTTCCAATACGACGTTGTAGATGTTGCGCAATTCGTCACTTGGCTCTCCAACTGCAAGGGTACGCGTAATATCGGAGTTGTAGCCTTTATAATAGGCACCGAAATCAAGCGTGACAAACTCACCTTTTTCGATGATTTTATCGGACGCAACACCATGCGGCAGGGCAGAGCGATACCCGGAAGCAACGATGATATCAAAAGAGGATGACACCGCACCTTGTTTTCTCATGAAGAATTCAAGCTCGTTGGAAACATCCAGCTCTGTAAGGCCAGGCTTTATGTACGTGATGATATGCTCAAAAGCTGCATCAGCAATCTGCGTAGCTTCCTTTAATATCTTAATCTCTTGTTCATTCTTAATCAAGCGTAACTTTTCAATAACACCGGAAACCGGTACAAGATCCGCTTTGATGGTCGTTTTATAGTTTAAGTAGCTGGAGAATGTAACATGATCCTGCTCAAAGCCAAGCTTGTTTATGCCGAGTTCTTTTACAACCGCAGCTATTTCTTCCACAAGTCCGCCTTTATGCTGGACGATATCAAAGCCCTCACACTGCTTTGCCGCCTGCTCGGTGTAACGGAAATCGGTGATGAATACCGCTTTATCCTCCGTGATGACAGCTACTCCAGCGCTGCCTGTAAAGCCTGTTAAATATTGACGGTTTTTTCCACTCGTCACCAATAATGCATCGATGTTCGATTCTTGAAAGCTCTCTCGTAATCTTGTTAATTTTTCCATTCCCTTACTCCCCCTTAATTATCCTTACCAACCCTTGTACTGCCAAGTGATAGCCATACAGTCCCAGACCTATTATCTGCCCGTGTGTGACAGGTGCGGTGACGGATGTATGACGGAACTCTTCACGCTTATGTATGTTTGAAATATGTACTTCCATTACCGGAATTGAAATGCTTGCGATGGCATCGCGGATCGCGTAGCTATAGTGCGTGAATGCACCGGGATTGATGATAACTCCCTCGTAGGCATCGTCGGCGGCGTGCAGCTTATCGATCAGATTGCCCTCATGATTGCTCTGATAACAGTCAATCGAGATCCCCATCTCCACAGACAAGCTTTCCAGCTGCTTTTCCAAATCCTTTAATGTGTCTTTCCCGTAGATTGCCGGCTCTCTAAGTCCAAGTCGATTGAGATTCGGTCCATTCAGCACAAGTAGGCGCATAGCATGACTCCTTTTACTAAATATGAACACGTAAAAAAAGAATGTCCAATTACTGAACATTCTATCACATTCCAACTTTTCCTACTACCTATTTGCTGAGGGCTGATCCTGTTGCTGCTGCTTTTGTGTCACCATTTCAGAATGTTCGAACGAAATGGAATAGCCGACGAATACACCGAAGAGAATATAAAGGCAAATATTCGTGATATTTGTATCAAGCGTCAACTTCGGGACAGTCTTAATGGATGGAAACATGGGATTGAGCAGAAAGAAAACAACACCCCATAGTACAATTCCATAGATGATTCCTATCCAATAATGCCTGAATTTTTTTAGTGTGGCTGCGTAGATAAGCGCAGCACCGATACCGAACAGGCCAAGCAGGATAAAGCTGATGATATACCCCAGCACCCCTTTTTTCCAATCGCCCAAAGCCCATGGCTGCAGCACCACGTTCGGACTTATTTCTGTAAAATGAAACAAATAGGCGAAAAATCCGATCAAACTCCAGAAAATCCCACCCACAAACCCTGTTACCATCACCTTGGTCATAAAGCTCATTGGCTGCTCGCGTTTATTCTGTTCAAGCTCTTGGTTTTCATTTTCACTCATACACGGACTACTCCCTCTCAAAATGGCATATAAACATATCTTTCCATTATAAAAAAGAACCATTCATGAGATTTTAAAAAAATGAAAAGTAACTGGAGTAGAGGTTTTTTCAAGATTCAGGTAGAATATTAGTAAATAGGAAATATTTATCCTCTTAGAATAAGTTAGGTTGGTGTCTATATGTCAAATGAATCAAAGCCCGTCTATGGTGGACAGGCCGTGGTGGAAGGTGTTATGTTCGGCGGGAAACGCCACTATGTAACTGCAATCCGCAGAAAAGATGAGTCCATCGAGTATTTACATGTTCCGAGAAAAACAAACCCTACCATGCAAAAATTGAAGCGAATTCCCTTTCTTAGAGGGGTGGTCGCAATCGTGGAAGCTGCCGGAAACGGCTCCAAGCATCTGAACTTCTCTACAGAACGTTATGATGTGGACCCAAGTCAGGACGAAGAGGTCATCTATAACAAAAAGGAAACTTCCAAGCTTGAAATGTTCCTCAGCGTTGCGGCTGTCGGTATCCTTTCCTTCCTTTTTGGAAAATTCATTTTTACACTTGTGCCTGTATTCCTGGCTAACTTGACAAAGCCTATATTTCCAGGTGATTTCGTACAGGTTTTAGTCGAGACGATCATTAAGTTGATGCTTCTATTAGCCTATATATATTTCATTTCTTTCACTCCGATTGTGAAAAGAGTGTTTCAATATCATGGGGCAGAACATAAAGTGATTAACGCTTATGAAAACGGGAAAGAATTAACTGTAAGCAATATTCAGGCGCAATCGAGACTTCATTACCGTTGCGGCAGCAGTTTTATCCTTTTCACAGTGATCGTCGGCTTTTTCATCTACCTGCTAGTCCCTACAGATCCGCTATGGGCACGCGTGTTGAACCGTTTGGCGCTTATCCCTGTGGTACTGGGCATCTCATTTGAAGTACTGCAGCTTACAAACAAGGTTCGTGAAGTACCTGTACTGCGTGTCCTGGGATACCCTGGTCTGTGGCTTCAGCTCCTTACGACAAAAGAGCCTTCTGACGATCAGGTGGAAGTGGCAATCCACTCCTTTAATAAACTTTTAGAGCTTGAACAAGATTCAGAGAAAAAGAATACCGAAGAAATAGTATAAAAATCCGCAACAAGCCTTATCCTATAAAATATACTATTTACACAAACTTAAATTATCGGAAACACTTTTCTAACAGACGACCAGGGAGGTGACTAGGGTGAAACGAGGCTTTGGCAAACCGATTTTAATCATGCTGTTATCTTTGGCTGGATTCTATCTTGCTATCCAGCTGTTCCAGAATCCCGGAGGACTATTCAAAAGCCTTCTTTTAATCGTTGGGGCAGCAACTGTCCTCTATCTCTTCTTCCGTTATTTCCTTCAAGGAAGAATCGGCGGTGGTAAGACGGATGCAAGGTACAGCAAGGCGGTTAAGCAATCAAAAAAGAAATATCCTGCTGCGAAACCAAAAACCAATGTGACTCCCCTCATTGGCAAAGATAGGAACGGCGTTAAATCCGCTGCACAAAAAAGAAGAAGCTCTTCCCACCTGACAGTCATTGAAGGGAAAAAGGGCAAGAAAAAAAATCGGGCGTTTTTTTAAACGGACCGATTTTTTTATGTGAAAAATCAAAAGCTCCATGTTCTCAAAAATGCTTCCGCCCGCTTTTTCCCGATCTCCACCAATCCCCTTTTTCTTTCTTCCGTCAAGGCGAACTCCGTGACCGCAATGTGGTCCATCGGAATGAAGATGATGTTCTTCTCGTGTTTCCTGTCGATGTATCTTGCATCATGTGCATCCTTCATCGTTTCAAATAGAGCACCAAACATGGTAATTGCATTATTTATTTTATTTACCGGCAAATCCCGCTGTTTGGCGCTCAGTTTGATTCCAAGTACAGGTCGGATTTTCGGGATTCGATCATTATCAAATAGCCAGATAGGGAAATTGCTGAGCACGCCACCGTCCACAAATAGATGGCAGACTCCCTTCCCCTTTATTTTCACCGGCTCAAAAAAATATGGGATACTACAGCTCATCCTCACTGCCTTCGCAACCGAGAATTTCGATGGATCTATATGATATCTAGGAAGATCATCAGGCAGGACAGCCATTCTCCCGCTCGTCAAATCAGAAGCAATGATCCGCAATCTCTGTCCGGGAAGATCGCCGAATGTATGCACTCCTTTAGCTGCCAGTTTCTCTTTTACCCAATTCTCCAGCAATTCCCCCTTGTACAATCCCAATCGCCAATATAGCAAAAGCCATTTTGCTACAGGGGAAGGCAGGAACGTTCTTCGCTGGTCCAGGAAATCCAAGACATCCGTCTCCCCGAGCATCTTATATATCTCATCCGCCGTATAGCCTGCAGCAACAAAGGAAGCGATGATGGAACCGGCGCTTGTACCTGCAAGACATTGAAATTTCAATCCCCGTTGTTCCACTGCTTGAAGTGCCCCTATCAACGCGAACCCTTTAATCCCCCCACCGGAAAACACTCCATCAATTACCAATTGTCTCCCTCCATTCACATCCAACCAAAAACCTCTATAACCTTTTTTATGTAAAGGAATGGGAATTATAACTATTCAAAAGAAAAAGGCCGACCATCCAGCATAACGCCTGGTCCAACCTTTTATTGATTTTCTTCATTTTGCTTTTGGATGAGCTGCAGAGCCTCTGTTCGATCTTTGCTTTCTTCAAAGTATTGCACTAGGTCCCCGATGCGATCAATCGCATTCCAGCTCAGATGATGCTCGATGCCTTCCACATCTTCATAGATGTTCTCTTCATCCACACCGATCACCCGCAGGAACTGCTCTAAAAGCTCATGGCGATAGACGAGACGCTTTCCGGTCTTCTTGCCTTTAGCAGTCAAAACGAGGCCTCGGTACTTTTCATAAATCAGATACTTATCCTTGTCGAGCTTTTGAACCATTTTCGTTACAGATGAGGGATGTACCGCCAATGCTTCAGCTATGTCTGATACACGCGCATATCCTTTATCTTCAATTAGCATATAAATTTGTTCTATGTAATCTTCCATACTTGGGGTAGGCATAATATCCCTCCATTTCCAATCCACGATCGTAACCGTCATTAAAATGATACATTAACTTGGCGCTACTGACAAGTTATGTAGAAAGGTTCGAAGATTTCAATTTTTCATTAAAGCGCTCTAAATGATTCTTAGAGTTAGTGACTCCGTTAAACACCCCTGTTGATTTCCGTTCCAGGCATTCGCTTATCCAGGGCGGCCTCGGGAGCCTCCTCGGCGCTATTGCGCCTGCGGGGTCTCCCTCGACACGCTGCTTTCGCATGAGTCTCATGCCTTGCACTCCAATTAACAGGGGGCGAGCAAAATAAATAATTCGCTTTTTTAACAATTTAGTCATCCAATACGGACAATTTTCAAGCCACTCAGTGACAGCCAGGAAAAGGCAGAATGTCCTGTACGGTCTGGTACTCATATTGCTTGATGGCAAACTGTGTGTGATATAGATATTCCATCACATAGAGCTTTTGACCATCGGCACTGCATAGGACTCCTGAGGTGCCTGTGCCGTTTGTAAAGGATACACCGATTGGCCGTCCGATCAGGTATGGTATTTTCATTTGCCACATTAGGCATTCCCCCTTTTTGGATAATGTATGAAAAAGGGGGATGATGAGTACATAATAATAAAAGACCTATTCAAACTAAGCGAATAGGTCTTTTACTTTATTCATTTATAGACCGCATTTCAGCTGTGCACCACAATCTGTACATGTGTTGCATCCGCCGATTTCCTTTACCGTCCCGATGCGGCATACCGGGCATGTGTTTCCGACTTCCGAACCGAATTGTACGTTCGTGGAACGCAGATCATTGATCGTTTCCACCAGCACAACAGGTTTTTTCACGACATCTTCCATTTGGATCTGTTCGCTTTCTTCATCCATCGTGTTCTCTTCAGCTTTCAGAGTCAACACTTGGGAATCACGACTACCATCCACGTAAACCGTTCCGCCTTTTGCGCCACCTTTGTAAAGTCGTTCATACACTTTTTTCACCTGATCAACCGTATAGCCTTTCGGTGCGTTTACGGTTTTGGAGATGGAACTGTCAATCCATTGCTGGATGATGCATTGTACGTCCGCATGCGCTTGTGGAGCCAATTCCATCGCAGAGATGAACCAGTTTGGCAGGTTCTCCGGATCTGCTTCCGGATTGGCATTCAAGTACTCCTGCACGATATCAGCCTTCACTTCAATGAACTTCCCTAAGCGTCCGCTGCGGAAGTAGGAGAAGGAGAAGTATGGCTCAAGTCCTGTTGACACACCTACCATTGTTCCTGTAGAACCAGTTGGTGCAACTGTCAGCAAGTGAGAGTTACGGATACCGGAAGTCAGGATACCTTCTTTGATATCTTCCGGCATTTTGCTCATAAAGCCCGTTTCCGTGAATGCTTTACGCAGACGGTTCGTTTCTTCTTCTGTTGCGCCCTGTAAGAACGGGAAGCTTCCCTTCTCTTTTCCAAGCTCAACGGATGCACGGTACGCTGTCGTTGCGATTGTTTCAAATACTCGATCCACTAGCTCATTTCCTTTTTCGGAGCCGTATTCCGTTTCGCAATAGATCAGTAGGTCATGTAGACCCATTACTCCTAAGCCGACACGGCGCTCGCCAAGTGCCTGCTTTTTGTTCTCCTCGAGGAAATAAGGTGTTACATCGATCACGTTGTCCTGCATTCTCACGCCGACTTCCACTGTTTGCTTCAGCTTTTCGAAGTTGACGGTCTTTGTTTCTTTGTCTGCCATCTCTGCAAGGTTTACTGCAGCAAGGTTACAGACACTGAAAGGTGCGAGGGGTTGTTCCCCACATGGGTTCGTTGCTACAACCTTCTGACCGTATGCTTTCGCATTTGTCATGTCGTTTGCATTATCAATAAAGAAGATACCAGGCTCTGCAGAATAGGTGGCACAGATGTTCACAAGGTTCCAAAGCTCTTTCGCCTTGATTTTTCTGTACACTCGTACTTTATGGCCAAGTTTCTCCCATTCACGTACGTCGCCAACCTCCGACCATTCCTTATTGTAAATTTCCATTTCCTCTTTATCATAGCCCTCTACATCAGGGAAGCGAAGGTCGTAATCCGCATCATTTTCCACAGCTTCCATAAAGTCCTTTGTCAAGGTGATGGAAATATTGGCGCCGGTCAGGAATTCCGGATTATGCACCGTATACGTTCCGCCCACTTTCAACTTCTGCTCTGCGTCTCTGATGATCTGTTCCGTAAATCCACCATAGCCAGGGATGTGCTTGAAGTTTGTCACTGATTGGTACATCGTAACTTCTTGATCTGTCAGGGGAGTGAATTTCAATTTGTCCTCTGCCGCTTTTTTGATGCTTTCATCATTTGTATTTTCAATTAAGTAGCGTAGAATTCTTGGGTTTTGCATTTTGGAGATGATGAATTCCACGATGTCGGGATGCCAGTCTGCCAGCATGATCATTTGAGCCATTTCGTTACGTCGATTCGCTATATCGACTCTCTATGTCACCATAGAGTTCAGACCATATCTTACACTTATTAAAAGTGTCCTCGCACTTCGGATTCGCTTGAATCCTACTCTACTCACTTCTACCCTAAATGGGTATGTTTTCGATGGTCGTTGAACCTTCACCATTTTATAGGTGCTTGGCTGCTGATTATCTTTAACCACTCGTTGTTTTCAAGCATTCACGCTCACCGTTTCCAGTCACGTTGTAGCCAACAAGTCATAAAAAAAGATTTTCCAGCAATTCACGAGGTTTATTTATAGACGAGGCACTTAAGCTGATTTACCACGTCTTGATCCACCCTGTTCCACTAAATGCGTCAATTTCGCAATGTCATCTAACCAGGATACACTTCCGGATGATTTTCCGTTTACTCCTCTAGCAAGTGCATTTCTTGGTCGAAGAGTAGATCCGTTCGTTCCTACCCCACCGCCGCGGCTCATGATCTCCATCACCTGCTTGCGGTGCTCGGAAATGCCTTCGCGTGAATCCTGGACAAACGGCATCACGTAGCAGTTGAAATAGGTTACGTCCGTATCCGCTCCCGCTCCGTACAATACCCGTCCTGCAGGTACAAAGTTGAGGTTGACTAGCTCGTGGTAGAACTTTTCGAACCACTCCTGGCGCTTCTCTTCAGTTGTTTCAGCTGCAGCTAGTCCTGTTGCATTACGTTTGGCGATCTGCTCGTAAAACACTTCCAGTGGCTTCTCGATGACGTCCAGTGTGCGGACCACGACACCCGTTTCCACTTCGCCCTGCTTAGTTAGAACTCCACGATACTCCTCTTCAATTAATACGGAAGCTTTTTTGGTAGACCAGTCTATATCTTGTATATAACCTAGTCCTCTTGCTGGGAATTTCGGATCCTCCTTGATCGTCAATACAACAAAATCTCCAGCTGTCAAGGTTACTTTTTCTGTATCTTTGAATGCGTAACGATCGAGCATCACTAGACGGGAAACACCTCTGTGCGTCGTTGTCATGTCTTCTGTAATAGGATGAACCTGAGGAAACAAAGTAATATCCTTATTCAGTCGTTCTACATCAATTTTCGGTTTATTTTCATTCATGGCTATGGTCATTATTACAACTCCTCTAAAACTAGTAGTTCTACCAACATTTACTTCAGTAAAAATTGTGTGTACAGATAAGGTATCATATCTTCACATATAATATCAATATATAGTGTCTGATATTTTTTCGACAATACTATATATTGATTTTCAGTTTGATAAATCAATTTTTGTCAAATGGAAAATCAATCAAAAAAATGAGATTGAGAGAGGAAAACAGAGATTACTTCGACAAAATCTCTTATAATGACGTATTTTGTCACTTGCGAAATATCACGAATTATAGCGAGGTTTATGTATCAACCTTTCAAGAAATTCCTTCCTTTTGCAAGAAAAATATTTTTTATTTTTTTTGGTTGACTACTACCTATATGGGCGCCACATTTTTAGTACCCTACTATATCTAGTGTAAAACAAAAAGATAACGAGGAAAAAATTCCCCGCTACCTTTTATAATTCCACTCATCAGTCGAATATTTACTATCCATGATTGCCTGTACTTCCTCAAGCTCGGATTCCGTTAGTTCATATGGCTCCAACTTTATGTTCAAGCCTTTTTCAAATCCTTTATAGAAGGCTGCCTTCGCCTCTTCTATCGTCACCGGGGTTTCTCTCAGCGCATTGATAGCAACAGCCTTTTTCTTGAAATTCTTCTGCATGCGCTCTTTGACGCGTTCGCTTGGATAGTTGAACAGACTGAACAACAGATCCTCATCTATTTCAAGTAAAATGGAGCCGTGCTGCAGTATGACACCCTTCTGGCGGGTCTGTGCACTGCCCGCCACTTTACGGCCTTCCACCACGAGCTCATACCAGGACGGTGCATCAAAGCATACGGCGGAACGAGGATTTTTCAAGCCTTCCTTTTCCTCTTCCGTTCGGGGAATCGCAAAATAGGCATCCAAACCAAGCGCTTTAAATCCTTCAAGTATTCCCTCTGAAATGACGCGATACGCTTCCGTTACGGAGCGAGGCATTTCTGGGTGCTCTTCGGAAACGATGACACTGTATGTCAGTTCTTTATCATGAAGAACGCCACGTCCACCTGTCGGACGACGGACAAAGCCAAGTCCCAATTCCTTTACGCGTTCCATATTCACTTCTTTATCCACTTTTTGAAAATAACCAACCGATAAAGTAGGTGGATTCCATCCATAGAACCGGATGGTCGGGGGAATCTTGCCTGCGCTATGCCAATCGAGCAGCGCTTCGTCCAATGCCATGTTGAAGGCAGGAGACTGCTCCCTTGAATCAATATATCTCCAAATTTCATTTGTCATAGGATGTACCTCTTTTTATTATGTATGATGATTTAGTGTAACAAAACAACACCAGTAATTCAAAGTTAAAGCTTGGCAGTTTTTTGTTGCAGCTTTAGTAAAAGGATGACATTTTGTCCAAGCTTTTATATAATATACTTTGGAATACTAAGATAAAGAGGGGTTGTCAGCATTGTACGTTTTATTAGGAGTTTTGGGAGCTATCATTGCCTATTCGGTGATCATGTTCCTCTACCAACGCAAAATTCTTACCACTCTAACAGAAGAGGATTTTCGTTCCGGCTATCGCAAAGCACAGCTGATTGATGTTCGCGAACAAAAGGAATATGAAGGCGGACACATCCTTGGAGCAAGAAACATTCCTCTTTCTCAACTTAAAATGAGAAGCAAAGAGATCCGCAACGATCAACCAGTCTACATCTACTGCCAAAACACATTGCGCAGCGGCCGTGCAGCACAGATGCTGAAAAGACAAGGCCACACAAAGCTTTATCAGTTAAAAGGCGGCTTCAAGCAGTGGGGCGGAAAGATCAGAACAAAGAACTAATAAGCAAAGAGCACTTACATGGTGAATGTGAGTGCTCTTTTTTGTACTCTATTGGATGGTTTCTTTTATCTGATTGATATGTCTTCTTTCATGAAACCCGATCAGCTGTACCCATTGCTGAGCAGAGAGGTCGCCAATCCAGCGATGGTTGAACCCGTATGCTTGCAGGGATTCATCTTCAACTTCCTGGATGAAGTTATTCAGGTTGGCTCTCGATTTCTCAAGCAGCTGCAAGAGCTCCGCCTTAGTATAAGGATGGCCGGAGGGTACGATATCTTCCGGCGCCTGCACCTTGTATGTACGGTTTGCGAGCATCTTTTCCAGGTTCAGGTCCTTTTCTTCCACAGCAAGTTTCGCTTGAATCGCTTTTTTGAGTCCGTTCACAATCTTGTTTTCTATCAGGTATAGATGCTCCACGTTTTCGCTTACAGACCACAGCTCAGGACTTTTTTTGTGGTGGAGCTTTTCCTCTTCAAGCCCTTTCAGTACATGCAGCAGTTCTTCCCTTGCTTCGTAGGTTTTTGCGTAATACATTCGTGATCCCTCCCTTTGTTTCTACTATTTATCATACTTGGTGGTGAGGAAAATGAGAAGTGATATGATGTTTGGAAAGATTTTTATAAAAACAGGTAATTGGTTCAGTTAATAACGAGGTAGATACGGGATTTATCCCGGTTTAGAAGAGCATGGAATTGGTGATTGGACCCATATGCAGTTCATGTCTGCAAGCCAGCTGACCTCAGAGGACAGTAAGCTCCGCTATTTCGCAAGGATATTATCTCTCCGCTTTTGATTCCCTCACTAGCTCGTTTTGGCCCGAGTGAGGGTAGCATCCTATGCTTTTGATTCCCTCACTAGCTCGTTTTGACTCGAGCGAGGGTATCATCCGATGCTTTTGATACCCTCACTAGCTCGTTTCCACCCGAGTGAGGGTAGCATCCGATGCTTTTGATTCCTTCACTAGCTAGCTTTGACCCGAGTGAGGGTAGCATCCGATGCTTTTGATTACCTCACCATCTCTTTTCCAACAGAGTGAGGGTATCATCCGATGCTTTTGATTACCTCACCATCTCTTTTCCAACAGAGCGAGGGTATCATCCTACGTTAAACCGAATCTATCCAGAATTCACATTAATCAGTCGACTTTCTCCATTAATCTAGCCGGAAGCCCACTGAAACGATCCGAAATGTGCTTTAATCTATCCAAATCCCTCCATTATCTATCCTCCCAACAAAAAACATTAATTTTCGACACCCTGCAAAGCAAACTACAAAAAAAATGAAAGCAGCGACCCCTATCGAAGGGTCGCTGCTCTCAAATTCAATTATTCAAAGATGGGACAAGGAACCTGTCCCGCTTATGCTTCCTTCTGGTAACGCAGAACAGGCTTACGGGCCGCCAGCGTTTCATCCAATCTCTTGATCACGGTCGTATGAGGTGCTTCTTGCACTACTTCCGGGTTTTCTTCGGCTTCGCGGGCGATCTGGATCATCGCATCGATGAAGGAATCCAATGTTTCTTTTGATTCTGTTTCGGTCGGTTCGATCATGATGCACTCCTCTACGTTCAATGGGAAGTAGATGGTCGGCGGATGGTAGCCAAAGTCGAGCAGGCGTTTTGCGATATCGAGCGTACGGACGCCAAGCTTCTTCTGACGCTTACCGGATAATACGAATTCATGCTTGCAATGTCTGTCAAACGGCAGGTCGAAATGCTCTGCCAAGCGACGCATCATGTAGTTTGCATTTAAAACCGCGTATTCTGTTACAGCCTTCAAGCCATCCGGCCCCATGGAACGGATATATGTGTAAGCACGGACATTGATTCCGAAGTTTCCGTAGAACGGCTTCACACGGCCGATGGAATCCGGGCGGTCATAGTCAAAGCCGAAGCTTCCGTCTTCTTTTTTCACGACAAGCGGTTTAGGCAGGTAAGGAATCAAGTCCGCTTTCACTCCAACCGGACCTGAACCTGGGCCGCCGCCTCCATGAGGTCCTGTAAAGGTTTTATGCAAGTTCAAGTGAACCACGTCAAAGCCCATGTCCCCAGGACGCGCTTTGCTTAGTACGGCATTCAGGTTGGCACCGTCATAATAGAGCTTTCCGCCTGCTTCGTGGACGATGTGTGCCATTTCCAGGATGTTCTCTTCAAACAGTCCAAGTGTGTTCGGGTTAGTCAGCATCAATGCCGCTGTGTCTTCCCCTACCACTCTGCGAAGATCCTCCAGATCTACCAATCCGTCCTCATTTGATTTAACAGTAATCGTTTCAAGACCGGCAACAGTTGCTGAAGCAGGGTTTGTACCGTGAGCAGAGTCTGGCACGATAACCTTTGTACGCTTTGTATCATTGTTCGCTTCATGATAGGCACGGATCATCATCAATCCTGTCCACTCACCGTGTGCACCGGCAGCCGGCTGAAGGGTCACTTCATCCATACCTGTGATTTCGATGAGATGCTCCTGCAGGTCATGCATCAATTCCAGCGCACCTTGCACCGTGGATTCGTCCTGTAGGGGATGGATATGGGAAAAACCAGGGAAACGCGCGACGTTTTCATTGATTTTCGGATTATATTTCATTGTACAAGATCCTAATGGATAAAATCCTGAATCCACCCCATGGTTACGGTTGCTCAGTGCAGTGTAGTGGCGCATGATATCAAGTTCTGATACTTCCGGAAGCTCAGGTGCTTCTTCACGAATGAATTCTTTTGGGAACAGCTCGTTTAAATCTACTTCAGGCACATCATTTTCAGGCAGGCTGTAGCCGATGCGGCCTTCTCTGGAAAGTTCAAAAATAAGTGGTTGATCTTGCTTATTCATGGCTGCCATCCCCCAATTCTTTCACTAGTGTGTCAATTTCTTCTTTTGTACGCAGTTCCGTTACTGCGATCAGCATATGGTTTTCAAGCTCAGGGTAGTACGTCCCAAGGTCATAACCGCCAATGATTTCTTTATCAAGCAGCTTACGGTTCACTTCTTTGATAGGAGTGGAAAGCTTCACGACAAACTCATTGAAGAATGGTCCGCTGAACGTCACTTCCAATCCAGCAGCTTCCATTGAGCGTTTAGCATACTGAGCTTTTTGGATGTTCTGTACAGCCATTTCCTTGACGCCCTTTTTACCTAGGGCTGTCATCGCTACAGATGCAGCCAGTGCATTCAATGCCTGGTTTGAACAGATATTGGAAGTCGCTTTATCGCGGCGGATATGCTGTTCGCGCGCTTGAAGTGTCAACACAAAGCCGCGTTGTCCTTCTTCATCCACTGTCTGCCCAACTAATCTACCGGGAACTTTACGCATCAATTTCGTTGTGACCGCAAAATAACCACAATGCGGTCCACCGAATTGAGTCGGGATCCCGAATGGTTGTGCATCACCTGTAACGATGTCTGCACCGAATTTACCAGGAGGTGTCAACGCTCCAAGTGCCAATGGGTTGGAGGAGACTACGAACATCCCCTTACCGGAATGTGCAAGCTTTTCGATCTCCTGCATCGGTTCAATCTGACCGAAGAAGTTTGGATACTGGACCATAACCGCTGCGATTTCATCCGACATCATTTCTTCGAGTGCCGCAACGTCTGTCACACCATTCTTCGTCGGTATTTCCACCACTTCAATGTATTGTCCCTTTGCGTAGGAGTTTACCACTGCCTTCGCTTCAGGATGAACAGCACCTGAGATCAGGACTTTCTTTTTCTTAGTATGTCCTGCAGCAAGCATTGCCGCTTCTGCGAAGGAAGTCGAGCCATCATACATCGAGGAGTTTGCTACGTCCATGCCAGTGAGTTCGCAGATCATCGTCTGGAATTCAAAGATTGCTTGCAGCTCCCCTTGGGAGATTTCTGGCTGGTATGGGGTGTATGCCGTATAGAACTCGGAACGGGAGATGACATGGTCCACGATGACCGGCATGTAATGGTCGTACACACCTGCTCCAAGGAAGGAAGCATGCTTTCTCAAGTCTTTGTTTTTAGCAGCCAGATCACTTAACTCACGCATTAATGCGGATTCTGATTTAGCTTGTTTGATTTTCAGTTCTCCATCAAATCTTACACTTTCAGGGATATCTGAAAATAGTTCATCTATGGAAGATACGCCAATTACGTTCATCATCTCTTTAATATCTTGGTCAGTCATCGGCAAATAACGATGTTTCATGTTGAAAGCCCCTCTCCACTCAGTTTTTTGGACGTTGATAAAATGGTGTTTTGACAACTTTAGCTTTTAAGCGCTTTTTTCGGACCTGAACTTCCACTTCCGTCTCAAGCTCCGTGAATTCCTTCTTTAATAAGGCGAGGCCGATGTTTTTCTTCAGGGTTGGAGATTGTGTGCCAGTCGTCACTTCCCCGACTAGTTCCTCCCCTACATACACTTCATATCCATGGCGCGGGATGCCTTTATCGATCATTTCGATCCCTACCAGTTTGCGTGGTACGCCGTTTTCCTTCTGGTCCTTCAATACTTCTCTTCCAAAGAAATCCTCTTCCTTGTTCACCTTTACCGCAAAGCCGATTCCAGCCTCAAGCGGAGTGATATCCTTGGATAGTTCTTGGCCGTATAAGGCAAGATTTGCTTCAAAGCGCAGCGTATCACGTGCACCAAGTCCACATGGCACCACGTTTCCATCTTTTAGAATTTCATTCCAAAGCTCCACCGCTTTTTCACTTGCACAGTAGATTTCAAAGCCATCTTCCCCTGTATATCCTGTGCGTGAAACCAAGGCAGGGATGCCGTTTATTTCTACATTTTCTTTAAATTTAAAAAATTTGATTTCTGATAGGTCTGTGGTGGTCAATTTTTGAAGAGCTTCCTCTGCCAATGGGCCTTGGATCGCAAGCTGTGCCATGGTTTCTGACACATTTGTAACAATAACTTCCTCTGTCACCTTGCTTGCCAGCCAATCATAATCCTTTTCGATATTGGAGGCATTGACCACAAGCAGATAGTCCTCATCGGCTTTTTTATAGACAAGCAGATCATCCACTGTACCGCCATTTTCATAGCACATTGCGGTATATTGGGCTCCGCCATCCTTCAGCTTGGATACATCGTTGGTCATCATTTTTTGCAGATATGCCAGACTATCTTTGCCTTTGACCTCGATTTCCCCCATATGCGAGACATCGAATAAACCTGCTTTTGTACGTACGGCTTCATGCTCTTCCTTGATACTGGAAAATTGCACAGGCAAGTCCCATCCACCAAAGTCGATGGTCTTCGCACCAAAATCTTTATAAACTTCAAACAACGGAGTTCTTTTTAATTCAGTCAATTTCTTCTCCTCCTCTACCCTTATAAAAGATTGTAAGCCTACTAAAAATGCTGTTTTCCAAAAAAGGACAGAGAAACTCCTTTTTTCAAAAAAGAGTTCCTCTGTCCTTGGCACCTGAAAGTTTACCTTATGTAAGGCTTTCCCCTTTGGTGGTTCATCTAAAGTTGAACGCTCTCCAGAGATGCGTCAAACAAGTGTCTTTTTGCCTGAGAGATTCACAATTAAGGTTGTTTGCTCCTTCGGCGCCGCCATATTTCGGCAGTCTCTCCCCTTGTTCTCATTCGCGAATATATATTTTTGCTGAAAATGGTAACAATAATAGAAAGATAAATCTTTCTCACCATTGAGTACCGTGTTGTAGGTAAATCAATCTTTCAAAGCTCACTATTATCCTACCATTAGAGAAAGCTTTCTGGCAATACAAAAAGACTGACATTATTATTTTTATATAGCTAATTGTTCGTCTTTCAAGCGTGCAATTATCATTATTTTCTAATGAAAACGTTATCTATTTTTCAACCACTATAAATTGGATAATTCAGAAAGGATGCTCATGCATGAACGTGGAGATTGTATTTGACAAAGGTTGGCAGGAAGAACTGTTAAAAAGGATGGATGATGACGGTCCATGGGCGAACTATGAATTATATAAGCTAGCATTGGAAGTGGAAAACCATTTAAGCATACCGGAGTTTGAAGGGTTGCTTGCTCCTTCCCACCTGCCTCAATTGACTCCTCTACCCCATCAGCTTGAGGTGGCAAGGAATGTGGTGGAAGACATGAATGGGAAAGCGATTCTTGCTGATGAGGTGGGACTTGGTAAAACGATTGAAGCCGGGCTTGTCCTAAAGGAATACATGATTCGCGGACTCGTAAAAAAGGTGCTTATATTAGTTCCCGCCTCCCTTGTTTCCCAATGGTCGGTTGAGCTCTATCAAAAATTTTACATACCAGCTATCGCGCAGCGCAAAAGCTATGTGTGGGAGCAGTGCGATGTGGTCGTCTCCTCGATTGATACGGCTAAAAGAAGTCCCCATCGTGAAATTATCAATAGCCTGGAGTACGATATGGTCATTATCGATGAGGCTCACAAACTGAAAAATAATAAAACGAAAAACTATGAATTTGTCCAAAACCTGAAAAAGAAGTTCTGTTTGCTACTGACTGCCACCCCCATCCAGAATAAGGTGGAGGAAATCTTCAATCTTGTTTCGCTCCTGAAACCGGGACATCTGGGCAGTTTAAGCAATTTTGAAGAAGTGTTTCGCGCGAAGGACCGGAAGCTTGAAAACGATGAATACCTGAAGGAGCTTGTCAATAAGGTGATGATTCGGAACCGACGCGGCGATACCGGAATTGACTGGCCGAAGCGTCACGTAGAGTCCTGCATGATTGAATTTTCACCGGAGGAACAGGAGTTGTATAACGCCATCAATAAATTACGTACTGATTCTTCTGTTGCGATTACCAGCCAGTTTTCCATCATGACCCTTCAAAGGGAAGCCTGCAGCAGCAGGGAAGCGGTCTATTATACAGTCAAAAATATGATCGAGCGCAAGCAACAGGAGAATCCAAACTACATTCCGTCGCCTGGGTTGATGGAAATCTTTCAGAAAATCGATCTTGTCGGCCGAAATTCCAAGGCGGAAAAAGTACTGGAGCTTATCCGGAAGGTCAATGATAAAGTGATCATTTTTACGGAATACCGGGCCACCCAGATGTATCTTCAATGGTTCCTGAAACAGCATGGGATTACGTCCGTCCCTTTCCGCGGTGGATTCAAGCGTGGAAAAAAGGACTGGATGAAGGAGCTTTTCAAAAATCATACACAGGTGTTGATTGCAACAGAGGCAGGCGGAGAAGGAATCAATCTGCAGTTCTGTAATCATATCATCAACTACGACCTTCCCTGGAATCCAATGCGGCTCGAGCAGCGGATCGGCCGTATTCACCGTCTCGGACAGGAAAGGGATGTTCATATCTATAATTTTGCAACAAAGAACACGGTCGAGGAGCATATATTGAAGCTGTTATATGAAAAGATCAACCTGTTCGAGCGGGTCATCGGAGAGCTTGATGATATCCTGACAAAGCTTGAAATCAAGAATTTGGAAGACCACATCCAGGATATCATGCTGCATTCGAAGTCGGAGGGTGAAATGAAAATCAAGATGGAGAACCTTTCTTCGATCATAGAATTTGCGGATAGCTTGAAAAAGGAGGAGGAGCCACATGCAGCAGCAGGAAATTCATAGGTTCCTGGAGCGTTATTTTACGGCAAACAGCTGTGAAATCATAGAGAATACGAATAGTCATTTGGCCGTCCAGCTCTCCATCGAGATGGACAAGGAACTGATGAACCGCCCATTCTATTGGCATTATCTCGAGAAAACAGGCGGTGTGCCTAATCCGATGCAATTGACGCTGATTACAAATAACAACGAGGCACCGGATGACCTGAAGGGTGATACCGTACATTTCGGATCCCCGAGACTGCACCAGATCTTTGAATCGACCAAGCGTCTTGCAGGATACATCCGACTATATGAGGATACAAAAGTTGCACCAAATGTCGGCCATCTCCCCCTTCATCCTTGGCTCAATGTGAATATGAAGATCAGCTACCAATGTGATCGGAAAAAGGACGTTATCATGTCACTTGGGATTCACCTTATTTCAGGAAGCATTATAGAAGGGTTTCAGGATGTCCTGAATAATACCCTGGTCACTCCCAAGATTCCCGATTTCTGTTTCACCATGTCGCCTATCATTAAGCCGGCAAGCGGACTTTCAAGATTGGAGCATTATGTGAATGGGTTTATTGCAAGCGAGGACCACACATGGGCGGATGCGGCAAGAGAGCGCTGGAAAAAGGATCTTCAGCTTTTGGATCATTTTTATGAGGATGAAGAGGAAAAACCCGAATCCTATGAAACGGAGAAAAAGGCACTCCAGGAGCAGTATGAACCAAAGATTCATGTGTCCATCATCAATGGCGGGCTTTTTTATCTTACTCCAGGATTTATGAACCGCGTCCAGAATGGTAGGTAGGAGTTGGCCATCAAATTAATGTAAAAGAGAGCGATCCGTGGATTTCACATTGAACCGGATTGCTCTTTTGTTATTTATTTGGTCCCCTTCCTTCTGATACTATAAAGCTGAAGGTCAATCGTTGTGAAGGGAGTGGTTTGGTGATAGTAATTGAAACGGATAGACTTCTTCTACGAAAGGTGGAAGAGACCGATGCGGCATTTATACTGCGATTGTTGAATGAACCAGGTTGGTTGGAGTATATTGGGGACAAAGGGGTCCGTTCTATGGAGGATGCTGTCCATTATATTAAAACCGGCCCTCGTGCCATGTATGAGCGAGAAGGCTTTGGATTGTTTCTGGTCGAATGGAAGGGTAACCAAGCACCTATCGGTTTATGCGGGTTAATCAAGCGGGATGGTCTTGAAGATGTGGACATCGGGTATGCACTTCTTGCCGATTATCATGGGCAAGGATTCGCCTTTGAAGCAGCCCAAGGAACTTTTGAATACGCCAAAGAAATTGGACTGAAAAGGATTATCGCCATCACAACAAAAGATCACCATTCATCTGTTAAGCTTTTGGAGAAGCTCAGAATGAAGCCAGATGGATTTGTAATTCTACCAAATGATAAAGAGGAATTGAAGAAGTTTACATTAGATTTATAGAAATACAGATGGGACAAGGAACCTGTCCCTCTGTTTCAAGGCATGATAATGATGATCACAACAGTAATCATAATAAAGGCGGTCAGCAGGCCAAATAAGATACCAAAAATAATGTTGAATCGGTTTTCCCTTTTTGTAAATCCCATCACTTCCCAAGGGGCAATATTGTCCACTTTTTTAGCATGCCTGATAGCTGAGAAATTACTGACAACCGTTAGAATAAGCAATACAAAAACTCCAAACAAGGATCCGGGAAAGGCAATCATAGCATCCATAGGAATAATGAAAGAGTTAAACATTATGATAAATATCAAAACCACATTTCCAATCAGTTGGGATTTTTTCAGAGCTATATATTCTGTACCTAGTTTAGCTTTTTCATGATCTTCAATCTTCTTTAACACCGGGAACATTCTTCGGATAAAGTCCACTTTTGGATTAAAGTGGGCAATAATATGATGAGTCACTGCTATAAGTGCGAAGGTGTTTATATATAATAGTTGTATTCCATAAAATGAGACACCCAAAAATACAAAAGCAACAGTTAGCATGATGAGATTCATGAGCAGTAGCTGCTTTTTCCGAAGCAACGCAATAGATACGTCAGATTGCATTCTCTCTCCCCCTCTTCATTTTCTCTTTAATTCTACGGTTAGTATGGGGAAAAATTTCGTACTTATGATATATAATGGAAAATCCAAAACAGATGGACACCCGCAACTGCTCCATAACCTAGAACAGCAGCGAAGCTTATGTATTGGACTAGTAAGGATCTAATATCTTTTACATAAAGAAGAAGGAATAGCAGGAAGAACGAAAAGGATGCTTTTACCCCAAGAAACAGAAAAGGATCTTTTTTGTAGAGAGTTGCCATCATAGGATTCGCTTCCTCTATCATATTCACCTTCAAGCCGATGAAGGTAGCAATAGCATCAAATAGATTTAAAACAAGTAATAGGATTAATAGCTTCTTCATCAGCCTCTCCTCCTCTCGTTCTTTTTTAAGAACATTATACAACGTTTCGTTCACTTAAAACAAATAATTGTTCTTTTTAAAGAAACGCCAAACATTCGACATCTATTAAATTGCCCAGTTATAATGGAAAGAAAAAAGTTTTAAGGGGAAAAGTTATGAAAATGAAGCTTATCTGCCTCATGTTGATGCTGATACTAGCAATGTTGATAAGTGGCTGTAGCGGAAATGACAAATCCAAAGAAAACGAGAATGTTGACGCGGATCGGGAAATTACCATTATTGGGCATACAGGGACGGAAGTGGATGACTTCTACTTCGAGCCTTCCGAGATTACTGTTAAAAAAGGAGAAACTGTCAAACTTATCATGGAGAGTGCCAATAATGTCGGCCATGGCATACAGGTACCTGCTCTGAAAATCAATTTGACTGAAAGAGAGCCTGAGGTTTTCACTGCGGATAAGACGGGAGAATTTGAAGGAAGATGCAGCGTATTATGCGGAGCCGGACATTCTGTGATGAGCTTTAAAGTGATTGTGGAGGAAGAATAGAAAAAAGCAATTCTCTCTCGTATCTTGGAGAGAAGATTGCTTTTTTAGTAGGAAACGCTGTAATAGCTATCATTTGATCGGTATCCATACCTCCGAATACAAATCAGGGCTGGATGGATCCTCTTCCGTGTACAGTTCAAACTCTGGTGTTCCTGCATGCTGATAGCTGTTGGACGGAAACCACTCGGAATAGATCTGCTTCCACGCTTTTTGCATTGCTGTTGGCATAGGGCCGTGCACTTCGAATACAACCCACTTGGATGCAGGAATCTCAAGGCTCTCCATTCCGCCCGGCACTTCCCCGTCATATGACGCCGCTACCCAATAATCCATCACCTTGTTGCTGCGTTTTTCTTCACTTGAACCATCGCAGACGCCAAGGACACCCTTTACGACTCCATCATTCAGTTCAAACA
Organism: Sutcliffiella halmapala; assembly: GCF_050107295.1. Taxonomy (GTDB): domain Bacteria; phylum Bacillota; class Bacilli; order Bacillales; family Bacillaceae_I; genus Sutcliffiella_A; species Sutcliffiella_A halmapala_A. The sequence continues at coordinate 317,252 of NZ_JBNIKR010000004.1, read as the reverse complement.
GGCGGTCACATGTACCGTTCCCATTCACTTCATCCCAAAGCTTCGGGATACCCATCTGATTTTCTTCACCAGTACATGAAAACTCCCTCTTAACACCAACAATACGAAATGCTTCTTTTTCCACCACACTATACTTCATCGGTTCTGCCCCTTTCAATGTCACCTGAATCACCAGGCGGTTATAGGATTGCAGCTTGCCACTGTTCTTTCGCACTTCACTTGGTGTCACACCATGCTGCCTGCGGAAAGCTTTCGTGAAAGCCTCGGGAGTGTCATAGCCATACTTCATCGCGATATCAATGATTTTGGAATCAGTTGTCAGAAGGTCCTGTCCAGCCAGCGTCAGCCTTCTTCGCCGCAAATACTCACCTATTGAAGAATCAGTCAAAACTGAGAAAATCCGCTGAAAATGAAAGACGGAAACATTCGCTTCCTTCGCAATATCCTCCATTTGCATATCCTCCAGCAAATGATCTTCCATATATTCAATTGCCTTCTGTATCGACTCCACCCATGCCACTATTAACCCTCCCTTACTTTTTATTTTATCGATTATGTATACAGCCTTCCTGTCATTTTCTGCTCATCGATGACAGGTCTATCTTTTTTCCATCTCTTTGATTTTTGAATTTCTCACGATGCTGTATACACCAAAGGAAAACAGAACAACCGCGAGAACCGTAAAGGTGATTCCGGGACCGACATTTTTCAATTGAATATTATCGATGGCAAACAACACCATTGCCATTCCATTTATAAACAATGCCAGAATAATCATTAGATGTGTTTTCTTTTTCTGCAAATTAATTTCTCCTTTCTATTTCAGCTTCTATACTTATTCTGCATTAAATTCCTGCTTCCTCTAAAAACATGCATACACTTCCAATATAAGTAAATAATAGTTAATACTATTAACAAGAGGAAATGATATTTATATGCATGTTGTCTATAATCTAATATTCCTACTAATTGCATGGAAATGGGGAGATTGGAAAAACTGGGAGAAATATTATCCGACCATTCTTTTTTTTATACTTGGGGATCTCCTTCATAATTTTATCTTGTATAACCATCATGTTTGGTTATTCCACGAGAACCTGCTACCTAAATTGTTGCCAAATCACACCTTTATCTCATTAGTCATCATGTTTATTTGCTATCCGGCAACCATATTGATATACCTTAAATACTTCTTTCGAACAAAAAACATTATTGGTCGTGCACTTCAATATGTATTCTGGGTAGGCATATATCTTGTTGTGGAATATGTCAATCTCCATTTGGGACTCATCTCCCATCATAATAGCTGGCACATGGGGTGGTCCACATTATTCGTGATGGTGATGTTCGCTTTATTCCCCATTCATTTTAAGAAACCATTAGTTGCTCTAATACTATCCATACCTTTCGTATTATTTTTGTGGTTTCATTTTGATATTCCAATTGAAAAATTGAAGTGATGTAAATAACTAATTTTTAAATAATGGAGAGATGATTATGGAAATTACACACAACCCGAAACTGACTTCCGCAGAATTGGCTACCTTATGGAATACCTATGTGGCTGATTCATTAGCAATATGCGTATTGCAGCACTTTTTGAAAACCAATGAAACAGCAGAGTTTCAATCAATTTTAGAGTTCGCCCTATCCATTTCAGAAGAGCATATACAGGATATATCGACCCTTTTCATCAAGGAAAACATCCCAGTTCCCCATGGTTTCGATGAAAGTGATGTAAATCTTAACGCTTCGAAACTTTGGTCCGATACTTCTTATATTCGTTATCTCCAACATATGGGAAGAACAGGATTGTCTACCTATGGACTTGCTAAAGCCATTTCCTCGAGGCAGGATATTCGCGCACTATACAAAAAGTATTACAGGCAAACAGAGGAGCTTTACGATATGGTTTCAGACAGCCAGTTAGCAAAGGGTGTTTATATTCGTTCGCCTTTTATTACCTATCCGACAGAAGTGGAATTTGTCAAAGACACGTCATTCCTTGGCAGTATTATCGGACAAAAAAGAACGTTGTTAGCAGTTGAAATAGCTCACCTTGGAACAAATATCGAAGTGACAAACGTCGGCAAAACACTCTTTCTCGGCTTCAGTCAGGTGGCACAGTCCCGTAAACTAAGAGATTATTTCAGAAAAGGATATGAAATTGGAAAGAAACAGGTAGATACTTTTTTAGACATACTAAGGGAAAATGATACCGCCTATCCCTCTACTTGGGACGGAACATTAACCACTACTACGGATGCCCCATTTTCGGACAAGCTTATGCTATTTCATGCAAATATGCTGGGGGCCATCGGAATTGCAGATTACGGTACTGCCATAAGTGCAAGTCTCCGGAAAGATCTTGGCGTGCATTATTTACGTCTCCTATCAGAAATAGCAGATTATACAGAGGAGGGTGCAAAGATTCTAATCAATAATGGCTGGTTTGAGCAGCCCCCATCTTCGGTTGATCGCAAACAATTAAGAAAAGAGCCAAGATAAGCAGTCTTGGCTCTTTTCTCTGTCTACCGCTGCCCTTCCCATCGCATTTCTCTTTCACTGAAAATCTTTTTTAATTGGCGCTTGCTTATATGAAATACTGCAATCAAAATAAGGGATGACACTGGGTAAAAGGGAATGGAATAATACAATTTCCAACCGGTATAAACCAAAACATTATTTTTAATGCAAAGCCATTCATAAAAGATAGAAACCCCTGTCCAAAAAAGGATATACAAAACAAGCTTTCTTCCCTGCAGTTGGAACTTATCATAAAAAAATAGAAATATCATGGAAAAGCTCGGATATAAAAAAACATGAATTAATGCAGTCGATACTTCATAGGTGGAATTATCCCCAAAGTAATACAATTCATATGGGGTGGCAGCCAAAAAGTAATCAATCATTTCAAGGAATGCTATATTAAATATCCAAATAATAATAATTATCACTGGATGAAAGTATTTTCGTATTGCCCAAAATAACAAAAAGATTATTACGGAGGAAATAATCATGAACATCTCATTCCAATCAAAGGTAAAGTTCATGGCTGATTTCTCCCTTCGACGAGTTTCTTTTGAAAATACTTCATGAATAGTATGGATAAGAATAGAGACAATGCCCAATACAAATATGACCACCAAAGCTTCCAATCAACATGATCAAAAACACCCAACAAGTCACTCAACCATTCCAGACCCGTAAGAATCACTACAAAAAGCAGGAAAATAAAAAACCTGTATTTCTTTGACTTGCTCACTCTATAGACTTGAAGAAATATGACAAAACAGATTGGCAAAAGCACAAGTCGATTTAACACATGGGCATACTCAAGACTTGGATATGCCGAAATAATCAACGTCTTCCAGTTCATAAAATGTATAGCTGAAAAATTTTGGACGAAAATGGAACCTATCATCCAATACATGAATATCTCAAGAGGATAGAATATTTTCTTTCTATCACGAAAAAAGAAAAATAATACAAGAAGATTCAAGATGATGTAAAAGGAAAGTATCATGGATATGCTCCCATTGTACGAACTGTTATCTTTCCTTGATTATTATGTCGTTTTTTGTCGACGTGTATGCGTTTTTTATCCAAGAGGTTCAATTGCTACACAAATGACATACGCCTTCTAAAACTATCATAAGCGTATAATAGCAGATTGATTTCATGCTTATAAAAGATGTGATGAGAAATGGCCCGTAGTCAAATATCCTGGTTCTTACTATTACCTGAAAAAATGATGAAAGGGACAGTCCCTGCTAGAGGGCACTGTCCCTTCCTTTTCTCCGTGTAACTTTTCTTAATCAAATAACTACAGCCAAAAAGGATAATCAAACTGCCCATCTGAGATCCGGATAAACCTCCCCATAATCCCAAGGTGGGTGATTCCCTTTTCCAAATAAACAACTGGTGTATAAGTGGAAAAGATGAAAAAGTTGATTCTTTCTATATCCATTTCTACATCATCAGGTGGGTGCCCGTATTCCTGCTTGGAGAACTCTTCATAATCCTGTTGGCTAGGATTGAAATAAATGAGGGCCAGAAGAACTGTCACTAGGCATAGTACCCATAACAACTTTTGCTTTCTATTGTTTTTAGACACCTTTTTGATCCTAATTGAGTTCAAGCCTTGCAAGCTGCTCCCCCCAAGACGCCATTTCGGTTTCAACAAATCCTACCTTTTCATAAACATGCTTTGCCACTTTGTTCTCCGGGTGAAAACCAAGAATGATACAAGGTATGCCACCTGTGTTGTTTACCTTGATATCTTCTATTATTTTTCCGATAGCCTGCTTCCCTACTCCACGGCCCTGATACTTCTTATCTACCATCAACCGATAGATCCAATAGTTCCCATCATCCGGGTCGATTCCATACATGGCAAACCCAACCATCTGTTCATCCATATACAGTCCCACCGCTTTAAAGGCCTTTAGAAATTGAAACTGTGCAATGGAATACAAATTGGAAGCAACAAATTCCTCTTGATCCTCACTAACCTTTAACTGTATCGCTTCTTTCCAGTTTGTTTCATCTATTTTTCTTAGATTGATAATATTCACCATTATCTTTAACCTCTCTCTATATATAAATACTTTCAACCTTAGTTATTCTACTTAAGATATACCAATACCTTTCATCTTTATAGCAATATTCAGTGGCTTGGCATGAACTCTGGGTGGTTTGGCACGAACTCTCCTTAGTTTGGCATCAACTTTCCTTAGTTTCGCACGAACTCTCCTTAATTTCGCATGAACTTGATTAAAACCTTGGAAAAATACTGCCCGCAAACTAAAAAATGGAACTCCTCAAGGGGAATTCCATTTTCTACTCTATCTATATCGCCCATTCGCCATTCTCAATTACAGTTTTTAGTGTTCCATCCACGGTTTCCCCTTGAATGGTCAACTCTGCCGAACCAATCATGAAATCCACGTGAATCATGCTGGTATTCACGCCTTTTGCTTCTAATTCTTCCTTAGTCAGGGACGCGCCGCCTTCGATACAAATCGGGTAAGCGGAACCTAGCGCTAGATGGCAGGACGCATTTTCATCAAATAGCGTATTGTAGAAAATGACCTCCTGCTTGGAAACAGGTGAACTATGTGGAACCAACGCTACTTCACCAAGGTAAAGTGCCCCTTCATCCGTTTCAAGAAGCTTCTTCAATACCTCATAGCCTTCTTTAGCCGTAAACTCCACAATCTTTCCATCCTTGAACGTCAGTGTGAATACATCTACAAGGTTACCATTTAGATTTAAAGGCTTCGTTGAGGATACCACGCCGTTCACGCCGGTTTTCACTGGAAGCGTAAAGACTTCCTCGGTAGGGAGATTCGGCACAAAGTATGTTCCTTGTTCATTGTTCATACCGCCTCCGAGCCAAACCTGCTCTTTTGGAAGTTCAATCGTAAGATCTGTGCCTGGCGCTTTGTAATGCAGCTTTGTGAATTTCGTTGTATTTAGAAGCTCCAGCTTTTCCTGTAAGGTTTTTATGTGCTCATTCCATGCAGCTATCGGATCCACTTCATTGATTCTCGTAACAGCAAAGATGTTCTCCCAGAGGCGTGCAACCTGTTCATCCGACGAAAAGCCTGGATACAGCTTTGCAGCCCACTCCTTTGAAGGAACAGAAACTACTGCCCAACTGACTTTAGCCGTCTGGATATAAGTACGATACTTCTGAAGAGCCTGCGCCTGAGCTTTGTTTGCAATGGAAACACGCTCTGGATCAACCGCTTTCAGAAGGTCAGGATTGGATGCAACAACGGTCAAAAATGCCGCTCCATCTTCCGCCATCTGTTCACGGCCTTGAACAATCCAGTCTTGGACATCTTTTAATGTTTCTTCGGATGCCAATTCAAATTTGATTTTTGTAAGTTCCTCGTCATTCCAATCCGTATGTACAAACTTCGCACCGATCTGATACGCAATCTTTGCCACTTCCCGCACAAAGGGAGCAGCTGAAATAGGGGCATTGATGACTAGTCCCTGATTTTCCTGCAGGTTGATTCCAACCTTTACTGCCAATTCTGCATACTTAGATAATTTTTCTTGTAGCACCGGTTTTTCCCTCCTATTTACGAATGGTCTAATTGTATCATAGGTTGGATTTCCGGGGTAAAAAAGTGGCGTGCACCATACTATTCCATATCCTCCATTTTTATCGTCCGGTTTTTTATCGCGCCGGTATGAAGAAGGGTAATATCCAATTTTACGTCTTTTAATAAATCTTCCTTTAAGAAATCAGATCCACTACTAGAGGCCACATTCTTCCACGTTTTATGTTTCTTCCGATACAAAATATGTTCCAATTGAAGAAAATCCGTCCCTGTTTCAACTCCCAATTCAAATAAATCATTAATCTCTTTTTTTATTGCATCCCGGATGTGGACTTCCATTTCATTAAGATTAGTAATATTATTTTCGTCCCGGTCCGCCATGACCCCTTTTATTCTCAGATGAACATTAAATTGGGTGTTTCCAGTACTTTTATCCGTTACTGGTTCTATTTCCACGTCATTCTCTTCAAATACTATATTGAAGTCAGGTATATCCTTTTCATCATAAATTTGAACACCTGCTCTTTCCGTTTCTGGTGAAACCCACCTTAAACCTTTTAGCTCAGACAAGGAATAGTAACCTTTATATTCTGTATTTTTAATAAAGAAAGCCCCATCTATCTCAAGTTTCGAATCCTCTTCCAAATTTTTTACCCAGTCTTGCTTGTTTATACTCACAGATGGAAGGTAGGTGGTAAGGGCGGGTTCAAATAATTCTCTAGCAAATTGTTGGAGCTTCAATGGCCTGATGGAGGAGTTCTGTTCAAAGGTACCTATTGGTTGATGAAGTATTGTCTCTAAAGCAGATTGTTCAAAAAAGCTTGTTGTAGAGAACACTTCTTTGATTGGATCATTGGTACCAAATATCCAAGTTGTTAAACGTAGCTCATAGTACCTTGTTAAAACGTCAAAGATATGATGAAAGCCTTCTTTCAAGGCTGCATCACTCACTAGGATTGTATTGACATGAGCCCATATTAGCTTCTGCTGTGCAGTGTTGTATACCTCGGAAAGTGCCTCATCGAATGTTTCCCCTTTTGTTTCCGAAACCCACACAGAAGGTTTACCCCCCCCATCTTTGGCCTCCGATTGAAAGCTGATTAATTGAATGTATCCAACATATTCATCATCCTTAAAGTCCACCCCTATTGCCGTTACATAACTCATTTTTTGTATCTCTTTTATATCGGAGCAGCTCGAAAGGATTAATAACAGGAGAATAACCATTCCGCATTTATAGAACTTTTTTTGAAACTTCATTCCTTTTCGCTCTCTTTCTGAATCATCGGTGCAGTGAATTTATGGTTGATAAATGGATTTACTATTAATGCTGAAAGGAATTCTTTGAAACTCAGCTTGGAAACAGGCTCCAGATACCCAACCTTAAAGGACTCCAACCGAGCCATATAAAATAACACACTAAACAATCCGATAAACACTCCGTAAATTCCTAAAAAAACACTTAATAGCATAATGTAGATTCTTAATATACTCACTGTACCAGTTAAAGATTGATTAACAAGTGTAAAGGTTGCAACAGCTGTAAGTGCTACGACTACAATCATTGTTGCTGAGGCTAGACCTGCACGAATTGCTGCATCCCCGATGATGAGTCCACCTACTATTGCCACTGTCTGTCCAACTGCCTTTGGCATGCGAATCCCCGCTTCTCTCAGCAGCTCAAAGAGCCCCAAAATGAAGAATGCCTCCAGTGCTAATGGAAAAGGCAGACCTTTTCTAGATGCAGCAACTGTATTTAATAAAAGAAAGGGAAGTTGGTCGATATTTACAGCTGATATCGCAATCCAGAATCCAGGAAGCATTACTGCTATCGTAAATCCGATAATTCGAAAAAAACGTTGGAAAGCGACAGTGTGATATGGATAATGAATATCCTCCGGTGACTTTAAAAGGACAAAAACATTATTTGGACCGATAAGTACCATGGGAGATCCGTCGACAATAATAATAAACCTGCCTCTCAATAGGCATTCAACAGCAAAGTCAGGTCTTCCTATATAGTCGAATAGAGGAAACAAAGAAAAAGTCCTGTTAGATAACCATTGCTCTAATTGCCCACTGCTTATCACACTTTCCGTTTTTAAATTTTCAAGACGATTCCGCACTTCACTCAGCATTTCCTTGTTTACTTTATTATCAATGTACATTAATGAAACGTTTGTTTTACTTAATGTTCCCAACACAAAATGTTCATTATGCAACTCTGAGGACTTCAGCCTTTTCCTGATGAGGGACACATTGATGTTTATCTCTTCGGTAAATCCATCTTTCGGCCCTTTGATGGATACCTCTGTATTCGACTCAGAAGGCTCTCTTTGCGGAATCTTGGATAGTTCAAATCCATAGAAGTAAGGCAATCCTTCCTGATAGAACATTAGGTAGCCCGAAAAAACTTTATCAACCAGGTCATTGAAGGAAAAAATTTTATCTATAGGTGGAAAGTCCTTTGCCCCAAACGCACTGTCCCCCTTATTCAAGTATTCAAGAATAGAATGGAAATAATCATTAACCTGATTGATTTCTATCATTCCAGCAGAATAAAAGGAAGAAATTCCATCATACTTTTCATCCAAAGGTAAGAAATGCACATCTGCATGATTTTTGAAAAAGGCTTCAATGCTTTTACTGCTTAGCACTTGCTTCTTTAATTTCTCATCTAATTTCTCCAGATTGGCTTCATCTTGTTTTTGGACCTTCATAAACTCTTCGTCCCCTTCACCTTTTGAGGTATAAAACAGATGACAACCAATATACAAGTAAGAAACACTCCGATTGAGAGTACTGCTGGATAAAAATACTTTCCAATAGCTGTTTGCATCCATATATCACTTATAGGCAACACCCCAGCCAAAAATAATATGGAAGCAGAAGTCCAAAACACCGACATCTTGAACACCTTATTTTTCATTCCTAAATCTTTAAGAAAGTACAAACATAACGCCACCCTTATTACCGCACCAGATATTAGTTGAAAAACCGCCAAAAAATCCAAATGAGATACATGCTCTCCCAATTCCACCAAACGCCATTGTTCAAAGGCTGGAAAACGTAGTACAGAAGCCACATTCGGTCCAAATGCAGAAATGGAACCTAGTGCAGGTCCAAGGACAAGTCCAAGCAATATGGTGACCAATAAAAGTATATGCCACCACGCAAATTGTTTATTGATATACGGTTGTAATAATAAGAGCAGCAGAATATCCACACTCCCGCCTAAAACGATAATTACACCTTGTATTATCGGGGTACTGCCACTGACCAACACAGGAAAAATATACGAATAGTCCTTATTGGACATGGTGGAAAAGGCCACAAAATAACCAAGAAGCCAGACAATAGGCAAAAGAAATGTGGAACTATAGACTATCGTTTTCAAATTGGAGCTTGCTCCCCACACACATAAAAGCAAAAATGGCAGTACCACAATCCATTGCGGAGTTAATGGCAAAAAATATATTTTGATAGAAGTGATGAAGTCATAAAAAGAGATAAAGGCAATTAATAGAATGTGGATGAAAAAGATAATTATAATAATACCCGAGATCAATTTACCGGTTTTCAAAGATATCCAAGCTGCAAGCTTCTTATTTTGTTTATTTTTTGACATGATAATATAAAGGATGGATCCCCAGAACAGCAGGATTATATAACCTATTAACACACATACCCAAGCATCGCGTTTCGCTACATAGAGAAGGTGCGGCAACATCAGAACATGATTGGAAATCCCAATAAATAAAATCACGACAAAGGATATCTGCAAGCGAGAAAATATCATGGCTCTCCCTTCCCTCCTATATAATCGTAGTATTTAGTAGTATGAGTGGAAACGGCTAATTTATTAAGTTACTTAACCTGTACCACAATCGATTCGTTTCTTTCTTACCTACAAGAAAAATTGCGCAACAGAAAAAGCCAATCCCTCATCAAAAGGGATTGGCTTATCATCTATCATTACTTCATGAATTTCTCTTTTACAAACTCTACCACTTCTTCTGCTGTGCCCATGGATAGAATCTGCTCTCTGTAGGAAGCTGCTTCTTCCTTGGAGATGCCTCTCAGCTGGGTCCGTGCCGGAAGGATGCTTGTGGCGCTCATACTGAACTCGTCCAGTCCAAGACCAAGCAGGATCGGAATCGCAATCGGATCACCAGCCATCTCGCCGCACATACCGGCCCATTTGCCGTTTTTGTGCGCAGCCTGGATGACGTTATCGATCAAGCGAAGGATTGCCGGATTGTATGGCTGATACAGGTAGGAAACCTGCTCGTTCATTCGGTCGGCAGCCATCGTATATTGGATGAGGTCATTCGTCCCGATACTGAAGAAATCTACTTCTTTTGCGAAGATATCAGCCAGGACAGCTGTGGATGGAATTTCCACCATGATACCAAGCTCGATATTTTCGTTCACTTCTGTACCGTTCTTCACTAACGCTTCTTTCTCTTCTAGAAGAATAGCTTTCGCTTGGCGGAATTCATCCAGCGTCGCAATCATAGGGAACATGATTTTCAGGTTTCCATATGAGCTGGCACGCAATAGCGCTCGAAGCTGAGTACGGAAGATTTCCTGCTCCTCCAAGCAAAGTCGGATAGCACGGAAGCCAAGGAAAGGGTTCATCTCTTTAGGAAGATTCAGATAAGGAAGCTCTTTGTCCCCACCGATATCCAATGTACGGACAACCACAGGTTTGCCATCCATTCTTTCCAATACTTCTTTATATGCTTTGTACTGCTCTTCCTCTGTCGGAAGCTCGGTTCTGCCCATGTAAAGGAACTCCGTGCGGTAAAGGCCGACACCTTCTCCACCATTTTCAAGAACCCCTTTAACATCCTTAGGCGTTCCGATGTTCGCAGCAAGCTCCACTTGCTGACCGTCTGATGAAAGACTGTCTTCGTTTACAAGCTTTGCCCATTCTTTCTTCTGCTCTTCATGCTTTTTCTGTTTTTCGGTGTATGTAGCAATTTCGACGTCAGTCGGATCAACAATTACTACCCCATCCAGGCCGTCCACTATGACCATGGTGTCATTCTGGATGATTTCCGTTACATTTTTCGTTCCCACTACCGCAGGAATTTCCATGGAACGGGCCATGATTGCGGAATGGGAAGTGCGCCCGCCGATATCGGTTGTAAAAGCTTTTACATATTGGCGGTTCAATTGAGCTGTATCGGAAGGAGTTAGATCTTCAGCAATGATGATCACTTCTTCGGAAATAAGGCTCGGATTGGATACGCCTACACCAAGTAGATGAGCAAGAACACGTTTCGTCACGTCGCGGATATCCGCTGCACGCTCCTTCATGTATTCATTATCCATCTGTTCAAACATGTTGATGAACATGCCAGCCGTTTCATCTAAAGCAACTTCCGCATTTACACTGTCGCTTTTGATTCTATCATTGATTGGATTCAAAAGTTCAGGATCACTTAATACGAGCAAGTGAGCAGAGAAAATCTCAGCTTTGTCCGCACCTAATTCGCGATGGGCATGCTCCTTGATCTTTTCCAATTCATTCTTGGAGGTTTCTACAGCTTTTTCAAATCTTTCCACTTCCGCTTGGGCATTGTCAATCGTCTTTTTCTCCACAGTCAATTCCGGGTTTTCAAGACGATATGCTTTCGCAATGGCAATACCGCTAGAAGCAGGTATACCTTGGATCGTGTTTGACATTATTCCCCTAACCCTTCTGATTTCAAAGTTTCTTCAATAGCAGAGATTGCCTCGCTCTCATCAGAACCTTCTGCAACAATCTTGATTTCCGCTCCTTGAGGAATCCCTAAGGACATAACACCCATGATGGATTTAAGGTTTACGGATTTTCCGTTGTACTCAAGGTTAACTTCAGCATCGAATTTACCTGCTGTTTGCACCAATTGAGTAGCTGGACGTGCGTGAATTCCTGAATCTGCTGTTACTTTGAATGTTTTTTCTGCCATTGTAATCGAACTCCTTTAAGTATGTTTTATTTTATTGATAGTACTTAATGTACATGGTTCCTCTAATAGTTTTCAACAAATAAGCAACTATCACCTTTAAATTTGTTGAAAATCAGCCTCAAGGAATTTTCAGAAACCCTCATTACATAAATAACTCCCTATTCCATTTTTCCTATACCCTGTTGCCGCTGCTGCTAACCACGAGGTAAAAGGGAAAATCAAAAAAGGCATGAGAAAGAAGATTGATCAAATTCAAAGGGTATGTCTTCCTCCCTTAGTATTGGTCAAAACCTCTTTACTCATGCCTGATCGTATCAGTAACACGTAAAGTTCCTATGCTCACTTTGAAAGCATTTGCATAGATATGTAATTGATTGCTTCTAACTGTCCGAAGAGATTGTAGCATAAAAATCTAAAAGCATGCAATACTTTTCTCCCTTTTGCACCTTTACATTTTTTTCTTTTTGAAGAACATCATGATTGCGAAAGGGATTACTCCAAAGAGCTGATACACGACAGGTGACCGTTCAAGCTTTCGCTGGTTGCGCTGCGCCTTCTTCACTTCTTTGGGCTGATCCATATAGGTTACTAATTGCTGTGTCACATATTTGACATAATCATTCGTTTTCAATGGGCTCACCACCAGGTTTTGATTGCCTATTAGTGTTGACGAGAATGCCAGCTTTTAATCGCATCAGCCAACTTTTCCACTGCTTCAAGAATACTAAGAGAACTCGTATCCATCATGATATGCGCCATTTTATATAAAGGGAGCCTTTCGGAAAATAGTGCCTTGATTTCCTCTTTGCTTTTTTGTTGAATCAGCGGTCTGGTGATGTCATTTTCCAGCCTTTGAAGCACTACTTCCATGTCACAATATAAAAATACCATTAAACCATTTTCTTTCATCAAGGAGATATTATCCGCTCTTTTAATGATTCCTCCGCCGGTCATGATAATGGAATCGGTCACAGGCAATCTCTTTAGCACTTCCTCCTCCAACCTTCGAAAATCCGCTTCCCCATATTTTTCAAAAAATTCACTGATGCTCTCATTTATTTTTTCTTCTATTAGAATATCTGTATCATATACGGCCAGGCCTAGCTTCTCTCCCAAAGCATGTCCTATTGAAGTTTTTCCCGCTCCCATGAAGCCTGTAAGGTAAATGCTTTTCATCAAACTCCCTCATTTCCTTGTTGCTATTCACTCCATTATAGGAAAATATTGCGGATTTCTCCACTATAAAAGGTGCTTAATCAGTTTTATCAAATGATTAAACACCTTATTTTGGTTAATCAGGCATGACCCATATAATTTCTGCTGTCCGAACAAAGAAATTTGAATCTCCTTCATATAAAACAATATGATCCGGCTTAACATCACGTAACGTTCCTCTGATCGACCCGCGGGAGGTTTCGACCACGACCGTACTTCCTTTTATACTCATCAACGTTTGATAAACAAATGGCTCAACAAGCATGTATTGAATCGGTTCTCCATTTTGACCTTGGTTCACCTTACATATACCTCCTTTATCACACGGTACATTTATATGATAAAAGATGTGCTTTGGTGTAGGCATTCGCCCAAATCAATTGGATTCCACCCAGGATACTACTCTATACGTTGTCCGTTCATATAGGATGGTTGCTTCGTATTTCCTGTCTTTTGTGGTCGTACAAATTATTTTGATCTGTGTCACGGGATACTCATCGTTTGCGGTGATCACTGCATTCCCATTTGGAAAATTGATGTTGGATAAGGGAGGAAAACGATCCACTTCGAGTTCCCCCTCTACCTTCTCCCAGGAATATCTCATCATGCCTTCCAATTCGAATAGCTCCCCTGACTCTGTATAAAATGCTTTTTCCATCCTGTAAAGCTCTATTTGGTGAAGCAGCATGGAAGATAGCAATAAGGATATGAGGAGCGTCACCGGGAAAATATATCCCTTTTCCTTTCTATTCATGCGGCCAATCCATCAAGATGGCATAGATTGGAATCTCATAGAAATCACCTTCTTCTCCGGTAATAAAAAGTATCGCTCCGTTCCTTGCTTGCACAAATACCACATCCTTTACATTCTGCAGCATTATCTCATGACCTGTGCCATTTACACGCCTTCTGATGTTACCTTGATATTTCTCATAGGTGATACTCTGATTGTTCCTGTTCTTGATTGTTAGTATCTTATCTGTTGCCGTTACCGATTTTGCCGTTCGGATCTCTACCTTTGCCTGTTGAGTGAATACCTCCAGCTCAAGGGGGTGGATTCCCTTCTCTTCCTTCAGCAAGGTGTAGATTGTCTGGAATAGAATCGGGAGAAATGCAGTAATGATCAGTACGACCGAAAAACTGACAAGTGCCTCCATAAGTGTAAACCCTTGTTCATTCCCCTTCTTCATCCCGGTACACACACCTTCTTTTTTCCCTTTTTCGATAATCCAGGTATTCGGCACAAATAGCCGGGAGGGTAGTTTCAACTGATTGGTAAAGCCGAAATCTGGTTCCATTACTTTCAATTTCCTTTCCGATAAACATACCTCCACTCAATCGCACATTTTCCAATTCTTTTGTAAGAAGAAGCCTGGCTTCCCGATCGAGCTTAAAGTTGTTTCTTTCTTGATTGATCCTGACAAGGCTTGGCAGCAATAAGGTCATGATGATCATCCAAACGATTAGTGCGGCATGCACCTCAAGTAGGGTGAACCCCTTAGACTGATTCCACATAGAATCTACCCTTTCCCAATTGGAAAACTAAACGGTAATTTTCCAGATTCTTATAGGATATTCCCATTGTTCCTGCTTTTTGGATGCTTCCATGAGATTGAAATACCAATAACGTTCCCATTGTCCGCGGGTCGATCTGGATGTCCTCATGATAGTTTCTTCTTAGGAGTTCATTTCCTGGCCCTTGGGTGACCCGGTAATAGTGATTGCTTGGACTGAAAGTGATGGTTACCGACCTTCTTGTACTCATGGCATATTGCTGGGCAAATAACAGGTCGTTGGTAAGCTCACTGAAAAAGTTTTTTGTTACATGTTTTTCTTCTATCGCAGCTATTTTCAGGATGGTAAATGAAAGAATAACAGACACTACCGATAGGACCAGAAGCGACTCGACAAAGGTAAAACCTTTTTGTGATTTACCTTTACGGCGTTTCCGGGGCATCAACCGCTTCCACTACTCCGTCAACAGTAAGTGCTATCACCTTGTCATTCGGACAATAAAGGACATCATCATCTGCAAATTTATCCTCTAAATAATCCGGAGTATTCAAATCCTGAAGATCTGATGGTTCCCGGTCATTTTCCAAGCGGTAGGCCTGCATCTGAGCCTCGACCATCTTCACCAGGGCATCGCACCCCTTATCACCGATCAGCCCGGAATTCTTCGATACATTCGGCAGCATGATCAATAGTAGAATCGTAATGACAAGCATCACCAAAAGCATTTCCACCAGTGTAAAACCTTGTTCATTTTTGAATAGCTTTATCATTTTATAACCCTCCTAATAATTGAAACATCGGAATGAAAATACATAGATATAGCAGCAGCACGAACAAGCCAATAGCCAGGAAAAGGCAAGGCTGTATTTTTCCAAGTGCACTCTCCATTTTTCTTTGGAGCTTATCCAGCAGAAGTCCACTGAAATCATCCAGCTCCCGAGGCAGTCTCCCATTCTTCTGTCCATGTAAAATAGTCGGTGCCAGACCCTTATCGAAAACAGATTCGTTTTCTACAACCTTCTCCAATTTTTCCCCTTCTAACAGTCGCTCCCTGTATTCGGATGCTCTGTATTTGAAATAGGGATTATATGTTTGCTGCTCAAATACGCCGATGGCATCATTGATGGTCATTCCGCTAGCGAGCAGACTACTGAGTTGCTGGGAAAAGTAAT
Source organism: Sutcliffiella halmapala (assembly GCF_050107295.1). Taxonomy (GTDB): domain Bacteria; phylum Bacillota; class Bacilli; order Bacillales; family Bacillaceae_I; genus Sutcliffiella_A; species Sutcliffiella_A halmapala_A. The sequence continues at coordinate 301,313 of NZ_JBNIKR010000004.1, read as the reverse complement.
GGGAGTAGTGAAGGGTTAGAAACGTTCTAAGTATAGGGATTTTCATCATCCAGGAGATTTTATGGACGGGATGAATGGTTTTGGCATAGGTTTTAATGAGTAGGAGAAGGACACCTGCCAGAAAACATACGGAAAGCAGGAAAAATGGAAGATTGCTTGTTACGGTGAAGAAAATTTGTATTCCTTTGTTTATCGAAATGTTCATCTGTTGAAATAATAGCGTAAATTGTGGCAGCAGTACCGTTTGCACAAAGAATAGCATCAACATGACCAGGATCATCAAAAAAATTGGGTAGCGTATCAGTGTAAGCAGCTTTTGCTTGTAATACCTCTTTCTTTTCATCAACTGTCCAGCAGTCCGAAATGCCTCACCAAGATTACCGTGTCGCTGGGAGAAGAAGAGCAGGGATAAAACATCCTGATGAAAATGGAGCAACTCCAGTACCTTGTGGATGCTATAGCCGTTTTTCAATTCATTGACGGCAAGATGCAAATCAGTCTTTTTGTGACCTTCATAATGAATGCACATCAATTCTATGGCCTCAAGGAGCGCATATCCATTCACATACAGATCCCCTATACGAAGAAGAAATTCCTCCTGCTCCTTTAGGCTCCACCCTCTATTTCTCCATTCCATCAAAGACCCACCGCTCATACTCGCTCTGTTTGATAAACCCGAGAGCTATCCCTTTTTTTATCACTTCTTTAAGCGTCGGGTACGTCAACTCCACTTCCGCCCCATTGCATTCTTTCATAACCTTTCCAAGCTCTTTCCCATAGAGCAGTTCATGGACACTTGCAAGGCGATGGATGCGATATTTTCTGCAGAATGCTGTGCATTCCTCCAGACAAAATGGACACTTCAGCTCCACGAGCCTCTGCGCAGAAATGGCAATTAGCGTCTGTTCCAGCTCTTGTGGAGTGACGCCGAATTCCAAAAGCCGATAAACCGCCCCTTTTGCATTCCTCGTATGCAAGGTGCTCAATACAAGATGTCCGGTCATGGAGGCTCTGATTGCAATCTTCGCTGTTTCCTCGTCCCGGATTTCCCCAACCATAATGATATCGGGGTCATGTCTGAGTATCGCTTTTAAACCGGTGGTATACGTAATTCCGGCCTTTTCATTCACTTGAACCTGCAACACATTCTTGCTTTTGCGTTCCACAGGATCTTCTAGGGTGATAATATTCCGTTGTAAAAGGGATTTCGTTTCTTCAATTAAGGAGTAAAGGGTGGTGGTCTTGCCCGATCCGGTAGGACCCGTAAAAATAATCAATCCATGGGAGTATTTCATTAAGGAAAGAAGCTTGGTGGTGGAGTTGGGAAATAGGGTCATGTATTTCAATGGTTGATGAGAATCCTGTGGGAGGATGCGAATAACTACACTTTCGTTATAAAGGGTCGGTAAAGTCGAGAGTCTGAGGTTGATCTGTTTGGTATCAATGGTGAGCGTTAGGGCGCCGTTTTGCGGTTTTCTTGTTTCTCCAATGTCCATGGAGGCTTGGAATTTAAGATGGGAGACCATTCTCTCATAGATGTCGAGTGAAATTTCCTCCTGCTCATATAGGTAATGGTCTACCCTGAACATGAGGATTGCGGAAGATTCCAAAGGCTTTATGTGGATGTCTGAAACCCGAAGCTTAAGCGCTTGACGAACGAGGTCTTCACACTTTTGTTCAATAGTCATTTTTCACCTCGATTATTTTTTTACGGTACGTTTCTCCTCTCCTAAATTTTTACTTGCTCCTATGATTTCTACAAATATCGAGCAATTCCTGCAAGTTTTTTATTTTTTTCAGAAATGCTCTTTTAAACACCGCTATTGATTTCCGCAATAGGCTGCGCTTTCCGCGGGGCGTTTGGGAAGCCTCCTCGGCTACGCCTGTGGGGTCTTCCCTAAACGCTACCTCCCGCAGGACAAGGAAGGCTGCGGCAGCGATACATCGCACGAGGAAAATGCTCGCATTTTCGAGGAGTCTTCGCCTATTGCTCCAATCAACAGCTAGTATACAGAAAAATACCAGACCGTCAATTCGGCCTGGCTTAATTGAATTTTATTTCAATAGTTTCAATGATTCACGAATGAAGGCTGGAAGGTCGTCAGGTGTTCTGCTTGATACCAGCTGTTCATGGCAAACGACCACTTCTTCGTCATGGAAGTTTGCTCCTGCATTTTTCAGGTCCACTTTAATGGAGGTGTAGCCAGTTATATCCCGTCCTTTTAACGCCTCCGCTGTAATCAGCAGCTGCGGTCCATGGCAGATTGCAAAAACAGGCTTCTGGTCATCCATAAATGCTTTGGCAAACGTCACGAATCGATCATCAGCTCTTAATATATCAGGTGAGAAACCACCGGGAATAAACAGAGCATCAAATTGATCAGGCGTCACATCATCAATCCCAGTATCTGATGTCACTTCCGTATCTTCAGTTTTACCAGTCAAGGTTTCCCCCTTCGACTTTTCGATGACAGTCAGGCTATGCCCAGCTTCCTTGAAGGCTTTTGCCGGTTCTGTGTATTCCGAGTCCTCGAACATATCTGTCATCACTACCGCAATTTTTTTACTCATATCTATCGACTCCTTCTCCTATTAGTTACATAGATTAGGTACCCGTCCATCATCAGAATAAACTTAGATTTCCACATCGGGCATGAATTGCTGGAACACCGCATCGTTTGTAATAGGATAGATTTCCTGTTTTGCTATCTCATTAATGATGATCTGATTTCGCATCACGGCGAGGCTCAGGTTGGTAGCTGCCGTCCCGTGGCTGTGCTCCAAATTCGTTGAAACAAAAATCTGATGGATGCGTGTTTCTTTCCAGACAAGCCTGAACCTTTCATCCACTTTATATTCCTTCTCACTTTCCCAGACAAGCTTATCCTTCATGTCCCAGATCCATCCGGGGATATGCGGCTTGTATCCGGTTGCCAGTACCACCTTTTCCGCTTCCCTTCTGAAGTGCTCCCCTTTTTCCCATTGCAGGCAGGTCAGTTCCACTTCAAGGCCATTGTCTACTATTTCTTCCACCTCTGTCAGAGGCTGTATCGTTATCTTCTTATCCCTGCCTTCCACCGATCTATTATAAAGTAAATCATAGATTCTCACTAAAGTGTCCCTATCGACCCCATTACGGACCGTATGCAGCCTCTCTAAGGCTTCTTTTCTTTTTTCATAGTCCAATCCATGGAAATAGCGGACATACTCTGGTGAGAATACCTCCTGGCCAAGCTTTGCCATTTCCAGCTGGGAAAAGGTCGCTGCCCTTGTATACCAGGTTAACGTATAATCATAATGCTTCTGATCCTCCAACAGCTCATAAAAGACCTCGGCAGCACTTTGTCCAGACCCCACAACTACAATGGAGCCCGAGTCTTTAATCCTTTTTGCATGTGGCAGATACTCGCTCGTATGCACCACATTGTTCCTGCTTCCCTTTTTCAATTTCTCTGGAATAAACGGGACATTTCCTGTTCCCAGAACGATATGCCTTGAAAAGTAGGTGTTTGTGTCCTTTGTAATCACGTCCCTGACCTTCACAGAGTAGACCATTTCCCCTGAATGGTTGTCTTCTGAGACATCTATCACTTCTTTACCGAAGTGACAGGATGGCAATTGATCCACTACCCATTTTGCATAAAGATTGTAATCCCGGCGCGGAATATCAAATCGTCGAAAAAAATAAAACTGGTACAACCTATTCTGTTTATGTACATAGTTCAAAAAGCTGTATTTACTGGTAGGATCGGCAAATGTGACCAGGTCCGCTATAAACGGCACTTGCAGATCAGATTGCTCTATCAGCATTCCTGGATGCCAGTTGAACCCTTCCTCTTTATCAAAAAAAAGCGCCTGCATGCTCTTCTGTGTGTCCAGCAGTGCAGCCAGTCCAAGGTTAAACGGACCAATGCCTACCCCAATGCAATCATAAATGATAGTTTTTTCCATTCCTGTTCCCCCAATAATCGTTTCTTTCGTCACTTGTGTCAGCATTTTATTATTACCCTTTTTCCCTGAATTTCTTATCTTCATAAAAAAAAGGACAGAAAAGTTTCTGTCCTAAAAGTATTACGTGCACGAAAGGAGAAGGAAGTTGTACACCATACATTCTATGTGTTTTTTTTCGAACTGCTTGGTCATCTATCTTCTATCAAACGCACATTTTTTAAGAGGTCGGTAGAGATAGAGTAACAACAGTACCTACGCCTTCCTTGCTTTCAATGGATAAGTGGCCATTATGCTCCTGGATGATTTTATAAGTAATCGTTAATCCGAGCCCCATCCCTTTTTCCTTGGATGTGAAAAAAGCATGTCCGAGAAGTTTCTGGTTTTCCACACTTATGCCCATCCCATTATCGCGGATTTTTATCGTTATATAATTTTTACTTGTCCCAAGGGAAGATATATCAATTACGCCTCCGTTCGGCATTGCCTCCATCGCATTTTTGATGAGATTGAGGAATACCTGCTTCAACCCATTTATATCACCTTTCACCATGGTTGACTCGTCAATGTTATTCAAATGAATATGTATATTGTTTTTCAATGATTCATTACTCACTAAATCGATCACATACTGAATCGCATCCGTCAGTGGGACAACCACCAATTTCTTGGTATGCGGCTTGGAAAGTATCAGCATTTCACTAACAATGTCATTGATTCGATCAATTTCCGACAGCACCAGATTTACATGATCCTTGTTTGTTTTTCCTGATTTCTGGATAAGCTGGATGAACCCTTTTATCGCAGTTAACGGATTTTTTATTTCATGAGCAATACCAGCGGATAATTCCCCTACTACCGACAGTTTTTCTTTAGTCACCAGCAGCTGTTCCGCCTTTTTCAAGGAAGAAATGTCTCTCCCGATGGTTACAAGCGCTCTTCTTTTCCCATCAGGATAGAACAGTGGAACCTTGATGACATCAAAGGTCTTCTGTTCTCCACAAGGAATCGCAAATGATTCCTCGTCTCGGGTGATTTTACCTTCTTTCCATGTCCGCTCATCCGTATCTGTGCAATAGGCAAACGCTTCTTTGAAATGAGGAGAATATTCGCCCAGTTCCATATCCGTTTTGCCCTTATAATCGACATTTTGCAGTTCATATAAGGAAAGGCCATATTCATTTGCCAGCAGCCACCTGCCCTCTCCATCTTTGAAACAGACAAAGTCCGGCATATTATTGATGAGAGTCAAGAGCTCGTGTTCTTTCTGCTCCAAAGCTTTTAGGGCCTCATGTTTTTTAATGATTAAATATATAAGTACGGCGGTTATGATGATGAATACCCATCCCTTTAACAGGTTGATATATTCCGCCATAACGAGATTATTATTTTGCCGTAGGCTGTATAGCCAATAATCAGTCAGGGTAACCCAAAGGATTCCAAAAAGCAGATAGATTAATGGCAATAGCCGTAGCCAATTATTTTTCATACAATACCCCTATTATCTTAGATAGTCTAATTTTGTCAGGTTCCGCTTTTTCGACTTGTGCTCCCTATATTATAAAGGTTTCCTTAAAAAATAAACACAAAGTCCTTGTTGGGAAAGTAACACCACAAAACATCGTTTAATTCATCATTTTCATTATACACTTTCCCAAGTCCCAATTTCCATCTTCTTATTCAATCGAACCTACCTTGCTAAAAAGCTTGGCAGGTTTAGAAGGATTCTTACAGGGTATATATACCATATACAAAAACAGTGATGAAAGGATGAGGATGAACATGATCGAAGACAAAGATGTCAGAGTGGAACGGAGAGAAACAAAAGAAGATAGAGGATTAGTTGCATCCACATTTATCAAATATACCGCATACTTGGTAATTTTCTTTGGTATCATCTGGTTTATCATTTCTTATCTGCTACCTATGTTCCAATAATATTATTAACAGTAAAGATAAAGACAGGAAAGGTCCATAAGACCTTTCCTGTCTATTTTGCATTTTAGTAGAATGATTTGCCTACAATCACTAGTAAGATAAACAATACTAAAATTAACACAAAGTTGTTGCCATAAGACCCACTCATCTATCCACACTCCTTCCCGCAAGTGATACTATATACTATGAAAGGCTATTTAATTGTGTATAGACAAGTGTTCTTAGTATCCAACATTTTTACTAGGATAAAATCAAAAAGTACAGGAAATCCCTTAATGGGCCTGCGCTTATTCCTGTTGACCATGACTAGTGTGCATGAAACAGCATCGGGGCCATGATAGCGAGAACCGTGGCTGCAACCCCAATAAGTAAAAGTAGTACATAGGTGATAAACCTGGCATTCTTTTGATAGAGCATGACACAGGTAAAATAGAGGAGGGCTGATATCGCGATAAAGACGAGTGCCTCCACCCTGGTGTCCCATCCATGTTTTTCCAGCTCAAACTGCAGGAATGTCTGCAAAATAAGACCACCGAAAATTAACAGACCAATCCAATAAGCGAGTGTGTTACGTTTCATCCAACTCATCCCTTTATTTTTCTCTTTCTCTACTGTAACACACCAGCCATCCTCAACAGAAGCGATACCCTCCACTTATAGTGCCGTTCCTGAGAATTGGGGCATTTGCAAAGTAATGGATTTTATCCTTTCTCCATTCAGATCCAACGCCCATAGCTTGAAATTGGCTTGTCCTTTTGTCCAGCTTTGATCTTGAATAAAAAGCACCCGATTGGATTGGTGAAAGAATGTCGGTTCCGTAATGAAAGTGCGGAAGCTTGTCACAGGCTCGACTTTATCCCCATTAATATCCATCGTATATAATTCATAGATGGTCTGTGATTCTTTCCGGGGATTCGCACTACCAGCTGAAAAGGCAATAAGAGACCCGTCAGGAGAGATCCTTCCACTGTAGATAAGATCTGAAGCAACGCCTTTGTTGTTCGGCTTTACCATTTTTGCTTCCTTCTGTTCTTTATCGTATACAATGTAGTTTGAAGTCGTTTTCCCTTCTTCCCCTTCATCCACCTGGACATACCCAATCTTTTTCCCATCCTCGGTAATGGACAGGCTTCGTTTCTTTAAGCTTTGCGTCTTCGTTAATCTTTCTTTGTTTTCTCCCGTTACCGAAATGGAATAAAGGTCCACATTAACCGGGCCTGCCTTTGGACCGATACCTTCACTATTGTAGTTTTCAGCCCCCAGATAGTAGATTTTTTTGTCATCCTCGGAAAAAATGGCGTCAATGATAAGCTCCTTATTTTCCGAGAGCCTCATGAGATCATTGCCATCCCTGCTCATGATATACAGCGACTGCTTCAAGTTTTCCGTTGTTTTCTCTTGCGATAAGAATAGAAGTTTCTCTCCACTCCTGGAGTACCTTGGATGAACATGACTTTCATTCTGCCTAGGGTAGGTCAGCTGCACAACCTCAGTGCCATCAAGATTAGCTTTATATAGTGCTCCATCTCCACTTTGATAGAAAGGAAAAACTATCTTTTGATCATCCGGTGACAAGGTGACGGTATCTCCAAAACCATGGTCGATCGGAATCCACGACCTAGTAAACCGTTCCGAGAAAAAATACAGTAGCACCGATATGATAATGACAAACGCAATGAGAGATATAGTAAATAGCTTCAATGTTTGTTTTTTCAATAGAATCGCCATCTTTCATTTTTTTCTCTGCATAGTTTACCCAAAACCATGGAAATCCTTACAAAAAAACAATCTTTAACAGAGGTGCCTGTTAAAGATTGTTCCTGTTATTTTGCTATCTTGATAATTTCAGAAAGAATGATTTCCAGTGTATTAGGCGCACTGTCCTTCTCCATATTGCCTACAAGTAACTCTTTTTCATTCTGCAATTCCTGTATTTTGGCCGCTAGAGATGATTCAGTAAGCTCCTCCTCAAGCAATACTTTGGCAAATCCTTTTTTCTCAAAGGAGTTGGCATTTAGAATCTGATCGCCTCTGCTTGCTGCCCGGGAAAGCGGAATTAGAATCATAGGCTTGCGCAGCGCCAGAAATTCAAAAATGGAATTCGCTCCAGCCCTTGAAATAATATACTGGGAGGCTGCCAAAATGTCAGGCAGTTCGTTGGAAATGTACTCGAACTGCTTATAGCCTTTTAGTTGGAGCAGGTTTTCATCGACATTCCCTTTTCCGCAAATATGGACAATTTGAAAGTTCTCTGTCAACGAAGGAAGGATCTTTCTTACCGTTTCATTGATTTTCTTCGCACCTAAACTTCCACCCATAATCGTAAGAATCGGTTTTGGCTCATGAAAGCCTAGAAGCGCTTTCCCTTCTGTTGCTCTGCCTTTGAATAGTTCTTCACGGATAGGTGACCCGGTGAACAGAACCCGATCCGACGGAAAATGCTTTAACGTTTCATCAAACGTAACAAAAACCTTTGTTGCAAACTTGGTTGCGATTTTATTTGCAAGACCAGGTGTGATATCCGATTCATGTATGACAACCGGTATCTTCAGCATCTTCGCTGCAACTACCACCGGAACTGTCACGAATCCACCTTTGGAAAATACAACCCTAGGTTTTTCTTTTCGCAGAACGAAATAGGCCTCCATTGCCCCTTTCATAATTTTCAATGGATCGGAAAAATTCTTCCAATCAAAATATCTTCTCAGCTTTCCGCTTGAAATGCCGTGAAAGGGGATATTTTCCTTTTTGATGATATCCTCCTCTATGCCTTTTCTAGATCCGATATATGTAATGTCCCAGCCTTTTTCCTTCAGCTTGTTCATAATGGCAATATTAGGGGTAACGTGTCCGGCAGATCCTCCACCAGTAAAAACAATTTTATTTTTTTTCATACCTTCATCATCCTTTTTTATTCCTCTTAAGTCTCTACCCTATATTATTATCGAAATGCACCAGAAAGGCAAAAATATTTTCAAACAAGAAAAAGCCCAGAAGACGGGTCTGTCCGCATTCTAGGCTTTTCTACCTATTTTGTGCTTCGCTTGGGCTGGGTGTGGAAAGTCATTTGGTAAGGCAATTGCTGCAGCGTTTTGGTCACATTATCAAGCCTCTGCTCGATCCTGTGCAACAGATAGAACGTCACAACAATCGGGAATCCCACTTCACTGATCCACGTCCACCATTGTTCCATATATAAACCTCCTTTCTTTAGTTGAGATTGTTTAACACTTTAAACACCGCTGTTGATTTCCGCAATAGGCTACGCTTTCCGCGGGGCGTTTTGTGGAGCCTCCTCGGCTACGCCTGTGGGGTCTCCACTAAACGCTACCTCCCGCAGGAGTCTTCGCCTATTGCTCCAATCAACAGCTAGATTCTTAATAAATCAATACTAGATACTAACAGAAGCCCTCATGTAAAAGATTTACAACATGAGAAATGAAAATATAGTGCAGACGTTATGGGTAACTTGCCGCCCGTGTTGATTGGAGTGCAAGGCGTGAGACTCCTCGAAAATGCGAGCATTTTCTTCGTGCGATGTATCGCTGCCGAAGCTTTCCTTGTCCTGCGGGAGATAGCGGTAGACTTGAGACCCCGCAGGCATACCGAGGAGGCTCAAGCACCGCCCCGCGATCGCTGCCACCTGGAACGGAAATCAACTGGGAGTTAAACCGAACAGACACTATTTTCATTGTTGCCTTTCTGTAAAAGAAAGGGCCTACTGATGTAGACCCTTCCCTTTGGATTATGCTATTTCGATTTCGGTTACGTTGCGCTCAATGACTTTTGCTCCAACAGCTGAAACCAGATTCCCGCCACTGGAAGTGAAGACATCAGCTGCAATAATGGAATCCATCGCAGTTGCCAACTCTTCACCTGTCACATCTGAACGAGGATCATCGACCGTGATTTTCACGGATTTTGCTTCCTCATTTAAGAAAAACAATTCCAATGTGAACATTCCCATTCCTCCTTTCCTCTAGTTTAGTAGGGGTTACCCTAAGTGTTGAAGCTCGTTACGCTTGACACTTGCAACAGGTGTGTTCTGTAAGCCGGAAATGGCAAATCCAGCTGCCAATAGTCCGTCTGCTGTAGCATCCACCTTGATGTTGTTGTAGTTCTTCGTACGATACTGCATCTTACCGTTCTCATCATCCCCAAGCTCATACACCAGACGCAATTGGGAATTCTCAATAGTTACTTCCGCCATGTTCTCACCCCCTTTCACCTCTTATATAAAGGGAAATGAGAAGAAAGTAGCGCCTTTTTAAAAAACATAATAAAAAGACTTATTCAGCCAGGAGGAATAAGTCTTCTTAAGGGTGCACCTTATGCATTTATGATACGGACTGCTTTAACTCCTGCTTCGCCTTTTTCTTCGCGATCTTCAGCAGCCCTGATTCATTGTAGCCCACGATCAGTTTATTTCCGTTCGTAATGATCGGTCTTCTAAGTAGTTTCGGCTCCTCGATCATCAACTTGATTAACTCCGAGAGGGACAGCTCATTTACATCTATCCCCAGATCCTTGAATGTCTGGCTTCTAGTTGCAAGTATTTCATCAATTCCATCTGTCGTTAAGGAAAGTATTTTCAGCATTTCTTCATATGATGGCGTTTCTCTGAAAATGTGCTTTTCACGAAAATTGACATTGTTGCTGGTTAGCCACTTTTTAGTCTTACGGCATGATGTACAACTTGGATAGCTGTAAAATATGATTTCATTCATCACAAATACCTCCCAATAAATTTTTACGAACAGGATATTTTCTTTGTTGCATTCATTGTACATCACTTGTATAACTTTTGTATAGTATTTTGTTCAATTAATTTTGATATATTTTTCCCCATAATTTTTGCAAGGTTTGTCACCCGCTCAGAAAGGCAATACATAATAAAGAGATTCCTTGAGAAACAACCTAATTTGACCATGCGGATCTTTTTAATTGCTGTATAATATGTAGATAGATAGCGAAAAATGTATTTATTATGTAATCGTCACAAACTAGAAACAAACGCTTATTTACAAGTAAAGTCTTGGTACATTATAATAAGTAAGTGACAAGCATATGGATAAGTGCGTAAGGAGGGGATACATATGGATCGTATGTACCGTGTAATGGGTTTCTGGACAGGGATATTTGCTGTTATGTTCTACCTTGGACACATGACTCAAACGTCTTTACTATTCTTTGGACAAACGGTATTCTTCATTTTATTAAGTTACTTAAAGCTATCAGAACGTATGTACATTTATATCTTTGGTGCATATTTAACAATTTTCTTCGTCGGCTTTACGTATTGGACAACATTTATGATGGTACCAGGTGCTGATACTGGCGGACATTAAGCCGTAAGCACTTTGCCATCACAAAAAGCGATGACTCCTGTCATCGCTTTTTTTCGTTGTCATCGACTATTCCAGCCCATGAACCGTTACTATTCTTTTCATGGATCAGGACTTGGAATCCATGGCTCCATCCTGAATCCAATATTAAATTTCTTATCGCCCTGTTTCTTTTGCTTTGTTCCGAAAAAGGGTTGGGATCATAATTTTCCTGCAGGTATTCCAGGATACCCGCTGAGACGAGGAATTCCCCTTGATGTTTTGTGAGAATCGACAGCATGCCCTCAACCGATAAAGCATGATTCAAAGCATCAAGGTGAATGTGTGAGGTCAAATCCATTTCACCCGGATGGAGAAGCGGGTCTCTGATCATCTTATGCTGATAATAGCCTCTCAAGCTTCCGTCGTGGTGCTCAGGCTGCATCAGCTCTTCGAAGCTATACCCGTAATCCACTGTAATGATGGAACCTTTGGTGAGGAAGCAGGATAGCTTCTTTGCATAATTCATCATGGCTAAGGGAATTTCCATCCGCTGTCCTTCCTTCAGGTCCAGGTCGAAGCAGGTCAGGTATTGCTCGATTTCGGGTGAGGATGGACTATCTGTGCTTTCCATCAACTCCCCACCATCACTCACACTAACAAATACCTCCAACAGTTGCCCGTTCTTTCTTTCCACCACATGAACAGGAAAAGCATCAAATAGTTCATTGGAGAAGATGATGCCTTTCATTTCCTTTTCCGGCATCTCATCCAAGGATGAATAGAAAGAAACACCGCTTTCCCCTGCCAATACCGCACGTTGACACTCTAAGTGAAAGGGACTGGACTCTATCATCCTATAGGAGACCATATGATATAAATCCTCATCAAGTATCTTCATTTCTTCTAACAGCTGCTTGGCAAACCTTCCAGTTCCACCACCTATCTCACAGATAACCGGAGCAAATGCATTTTGTTTAAAATAACGGACAAATAATCCTGCAAATACCCTGCCATATATATCCGAAACATTACTGGAGGTCAGAAAATCCCCTTTTGCACCCACCTTGTCCTTGTGCTTCATATAATAACCAAACTCGGGATGGTACAGGACTTCATTCATATAGGTCGCATAACTGATTTTCCGCCCTGCCGAATTTCTTATTTTATCTGCCAGGAAATCCGGAACCATGATCAGAAGCCGTTCAGGAAAGGATTACTGTCCATTTCCCGTTCGATGGTAGTAGTCATTCCATGCCCTGAAAGTACTGTCGTCTCCTCAGGCAACACCAAAAGCTTATCATGTATACTTTTAATCAGCCTGTTATGATCTCCGCCTGCCAGATCTGTTCTACCGATGCTTCCTGCAAAAAGGGCATCTCCGGCAAAAACCACCTTGCTCGCTTCATGATAAAAACTGACACTTCCCGGTGAATGGCCAGGAGTAAATAAAACATCCAGCGTAAAATCGGAAATGACAAGCTTCCCTTCTTCCCCAATCAATTGATCGGCAGGTTGAGCGGTGATAGGGCCAAGTTGAAAGAACTGCGACCCGTTCAGGCTGGGATCCATCAACCAATTTTTTTCTTTCTTATGCAAGTAGACAGGAACCTTCCAATGGTCGCGGACAGCATCCACTGCTCCGATATGATCGAAATGTGCATGTGTCAAGAGAATAGCTATCGGCTTCCATCCTTTTTCTTCTATGTATTGGATCAATGCTTCGCCCTCACTCCCAGGGTCGATGACCAAGCATTCTTTTTTCGAATTTATTAATAGGTACGCATTGGTCTGTAATGGCCCAAGCGGCAACTGCATCCATTTCATTTTTTATTCACACCTTTCTTGAAGTATCCTCCCAACTATTTTACACTATAGGAAGAAGCTTGAGAAATGAAAGGATACGTGCCTATGAAGTCGATGTTTGGATTGGAAATACAATGCGCCGATGATACTCCACAATACTTACAGAATCTTTTGTTGCAAATTAAGCACACAGCGAGCATCTATGATGTGGACGAGAATTTATTGATTACCGATTCCGCGATGGAAGCAAAGGTGGTCAAGAACCTGTTGAAAGATCGATGCCTGCTCGAAGAAACCTACATACTATCCCTATTGGAGAATCCTGCTCCCTCCTCTCTCTTTACCGACTATGGGTTTATATCGGAAAAGGAAAACCATTACCTGTATCAGGCCATGACAGCTGCTTTTCATATCAAAAGCGGGAAAGTGGAGGATATCAATATGGCGCTCATTCAAATGGATGAATCAATCATCGCCGTGGAGGAACAATATAAAAAGCTGTATTTCATTGATAAGGAAAGCAGGGAATACATCCTTAAGGTCGCAAAAGCATATGACATAGAAGTGTCATTTTTGGACCTCGACAAATAGTGGGAAAAGATTTAAAATATAAAAAGAGTGTAATGTCTTATTACATACTTTTTTACCGCCATTTCTCATAAATATGAAATGATTCCGAAAGGAGCGTTAACATGCCATTAGTTATTATCTTTGGTCTAGTAACGATATTGTGTTTATTCGCTATCGTTCGTTCTTTGCGTGAGAAGAACTTCCTAGCACTGCTATTCGCTTTAGGTACAGTTGTTGTATTCGGAGCATTTACGGTAGCTACCCTGATCACATCGGGTTACCCTGTAGCCCACTAATCTAATGAGAAAAAGAGTACTTCGCAAATATGCGGAGTACTCTTTTTTTTGACAACACATTATTCCCGATCTGAATATACTGATACTATCTGAAGTGTTGATAGAATCAGCGTATAAATTGATCGCACTTTATACAAAATTAAAGTAGGAACATGACATTGAATTCTACTTATTCTAAAGAAGGGTGTGACGGGAGATTGTCGGTAAAAACAGTTTGTGGTATTTGTAATGGGTCCGGTAGGATAAAGCTCGGTTTCCTGCCTATTATGAAAAAATGCTCGAGGTGCAATGGGTGCGGAAAATTGAAACGGCCTATTTCTTTCTAAAGATACATTTCCCTTGAATTTCTTGAAGTTTTTTTATTTCAACAAACGCCTGACATTCCTTTTAGAAATCCCAGGCGTTTATCTTTATCGTTGTGACCTTTTGGCTGCGACCGCAGCCAGTTTGTCCTGCATTTTGACCTTTTTATCTCGACGGTCATCGATACGTATATTGGTTGCAACACGATGTAAACCTTGTTGAAAAGGAGCCTCATGTATTGCCAAGATCACGTTAAAAAGTTCCGGCAGATCCCCTTCAATAATCGTGCTCATCGGAGTCAACTGATAATTGATTTTACCTTCTTCTTTGTAGCCCTCCAGTATCTCCTGGATCTCGGCCACATAATCACTTACACTCGGTCCGTCTGTTCCAATTGGAATAACGGTTACGTCCACAATTGCCATAATCGTCCCACCATCCTTGCTACGAATATTTAACTAAGTCTATCATCTCTTTTTCAGGAATGAAAATCAACTGTTCCAATTGATAGCCGTACAGACAAAATAGCCCGTTTGGAGAAAATTTGATCGGTTTGTTTTCGAGCTTTTCTAGCAGGACTTCCTTTTCACCTTCTTCGACATGGAAGGATATAAATTGGAACGAATCTGTAAGTCCTTCAACAGTCCCTCCACTAGAAGGAATAAAAGTATAGAACTGGTTGGCGGAACTGACATATTCATAAAACGGTGTAACATAATTGGAGTACATGGATAATAGGGGTGCCTGGAACTGATGCACATTCTTGTATGTGATTGTATTGAGAAAATTGTATTGTGCCAACAGTTCATTTTCCATGTTAGTGGTCATTGTCATCACTAAATCTGAAAGTGAAGTAAACATGATCACATTCTCCATGAGTTGTTCTGTTTGGTCTGTCAGCACATCATATGAAAGTAAAGGAGCCGTTAAGGATGGTTCATCCTGATTCCAATTAATGTAGCCCACTTTGCTCTCTCCAAGCCATTGAACAAATGGGTTGGTGAAATTCTTCTTTTTCATTTCTTTAGTTGAGATATCCAGCAGATACCCTTCAAATGTCCAGTCTTCATGAAAAGAAGAGACGGCGATATGTTTGTTGGTATATGGGTTCCACGAATAGACCAAATCTTGAGAATCAGGGAATTTCCAATGGGTGACAAGATTTCCGGAGGCATCCACCACACTTATGTGTCCTTCAGTGAAGGATGGGGCAGTTTGGATGACAAACAATTCATTGGTGCTGTTTGCTTCCACGGTCATAATAGGTGAATCAGAGGTATAAAACAGGGTACTTTCTCCTGATCGTACGTTGAAGGTATGGACTTCAAACTTTCCTGAGGACTCCATAATATATAAAACCGTTTCATCATTCAGCCATTCCACTACAGCACTGAACGATTCGAAAGGAGTTTCAATTTGTTTAATTTCATCTATTTCGTAAGGAACAGGATTTTCTTTCACCACTCCCTCCGATATAGGAGGGGAATCCACTACTTCCTTCGGTTTCTGAGATGGCTGGCATCCTATAAGAAGACTACATATCACACTTAAATAGACCATTCCTTTTTTCATTCCAGCCCCCCTAAATTTTCCTTTTCTTCTATTACGATTATGAGGCAGGAATAGTTTCAATACAAGGGTAAAAAGGGAAGAAAAATTAATAATTTTTTAAAGGAACGTTCTTGTAAAACACCGCTGTTGATTTCCGCATTAGGCGCAGCGACCCAAGGGGCGTTTGTGGAGCCTCCTCCCGCAGGAGTCTTCGCCTATTGCTCCAATCAACAGCTAGACAACACCTTAGTAATCTTCACTAGTCTTTAACAAAGAACGACCCTCACTAAAAATATTTACACCATGAGAAATAAAAATATAGTGCGGACGTTATGCTTCACCTGCCTACCCTGTTGATTGGAGTGCAAGGTGTGAGACTCCTCGAAAATGCAAGCATTTTCTTCGTACGATGTATCGCTGCCGAAGCCTTCCTTGTCCTGCGGGAGATAGCGGTAGACTTGAGACCCCGCAGGCAAAGCCGAGGAGGTTCAAGCACCGCCCCGCGATCGCTGTCGCCTGGAACGGAAATCAACAGGGAGTTTAACAGGACACACACTTATTTTCTAGGTAGCCAAAAGAAAAAAACGCATCCTCCAGATATGGACACGTTGGTTAAAATAAAACTATATATAGAGCGAAGCGAGACAGATGCCGAACACTTTCTGATAGATGTTTTCAAATTGTGAGAGGGGTAAAGGGTTAATCCCTTTGCCAAGCTCCAGGGTAAAGCCAGGCTTTTTAAACTCCTGGATAAACCAATCTTTATAACCTGCATGACTGTCCACATACCGCACGCTCTTATAGTTGCTTACCCGTTCAAACTCCTCCGCCATTCTTTCTGCTTCAGCAGGTTCGAATCCTTCATAGCCCCAGTAGAACTCTTCCCCTTGCGTATGAAAGGCTACAACCATGTCGAAGTTTTCCCTTTTCGTCAATTCCGCCATTGCAACCACTTCCGGTTCCGTCAGCGCATCATCACCTGGGTAGTCTCTCGGCGCAGGGGCTTTCGGCTCTTTACGCTCCTTTTCAATCTCCCACTTTGCCGGAAATTGATTATTCAAATCCACTCCACGAATATTGGCCTTCCATCCTGTAAAATCAGGATGATCCCGATTGATGGTCGCAGCTTCCTGATGATACCGCTCTTCTTCTAATGGCCCCATAAGCACAAGATCTACTCCATCAGGATTGACCATCGGCACGATAGAAAGTGTCACCTCTTCGAATAAGGGATAAACCGGCACCCCTCTCAGAGGTTGATTATTTGTTAGTGCTAGCAGATAATCATTCAGAAAAGTCATAATCACAGAGCTCGTAATCCACTCATTTGCATGAAAGCTCCCATTCCAATGTATTTTCTTTTTCCCTCTCCCTAGCTTCAGATGGTAAAGTGGCTTTCCCATGACAGATTGTCCGATAGTGGCACACTCTAGAAAAGGATAAACATCAATCAATTGGTTAAGGTCTTCCGTGTATACGTTAGAATCATATTTACGAGTGGAGTCTACGATACGGTCCGCCAATCTTTTTGGTAAATCAATCGTTTCCCCTACGTTTAACATGGTAAGATCCTTATTGTGATTGACTAAATAGAGGGCATCCAATCCAATATGAAGACTTCTTGCAAGACTATATGCGGTATCTCCACTTTTGACCCTATACGCTTCCCTTACAAACCCGGCAATCGCAACTTCAGAGGCTTGCTGCAGGTTTTCTGCATTCAGCTTTTTATTAGCTTCTGTTAAAAGCTCAAGCCGCACTCCAAATAGCTGACTGTAATACCAAATTGTATCTCCACGTCTCGGATTCACCTTCAATGCAGTGAACTTGTTTTCTGTTGCACTGTTTAAACCTTTATCTTTTTTCATCACTATCTGTCACCATCCGGTCCATGTCGAAATCTACCTCTATTTGCCCTTATTGTTTCTACTACTGTATGAAAGGCTTTCATTCGCTAGAACAGAAATTTGGCAACAAGAAAGGGGATGTTTCAAATAGGTGACAATATGCGTTTTACTCCTGAAAAGCAAAAAACTCACAGACATTAAATCATTCCGGACAGACGAAAAACCCCGACAAAGCGGATGCTTCATCGGGGTTAGATTTACATTATTCTTTTATTTTAGTTTGATCCATTTGAATGGAAGTTCCATCGTAGAATCTCAATAGATCTCCATAGATGATCTGATCGGAGTATTGAAGCTCTTTTTTGGCTTTCTCCATGTAAGGTTCACATGCTTCCTGATCAACTTCTTCCTCAGACTCTTTATCGTAGCAAGCATTTTTTGTGTAAATGACTTCATCTGTCACGAAGCTTCCGTCACGGAACACTACAAATTCGCTGTGGTCCTCAGAGAATAAGTCTTCCCCAAACTGGATATCGTTCTTCGTTTCCATGCCAAGTAAATGTTTGATGGTAGGCTTAAGGTCGATTTGACCACTTACCGTATCAAATTCCTTTGGATTCTTATCCGTTACACCTGGAATGTGTACAATCATCGGTACACGCTGCAGTTGTGCGTTTTCAAACGGACGAATATCTTTCCCAAGATATTGCGCCATTGCATCATTGTGGTTTTCAGATATTCCATAATGGTCACCATACATGATGATGACTGAGTCTTCATAAAGGCCAGCCGCTTTCAATTCATCAAAGAAATGCTTGATGGACTGATCCAAATAGTTTGCTGTTGGGAAATAGCGGTTCAATGTACGGCTATTAGAATCAAACTCATCAACAAGCTTATCTTCTTCATCCAATACGAATGGGAAGTGGTTAGTTAATGTGATCATTTTCGCATAGAAAGGTTTTTCCATTTCCTTCATGTAAGGAACGGACTGCTCAAAGAAATCTTTATCCTTAAGTCCCCAGCCAACTGAGTTCTCTTCCGTTACTTCATAGCTATCCACGTCATAGAAATTTTCGTAGCCTAATGCGTTATACATAACATCACGGTTCCAGAAGCTTTTGTTGTTCGCATGGAACACTACTGGGTTATAGCCTTTTTCTTTTAAAACATTCGGTGTAGCAGTATGGTAGTCATTCGTACCATGCGTAAAGAACACTGCTCCACGGCCAACAGGATATAAAGAGTTATCTAAGATAAACTCTGAATCAGATGTTTTACCTTGCCCGGTCTGATGGAAAAAATTACTAAAGTAATAACTTTGATCTTTAATTTCATTTAAGAATGGTGTAACAGGCTTTCCATTGATTTCTCGGTCAATGACGAAGCTCTGCAAGGACTCCATTTTTACAACAATGACGTTTTTACCTTCCGCAATCCCGTAGAAGTCGTCATTTGGAGCTTTATAATTGGCATTGATATAGTTCTGAATTTCTGCCAGTTCACTTCCATCCGCCAATGCACGCTGCGCGCGTGTCTTGGATTGAAGGACAGCATCATATACGTGGTAATTGTAAGTTCCAAGGTTTTTCACAAGGATTTCACGGTCGAACGTACGTGTCAATAGCTGTGGTCTTTCCGTTTCTGCCAATCCTAGGTTGAACAGGAAAATTCCTACAATAGAAAGGAAATACATTTTTCTTACCTTTGGACGCCATGTTGCAAAGCTTACGAATGCAGGAGTCCATTTGGAAAGTACGATAAGAATCACCACATCAAGGAACATAAGCACGTCTGCGGGATACATCAATCCAGTAATACTTCCACCAAGATCACTCATGTTACCTGATTGGAACAACAGTGGGATCGTGATGAAATCGTTGAAGAATCGATAATATACGGCATTTGCATAAAGTACAAATGAAATGATAAAGCTTGTAATGATTAAATATCGCTTGGCACCCTTTTCACCAAAGAAGAGCGCGATACCGGCTATCAATAAAATAAAGCTCAATGGGTTAATAAAAAGGATAAATTCTTGTTTAACGGATTCAATGGTAATGTTAAATGCTGTTTTGTATACAATATAGGTTTTTACCCATAGCAGAACCACTGCAATTAGGATAAAAGGAACTTTTGATTTAAAAGCTTGCTTCATCTTTTTACCTCCTTATAACGAAAGACAGGGAAGCTCTTTTATTTATCTTCTTCATTATCTTTAGAAATAATATCTGTTGTTTTTTTAAAGAAAAAATGACTACGACATATCTTAAAACTTTTTTAACAAAAAATCAATGGATAATTAATACTGTGAGAAAAAGGGATTGATAGAATAGTAGTATTTAGGCTATTCAACTTACTATATACATAGACGTTGAACAAGCATAAAAGTTTCATCTTTTTCTGAAGTTTATATATTTAGAATTTTCAAATAAATAATAACTGTTATACACCGCTGTTGATTTCCGCACTAGGCGCAGCGACCCAAGGGGCGTTTGTGGAGCCTCCTCGGCCTTGCCTGCGGGGTCTCCACTAAACGCTTCCGCCAGCAGGAGTCTTCGCCTATTGCTCCAATCAACAGCTAGTATATATTAAAGCAATTCATTCTTTAACAAAGCCAAAAAAAAGAAGACTTGCACAAGAAGCCTCCTTTTTAGTTTATTTCGCTTCTTTCTTTAGTAGATACCCTCCTTTAGAAAGATTCAAACGAAAAATTGATGTTAAATTTTTGTTTTTGCCAGATAAGCCGCTCCGATTACCCCGGCATCATTCCCCAACGTTGCAGTCGCAATTTGAACACCAACTTTAGTCCTTGGGAACAGGAATTGATCGAAGTGCTTGCGCAATGGATTTAATAATGCCTCACCAGCCCGTGATACTCCACCGCCGATCACAATCTTTTCAGGATTCAGTGCATTTGCCAGGTTTGCCAGAACAAGCCCGAGTGGTGCTGTCACCTGATGAACAACCATGGAAGCGACTTCTTCTCCTTCACTAGCAAGTTCAAAGACCACTTTTGCGGTAAGGCCTTCTTCTTTTGCCACTTGGGCAAGCCTGCTTTCAGGGTGCTTCTCCACTTGCTCACTAGCTGTACGGACAATTCCTGTTGCAGATGCAATTGTCTCGAGGCAACCCGTCTTACCACAATTGCAAGGTGCCCCGCCTTCAGGAATGACGGTAATGTGGCCGATTTCCCCGCCGGCTCCGTTAATGCCATGGACAATATCACCATGGGTAATGATGCCTCCACCAACACCCGTTCCCAGGGTTACACAGATAAGATCTTTCGACCCTTCTCCTGCACCCTTCCACATTTCGCCTATTGCAGCAAGGTTTGCGTCATTATCTACTACGACAGGCAAACCTGTTTCCACTTCCAGCAGGTCTTTCAAGGGATAATTCTCCCACCCTAGATTTACTGCTTCATAGATAAGACCTGTTGCCATATTTACCGGACCAGGCGCCCCCATGCCGATAGCTTGAAGCTTTGATTTTGGCTCTTGAAGCTCATCCAGTTTCATATCGATCGCCTTTGCGATATCGGTTGTAATGTTCTTCCCTTTTTCACTTATGTCTGTGACAATCTCCCACTTGTGGACGATTTCACCATATTGGCTGATAAAAGCCATCTTAATTGTTGTACCACCTAAATCAACGCCGACTAACCATTTGCTCTCCATATTTTCCACCTTTTCTTTATCTTTGTTTGGATATTTCCTGTTTTATCAACAACATCGCCGTCCCGAAGCTTTGTGCATCCAGGACACCTGAGTGATAGAGCTCTCTTACTTCATCCTCCATCATCTCCAGGTCCCCGATTTTGTCGCCTGTATAGATGTATGTACCATATCTTTTTAGTAGCTGTCTTATATCTAGAATCGATTTCATATTTCCACCTATTCTCCTTGCGAAAGAAGCGCTTTCTCCTATTAAGTATAAAGAATTAGCTTCGTTCGTCAAGACCACCACATCCGCATTCAATGCATCGATGAAGAGTCATCCCCCTCAAAACAGAAAAAAAGCCGCTACCACGGCTTTTCTATCTGTCAGGATCCCCAGGATGCAAGATGGTGGGTCTTCTATTTTTCAATGGCATCGGGGCTCTGATCAATACATCCCTCATTCCGCGGTAGTTGAATGGAATGAATGGCCACATATACGGCACATTGAAGGACTGCATGCGTAGAAGCAGCATGATGAATGCCAGCAGGCCGATCATGAATCCAGGTATACCGAATAATGCAGTCAGTACAATCAGGACAATCCGAACCAGGCGATTCGCCAGGCTGAGTTCATAGCTTGGCGTGGAAAAGGTTCCTATTGCAGCAATGGCGAGATAAAGTATGATCTCGGGGACGAACAATCCTACTTTTACCGCAACATCTCCAATTAGTATTGCAGCCACCAGGCCAAGAGCCGTTCCGAGCGAGGTAGGCGTATGGATGGCTGCCATCCTCAGCATGTCCATCCCAAGCTCAATGATGAGTATCTGGGCAATCAACGGGACGGTTCCCATTTCTGATGGACCGATATAGGACAACTGCGGTGGCAGAAGCTCCGGATTCAAAGCGAATAGATACCATAAAGGCAAGATGAAGAGGGATGCCCACACGGCAAGAAACCTTACTAGTCTTAGATAGGCACCAACCAATGGCTTGTTCCGATATTCCTCGGCATGCTGGAGGTGATGCCAGAAAGTACACGGAGTGATGATGACACTTGGTGAGCCATCTACAATTACAAGCACATGGCCTTCATACAGATGGGCCGCTGCAGTATCCGGCCTTTCCGTATAGCGTACGGTTGGATATGGGTTCCAATGTCTTCCGCCTACGAATTCTTCGAGTGTTTTTTCTGCCATCGGCAAGCCGTCTGTATCAATCTTCTTTAGAGCATGCTTGATGCGTTCGACAATATGAGGGTCCGCTATCTCCTCCAGATAACAGAGACTGATATCTGTCTTTGACCGGCGTCCCACCTGCAGATATTCCATCCGGAGGGAGCTGTCTCTGACTCTTCGGCGAATGAGTGCACAGTTGAAAATGATGGTCTCGACAAATCCGTCCCTTGATCCTCGGACCACCCTTTCCATATCCGGTTCTTCCGGTCCCCTGACAGGATAGGTTCTGGAGTCGATCATAATCACTTCAGGCACACCTTCCACAACAAGTGCTGTAGGTCCTGAAAGCACCTGGTCGACCACCTGCTCCAGATCGTCTGTTTTGCTCAATTCCACATAAGGAATATATTTTTGGAGTAATTTATCAAGCGGGTGCTCTTCCAGCTCCTCAGGCTCCAAGTCGGAAAGGAATTTCATCAGGAAGAGCATGATGTCATCTTTTCCGAATCCATCTACAAGAAACAGGCCGATTTTTCTGCCTGCATAGTGGAGGTCAAGAAATATCAAATCAAAGCTTTTATCGACAGCCAGTCTATTTTTCAGATAGGCGATATCTTCGTCAAAATTCCCTGTCATCTTTTTTGTTTGCTTGGTCCAAGTCAACGTCTGTTCCTCCTCGCTGCAGCTATCTCTTACATTTTTTACTTATTCGAAAAAAAAATACCAAATAGTAAAAACTAATTAACCGTTTCTTGATCTATTCATAAAAAAATAGACAAGCTCATAAGTTGGTAGAAAGTCTACTTTTGGAGGAGCAAGATGAAAAAAATTTATATAGTAGGAATTGGACTTATATTCGGTTTGGCAGCCACTGTCTTCTTGCTTTTCATGTTTAAGCAGAAAGCCGTCGAAAGCATTATTTTCTTTCCGATTGACCCAACCATTCAAATAAAAGAAGCAGATACAAGTTTGCATCTACTTAATGAAAAGGATAACGACGAATATGTAATAAACTGGGAGGTTACATCAGATACCGGTGAGCCGGTCTACCTTAGACAGGATATTTCTCTTTTATTTGCTGATGGAAGATTAAAGGCAGTTTTATCCGATTGGAAGGATAACAGCAGCGAGTTGACTCAATATGCCACCTATTCAGGCGAGGACAGCAGTCATTTTGTGGCGCTTACCTTTCATCACGGGGAAATTCATCATAAGGATGAAAAGATTACGAGTACCCATAGAATGAGCAAAGACCAGTTATATGTGATCGACTCTTCCTTCAGCCCCCTACAGTCATTCAAGGATGCTGAAACAGAAGAGCAAAGGGAATGGAAAGAGGTCTTGGACAAAGTGACTGCTCAGCAGCTGGAATACTCGTGGGAAAAGGCGGTTGATTTCTTTGATATTCCTGTACAGAATTATGACTTATATTCATTGGAGGAGATTATAGACCTCCAGGAAAAAGGATTGCCTGGAATAGATAATGCCCGTTCAAAGGAGATTGTCGGGAGGCTTTGGGAGGGATTATACAAGGAGTACTTTCTTGGAATAAAAACAGCGGCCGGAACTACCATTCCACCGATAGATAGCTCCCTGCC
The DNA here is from genome assembly GCF_050107295.1 of Sutcliffiella halmapala. GTDB lineage: Bacteria > Bacillota > Bacilli > Bacillales > Bacillaceae_I > Sutcliffiella_A > Sutcliffiella_A halmapala_A. Next base: position 277,292 of record NZ_JBNIKR010000004.1, on the reverse strand, counting down.
ACTGATATTGATTTCCAAAGACTATTCACATTTGCTTGTTTTATTCGAAACGAGAGAAGGAGAATCCGTCAAGCTCATTCAGAATCTAGGGACTGAATGATTTCGGAACGGAGATTTTGATAATTTGCGCCATCCTCCTCAATTTCAATGGCTCGTTCAATTGAAACGAGCGCTTTTTCTGTTTTCTTCAATTCCAGATACACCAAAGCCAGGTTATAGTGAGCTTCATGGAAGTCGGGTTGTAAGGAAGTAACGTCAACGAGCCGTGACTCCGCTTCTTCCAGCCGCCCTTTTTTAATATCTATAAAAGAAAGATAGAAAAGTACCTCCGGATATTCCTCCTTCTGCTCTTCAAGTGGCAGAAGTATATCATGAGCTTTGTCATACTCCCCGTTTTGAAGAAGCGTTTCTGCTTCGGATATCCTGGTATACGGATTTTCATTGTTATAACCGTAATCGAGCATGTAAAAGGTGATGGTGCAGGCTAGGAGAAGGCCTATTATTCTTGGGAGAGGTTTCACATGCTTCGGCAGATGGACAATAGCCGCTGCAAGGAATCCACCAACCAGCCCGCCGATATGCCCTGCATTATCAATCCCGGGTATAGCGAATCCTATTGTAAGATTGACCCCTATCAACACAAGGATATTCATCCCCATGGTGCGGAGAAAGAGCTTCGGATAGGCAGTACCGACAAAAAGCAATGCCCCGAAGCAACCAAAAATCGCACCCGATGCCCCAGCTGAAATGGAGGGTGTATAGACAAAACTTGCAAGTGAGCCTGCAAAGCCTGCAAAAAGATAGACAAATAAGAAACGGGTATTACCATAGATTCTTTCGACTGCAGTTCCCAGATAATAAAGGGCAAGTGTATTCAGCAGCAAGTGGATAATCCCGATATGCAGGAATATCGGTGTAAAAAACCTCCACCAATCCCCTTCAAGGATCAATGGGTTGAATTTAGCCCCATACTTGATGAGGGTCTCTGTATTCTGACTTCCTCCATTCATTTCCAGGAGAAAGAAGACGATCAATTGTATCCCAATAAACAGATAAGTGAATAATGGCTTGCCGAACTGGAATATTTCCTTTTCTTTCTTGATTGCCCGTGCGGACGCATCCAACACTAGTTGTTTTAAAGGAAAGAGAGCATCCTCTTCTTCATTTTCCACTTCCACCTTAACTTCTTTTCCAATCAGATTGGATATTCTGTTGCAGGAATTCTCAACATTCCCTTCATGGACAATAACGCTATTTACCGTGGCATGATTCTTCTCCAGAGGCTCCTGCACCCGGAATTCCCAGTCATCCACAGGGGGGTAGGTGGAAACATATATATTGACAGCAGCTAGCTTGCTTTTTCTTAGCTGTTTCCTGAAGTTCGCAACCTGGAATACCGTCTTTTCCATATCCCGCTGAAGCCATGTGCTCCAATCGAGATCATAGCGGTACACTCGTATGATCGGGGCTTGTTTATTTCCCAGTCCCTCCAGCCATACTTCCTTATGGTCGGGGGAGATATGTATGATTTTATATTCATGCGTTACAACCAAGCTATATAAAAGATGCCAAAATACAAAATCCTGCTTCAACGGCACACCTCCTCATTCATTACCATTTTATATGGTAGGAATTGAAAAGTAAAAATATTAACTTCTTATACAAAAAAGAAGATACCTATATCTATGAAGGCATCTTCCCTTTAGAAGCACTGTTCAAACTAACAGATTAAATTATTGTAGATGAAACCTCGAAGTGATTGCCGAGAGAGAGTTTGACAATTCATTGAGATGTTTTCCTATGTGGTGATTCCCTTCCATCTGGTCGATCTGATATTCACTGGCAGCAAGCATTTCATCCGAGCTTGCAGAGGTTTCCTGGGACACAGATAAAAGTCCGTCTGCAGACTGTTCAAGTTCAGGTAGAATATATTCCAATTCTTTAAGTTTCCCTTGCATGACCTTCATGTTTTCATTTACGTCCCCAATTTCCTTCATCAGCTCATCAAAAGTGAGCTTTGATGAATTTGCCAAGGTCAGGTTTGACTTCATTTTTGATAGCATTTCATCAAACTCTTCGGTTGCACTTACTGTTACTTCTTCCATGTGAATGATAGAATTGGTGATTTGCTCTGCAGCGTGGGAGGACTGTTCGGCAAGTTTTCGGATTTCCTTGGCAACTACCGCAAAACCTCTTCCTGCCTCTCCTGCTCTTGCCGCTTCAATGGTGGCATTCAATGCCAAAAGTTTTGTCTGCTCAGAAACACCCTGAATAAGCACTACCAGATTGGATATAGAGGATGCATAGTTTTTTACATGCCTGATTGTGGTGTTCAACTTATCAAAATCCTTTTCAAAGGTGGCAATCGTGCCAATCAATTCTTTCATGGTATGCTCACCACCCTTGGCGGACCTGTTCATCGTTTTGGAACTGTGGAATACCACATCCATGTTTTCCATTGTCTCCTCAATCTTTTGTTTCATATCTCTAAAACAGTTTACACTGTCCTCTGAACTGCTTGCAGTCTGTTCTGCACCATGCTTTACCAACTGAATGGCAGATACGAGCTGTTTACTCGATGCAAGGGCATGTTCGGACGAGGATTGAAGCTTTCCACCGGTTTCCTCAAGCTCCACTGTTGTACTTTTAAGTTCATGCACCATACTTCTCATCTGGTCAATCATTGCATTATAGCTTTTATGCAAGGAAAGAATCTCCGGAACCGTTGTATTAATGTCTGCGGCTCGTTCCAGCTTTCCTTCCCTGACCTGCTTCATTGTTTCTCTAAGTATGGAAAGGGGTCTGGTCAAGGTTTTGACAAATAGGACCATCAATAACGTAAAGATAACCAGACTGATAGCAGTGACAATCAAGGTGAAATGAGCCATTTTATCCACTGGTCCCAAGTAGGTTTCTGTTGGGATCAGGATTACATAAGTACCGCCAATTTCCTTCATCGTCCTATATGTAATGGTGTAATCCTCCCCATCCAATTCTTTATGTAAAAGACCGATGCCGCTTTTATCCATTTGAGCAATGAGAGAATCTGATATTTCGGGCAGCTTATCCTTGCTTACTTCAAAAGGGATGATTTGCTGGTCTTTTATGTAGAAGAATTCAGAGAGTATTCCGTCTTTCTCCAGCTTTTTCTGCTGATCCCTGATACTGATCTGAAGTTGCTGCATGAAATAGCTATCTTCACTGACATAGAGGAATTTGAGGTTTTCAGCAAGATGCCCCATCAGTTCTGATTCCCTGAAAAATCTATTTTCCATCGTCTCCATGGTCATTTCTTTTGCCTTCACATAGGAGCTGATGCCGACCGATAGAATGGATCCTACTAACAATGAAACAACCAGAATAAATAATCGTGTGCCCAAATTAACTTTCTGAAAAGCCCGTTGAAACCAATCTTTTATACTTTTTTGTATGTTATCTGTTTTTTCCAAGGTGAACCCCCCGTTGTATCAAAAATGCTAACAGGATAAATTATACAGGTGGAATATTAATCCATTGTAAATATAGTGTAAGGTTTCAAAAGTTAGCTTCAACAAAAAAACTACCCACTAAACCACTCCCAGTTAAGAGAGGATTGACAGGTAGTCCATCATTTTAATTTCCAGCCTGAATTTTCACCCACGAAAAACGGTTTGCAGGAAGCGATCCCGGACAAATGGGATGTCCATTCCAAAGGCCACCACAAACCTTCTAATCGGACTTATGCCAAGAATAGAATTCAAGATCCGATAGCGGTTCTGGTAAATCGCATAGGCTCCTGCGATGATAAAAACTAATCTGATTAAATATCCCATTATCATCCCTCCTGCTATTATGATGCTTCAAATAAAAGAAAAACATGCCTAATATCAGACATGTTTTTCCACCTTATGTTAAAAGACATTCTCTTTAATGCTAGTAAGTACTTCTACAGAATGATGAAACTGTGCTTTTTCTTTTTCATTCAACTCTAACTCTACCACTTGACGGATACCATTTCTGTTTACGATTGACGGGACACCTATATAAATATCCTTGCTGCCATATTCCCCGTCCAAGTAAGCGGAAACTGTCAGGATGGAGTTCTCGTTTCGTAATATCGCTTTCGTCAGACGTACAAGGCCCATGGCAATTCCATAATAGGTGGCACCCTTGCGTTCAATAATCTGGTATGCAGCGTCCCTGACATTTACAAACAGTTTCTCGAGGTCTTGCTCTTTATACTCTTCTTTTTCTTTCATCAATTCAAGGATCGGCTTACCGCCGATGTCCGCTTTACTCCAAACCGGGAGCTCCGTATCTCCATGCTCCCCGATAATATAGGCATGAACATTCCTGGCATCGATTTGAAAATAGTCTCCCAAAAGAAAGCGAAACCTGGCCGTATCCAAAATGGTTCCGGAACCGATTACCCTTTCTTTCGGTAATCCGGAAAACTTCCATGTAGCATAGGTAAGGATGTCAACCGGGTTGGTCGCTACAAGGAATATTCCGTCGAACCCATTTTCCATTACCTGATCGACAATCCCCTTGAATATTTTGGCATTCTTTTCGACCAAATCCAACCTGGTCTCACCAGGCTTCTGGTTCGCACCGGCACAAATCACCACAATATCAGCATCCCTGCAATCCTTATAACCCCCATACCAGATCTTTGTCGGAGCAGGAGCGAAGGCAATACCATGATTCAGGTCCATGGCATCCCCTTCCGACTTTTCCTTATTAAGATCAATAAGGACGAGCTCCTCCGCTACACCTTGGTTCAGCAAGGCAAATGCATAGCTTGAACCAACGAATCCCGTACCAATTAAAGCGACTCTACTGATTCCATTTCTCAAACCAATCTCCCCGTTTCTTATCAAGGATTAACTATAACTGTATTTTACACCGAAAGTTTGTGAAACACTGAGCAATATGTTTCTATTCTGTGTCAAATAGATTTATGTAAAAGCGAGCATCGCGGCCAGGAATGAGACAAATACGATGGATCCGATATTCACCATATCATTATTTACAGCTCGAAATCCTTTCACCAGTTCAGCAGGCTTTCCGCAGTGATGAGGACTTTCCACAGTCCTTCCACAGAATGAGCATCGGTACGAAGCCTGGATCGAAGCGCCAAGAAAGGTATCAACAAAGCAGCCAAGTATGCCAAATAAGGAAATTAACACAGCTGTGCCAAGCGATACCTCTGTCCAAAACAGAAAAGCCGCAACAGCAATGAGTCCAGCTCCGGCAACAGAAGCTCCCGTCCCCAAAAGACTTATGGCCCCTGATGTTCCCCTGCTTACTCTTTTAAGTGTAAGAATGGAAACTGGATCCTTCTTGCTAAGAGTGCCTATTTCGGATGCCCAGGTATCTGAATTTGCCGCTGCTATCGCTGTTACAAACCCGACCAACCATGCTTCAGAGGGATATAGTAAGAAGCTCAAACTAAACAGTGCCGGGACCATCCCGTTTGCAAACACTTGAAAGATGTCGCGCTGGGACCCTTTTTCCAGAACTTCATCTACTTTTAACTTGCTCTTCTTTTTATACCTGCTCCAAAGGCTTGAGGTTACAAAAAAGATACCGATCAATAGAAGCCCATAGCCTTTGAACCCGGCAGCAATCATGATGCCGATGATGCACGTTCCGATTGCGCCTGACCTTGAAAGTGCCTTGGCTTTATACCCCAGCCCTGCAAGCAGGAGGATTCCCCCAAGCAGCACCGCGCTATTCTCCAAGAGTACAGTCATATGTAGTCTCATCCGTCATGATTTTGCTTACAGGAATATCAAATGTTTCATGTTCCAACTCTTTTTTCACCTGTTCTTCGAAGGCCAATGAAACCGTGATCCCGTTGTAATCTGTTAAAAAGCGGTCATAGTAGCCTCCACCAAACCCGATCCGGTAGCCCTTCTTATCAAATACGAGTCCCGGTACGAGTATGAGATCTATAGCTGATTTTTCACAAGGCCAGGTTCGAGTGGGGTTTGGCTCCCGTAACCCAAAGTAGACAGTCTCCAGTTCATCGAATGATTTCAATAGATAGAATTCCATGCTTTTATCCCTGGGATGGCATTTTGGAACAGCAACTAGTTTCTTTTCAAGCCATGCCTGTTCGATAATGGAGATGGTGTCCACTTCCGGAACCCTCGAAACCGTCACCCCAACTGTCTGCACTTTCTTCCAATCAGCCGATGAAAAAAGTGTTTGATGAATTTTTTGTGATTTCTGCTCGTATTGATTTTTCGAAAGTCCAGACAACCATTTTTTCATTTCTTCCCGCTGTTTTTCTTTGTCCATATCAAAAACGCTCCTTACCATTATCATTTCTCTCTATAAAGAATATACCAAGAAACACTTCTTTCTTCTATTGGAGGAGAGGAAAAGATGCAGGATTTCCCGTCTATTTTGCCACCTCTGAAAAAAGACTGGCATTCCGAAAAAAAAGGTGATATTATAGTAAGGTCTGAATTGAAAGCTTTATATGTTTGGAGGGATAACGATGCGCGTAAACGTAACTTTAGCTTGTACTGAAACTGGTGATCGTAACTATATCACGACTAAAAATAAACGTAACAACCCAGATCGTCTTGAGCTTAAAAAATATAGCCCAAGATTGAAAAAAGTAACTGTACACCGTGAAACAAAATAAGCAGCAGGATTTTCCTGTCTGCTTATTTTTTTTGCCTACACTTAAGATCCCGCTTTCACCAACGTTTTGCTCTTGCCGCTTTTTGCAGAGAAGGAGGATCCCCTGATATATCGGACATGTGAGCCAACCCACAACTTTGGCAGGACATCTTCCTCTTGCAGGGAAACCTGCACTTTTCTCTCAAGCATATCATACTGCGCTTGGCGGTAATCCTCATGGCTTCCGATATCCTTCCAATACCCCTTCGCCTTGAATCCATATAGCCCCATATTGTTTTCCATGAGTTTAGGAAAGAGTTCCTTGCTGAAATCATATTCCCTGTTTTTCTCCATCAAGCAAAGTACTAGGGGATCTACAATATAGATTCCGGTATTCACCACTCTGCTGAATTCCTGATTCTTTTGCGGTTTTTCCAAAAAACGCTTTATTTTCCCATTAAGGTCGGTTTGGATGATGCCGAATTTTGCAGGTTTTTTTACTTCTTTCATGAAAACGGTGAAAAGTGATTTATTCTGTAGATGGAATACCAATCCATCAATCAGATCAAAGTCCGTCAGGGCATCACCGCTTATAACAATAAATGGCTCATCCAACAGTTCTTCCGCATTTTTCACACTTCCTGCAGTACCAAGTGGGGCATCCTCGAATACATAAGTAAGATTCACTCCCCACCTCGATCCGTCTCCAAAATAGTTCATGATTTTGTCCCCGAGATACTGAAGCGTGACGATGATATCGGAAATGCCATGTTTTTTTAGCAACTCAATACTATATTCCATGACAGGTTTATTAAGCAAAGGTACGAGTGGCTTTGGCATTCTTCTTGTAAAAGGATGCAGGCGTGTGCCCCTTCCACCAGCCAGTATAACTGCCTTCATACATAATCCCTCCTAGTGGACGGAAGAAGTAGTGATGGTGCTTTCGTAGATGTACTCTGTTTTTCGTCTTACATCTTCCCAATCATATTCTTTCAAAGCTATTTCTCTCGCATTCTCCCCAAGCCTTTTTCCTAAAGCGGGATCTTCCAATACATTTGCAATCTGACCTACTAACTGTTCGACTTTTCCAGGCTCGAAATACAACCCTGAGAATTTATCCTCCAGTATGGTTGCTAGACCCCCTGTTCTGGACGCGATGACGGGCTTTCCTGCCATCATTGCCTCAAGCGCCACGATACCAAATGGTTCATAAGTGCTCGGTACAATCATTAGATCACATTGTTTCAGCATCGTTGTTTTTTCCTTCTCATACAAAAACCCTACAAACATAATCGACTTTTCCAATTCCAATTGGATGACCCGATTTCGGTAGGTATCCAATAACGGGCCTTTCCCACCTGCTACAAATAGACAATCCGGGTAATCCTTTAAAATTGTGGCGGCTGAATCTATAAATAAATCGAATCCCTTTTCCGGTACCATTCTTCCAAGAGCAAGCACGAGTCGATTATGCGTATACCGCTCCAAGAGCAGCTTGATGTTTTCACTTTCCTCGATTTCCTCCACCTTGCTCACACCATTCGGGATAACGGCAAACTTCTCTTTTCTAAAAGCAAATTCACGTTGCAATTCCTTTTCCATATAATCGCTGCAGACAATCACCCTATCCGAATAGGAAATCAGATCCTCTTCCTGCTGGATCGTCATTTCCTGGAGAAGAGTAGGACGCTTCCCGTTCAAACGGCCTGTTTCAGACGCATGTATCGTTGTAATCAAGGGGATGGATAGACTATCCTTGATGCTTCTTGCTGCAAGCCCTACCATCCAATCATGCGCATGGATGATCGTAAAATCCGATTGAGCGTTCAGCTCCATCGCCTTTTCCACCATATTCATATTGAATCTCGCTACATACAGATGAAAATCATCCAAGGTTTGATGAAATTCCTTTATACGATGAACATGAATGGAATTGCATAGTTCATAATTCGGCGCACCGACAAAGCTTGGTGTCAATACAGTGACATCATGACCTTCCATCGTCAAAGAGTTCGCAAGTTCCCAAACATGCTTTCCAAGCCCCCCTACCACAGAAGGCGGAAACTCCCAGGAAAGCATCAGGATCCTTTGCTTACCGGTCTTTTTTTCTACGCGTATCAAATGATTATGACTCTGGATAGAAGAATAGAATAGTTCCTTCCTATCCACTTCTGGAAAAGTTGCTTCTTTCTTTTTTTCAAGATTGAAGATTGCTTTTCCGTTCATCATAACTTCTGGAAATAAGGTAACTTCATTATCTCTAATACCAGAAGGTGTAATCCATTCCATCCAACTACTTGCCACAACTTTCCTCATAAACACTTCCAGGAAATCCGGTAATTCCAGCCAATCCGTTCCGATTTTCCCCAGGGAAAGGGTAACATTCAAGTTGGATGGATTAGAAGTTTCTTTTGCAGCTGCGTGTAAATGCTCTACGAGATGTATTGCATGTTTTTCCAGGGATTGATGTGCAACCGTGCTCTCATACCACATTCGGTTCGCTCGATTCTTCATGCCTTTTTTAAAAAGCTTGATGCCTATCGGTCCGCGATAATCCTGCCATACGGAATAGTCCTTAATCTCATCCCATGTTCTTTCATATACCACATCACTCACGGGATCGAGATAATTTGAATCACTGGAAAAGCCTGTTTCCCCAAATAGCTGATCCTGCAAGACCGTTCCCTCATCCCGAACTTTTGAAATGGCAATCAGTTTTCCACTTTCCACCAAGCTTTTAAGCAGCAGTTTTATATTTTCTTTATATTCCGCCAGCAGCTGGGTGAGTTTATCAGATTGGTTTTTATGGAAGGAGAAGACCGCCTTTTCGTCAGGGAGGGATGTATTGGCGATCTCCTGTTGAAGGAACGCCGATCTTTTATGCAGGTAGGAGGAGTAACGCCGTATTAAACGTTCATCGGAGAGGTTTTCTAGAAAAGAAGTGGAAAAGGCCACCGTTAACGGGATATCGAAATCATCGTTGTGACTGTGTGAGAACAATGGAAGATATAAAAGGGTAAGCTGTTCAAAAAAATTGACTTCCGATTGATAATCCTCCTGTTCCACGAAAGGAAAGTCGGCTTTAATCACCATGGAAAAAAATGTTTTTTTCATTCTACTTCCCTCCTTCATTTTCATAATAGGTGTATGTAGAAAACTGTGAATACCAAGTTTTGCTATCCATCTGGAGTGAAGTCCATTCAGCTTTTTCGGAGTTGCAAAGCCTTTGTTTTCCATTAAATCTTGCACGTTCTGATTGCAGAATCGGGAAAAATTCTCCCCCATAACCGAAACCAACCTCGACAATGATTTCATGCAATTCAGGTAAAGAATGTACTGCAACAATATTAGAGCCTTCTTCTACCACTATATCGAGATACTGCCCATAATGGCTATTAATCTGAAAGTTTTCCTTCCATCCAATAATTCGGACCGTAACAGGCAAAGACAGTTCATCTTTTCCTTTGTACATGTGAACAAAGGACTTGCGCCAGGAGGCGTATTGCCATTGGACAATCAATTTGCCATGTTCATCACTATGAATATGGAGGAATTCTTTATGGGGTTCAGACATTTTCAACCATTCCTCCTCACGTTCATGGACCTAGCTTTCTTTCATCATATCATGTGAAAATTCTTTCCCACAACCACCCTTTTTTGTCGTCTTTTCAGTTATTGTGTTAATTTTTCAAAGATTTTTTATGACCGTACCTTAAAAAAATTCACAAATATGTCATATTTAAAAGAAGAAATTGTCGAAGAGGTATGTTGCCTTGCTTTTGTGTATGTTATAAAAAAGAGAGAGAAATTTAGATGAGGTGACAACATGTTAATCGCAAGCATTCTACTAATAGCCATCGCTGCCGGGCTAATCGCCCTTTCATTCTTTGTGGGTGACAAATATTCCGAGCTTCAAGAAGAAGTGGAACAACTGTCCTTGGACGTTGTACAGGATAAATACAAGCTTGAAAGAAAAATCAAAGTATTGGAAGAAGAGCTTCTAATTGGAGCAGCACCCTTACATACTAAGAAAGTCCAAGAAAAGAAGGCTGCCCATCAGGATGTCAGCCAGGAAGATGTAACCATCTCCCTTTTCAAAAAAGGATACACCGCTTCCCAAATCTCCCAATTCACTTCCACTTCCATCGAAAAAGTGGAGAGTGTATTACAGTCAGCAAAACTGAAAGGGAATGCAGTCAATGAAAACTAATTTACGTGCATTTGCAGTTGGAATCATTTTTGCAACAGGAGTAATGGGAGTCGCTTATTCTATTGTCAGCTCTGATACTTTAGGAGAATCGGATGTCAAAGCTTTTGCTAAAGAGAACAATATGCATCTATTGACAAACGAAGAATACCAGGAGCTTCTTCCTTCCATTGAAGAAGAGAAGCCTGAAGAACAAAATACTGAACAAAGCCCTCCTGACGAGGAGCAGCAAAAGCCGGAAGACGAAGCCCCAGCGGAAGAGTCGAACGAACCTTTTGATGTAAATATACCGGATGGAATGGCAACCTACGAAGTTTCTGAGCTTTTGGAAGCTGAAGGTGTCATCAAGGACGCAGATGAATTTGATGCTTTCCTGGAAGATCGTGATATTGCCACTCGCGTAAGAGCAGGTACTTTCACAATGAAAAAGAACATGAGCTATGAAGAAGCTGCAGGCGTTCTGATTCGCCAATAATCATAGAAAAACGAGGATGATGCTTGATTGCATGATCCTCGTTTTTTTGTTGGCTGTTTCCGAAAGTAAAGATTGTTGCTTTAAAACTAGTATCTCTGTTCTTATACCCCTGTTGGTTTCCGCTCCAGGGGTTCGCTTTCGCGGGCGGTACGGTAGAACGCTTGGGATGAAGATATTAAATCAGTGTTGCGAATCACGTTGATTCGCAACACTGATTTAGTAGATAATAGTTATTGTCCTCTTGCTGTTTAGGGTGCGAATTAGCCTGCTTTTTATGATGCTACTTGTTATTTTCTATCCTTAAATGGAACCCCTTAGTACCTTTCTCTGACGGGGTTTACTGCATATAAAATAACTCATGATCAATTCTAACTGAGTCTATTTTCTCACTTTCAAAAGTCTCAATGAATTGATGATGACAATCAAGGTAGCTCCCATATCGGCAAGGATTGCCATCCATAAGGTCAGCAAGCCCGGAATAATCAACAACAACGCTAAAATTTTCAATCCTAGTGCAAGAAGAATATTCTGCTTGATGATGGCTAGTGCTTTGCGGCTCAGGTTAATGGTATATGGCAGTTTTTCGAGATCATCGGCCATGAGAGCAATGTCTGCCGTTTCCAAAGCTGTATCTGTTCCTGCTCCACCCATTGCAATACCTACCGTTGCAGCAGCTAATGCGGGGGCATCATTTACACCGTCGCCAACCATCGCAACTTTACCGTATTGAGCGCGAAGTGACTTGATTGCTTCAAGTTTATTCTGTGGAAGCAACTCAGCTTTCACTTCGTTAATACTTACCAATTTCCCGATCGCTTGGCCTGTTGCATCATTGTCGCCCGTTAACATAATCGTTTTTCTGATTCCGATACTTTTTAGCTGTTCAAGTACTCGTTTACTGCTTTCCCGGACCTGATCTGCAACTGCGATCAGTCCGATGATGTGTTCACCAGTCCCAACAAGCATGACTGTCTTCCCTTGTGTCTGCAGGTCTCTTATTTGTTCATTAATGCCAGGAGACACAACCATCAACTCGTCAAATAGTGATGGACTTCCGATAAAGTAAGTCTTATTTTGAATGGTTGCTTTTGCACCTTTACCGGTTATCGATTGGAAGTCTTCAGCATGATAGTCTGCTTGGAAAATACCTTGCTGTTCCGCTTTTCTCATAATCGCTGAAGCAAGGGGATGCTGCGAGTACTTTTCAATGGCCATGCCGATGCTAAGTATCTCTTTTTCCTCCATGTCCTCAAAGGTGAGTATATTGGTAACCTCAGGTGTTCCTTTAGTTAATGTACCGGTTTTATCAAAAGCGATGACATTCAATCGGCCAGCTTCCTCCAAATGAATGCCGCCTTTTATCAACACTCCCATCTTTGCTGCGTTTCCTATTGCCGTTACAATGGCGACAGGGGTGGATATGACTAATGCACACGGACATCCAACCACCAATACCGCCAATCCCCGATAGATCCATTCGGACCAATCCCCTCCAAGAAACAAGGGTGGAATCAGGACTATCAAGAGTGCAATGACCATGATTGCAGGAGTATAGTATTTCGCAAATTTATCAATGAAGGCTTGGGTAGGTGCCCGCTCCGCCTGTGCCTCCTCCACAAGATGGATGATTTTTGCTATCGTGGTGTCTTCCACCCGCTTGGTTACTCTTACTTCAAGCGCCCCTTCTTCATTTAAGGTTCCGGCAAAAACTTCATCCCCTATGACTTTCAGAACAGGGATCGACTCGCCGGTAATGGTTGATTGGTTAATGGATGACTGCCCACTTACCACTTCCCCATCCATGGCGATTTTCTGACCGGGTTTGATGAGCAGGATATCATTGATTCTAATATCCTCTACATCCAGTTCCAACTCCTCTGTCCCTCTTCTGACCACTGCTTTTTTAGGGGCAATATCCAAAAGGGAACGGATGGACTCCCTGGCCTTATCCATGGAATAGCCTTCAAGAGCCTCACTTAGAGCAAACAGGAAAACAACTACTGCACCTTCGCCCCATTCCCCAATGATGGCCGCCCCGATGATGGCAACGGTCATCAAGGTTTTCATATCAAATTCCAGCTTGAAGAGATTCCTGATCCCGACTTTGAATAACGGGTATCCCCCAACAATGATAGATACACCGAATAAAAGGATGGTAGGAAAATACTCCTCTCCGTACCTATAGACGGAAATATAGCCTAAAAGAAGAAAGAACAAGGATACCATCGTGTTCCTGTTTTCTTTCTTTTGCCAGAATGGGATTTTCTGCTCCTCATTCCTTTTTTGCCTCTCGGGTATCACTTTTATTCCATCAAAAGCTCCTGCTGCTTCCAGTTGTTCAACTGTTGCTTCTCCATATACCGTAATTTTTGAAGCACCAAAATTAAGCTGCACTTCATTCACCGTCTGGATATCACGGATATTTTTTTCGAATTTAGCTGCGCAGTTCGTACAGGACAGCCCCTGCAATCTATATGTCTCTTTGCTATTTTGTAATGCTTTCTCCTCCATGATCTACACCTTCTTTGGAATGTATTAATGCAATGGAAACCAATTGATGAATATGATCGTCAGCCAAGGAATAAAATACGAGCTTCCCTTCCTTGCGAACCTTCGCCAGGTTCAAACCTTTTAGCAATCTCAGATGGTGGGAGGCTGTTGCAGTGGAAGATCCGATTATATTCGCAACATCACAAACACACAGTTCCTTTTCCAACGTTAATGCGTAAGCAATCTTTATTCTGGTGGAATCGGAGAGTGCTTTGAATAGCAATTCCACTCCATTGACTTCTTCCACCCTATTTTTAAGAATGTCTACCTTCTGCTCATCATAACAAAATGTCTCACAAGTATCTTTTTCCACAGCTTGCATCACTTTTTCAGTCACCATTGACCCTCCTATTCAAACGGTCATTTGAATGTTTATTATAGTTTTATCGTATGTGATGATGTGACAATTGTCAACGGTTATTCAAACAAACTTTTGAATAACTAAAAAAATGACATCTTCCCCTTTAGTATCCTGAAGTGGGGAAGATGTCATCCACATAAACTTTTCTTTACACAAGGTAAAACAAGAATCCTGACACCGTACTCATACTAATCACAGAAAACACAAATGCCGCAACTAGCTTCTTTTTAAAAATAGAATTCAGGAGGGCCAATTCCGGTAAGCTTGCGCCAGCCGAACTGATGACAAGCGCCATAACTGGACCGAGCGCCATTCCTTTTGCAATCATCATTTGGGAAATCGGAATCATCGTACTTAGCCTGATATATAACGGTATCCCGATTATTGCAGCAATAGGTACCAACCACCAATTATCCCCGCCAAAATATTGTGTAATGAAGCTCGTTGGAACAGCTCCGTGAATGATCGCTCCGATCGCGGCACCGATAATGAGATACGGAAACACTGTCTTCATCAGCACTAGTGTTTCTGAGACCGCTTGTTTGAAACTGAAGCCTTTGTTTTCAGGATTATAGCTTTTCAGAATGACATTTTTCACTTGCTTTTCAAAACCCAATTTTCCAAGTGTCAATCCAATCGCCACAGAAAGAGTCGTCGTGATGATGGTGTAGAATAGTGCCACCTTCCAACCGAGAAATGCAGTCATGATGGTGAGTATCGTTGGATCCAACACAGGGGAAGCAAAAAGGAACACCATGACAATGCCAAAGGGAACCTTCTTCTGGAGCAGCGTTACGACAACCGGAATGGTGGAGCAGGAGCAAAATGGTGTTATAAAAGCGAACAGCACTGCAAGAATGGAACCGAGCCAAACATTAGGATGATTCATCCACTTTTCCATTTTGTGATAGGGGATGACCATTTGAACAACGGAAACCAGGAATGTAACAAGAATAAATAATAATGTAAGCTCAAGCGCAATATAGAAAAAACTTGAAAGGACTTCTTTCCACATTATAAACACCTCTGCTTTGGATTTACTTGCATTTTACAAGTATTGTTTTATTTTAAAAGCAAGCTTTTCACTTGCTTAGGAGAAAGGTTTGCAGCACATATTACTTTTGCCCATTGCTTCATTCAGTATTTGTAGAGATTTGATTACTTCGTTTTGCTCTTTTTCATTTAAGTGGGAAAAGACACTTTTCAGGTAATGCTTCATTTGATCGTTGATGCCTTCCTCTACTTGCTTCCCTTTGGTAGTCAAGCTTAGGTGGTATACTCTCTTATCCAATGCCGATTGGCTTTTTTCCACAAGCTCCATTTTTTTGAGTGTTTGTATCTGTCTGCTGAAGGTGGTTATGTCCATCCCAATGGTATCAGCCACCTCCTGCATGGATGGGAGATGCTTTCGTGCTATTTCATATAGGATATGACTTTGCACCATTGATATATCCAGACAGTCGACTGTACAGCAGTTTTTGTTCAACATACCGAATCTACGCATGGTGACTTGTAGCATTGCTCTAATATCTTCCATTATTTTCACCTCTTACCATTATTATATAAAATTATTTGTATTTTGCAAGTATTATTTTGAGTTTGATGAACTTTTTTATCTACACCTAAATGGGCAGTTCTACTGAAATGTTTTTTGTCGAAAAATGCGCTTTATCGATATCTCACCTGTTTTCGTGGATATATGGAAATATTCGTGGATAAATTTTTTTATTCTTTGATATTTGGTTCGAATTCGTTGAAATATTCATTTTTTTGTGGATAACAGACTTTGAGGAACAAATATTTTAACCACTAGGGCATACTTTTATTATAAAAAGAACATTTCTTTAAAAATTTGGAAACTTTTTTAGTATTTCCCTCGTATTTATTATAGGATAGTCGATCAGAAAAGCTTTAGGTGGGTTGCGAATGGAGAATAGTACGAAAACAGAAGTCTTCTCATGGATGAAGTCCCTTTTGGCTGTGGTGGTGCTTGTTATTATATGCCGCCAGTTTCTCTTTACACCAGTCACTGTTAATGGAGGTTCCATGAGTCCTACATTTCATCATAATGATCGGGTAATGGTGATGAAAATGAGTGAGATCGAACACTTTGATATGATTGTCTTTGAAGCACCAACCTCAAGCGATAAGCATATTAAAAGAGTGATCGGGATGGCAGGAGATAGGCTAAAGGTACAGAATGATAGGTTATACATAAACGATGTACTCGTGGAGGAACCATATTTGGAGGAAAACAAGGCGTCTTCCCCTTTTGCATTAACCGAGGACTTTGAAGTAGTGGTCCCTGAGGATTGTTTGTTTGTCATGGGGGATAACCGATTGCACAGCGGAGATAGCAGAATGTATGGATTTGTCCCGGAAGAGGATGTGTTCGGGGAAGTGAAAATCCGCTTTTACCCTTTAGTCGGGGTAGGTATACCTGAGTAAAATACAGCAAAAAGGGGCATTTCCTCCCCTTTTTTCTGTATTTTTTTTGCTCTGTTATACATCCCGCAGCGGTCTTTGTCCCTTGCTCCAATCAGCACCTTAATCAACAATATTCTTTAAGATCCTTTTTTAGGAAACCCTTCTTTCATTGACAATCTCTTTCTTTTGAGGCTTTTGGGATATAAACGCTGAAATTATTCCTAATAATGGAAAAATCATCATAAAAAATAAGATTTCCTGATAACCGCCATAAAAATCATAAGCAATGGCGAACGGTAAGGGACCAAATGCTGAACCTATGACCATAACAGTGGATGATACTCCTTTAATGCTCCCAATATTAGCTCTTCCAAAGTAATTTGACCAAATGATTCCTAGACTAATTGTCTCAAACCCTCCAACTACGCCTCTTGCAACTCCAAATAATATAGCTTTCCCATAAGAATCTGTAAACGCAAGCATCGCCATAATACCAATTTGTCCACAGAAGGAAATGGCAATAATATTATTAACCTTCATTCGTTCGGCTATAAATCCCGCAATAAAAGTGACAGGGAAAGAAACAAGGGCCATGATACTTAGAATGAATGCAGCCTGAGTGCGTCCGATGCCACTCTCAGCTAAAATCGGGACAAAGTGAAATATAATACCTGTGTTGACCATTGCAGGAACCGCCACACAATAGAGCAATAACCAGAACTCTTTAGTTTGCTTTGCTTCCTTTAACGTCCAAGCTTCTTCAAAAATTGCTGACTTGATAATATTTTCATTTTCTTTCATTGATACATTGTCCGGAAGAAGCCCCACATCTTCGGGTTTATTTCTAATAAATATATATGCGAGGGGCATAAAGACGAGAAAAAGCAGACCTGCCCAGATCAGCCAGGAGTTTTGCCAACCAACCTGATTAATCAGCCAAGCATTAAAGGGAGGCAGAGCTGCAGCACTTACAAAACTTCCAAATGCCATAAAGCTTAATGCACGACCTCTCTTTATTACAAACCATTGCGGAACTAATGTCCCAGGTAGTAAAGTTAGAGAACCCTGCCCAAATAATCTCAGCATAAAAAATCCAATAAACAGCATCGTAGGGCCTAACAGAAAACTATTAAAAATGCACGCCACTCCAAGAAGGCCTGCAACTAGTACAGTCATTTTCCTCTGGCCCAACCTGTCTACCATTTTACCTATTAAAAATAACAGAAAACCAGCAAGCATGGTTGCAAATAAATACATTGTAGAAATCAAGGTACTACTCCACCCAAAATGATCTAAGTATGCATCAATAAAAATAGAGATGGAATATGTCTGACCCGGACCAGAGAAGAAAACCGAAAGAGCAGCTAAAAAAACAATGACCCAACCATAAAAAAACGGTGTAGATATAGGAACGTTTTTATCTTGGAACATACCTTTTACCCCCAAGTTATTTCGATAACCTAAATAATATAGGATAACTATAACAAATATGAGGTATATCGTAAATATTCACTTCCTTTTTATCAAAATAGACCCAGTCAGAATGATGAATCTGACTGGGTCTATTCTTAACAGCAATCGCTATCCTTCATACCATGTAGCACAAGACCTTTACCTTGTGGGCCCTCTTGGACATCCAGCACCAGATCGGTTGTCATGCTTTCGATTTTCGGATCGATTGCGACTTTGATACTATTTAATGTTTCCACTTTATCATCCGCTTTTGCCTCATCCAGAGACAATCCTAATTGTGGGCTTCCTCAGCCCCAGCCTGCAAAGTAGACACGTATGTTCCCTGCTCCGTTTTGACGGAGTACATCAACAAGGACGTCTCTTGCTTCGTTTGTAACCTTCACGGCCAGTCACCTTCCTTATTATCTTATTTTTGATACATTTTCTGAAGTACTTCCTTCAATTCAGGCTTTACGCTAATGATGGGACGAATGGCAACCGCTTGTTTCTCCGCATCATCAACGGTGTTAGCCTTCCCCATCTGCAGAAGGGTACCCATGGCGACCGTCCCTGTTCTGTTTCTTCCACCTGAACAATGAAAGTAAACCTTTTTTCCTTCTTTTTGAGCCTGTACTACGTAGTCGATAGCTCTTTTCACCGATTCATCCTGTTTGGCTTCATCGTCTACAATAGGCATATGGATTCTTGGGAGACCATCCTCTAAGTTGTTTGATTCTGCACGGAGGTCGATGATAACATCAAGTCCTTCACTTTCATGAGCTTCTCTTGCTTGGTCTGCACCACCAATAAAAATGTTTTCCATTAATGCCTGATAGCTTTTTTCTTGTGACATTTCAATCCCTCTTTTCTGTCAGTTGCTTGGTTGACGCCATGGTATGATGGCGCAATTCAAATGTTCATTTGCGACTCTTTTTATCCAGCGGAATTCGTGCTTTCCTCGTCCACCCAATACTTTATCAACTGTCTTCGTTAAGGCAAAGCTTTGGTTGATAATCCACCACCGGGGCGAAATCGAGGCACGTTCAAGGTCGGCATGCAGCCGCTCAGCTTCCAGAACAGGTGTAGCCTCTGGCAGGGTAACAATGAGAACAGCAGTTTCCTCTTTATTTCTCAGACGCGGTAAGAGATTCTCCACTTCCGGGGAGACCTCCCCTGTCGAACGGAGCAGCTCTTTATGATAGGACTGTGCAGCATCCAAGAGCAGCAGCGTATGACCAGTTGGTGCCGTGTCAATGATGACAACCTCTTCATCTGCCTGCGCTACAATTTTCGCAAACTTCTGGAATACGGCAATTTCTTCTGTGCATGGAGAGTTCAAATCTTCCTCCAGGTATGCTAGCTGTTCGTTTTCTAGCCCCTCGCCGGCCTTATCTAGCACCGTTTTCTTGTATAGTTCCACTTCACGCTTTGGATCAACCCGGCTTAAGGAAAGATTTCCCGCGACCTTCCGGGAATGCAGCGCCTGCTCCAAATGGGCCGCCGGATCGGTAGTTGTAAGATGAACGGCAACACCTTTTTCTGCAAGCTTAACTGCTAACTCTGCTGCCAACGTCGTTTTTCCTACTCCTCCCTTCCCCATTGTGAAAATAACCCTCAGATTCTCTTGAATGACATCCTGAACGACATCATCGAAATCAGATAGATCAGTTAAGAGTGTGGGTGACATAGCTCCCGACTCATCAAGCTTCATCGTTTCGCCTTTCAACCACGCTTTCAACGATTCCATGCCGGTCAAAGAGAAGGAAACATACGGTAAATAAGAAATGTCCGTTTCTTTGAATGTATCAGTAACCATCACCAAAGCTTTTTGCTGCTTTTCATAAAATGCATGGGAGACTTTGTCGCCAAGCACCGGATTTTCGAATAGACCATTTACAATAAGGTGCTGGTTCTTCAAGCCGATTTCCTTCAATTCAGCTGAAGCACGAGCCGCTTCCACAATGGGGGACTCATCTGGACGGGTTACAAGGAATAGCTGTGTCTGATCCGGATCTGATAGAGCTTTCACTGTCTGCTCGTATAGCGCCTTTTTTGTATTAAGTCCTGATAGGGGTCCCAAACAGGATGCACCGTGTGTACTTTCCTCTAAAAAGTTGTTCCATGCAGTTGGCAGTGACAAGAGTCTTAGCGTATGTCCCGTTGGTGCCGTATCAAAGACAATCACATCAAACTGTTCGGTAATTTCTTTTTTCGTCAAAAGTGTCGAGAACTGGTCAAACGCAGCAATTTCAACGGTACATGCCCCTGATAACTGCTCCTCCATGGTGGCAAGAACGGAATCTGGCAACCTTCCTTTATACGGACCAATCACACTTTCCCGATACTCCTTCGCCGCTTCTTCCGGATCGAGGTTACATGCGAACAATCCACTTACCCCTTGAACCTGCGAAATCTCATTGGTTAGGTCCTGTTCAAAAACATCCTGCAGATTTGAGGCAGGATCTGTGCTGACAATCAATACCCTTTTGCCCTCTTCAGCAAGGGAAATCGCCGTGGCACAAGCAGTTGAAGTCTTCCCTACCCCTCCTTTTCCTGTGAAGAAAAGATAAGGGGTCCTCACCATCTCTTTCGGATCAAAAGTCGAAAGCATAGTCGACACTCCTAGCCTTTTGGATTTAACGTGATATTCAGCTTTGTTTTAGGTTCTTGGTGTGCAAGTTCCTCTTCCTTTACCTGTGTCCAGGAAGCAAGCTCTTCATTAGTCGGATATGAGGCAACTTTTTTCACTTGCCCATCGACGATAACAACCGGCAAACACTCTGGACCTTTTTCCATCAACAAGTCATTTACCTGTTTATTTGTTACAAATGGTTCAGGTTCGGAACCAAGGTTGTATCTGCTGATCCCTATACCTTTTTGCTGCAAAGAGAATATGGCACTTGCCACTCTTGTCAGCTCTGGATCGACAGTTGGTCCACATACACCAGTAGAGCAGCACATCGCCGGATCAAATATTTCAATCTTTGTCATTTCTAATTCCTCCCCTTTTTTTAATAAAGAGCCGAGAAAAAAAGACTCGGCTCTTCGTTTTTATTATTATTTTCCAGTCTCAGCGAATGTCTTGATGCGATCGCCGATTTCATCACGTACTCGTTGGAAAAACTTCCATTTTTCCTCTTCTGTTCCTTCAGCTTTAGCCGGGTCATCAAAGCCCCAGTGCACTCTTTCCTTGTTTGGAGGAGTAGCAGGGCATACATCTGCTGCATGTCCGCAAAGTGTTACAACAAGATCTGCTTTTTTGAGGATTTCAGGGTCGATCGTATCGGACGTTTGGTTTGTGATATCCACGTCCACTTCATTCATCGCTTTCACGGCACTCGGATTTACGCCATGTGCTTCAATACCCGCACTGTAAACATCCCACTCATCGCTCAAATATTTTTTTCCCCAGCCTTCTGCCATTTGGCTGCGGCAAGAGTTGCCTGTACATAGGAAGTAGATAGTCTTTTTTGTCATGATGAAAAGCTCCTTTTAATTATATTTGATGTTATTTTATATAAACAGAAATTCTCTGTTTTTAGCCAATGATCAATAGCCAGAAATACAAACCAAGCAAGGTAATGAATAATGTTGGTATGGTTAGGATGATACCCACTTTGAAGTAGTATCCCCAAGAAATTTTTACACCTTTAAGACTTAATACATGAAGCCATAGAAGTGTTGCCAAGGAACCGATCGGCGTGATCTTTGGTCCCAAATCTGATCCGATTACGTTCGCATAGATAAGTGCATCTCGAATGACACCATCTGTCGCTGTATCCTTGATAGCTAAGGCGTCTATCATCACAGTAGGCATATTGTTCATGAAGGACGATAGTATTGCTGCAATAAAGCCCATGGAGATCGTTGCTACAAACAACCCTTCACCTGCTGCCATCTGGATGAGATCGGTCAGGACATTTGTAAGTCCTGCATTTCGAAGTCCATATACCACCACATACATTCCAATGGAGAAGAATACGATGGCCCATGGTGCGCCTTTGACAATTTCCTTAGTATGAATGGCTGGGCTTCTTCTACTTACGATTAAAAAGAAAACCGCTACTGCTGCTGCTACAAATGAAACTGGAATTCTTGCAAACTCACTGATGAAATATCCAACAAGAAGAACTGCTAAGACAGCCCAGGATAGTTTAAAAAGCTTTAGGTCTTTGATGGCTTCCTCCGGCTTTTTCAACACGGACATGTCGTAGTCCTTTGGTATGCTTTTGCGGAAAAACAGG
Source organism: Sutcliffiella halmapala (assembly GCF_050107295.1). GTDB lineage: Bacteria > Bacillota > Bacilli > Bacillales > Bacillaceae_I > Sutcliffiella_A > Sutcliffiella_A halmapala_A. The sequence goes on along the minus strand of NZ_JBNIKR010000004.1, from coordinate 254,961 downwards.
TAAAGTACTGCTATACTCGCACCAAGAGCAAAGAAGTTCGGCACAATCATGTGAGTGGCATATTCCACAAAACCTATGTCAAAGAAATCTGCAGAAACAATATTAACCAGGTTACTTACTACAAGCGGTAAAGAGGTCGTATCCGCAATGAACCCACTCGCCATAATGAATGGCAGGATCATCTTTTCTTTAAAGTTAAGGTTTCTTACCATTGCCAGTACAATCGGAGTCAGAATAAGCGCTGCTCCGTCGTTGGCAAAAAACGCTGCAACGAGTGCTCCAAGCAAGGTAATATAGATGAACATTCTTATTCCGCTTCCTTTTGCGAAACGGGCCATATGAAGTGCGGACCATTCAAAAAAGCCAATCTCATCAAGTATCAAGGAAATGATGATGAGTGCGACAAACGTCAAGGTCGCATTCCAGACAATACCGGTTACATCATACACATCCTGTAGTGATACGACTCCAACAAGCAAAGCCAAGAGTGCTCCAGCGCAAGCTGACCAGCCAATGGACAAACCTTTAGGCTGCCAGATGACAAATATCAAAGTAAGTAAAAAAATGGATGATGCTAAAATAATTTCAAGCAAGCGTATACCCCCGTTTAATTACAAGTTATTCTAAGTCCTTTTCTCTCAAGCTCCAGCATTTTCTCCTCTAGCTTAGGTACGTGCTCCAAAATGGAACTTACCAACTCATAGTGAGCATGACTACTGTTGAGTGAATACATGATCCACTGGCCCTTTCTGGACTCCTTTACAAGCCCAATGTCTTTGAGCTTCTTCAAATGCTGGCTGATGGAGGGTTGACTCATCTGAAAGATTTCGACAAACTCACAAACGCAGCAATCATGATCCTGGAGCAATGCCACCATGGATAGCCTTGTTTTGTCCCCTAGCAGTTTAAGGGTTGACGCCGCTTCTTCCATTTTCAAGACAGTTTGCATAGTTTCACCAACCTTTGGAAAAAATAGATATATAATAAAACACTTATATAACAATATACTTATATAATAAGACACTTATATGTTATTTTCAAGCACTCTTTTGTAAAGAATCTGTAAATGAATAATTGCAGAATTATCAGTTAATTGATATAATTTATAAAGAAAACGCTTCCAAAATATCATATAGATAGAAAGGTGATGCTGTTTTGATGGATTATCAGTACAGACGTAAAGCTTTTCAGAATCTGCATGTGGAACAAGAAGAAGCTAAGAAGGAATTAAAAGAACAACTTAACAAAAGTAAATCAGTGATGGCTTACCTATCATCGTTTTTTTCCTTTTTTCATCACACTTCATAAAGGAGCCTTTAAACGCTCCTTTTTATTATGCTCAAATTTATTTTTGAACTACTAAAAAAAGAGTGAGACAGTTTCGTCTCACCCTAGCTACACATTAATGCCCCGACGGAACAGATAATCCGACTCTGTTAACAAGTGCTTCACTTTCTTCATTCAGCCCGATTATCGTAACCTTTTTGCCTAAGCGTTGATATTTTAATACCGTTTTGGAAATTGCCGTAACGGCTGATTGATCCCATATATGTGTGTTGCTGAAGTCAATCACGATTTCTTCTGGATCGTTCTGATAGTCGAACAAGTCAACAAAATGACTCATTGTTCCAAAAAACATCTGTCCTGTAATTTTGTAAACCATTTTGTCGTTCTCCAGTAGTATAGTTGCTCGGATCTTTGCCATTTTCCAGCCAAAAATCAAAGCACTCAAAACAACCCCTGCTCCCACACCTTTTGCAAGATCATGCGTATAGACAACAATGGCTACTGTTACAACCATTACAACTGCATCTGCACGCGGTATCTTGTGCAGTTCTCGGATAGACTGCCAATCAAACGTTCCAATGGAAACCATTATCATGACACCGACCAAGGCGGCCATTGGAATTTGCACCACTATGTCACCTAGGACCATGATCAGGAACAATAGGAATGCCCCGGCCACAAATGCTGAAAGCCTTCCTCTTCCGCCCGACTTCACATTGATGACAGATTGCCCGATCATCGCACATCCTGCCATCCCTCCAAAGAATCCAGTAACAACATTCGCGATACCTTGTCCTTTCATCTCACGGTTCTTATTACTTTTTGTATCAGTCATTTCATCTACGATTGTTGCTGTTAATAATGACTCCAATTGACCCACAATCGCTAGTGTAAATGCGTATGGCAAAATGATCATGAAAGTTTCCCATGAAAGCTCCACCATAGGGACATGAAACATAGGTAATGACCTGGTTATTTCACCCATATCACCAACAGTATTTAATCCGAATCCTCCTCCGAACACTACAACCGCAGTAATGACAACAATTGCAAATAATGCGGAAGGAATTGCTTTTGTAAATCGAGGCAAGATATAAATGATTGCAAGTGTCGCTGCAACAAATGCGTACATCACCCATGTTGCATCTACAAACTGCTCTAACTGAGCCATAAAAATTAAAATTGCCAAGGCATTCACAAATCCAATAATTACAGCCTGTGGTAAAAAGGAAATAAATTTACCCAGCTTAAATACACCCATCAATATTTGAATGATTCCGGTAAGGATGGTGGCAGCAAATAAATACTCCAGACCATGATCGGCTACTAAAGTTATCATCAATAGTGCCATCGCTCCGGTTGCTGCAGAGATCATACCAGGTCTTCCACCAGTAAATGCAATAACCACTGCAATACAGAAGGATGCATATAGTCCTACCATTGGGTCAACACCCGCAATGATAGAGAATGCAATTGCTTCTGGAATGAGGGCTAAGGCAACGGTCATCCCTGAAAGAATATCCCCACGCACATTACCAAACCATTCTTGTTTTAAAGTTGCTATGTTCATAGCACACCTCTTCCCTGTTATTTAGTTTTTGTGACTTTCTACTCTCAAGAAAGTCGGGTCCGTTTGCAACAGGAAAAATCATAACATATATTTGAAAATGTGAAAATCACCACGAAAACGGAAACAAACTAATATATGTCTCTCTATCTCTTCATTTCTCTCTTTTCCTCCTCTTTTCGTATAATCTTTCAAAAAAGACAAATTTCATTTCCAAAAACAAAAGCTCTGTCTATGGAGTTAGACAAAGCTTTCCGTTTCTATTCATTCAATTCGTAGTGACGACCTTTTACAAGGTATAAGATATTTTCAGAAATATTTGTAGTATGATCAGCCATTCTCTCAATGTAACGGCAGATGAAGGATAGCTGAGTAATCTGTGGGATCATGTCAGGAAAATCCTTTGTAAGCTTCAATAGCTCACGGATGTTTTCACCATAGAGCTCATCAACGCGATCGTCCATCTCTGCTACCTGCTTGGCTAAAATAACATCTTCATCGTAATAAGCCTTCAAAGAGAGTGACAGCATCTCCGTAGCGATGTTATGCATCTTTACAATTTTCTCGATTGGAATAAGATCCTCTGACTTTTCTCCAATCCGGATAGTTGACTTTGCAATATTTACAGCAAAGTCCGCAATGCGTTCCACATCAGTTGAAATTTTGATAGCAACAATGATTCTGCGCAGGTCTACAGCAACTGGCTGCTGCTTTGCTATCAAAAGAATCGCGAAATCATTAATTTCTTCATCAAGACGGTCTGCTTTATAATCATCTTCAATAATCATAAGTGATTGTTCTATGTCCTTGTTAGTTAGGGCATTAATGGATTTGCCTAATGCAATTTCCGCCAGGCTTCCAAGTTCCAATAACTTATCTCTTAGTGTATTCAAATCTAATTGAAACTGTCCGCGAACTGTCATTGTAGTACTCTCCCCTTATCCGAAGCGACCGGTAATATAGTCTTCTGTACGTTTATCTGTCGGGTTGGAGAATAGCTTATCCGTTTCGGTGTATTCTACCACTTCCCCGTTTAAGAAAAATGCTGTTCGATCCGAAATACGAGCTGCCTGCTGCATGTTATGTGTCACAATTACGATACTGTAATCCTTTTTCAGTTCCTGAACCAGCTCTTCCACTTTTAGTGTGGAAATTGGATCAAGGGCGGACGTAGGTTCGTCCATCAGGATCACGTCCGGCTCAATAGCAAGACAACGGGCGATACACAGACGCTGCTGTTGCCCACCGGAAAGTCCATAGGCATTTTCCTTCAGACGATCCTTTACCTCATCCCAAATGGCAGCTCCACGTAAGCTTTTTTCCACGATTTCATCAAGAATTTTCTTGTTGCGGATTCCATGAATTCTTGGACCATATGCAATATTATCGTAGATGGATTTCGGGAACGGATTAGGCTTTTGGAACACCATCCCGACATTTGTTCTTAGTTCTTCAACTTTATACGATTTCGCTAAGATATTCTTCTCACGATATAGGATGTCACCAGAGACCTTTACACTTGGCACTAATTCCACCATACGGTTCAATGTTTTAATATAGGTAGATTTCCCACAGCCAGAAGGTCCGATAATTGCCGTCACTTCGTTTTCATAAATCGGCAAATTGATGTTTTTCAACGCCAGGTTTTCTCCGTACCATAGGTTTAAATCTTTTGTATGATAAACGATTCTTTTATCTTTTGGGGTGTTGGTTGTTGAAGAAGAATTGTTCTTCGCTTCACGTTCTGGTACCACAACTTGCATGAATGATTCCTCCTTTAAGGGTTAAAATCTTCTTTGAAATTTATTTCGAATGAGTACAGCAATAGAGTTCATGACCAACAATATGAAAAGTAAAACCACGATTGTAGCTGCAGCTAAATTTGCGTATTCTGCCACAAGAGCCGCGTCAATGGTCCAGTAGTAAATCTGCATTGGAAGTACCGTGAATTTGTCAAATATCCCTTCAGGTAGCGGGAGCAATAATGCAGGTATACCCAATACAACTAGTGGAGCAGTTTCCCCGATGGCACGTGATAACGCTAATATTACTCCTGTTGAAATACCCGGAATAGACGCAGGCAACACAATATTTTTGATTGTCTGCCATTTCGTCGCACCCATTCCATATGATGCCTCTCTTAGATAACCGGGTACTGCGCGAATCGCTTCTTGACTAGCTACTACCACAATAGGAAGAACTAATAATGCCATAGTAAGCCCACCAGCCAAAACGATGTTTCCAAGGCCAGCTGCCCTTACAAAAATAGTTAATCCTAAAATACCGAATACAATCGAAGGAACACCAGCCAAATTGGAGATATTTGTTTGCAGAAAGCGTTGTAGGCGTCCTTTTTTTGCATACTCTTCTAAATAGATTGCCGTTCCGACTCCAAGAAACATGGTTATTGGTGCAACCACCAGCATCAGCCAAAGAGTACCCATAATGGCTCCCATGATTCCGGCCCTATCTGCCATAGTAGATAGTTTATTCGTAATAAATTGAAGATCAATCCAACCCATACTTTGTGATATAACACGGTAAAATAAGATTACGAGTACTACAAGACCAATTAGAGTAGCAGCTAGAAATAAAGTTTTAACTAAACTGTTCACCTTTAATCTTGTATTCATTTTCTTTTGTACTTGTGCAGCATCAACATACTTCATCTTAATATTCCTCCCTGTACTTGCGAGAGATATACTGGGCGATCAAGTTCATTATAAGAGTAAAAACAAATAATGTCATCGCAACAGCATACAAGCTATAATATAAAGTTGAACCAGCTGGTGCATCTCCACCGGTTACTTCCACAATGTACGCAGTCATCGTTTGCATAGATTGCGTGATATCAAACGTGAAATTCTTCGTACTTCCGCTCGCAATGGTTACAATCATTGTTTCACCAATTGCACGGGAAATAGCAAGAACAAAAGAAGCGACAATTCCAGACATAGCTGCAGGGACAATAACCTTCCAAGCTACCTCTAATTTGGTTGATCCGAGTGCTAAAGCTCCTTCTCGCATAGCATTAGGAACCGAACTCATCGCGTCCTCCGATAATGAGGCAACCATCGGAATTATCATTATTCCCATCACTATTCCTGGACTGAGGATATTGGTTGGTTCTAAACCAGGAATGATTGCTCTTAATAGAGGTGTTACAAAAGTAAATGCAAAGAATCCGTAAACGATTGTAGGGATTCCCGCAAGCACTTCAAGAATCGGCTTTAAAATTCTCCTTACTCTATCGGATGCATACTCACTTAAATAGATTGCAGACATTAAACCAACAGGAATTGCAACTATCATGGCTATGACAGATGAAATGATGGTACCAGTCAATAAAGGCAGTACGCCAAATTGTGCATTTTCACCTAATGGCTTAAGTTTGGTACCTGTAAAGTAATCCAGAAATGGGACAGCTTTAAAAAACTCGATTGTTTCAAAAACTAATGTAAGTATGATCCCGATTGTCGTAAATATAGAAATTGTAGCAATTGCCAATAAAAATTTCGGAATAAATGCTTCCATAAAACGGTTTGTGTTAAGAGTTGTTTTTTTCTCATTAATCAACTCTCTAACGTTGACGCTATCTTTCTTAGCCAATTTGAAATACCCCTTTCATCTTAAAACCAGGTTCATCCATTGCCTGTTTTATAAAAACATAGAGGAAGATGAGCAGCATAATAGCTCCCCATCTCCCAAGAGACTTACTTTAAACCTTCAAGTTCTTCTACATAAGTGGTAATTTCTTCGTCAGTCAGTGGGGCAAACCCAGTTTCAGATGCAACAGTTTGTGCGTTTTTCATTGTATAGATTGCATAATCTAATACTTGAGGTTTTTCCTTAGCCATGTTTGTATTCAAGTAAGTGAATACTGGACGTGTAAAGTTTGCATAGTCTCCATCTTCAGCAATCGTGTCAAGAGAAGGTGCAACTGGTCCATTTCCAAAGTCAACTTTTACAGCTGTTAACTTGTCTTTGTTGCTTTCATAGTAACCATACCCGAAGAATCCGATCGCATTTTTATCTTTAGAAACAAGGTCTACTAGTGTTGAGTATTCTTGTTGTAGGTTTGTGCCTTCAGCTAAATCTTTTTCTTCAAGGATAACTTCCCAGAAGAATTCATATGTTCCGTGGTTTTCGTTAGGGCCGTAAGTTTTAATTGGCTCATCCGGGAATTCAGGACGTACATCAGACCAATTTTTCTTTCCTGTATCCGCTAGGAAAATATCGATAATTTCTTGTTCTGTTAACTCTTGAGCCCAGTCGTTATCTTTATTGATTACAATTGTTAATCCATCAAGTGCTACCTTTAATTCTTTTACATCGATACCAAGCTCTTCAGCTTGTGCTTTCTCTTCGTCTTTGATAGCACGGGAAGCATCGTTAAAATCTGTTCCATTTTCCACTAGGAATTTCTTGAATCCTGCAGATGTACCAGCACGGCTCACTTCAACAGATACACCCTCTTGAGCTTCTGTCATGTATTTTTCAGCCATTACTGACATGAAAGGAAAAACTGTTCCAGATCCATCAATTACTACACTACCTTCAAGTTCTTCTCCACCTTCAGTAGCTGCTCCTTCTGAAGATCCTTCATTACCACCGTTGTTGTTTGCATTTCCACATGCTGCAGCAAATACTGCGAGCGATGCAACGATAGCTAGTAATAAAAAACGTTTGAAGCTTTTCATTTCTTAATTCCCCCTAAGGTTTTTGTTTTTTGATGTTTCTGTTTATCTTGCCCTACGAGATATATAATATAATCAACGTATTAACCACGTATGAACCAAGTGTAAAGGTTTTGTAAATCTCTTCTTTTTTGATGAAATGTGGGGAATACTAGCGATTTTTGTGAGGTATTAGCTATTGAAATCTGGCTTTCTAGGTAGAATGCAATAAAAAAAGCACTCGCATTGAGTGCTTTTTTCAGTCTATTCGTCGTCTTCTTGGTTTTGTTCTTCATCTTCTGGTAATGTGCCATCTTCAGTTGTGATGGTATTCTGCTCTTCCGGATTATCCACACCATTCGTCCGTTTCTCTTTGAGTTCAAAATATGCCTTCATTATTTCGTCCCCGATTTCGGTACTGATTCCTCCAGTTACGTTGAAACCAGTGGAAGCATAAGGAACCATGATGGCAAAGGCAAGTTCGGGATTATCGTATGGCGCATAGCCGATCAGATTAAAGTTTAGCGTGTCATGTCCAACTTTTTTTCCGTTTTCCAATATCTGCACATATCTTGATTGTGCCGTACCTGACTTACCTGCCGGCTTATATTCCTTCATTTCAGATCCTCTTGCAGTACCCTGATTGCCATTATACACTCGGATGAAACCTTCCTGGACGCGCTTGATTTCCGCATCTGTCATATCCACCCTGTTAAGGATTTCCGGCTTGAATGGCTGAAGGACAGGTCCTAGACCATCTTCTTCAACTGGTTCCCTTACTTCTCTTACAAGTTGTGGCTTTACACGATAACCTCCATTTGCAATGGTAGATACATATTGTGCCAATTGAAGCGTAGTATAGTTGTCATACTGACCGATGGATAAATCCAGTAGCAAACCTGGCAATGATTTGTCCGGGCCAATTACCCCTGTGGATTCATTCGGTAAATCTATACCGGTGTTCACACCCAAACCAAATTGAGCAAAGTAGCTTCTTAATGTATCATATGCTTCCGGCTTTACGTAGAGCGATTCTCCAGGTCTGTAATTTGCCCCTGCGATTGCAAGTGCAGTCTTAAACATATACACGTTCGAGGAACGTTCAAGAGCAGTGAGGTCATTGATACTCCCCATATTTACATAGGATCCTTTTTTAAGACGCTGTTGCCCTAGATATAACGGGGTATCTAATTGATAGCTTCCAGGTTGGATGACTCCATGCTGAAAACCTGCCAATACTGTGGCACCCTTTACGGTAGATCCAGGTTCGAACGCTGATTGGAAAGTTCCAAGTGCATGATCCAGCACTTCCAGTTTACCGTTTTCATCCTTGACTAGCTGTTTTCCGGCAAGTGTAAGAATTTCACCTGTCTTAGGATCCATGACTACTGCATAGGCACGATCCAAGAATTCCGCTTTTGCTGCAGGATTGGCTTTAGCTTCCAGCATCTTTTCAACCAAAACTTTTTCAACAATTTGCTGCAGTTCCATATCTATAGAAAGAACTAGGTCTTTTCCTCTTTGTCCTTCAAACACTTTTTCCTGGCGCAACAGGTTCCCAGAGGAATCTGTCACATTTTTCACTCTCGCCTTTTGACCCTGCAGCACATTTTCGTACTCCGCCTCGATCTGACTCATACCAACACGGTCATTACGGCTGTATCCTTTTGCAAGGAATTCCTCGAGACGTTCACTTGGTATACCACTATCGGTGTCTGACACCCTACCCAATATGGAACGAAGCGTGTTTCCAAACACATATTGGCGGTCCCAGTCCGTCATGATATCAACACCAGGTAAATTGCCGAGGCTTTCACTGATGATTGCATACTCTTTTGCTGTAACATCCTCATTTTTCACTATTTGCGGGGTAAGTGGATAGCCTTTGATTAGTTCACGGAAGATAGCAAGGACTTTCATATCCTCTTCGGATTCTGTAATTTCCTTCAAATGATCTTCGGTTATCCGATCCAACTGAAGCTGATACAGGTCCCCTTCTTCAATCTCGCCATCTTCGACTTTTTTCATATCTGCATCTGTAATCAATTTCTTGGCTTCATCCGGATGAGTCAGGATCCAATAGTCCTTTTTGTCCCGCTCCTGAATTTCCTCCGTATCAAGCGTGATGACCTCGGATAATTCCCTTGCTATTTCCAACTGTTCCTTGGAAGAGGTGGATTGCATTCTCGTATATGTAATCGCATTTAATGGGGTATTATCCACCACCACGTTATGGTTGCGATCAAATATTTTCCCTCTTGGGGCCAATGTATTTACAGTAACATTCTCTTCTCTATCCACTTCCTTGCGATAGTCCTCTCCAAACACGATCTGGACAAATCCTAAGCGAAGTATTAGGGCAGAAAACAACAAGAATACCGCAAAAAACAAAAGATTCAACCTATATGGGACATAATTCTTTTTCTTCTTTTTTTGTTTCTGATTGGTCATACCCTACACCTTTTCATTTGAAATTTTTGCATAACAAGCAATAGACACCTATTTGTAATCTCCCTAGGTGTCTTTGTCTATCTTTATTGTATAAGAAATCACTTCAAATATCTATTAATAAATGGAACTAAGGCTTAGATTCTCCCTCGCCATCCCTCAAAGTTGTCACAAATGGGTGCGGTTCCTCTTCTATGACTGGTTTCGTCGGTTCCAATTCAATTTTCCTTACAAAAGGATAGATCATAGCATGACCGGCCCCAATGATACACATGAGGACCGGTATACTTTTTTGCTGATCGAAAAAAAGGACAGCTATAAGGAAAAGTAAAACGGAAAAAGTCCTGCCTCCATTCAGGAAAATCTCGCGGACCACAATATACTCAATGCGCATCTCGCCAGCCTTCCAGCTTTTGCCGATCACGTCATATGTCAGGGAAACGTATGGGACCAATAACAATGGATAAGCGATCGCAATCGTGACTGCATAGAAGAGTAGTTTCACATATGTAAGCTCGAATACTAGGAAGAATATCGCCCCGTACAAGATCAGCCCGCCAATCAGGATAGCTTTTTTTCGATGGCGCTTCTTAATAAGCCTTGTGGCAAAATAGTAGGCTACAAATGCTACAGCCGAATTCAGCAACCCAAAGGTTCCGAGTGCCATCTCACTGTTTGTTGTGATATACACCAATACGGATACTGCAAAAATGAATGTCCCTTCCCTTATACCTTGAAAGAAGTGTGCATTGGTAATATAACGCCAATTGTCATTGTTTTTTCTTTCCTTTATGATGCGCTTCAGTTCATAATTTCCCTCTGCTCCTCTTCGCTTAATGAATAAGCTTAAAACGACCGCAGCAGAAAAAAGGATCAGGGAAATCGTAAAAATGACCGTGTACCCAGTAAACTTCTCCAAAGTGGAAATGATGTAGCCTGCAGCAAACGGACCTATCATCCCGCCTACAGATGTCAGGATTCCTAAAAACCCGTTGAAAAAATCCCGGGTTTCCGGTTCCGTAATTTCAAATGTAAGGACATTAAAGGCAAGCCAATAGAACCCGTAGCCGATTCCAAGTAAGGAACCGAGCATCAATAAGTAAGTGGATGCCTGATCCCCAATAAAGAGTACAGACAAATAAAAAAGTGCTAAGAATACGACTCCTAAACGTAGCACTATGACTCGATCGATTTTTTTTGCCCACCTCCCTGCCAGGATGAATGTCAGAGGCTGAAAGATGACCACCGCCAGGTTATAGAAGCCCAGATCACTGAACTCTCCCGACTGCTTCCACAAGTACACATTTACAAAGGTGTTCGATAACGCGATGCTTAGTGAATAGAGTCCACCAATGACCAAGAGCAGCAGCAAGTCTTTATTCACTTCCACATCACCAATTAACTTTTTTAATGCAACCATATTACCCTCGCTCCTTTATCTACGTTTATTGTGGCTTAATGGAGAGGTAATATGTATTGTTTTTGGATACTTATAGTCGCTGCCTGAATCGAAAATTTATGACTTTGCCTTTATGATGAGCTTTTCACTTTGGATTCCCCTTCATATAGCTCTTCATACACCTCATGATGAGCTTTTCACTCGATATCCCCCTTCAAAAAGCTCTTCATACACCTCATGATGAGCTTTTCACTCGATATCCCCCTTCAAAAAGCTCTTCAAATTCCTTATGATGAGCTTTTCACCCTTAATCCCTCATCAAATTGCCTTTCATCTAGCATGTTGGCTATACACTTGCTCCAAGGAAAATAAAAAACTCCCGCCCACAAAGGACGAGAGTCATCAAACAAAAATTATTTTGCTTCGTTATAAAGCTTTCCAACCACATCCCAGTTGATTACATTGTAGAATGAAGAAATGTAATCCGGACGGCGGTTTTGGTAGTTCAGGTAGTATGCATGCTCCCAAACGTCAAGACCTAGGATAGGCGTTTTGCCTTCCATTAAAGGAGAGTCCTGGTTTGGTGTGCTTGTCACTTCAAGCTCACCGTTGTTTACTACTAACCAAGCCCAGCCAGAGCCGAAACGGGTTGTAGCAGCTTTCGTGAACTCTTCTTTAAAGTTTTCAACGCTACCGAATTTGCTAGTGATGGCATCTGCCAATTCACCAGTTGGAGAAGTTGAGCCGCCTGGAGTCAGGATGTTCCAGAAAAGGCTATGGTTCGCGTGTCCACCACCGTGGTTGCGAACTGCAGTTTGGATTTCTGCAGGAACAGCTTCCATGTTGGAGATCAGCTCTTCCACACTTTTGCCTTGAAGTTCAGTTTTTCCTTCAAGCGCTGCGTTAATACCAGTTACATAAGTATTGTGGTGCTTTGTGTGGTGAATGTTCATAGTTTCTTTGTCGATATGAGGCTCCAATGCGTCATAAGCATAAGGTAATTGTGGTAATTCGTATGCCATAATTATCTCCTCCTAATTTGTTATGTAGTATAAATCCGGGTTGGCTCTCCCATCCCATGATTCATTATTTTCAGATTACCAAAACTTGTAGTATCTTTCAATTAATCTGCCTTAAACTTGTCACATTTATTTAAATGGATAGTTCCTGAGAGAGGCGATACATGCTCTCATCTATTTTATGGGGCATGGAAAAGACCTCATCAAAGGAATAGTCAACGATACGATTTTGTTCCATACCGACTGCACGTCCACCTTTACCTTCTATCAGCAATTCAACTGCACGTCCTCCAAGTCTGCTCGCAAGCACGCGGTCAAATGCCGTCGGAGTGCCACCACGCTGTATGTGACCCAATACAGATACACGTGTTTCAAGACTTGTTTCCCTTTCAATCAGCTTCGCGAAGTCCATTCCATTGCTTACACCTTCAGCCAAGACGATAATGGTATGCTTTTTGCCACGCTTTTGTCCGCTTTGGATACGGCCTACGACGTCTTCGAGTTTAAAATCTATTTCCGGAATGATGATTGTTTCCGCTCCACCGGCCAATCCCGCCCATAAGGCAATATCACCGGCATGGCGTCCCATCACTTCGATAATAAAGGTACGTTCATGCGATGTGGCTGTATCCCTTATTTTATCAATCGCATCAATGACAGTGTGCAAGGCAGTATTAAATCCGATCGTATAATCGGTTCCTGCAATATCATTGTCAATGGTACCAGGCAGTCCGATACATGGGAATCCGTGCTCGGTCAGCTTCTGCGCTCCTCTATAGGAACCGTCTCCACCAATGACGACAAGTCCCTCCACACCATGCTTATTCAGCTGTTCTATTCCTTTTTCCTGACCTTCTAGTGTCTTAAACTCTTCGCTTCTTGCTGTATAGAGAATCGTTCCTCCGCGATGAATGATATCCCCCACCGACCCTAGCTCAAGTTTCTTGAAGTTGCCCCCCATCAGACCAGCATACCCCTGATATATTCCATACACATTTAAATTATGGTAGATTGCTTTCCGCACTACAGCACGGACGGCTGCGTTCATGCCAGGCGAATCTCCGCCACTCGTCAATACCCCGATCGTTTTCATTGTCTTCACTCCCTATAATTGAACATACCATTCCATAACACAAAAGCTTGCCAGTTAAACAAAGATTAGTATATCCATATTAAACCATTCCATGATGCTAAAATGCCAATGTTATGGTATTTGATTTCAAATAAAGAATAGAAAACAAAGAATCATCACCATTTGTATCAATCCTTTTGCAAGAACACTGCTGAAAAGTCCTACAACAGAGCCGAAGCCGATTTTCACCGCGGCCTTCCATTCCTTTTTATTGAAAAGCAGTTCCCCAAGAATTGCCCCCAAAAACGGGCCGAGAATAATCCCTGCAACCGGTATGACAAAGGGGCCAGCCAGTAGACCAATCGTACTGCCCCAAATTGACGCTTTGCTTCCGCCGAACTTTTTGACTCCCAGTAGGTTGGCAAAATAATCGGCAACAAATAGAAGCACGACAAACAAAGAAGTAATAATCCAAAACCAGACATTCAGCTCTTCAAAGGAAAAGAACACTCCATATAATAGAAATCCCCCTACAATGAATAGCACACTAGGAATGATCGGGTAGATCAATCCTACAAAAGAGATAACAAACAGTGCAATGATGATGATCCAATAGACGATATCCATATTCATCCTCCAATTCGATAATATGCAAGAAAAGCCGGACCCCCTAGAGAGTCCGGCAATTTCTAAGTTACTATCTATTATAGCGTTTCGTGGTCCTCACCTAAAACTGCTTCTGCAATATTTACGGCATGGTCCCCGATTCGCTCTAAGTTGCTCACGATATCGACAAATACGATACCGGCTTGACCGGAGCATAATCCTTCGTTTAGACGAAGAATATGCTTTTTACGTAAAGAACGTTCCATTTTGTCAATCTGATCTTCTTTTAGTCTTACATCGTTTGCAAGGTCTTTGTTGTTTGTACGTAATGCTTCAACTGCTTCTTTTACAGTAGTAATCGTCAATGTAAACATTTCTTCAAGATCTGTATCAGCAGCCTCAGTCAAGTCCACCTTATTTGCTTTTTGGTAATCCACAAGTTCCACGATGTTCTCGAAGTGGTCACCGATTCTTTCGATGTCTCGAACAGTGTCCATTAAAGTAGAATGTTCTTCAGACTCATGATCTGATAATGAACTTGAAGACAATTTCACTAAATAGTCCGTGATTTTTCTGTCCAGATTATTGATTGCATCCTCAATTTGGTAAGCCTGTTCAGAGTATTTTGTAGTACCAGTTTTCAAATATTCATGCGTAGACTCTAGACCCTTAATGGAAAATTCACCCATTCTGAGCACTTCTTCTTTTGCTTGACCTAATGCAAGTGATGGTGACTGTTCAATAAAGATCGGATCCAAGTGTTTTGCTTTATATTCAACGATAGCATCTTCACCAGGAATGATTTTCGTCACGATAAGGGCCAGTAATCCAATGAATGGGAACTGTATAATTACATTCGCTACGTTGAACGTTCCGTGTGCAAATGCTATCGTCATTTCCGGATTCAGGTTTAGCGAATTTTGGAAAAACACGATCAATTTTTCAAAAGGTATTAAAAGTATCAATACTAAAGTAGTCCCTAACAGATTGAAAAGAACATGTGATAAAGCAGCTCGTCTCGCAGCAACAGAAGCACCGATTGCAGCAAGAACCGCGGTAATCGTTGTACCGATGTTATCACCGAAAAGTACCGGTAAAGCAGCGTCTAAGCTGATTGCACCCTGACCGAACAGTTCCTGTAGAATTCCGATTGTGGCACTTGAACTTTGAACAATAACTGTAAACACTGTTCCAACTACAACCCCAAGAATCGGATTGTCACTCATTGATACAGTCAAGTCATAGAATGCTTGAAGCTCGCGCAACGGTTTTAGACCGTCTCCCATTGTTTTCAAACCGTAGAATAATGCACCGAATCCAAATACGATTTGTCCGAAATATTGTATTCTTTGGTTTTTGAAGAAGAATAAAAGCACTGCCCCAGCTGCAATAATCGGCAACGCATACTCATCTATCTTGATACCTATAATAAAAGCCGTTACGGTAGTACCTACGTTTGCACCCATAATTACACCAATTGCCTGGCGAAGGGTCATGAAACCTGCACTAACCAATCCTACTGTCAGTGCCGTTGTTCCGGAACTCGTTTGGAGCAGGATGGTAACGAGAATACCTGCCAATACACCCATAAATGGATTCGTTGTGAATCGATCTAAAATATCTCTCAGCTTGTCTCCTGCTGATTTTTGCAGTCCGTCACCCATGTATTTAATACCAAATAGGAATATACCCAGACCACCAACAAATTCAAATATCAACCTCTGAACATCCAAGTCCAATACTTTCAACCCCTTAATTTATGTACTTATTATCGACAAAAATCAACAAAACCAAGTACAATTATTAACCTAATGTAGAGGTAATGTAAATAGAAAACCTGATAAATTTACATTATCTTTACAAACCGACACTTGAAATTAACAAAGGATTCTGATACTTCACTAAAATATTGTATACATACCCATATTAAGGTAACATTAGGATGACTAATCATTATCACTAAAGGACTGATCCATTTGAATATTTTCAAACAATTCATCAAAAGCCTATACTCACCTAAAACGATGGCGAGCTTTCGTTTTCAGGGTATCGGAAAGACGATTCTTTTTGTATTTTTCCTTGTACTCCTTACTTCTATTCCCAAGTTTGTCAATATTGGAACCGATGTAACAAATTTTTATAATAGCGCACAAGAAATATTCGAATCCGATGTTCCCGATTTCTACATAGAAGAGGACAGATTTCACGCTGATGTGCAGGAGCCATATGTTATGGAGGAAAGTGGAATGACCATCATTTTTGACCCCGAAAATGAACTTTCCTTAAGTGAAATTAAAGCATATGAGGAAGTGCTTGCTTTCCAGCAGGATGAAGCACTTCTTGTATACCAGGGCACTGTCGAATATATTCCCTTCTCGGATTTTCAAGGTGCATATATAGGAAAGGAAGAGGTTGTCGCCTTTTTGGATTCTATGGAAGGAACGCTTCCTGTCTGGATTACCCTCATCATCATTGCAAGCTATGTTTTCTTCAGTGCCACTAAATTTATTCAAGTGACCATTCTTGGTCTTATCGGACTGGTATTAAAGAATGCCCTAAAACGCACGAACCTTAACTTCCGTCATACATGGATCATGTCAGCATACGCTGTTACGATACCAAGCGTATTTTTTGCCATCATGGAGGCCCTTGCCATTCCTGTACCTGGCGCGGTGTGGTTGAACTTTGCCATTGCGGTATTTGTTCTCTTCCTTATAATCAAAGAAGTAAAAATCAGAAAAGCACAGGAATAACCTCTCTAACCGCCGGTAAAAGCCCGGCGGTTTTTTTGTTCTGTTTTGTCATAACCTCCGTGGACAAGCATATAGTGAACTAACTATATTGTCTTAGGAGGAACTTTTTCATGATTCGACTATTCATTGCAGCCCTTATATGTATAACCATCTTCAGCATCTATTACGACCTGTCAAAAGGCACAATACCCATTGCAAACGAACAACAGGCAGCCCCGGTCATGACCACACCTTCTTTGACAGAGGAACCGGATACGGAAACTGATTCCAATGTAACCTACATAGAGGTGGAAGTGAAAGCCGGAGATACCGTTCTTACTGTTGCTGAGCGAATCGCCAATAAGCCCATCCCTGTGTCAATCACCCAACTGGTGGAGGACTTTCAGATTCTTAATGAAGGAATGGCGCCTGAAAAGATCCAAGTAGGCAAAATATATAAGTTTCCCCTATACTAGAAGCACTTAAACATTTCCACTTGTCTTTCTAAATCGCAATTGTTAAAATATGTTGGGAGCTAGTGGATAATACTAGCTTTTTTCCTGGATTAAAGGTAATCTGATGAAGATAGATGTTTTGATTTTAGATCATTCCTAAAAGGAGCGATTCACTCGTGAATGAAATGATACATCGTACTAAAACCCGTCCGGTAAAGGTTGGCGACATTACTATCGGCGGAAGCAATGAACTATTTATCCAAAGTATGACTACAACAAAAACTCATGATGTCGAGGCGACAGTTGCTGAAATCAAACGCCTGGAAGAAGCGGGCTGTCAGGTAGTCCGGGTAGCAGTTCCTGATGAGCGTGCTGCCAACGCCATTCCAGACATCAAGAGACAAATTAATATTCCATTAGTGGCAGACATCCACTTTGACTATAAGCTAGCGTTAAAAGCCATTGAAGGCGGTATAGACAAGATCCGTATCAACCCGGGGAATATTGGACGCCGTGAAAAAGTGGAAGCTGTAGTAAATGCAGCCAAAGCCAAGGGCATTCCGATCCGTATCGGAGTAAATGCAGGTTCCCTCGAGAAGCGTATCATTGAAAAATACGGCTACCCTACTGCTGACGGCATGGTGGAAAGCGCGCTTCACCACATCAGGATTCTCGAAGACCTGGATTTCCACGACATCATCGTATCCATGAAAGCATCAGATGTGAATCTTGCGATTGAAGCTTATGAAAAAGCCGCTAAAGCATTTGACTACCCTCTTCACCTAGGTATCACTGAATCCGGAACATTGTTTGCAGGTACGGTGAAAAGTGCAGCAGGACTAGGAGCGATCCTTAGCAAAGGAATCGGGAACACTCTACGCATCTCCCTCAGTGCCGATCCTGTTGAAGAAGTAAAGGTTGCCCGTGAATTGCTGAAATCATTCGGACTTTCTTCCAACGCCGCTACATTGATTTCCTGTCCTACTTGCGGACGAATTGAAATCGACCTGATCAGCATCGCAAATGAAGTGGAAGAATACATTTCCACAATCAAAGCACCAATCAAGGTCGCGGTTCTTGGATGTGCGGTAAATGGTCCAGGAGAAGCACGCGAAGCGGATATCGGAATTGCAGGGGCACGCGGCGAAGGACTTCTTTTCCGTAAAGGTGAAATCGTCCGCAAAGTTCCCGAGGCAGTCATGGTCGACGAATTAAAGAAAGAAATCGATAAAATTGCAGAAGAATACTTTGCAAAACAGGAAGCCGAAAAAGCAAAAGCTTGACACTGAAAAGTGCCAAGCTTTTTTCTTTGCTTCTTCTAAAAAAGTGGAAGTACAAACAAACCAACGACGATTGATACTATACCGATACCAATCGCCCATGCTCCTAACCCTGCAGCACCTCGTTTGCGGGCAATGAAGCCCACAATGATACCAGCAGCACCCATGATGATCGGTAGGAAGAATAAAGATAGTATAGAAAGAGCAAGCCCTAGAAACCCAAGGCCTCTGCCGCTCATTCCCATTACATCGCTTCGTTCCTCCTCAAAGATCTCTTCTTTTTCCCTGCTTCTATCTGAGCGTAGTACAGGAGGAGCAACCGCAACCTCTGCCGCATTTTCTTCCAAATACAGCTGTTGCGATTTTCCTGCGGCTACGTGAGGATCTTGATAAGCCAATTCTGAATCAAAACGTTCTCGTGCTTCTTCGTTTTTCTCCATTTCATTTGCCATTCGTATCCCTCGCTTTCATAAGAAGTTAGGAGCATTACTTATTATGACCTCCGCCATCGAAAGAATAGATGTTAACTTTTTCCGAAGCGAAATGCATTTTTCATTATTTTAGGCTTCCCTTAAATAAGTGTGTCCCGTTTAACTCCCTGTTGATTTCCGTTACAAGTGTTCGCTTTCCGCGGGGCAGTGCTTGAGCCTCGGCTTTGCCTGCGGGGTCTCAAGTCTACCGCTGTCTCACACCTTGCACTACAACCAACAGGGGCGGCAAGTGATGCATAATGGCCCCACTTTATTTCATTTCCTGGTGTAATTTTTTTACATAAGAGGCTCTTAAAAGAGTTGATGTTTATTGTGTATAATAGCTGTTGATTGGAGCAATAGGCGAAGACTCCTGCGGGAGGAAGCGTTTAGGGGAGACCCCACAGGCGAAGCCGAGGAGGCTCCACAAAACGCCCCTTGGGTCGCTGCGCCTAGTGCGGAAATCAACAGCGGTGTTTCACAAATCTCTACTTTATAAGTTGAAACTTAGTTCTTATTAACTGTTTTTTGGACAAAATATGATAAGATGTCCTTATGAAGAAAAGCGGGAGGTACTACATGAGAAAAAGACTTGGCATCGATATCGACGGAACATTGACCTGCCCTACCACCTTTGTTCCTTTTATCAATAAAACCTTAAATAAAAACATTACCCTCGAAGATATGACACAATACGACTTGACACCTCTTATGGGATTAACGGAAGAAGGATTCTGGAACTGGATGGACGAAATGGAGCCTGTCATCTATCAAGATGCCCCATTGGCAATAGGCGCCAAGGAGATTGTTCAGAAATGGCAGGGGGAATTGGATTTATTTTTTATAAGTGCACGAAGAAGCCATCTATTCGAGATCACGAATAATTGGTTCGCCAAGCAAGAGATTGATTACGATCATTTGGAGCTTTTGGGCACCCATAATAAGATTAGCGCGGTAAAGAAGCATCATATCGACCTCTTTTTTGAAGATAAACACGATAACGCAGTGGATATCAGCGAACAATGCCAAATCCCTGTCATTCTCTTTGACACACCCTATAACAGAAATCCAATCCCGGATAATGTACATAGAGTGAGCAACTGGTTTGAAGCAGAGAAAATAGTACAAAATCTCCTTCAAACTACCGTTTCCCTAAAATAAGACTTTATACCTATCTTTCGACAATTTTCTTTACAAATTGGATAACATTGTCGATAATTATGATGAAAAAGCCGTACGAAAAGGCAAAATCATTGAAAAGTGATGACGCAAAGCTATGGAGCTAAAGTTCTTTCATGAAGAGAGCCATGCTAGCCAGCTACCGAACACGCACACGAAACAACCTCCGTACGGGCTTAAACGTTAAAGGAGGAAAATAATCATGCATAATGAAGAAACATGGTTCACACCTGAAAGAAAAGAAAAGGTATTATATGCTTCCCTTATTGCTTTTTCTGTATTTGTTGGTGCTGGAATTACAGTTCTAGTCAACACTGCCATTTAATAATCCAAAAAAGCTGACTTATCTACGCAAAAGTGCGTCTGATGAGTCAGCTTTTTTCAATTCCAATCAACCATGTTTTCTCATGGCTTTGATTAACTGATTTTTTATGCTGTCAACAAAATCAATCGTATTGATTTCCTGATTTTTCGTGCCCATTTCCTTTGCTGTTTCCAAAATGACAACCAGGTCCTCCTTATTTAAAGAGGACTGCTCTACCTTCTCCCTGGACATTGCATACACCCTTATTTTTTCATATACCAAAAAGTTCGACTGCTTTCCCTTTTTTTCGAGGGCTAGTATTACATATAAGACTATAGTACCTTTATATGTTGGTGTTGGAGAAAAGGTGAAGTAAAAAAACGACTGCAGGTACGCAGCCGTTTTTATTTCATCTTCTATAGTTTCTAAACACATTCAGGACATTTCCCATAGATCTCAAACTTATGCCCTGTTACATCGTAGCCGATTAGATCTTCTCCAAGATTTCTCATCGGACAGGTTTCGATTTCTTTCGTTTTTCCACAGTCCAGGCAAATAAAATGATGGTGATGGTGGTTTGTTGAACAGGTAAAGCGGAAATGCTTTTCACCGGACAGTTCCGTACTTTCCAAAATATCAAGCTCCACAAAGAGTGCAAGATTACGGTAGATTGTATCAAAGCTAAGGCCAGGATAGTTTTCCTTCATAACATCCAATACGTCCTTAGCAGTCAAATACTTATCCTCTGCTGCAAACAACTCCAGCATTTCCTGCCTTTTACCTGTATATTTGTACCCTTTGTTTTTCATTAAGAGCAAGGCTTGTGAGACATTCATTTACTTTCCTCTCCTTACTTTATTCCAAAGAATTGTAATAATGAGAATCAAGACAGAAATAATGACGATCGTTCCACCAGGAGCAAGGTCCAGGTAAAAAGAAGTGGCAAGTCCACCTATCACCGCAATTTCCCCAAACAGCACCGACAAAAAAATGGTCTGCTTAAAACCGCGGCTCAGACGCATGCTTGCAGCAACAGGCAATGTCATAAGAGAAGAAACAAGCAGTATCCCTACAATGCGCATACTTGCGGCAATAACAAGTGCTACCATGATGATAAAAATCAAATGAAACATTCTTGCATTCACACCTGACACCTTCGCATGCTCCTCATCGAAGGATAGGACGAAAAATTCTTTATAGAAAAGGACGATGGTTGCAACAACCGCAATCGCGATAACAAAAATGGTCCAAAAGTCGACACTTGTTACCGCACTGACACTACCGAACAGAAAATTGAACAAGTCGGTGTTAAATCCATCCGCAAGTGAGATGAAAATGACTCCTAGTCCGATCCCTGACGAAAGAATGATAGGTATGGCAAGCTCCTGATAATGCTTATACACACCTCTCAATTTCTCAATAAAGAGGGCACCAGTGACGGAAAACGCCATCCCAAAATATATCGGGCTTAACCCGGTGAAAAGACCGAACCTCTTTTCCAAAAGCAGGCTCGCTGCTATACCCGCAAGCGTCACATGGCTAAGGGCATCCGCAATCAAGGACAATCTCCGGACGACAACAAAGACACCCAATAACGGCGCTAAAAATCCAATCAATAAACCTGTATAAACCGCATTTCTTAAAAATTCGAATTGCATGAGTGCTGAAATCATTACATATGCCCTCCATCATGGTGGTGATGACTAAGAACATGGACGTCATGACCATAGAACTGAGATAAGTCATGGGAACATAACTTTTCAAATTCATCCGTTAAACCATGGAAGTGCAGTGTTTTGTTCAGACATGCCACATGTGTCACTTTTTCTGTTATTGTCCCGATATCATGCGTCACCATCACCAAGGTGATTCCCAGATCTTTGTTAAGCTTTTCAAGCATCTGATAGAAATTATGGACATTCTTTGCATCCACGCCTACAGTCGGCTCATCCAATATAAGCAGCTCCGGGTCACTTACCAAGGCTCTTGCGATAAAGATGCGCTGCTGCTGACCACCAGAAAGATCGCCGATATTCCTATGGGCAAACTCCTCCATCCCAACGGCTTTGATCGCATCCAACACTTTCCGTCTGTGCTCCTTATTGAAGAAACGAAGCAAACCGACTTTTGAAACAAGACCTGTAGATACCACTTCAAAAACGGTCGCAGGAAAACCTGAATTAAAGCTATTGGCCTTTTGTGAAACAAAACCTATTTTGTTCCACTCTCTAAATTTCCGGATGTCCTTGCCAAAAAGCTGAATGGATCCTTGCTGAGGTTTCAATAAGCCAAGGATACATTTAAGCAGCGTGGATTTTCCGGAACCATTAGGACCCACCAATCCAAGGAATGCTCCTTCAGGTATCGTAAGGTGGATATCCTCCAATACATTCTGCTGTTCATATTTAAAGGAAAGTCCTTTTATTTCTAACACATTTTCGATAGGTTTCATCTATTTCACACCTTATAAGATAAGAATCATTACGATTTTTCAACAATAGATTAGTATACAGGAGACAAGTAGAAAAGTAAATCTTTTGAACCTGCTGTTTTTATTATCCTCCACCCTCTTCAAAGCTAAACAAAAAAGCCTGGAAATCAGGCTCTTTTATGCAGAGGCAGACGATAGCAAAAAGTGGACCCTTCTCCAAGCTTACTATCGATAAAAAGCTCCCCATCGTGATCTTCAATTATTTTTTTGCATAGCGGAATTCCAAGCCCGTTCCCTTTTTCCTTGGTTGTAAAGAATGGCTTTCCAATACGGTCAAGCACATCCTCAGCCATGCCTTTCCCGTTATCCATGACAGTTATTTCATAAAACATATCCGATTTTTTTGCTCGCAATAGGAAGAACTTGCTCTTCTGGTTCTCCGGATACGCTTCAATTGCATTTCTAAGAAAGTTGAGCATAACCTGCTTGATCATTGCTTCATTCACCACTACCTGGTCTTCCACTTCGTCAATTTCAAAATCAAAATCGATGTTATGCAACAAACATTCTGATTGGAAAATGTAAACAAGTGAACGAAAAATCTGTTGAGGCTGAATCGGCTGCTTTTTCACTTTTTTACGGGAAACCGACAGGAAATCCTCAATAATGGAGTTCATCCGATTGATCTCGGCCATGATGGTATCATAGTATTTGCTCCAATTGTTCGTAATCTGTGATAACTGAATAAACCCTTTTATCACGGAGAGCGGGTTTCTCAATTCATGGGCCATCCCAGCGGAAATCTGCGAAACAGACTCCATCTGCTGCTTATAAATGAGTAGATTTTCAAATTTTTGCTGGTATGAGCGGTCATGGATAATAAAAATCACTTTCTCCGTCTGTTCAAAGTAAAGGCCTTGTATCTGAAAAAGCATTTCATCATCATAACAGATACGTTCTTTGAAGTTTTTATTAAAATAGACCTCTTCGTGGATTTCCATTAGTTTCTGCTTCAAAAAGCTTGGAGTATGAATGCTTGAGAAATCGGCATTGCGGTATGTATCTTCTTCCACATCAAGCTCCAGAACGGTCAAGCAGCGCTTGTTGATATATTCAATGGTAGCCTGTTTAGTAAGAACCAATATGGCTACATCCAGTGCGTTTGTAGTGAATTCATTCAATTTAAGTGATTGCTCGATGGTCCCATAATGCAATGGGAGGATACTCATCACATCATTGGTTTCAATGACATTCCCTGACAAATAAATGCGGTTCTCCGCAAACTTTCCATTGTACACCACTTCTATGTATTTCCCATCTATTCGGTGAAAAAGAATCTTTTTTCGCATTTCCCCATTAGCCATGACTAGTTCTTGAATGTATGTAAAGACTTTTTCCCTGTAGCTGGTCGGAAAAGTCAAGAAAAATGATCTATCCCCATCCATCAACGAGAAAAAAGAGGCAGCATGCTCATTCCACTCCTCAATTGAACCGTTTACATTCAATATCAAACGCAAATCAGAGCTCAATGTACGAAAAATATCTTGTTCCTTCTGATCTATGATAAAAGACAAGGCGACTCCCCCTTGTTACCTTTAAATATCGTTAAAAATGAATTATTGTTTATCTTTTTTTAATTATACAATAATTTCCTAACTATTGTCATATTATTTCGTAAAGGTAGCACTTTTGTTTATTTTCCATAGGCTATCATGGGAGGGATTCTATGAATATTTACCAGCAGATTGTAAACAAGAAGCTTCACAACATTTCACCCGAAGAACTGATGAACTACAGCGCTCAGTACAATATTTCATTGACTTCAGATCAGGCAAAGAAGGTTTCGGCTCTATTACAATCAAAAAAAGTGAATGTCTTTAACACATCGGAACGAATCCAGCTGATGAAGGAAGTTGCAAAAATCACCGGCCATGAGACGGCAAAAAAAGTGAATCAATTGTTTATGGAGTTTACAAAATGACAAAAAGGAGCAAGGGTGTGAATCCCCTGCTCCTTTCTACTTTAGTCATTTATTATTTTCGTCAATATATCTTCCTCGAACACTTTGTTTCTCAGCATTGCAATCTCGTGTTTGTAAGGCGGCTTTCTGTCTTTTTTATCTTCTCCGACATAAGGCGTCTCCAGTATTTTCGGGATGGAGGACAGCTGGTCGTGATGCACAATATAATTCAATGCATCAAACCCGATGTTTCCAAATCCAATATTCTCATGACGGTCCTTCGCTGCCCCACGTACATTTTTACTGTCGTTGATATGAAGTACCTTGATTCTATCCAGCCCTACAATGTCATCAAATTGTTTTAATACGCCATCAAAGTCATTGACAATATCGTAGCCTGCATCATGAACATGGCATGTATCAAAGCAGACGGAAAGCTTTTCGTTGAGATGAACACCATCGATGATAGCTGCAATTTCTTCAAAGGTTCTTCCGCACTCCGAACCTTTTCCTGCCATCGTTTCCAGTGCTATTTGCACATTTTGTTCTTTTGTAAGAGCTTCATTGAGTCCCCTTATTATCTGGGAAATACCAATTTCCGCTCCCGCTCCCACATGTGCGCCTGGATGAAGCACAATCTGCTTTGCTCCGATTGCTTCTGTTCTTCTGATCTCTTCCGCTAGGAAGTTCACTCCGAGCTCGAAAGTTTCCGGCTTTTCGGAGTTTCCAATATTGATGATATACGGGGCATGAACAATTATATCCTTGATCCCATGGTCCTTCATATGCTGAAGACCCGCTTCAATATTAAGATCTTCTATTTTCTTTCTTCTTGTATTCTGGGGAGCACCTGTATAGACCATAAATACATTCGCCCCATAAGAAGCAGCCTCTTCACTTGCAGCCAGAAGCATTTTCTTTCCGCTCATCGATACATGAGAACCGATTAAAAGTTTATTTTCCACTACAACATCACCTCATTAAAAAATCCATCTTTATTTTACCATAATGTTGTCGGGAAAGGTCAGATTAGAGCTCGGCTTATCTTTTCTTTAAACGACGTTGTCTTTTCTTGAATTGCTCCACTTCGTACTTATGTTTCTTTTTGTAACCCGGTTTTACCTTTTCGGACTTTTTAACTGCTGTTTTCGCAGCCACATCTATCTCATTGATTTTCTTTTGACGGTTCTGACGCTTATTACGAGCACCGATCTCTACAAGCTCGCCGCCTTTAAGGTCCATCTGAGTAAAGGTAATTCCAAGCTTTTCGATTTGAGACAATGCATTTTCATCCGTGGGTTCATAAAATGTAATTGCTTTTCCGGAATATTCTGCACGGCCAGTACGGCCAACACGGTGTACATAGAAATCCAAATCTGTTGGAATTTCAAAATTAATGACATGACTGACACCATCAATATCGATACCTCTGGCAGCCAGATCTGTTGCAACCACATATTGGTAGTCCAGTTCATTGATTTGCTTCATCATTTTCTTGCGTTCACGTGGATTCAAATCCCCATGGATTCTTCCTACCTTCAACCCTTGCTCAAGGAGAGCATCCGCCACTTCATCGGCTTTCTTCTTTGTATTCGTAAACACAATTGCAAGGAAGGGATTCAATCGCACAAGGACATCATGCAAAAGAGTCATTTTATTTTTTGATTTAACCGGGATGAGCAAGTGATTGATTTTCGTTGCAGTAACTTGCTTCGGTGCTACATGTGTATATTTTGGATTTTCCATATATTTGCGCAGGAATGGCTTTAACTTTTCAGGAATCGTTGCGGAAAATACAAGTATCTGAAGGTCTTTTGGCATGGCAGAAGCGATTTTATCTATATCTTCAATAAAGCCCATTTCGAGCATCAAATCCGCTTCATCGACTACGATTGTTTTAGCTGTATAAACCTGTAGTGCTTTTTCACTCATCAGGTCCTTGATACGACCTGGAGTTCCCACGACAATTTGAGGCTGCTGCTTCAAACGATCTATCGTACGTTGTTTGTCTGTTCCGCCAATATAGCATCGAGCGGTAATTTCTTCGTCAGGTGCACAAAACTTTGTCATTTTTAAAACTTCCTGATAGATCTGGTTGGCTAATTCTCTTGTAGGTGCGGTGATGACAGCTTGCACCTCTTGTACAGATGGATCAATTTTGCTTAAGATGGGAATCAAATATGCATGAGTTTTACCGGTACCTGTTTGCGATTGGCCTATTGCGCTTTCTCCATTCAATAATGAGGGAATCATTCTTTCTTGAACCTCAGTCGGTTTTTGAAAACGAAGTTCTTTCACCGCTTCCAATATAAACGGTTTCACTTTGAATTTCTCAAATTGTGTATTCATTTATCTTCCTCCAGCATTTCTAATTTAAAATCATGATTATCTATGTTAATGTTCCATAATTTTCAAAGAGATCATTTTTTTAGTTTGTCTCATTTTTTACCCAAACTACTATTATAAATGACTTTCTCCGTTTTGGCTACATTACGGTTGTGCCCATTCTTATGGGACGATAAACATTTCAAGTACTAACGGCATAAATTATAAAAGAATAAGCAATTGTCTCATGTAAAATGTTAATGTCTTTCTATTTTCCCCATTAATCACGCTGATGTAACAAACACACAAGAATTTTTAAGAAAGAAAGGAGGATTACCATGTTTTTTGGACCAAACCGACCGATGCCAACAAATAATGCTTCACCTTTTCAGTTCGGAGGCGGCATGCAACCATTTGGGCAGATGCAGCCACCAAATATGTCAAATATGCCTAATCCAATGATGATGAGAAACCCATCTCCTTTTATGGGGGGAATGGGAGGAGGTTCCAGGGGACCATTATTTGGTGGTAATTTCGGAGGATCTGGTTTTGGTGGTTCCGGATTTGGCGGACCTGGATTTGGAGGCGCGAACGTTGGCGGTTCCGGTGGCGGAGGGGGCTTGCTTGCCAAGCTTTTTGGCCGAGGAGGAGCAAGGAGCATTGGCGGTATGGGCGGACTGGGGCAACTGGCTAACACCGGCGGAGGCTTAGGTCAGTTGGCAAACAGTGGCGGCGTCCTTCAGCAACTTGCAAATCCAGGGAATCTTACCGGGATGTTAACGAATGTTCAAAAGGCGCTTAAGATGGCGGAATCCGTCATGCCAATGGTTCAGCAATATGGGCCTCTCGTTCGAAACGTGCCTGCCATGATCAAATTATATAGCGAATTGAAAAATGTCGATGTGGATGATGAGGAAGAAACTGCTGCCGCGGAGACAACTGATGAAAACGCGGATTCTGACAGCAAAAAGGATACGGCTGCCTCGTCTAAACCGCGTCGAAAGAAAAAAACAGAAACAGATACGAAAGAAGTAAAAAATGCAAAATCAAAAGGGGCACCCGGACCAAAGCTTTATGTTTAGAACTGCCCTTATCTTCCTTTTGTACTATCCGTCCCATTTATATTATAATAAGAGAATAGTAGCGAGAGAGTGTGTATCGTATATCACTCTCTTTATTTATTAATAAGGAGGGTAACATAGTATGGAGATTATTAAGATTGCCCCACGTGGCTATTGCTACGGCGTAGTGGATGCTATGGTTATTGCAAGAAATGCAGCTTTAGACAAAACGTTACCACGCCCAATCTACATTCTTGGTATGATTGTTCATAATAAACATGTTACAGATGCATTTGAAGAAGAAGGAATCATAACGCTCGACGGTGCGAACAGAAAAGAGATTCTGGACAAGATTGATCACGGAACCGTCATATTCACAGCTCACGGTGTGTCCCCGGAAGTGAAAAAGCTTGCCAGTGAAAAAGGTCTGAACACCATTGATGCTACATGTCCGGATGTTACCCGTACACATGACCTGATTCGTGCAAAGGAAGCAGAAGGCTATGATGTCATCTACATCGGCAAAAAAGGCCATCCAGAGCCGGAGGGAGCCGTTGGTGTCGCACCGGGCATCGTCCACCTTGTAGAAAACGAGGCTGACGTGGCAGGACTTGACATTAATAATGAAAAGATTATCGTAACGAACCAAACGACAATGAGTCAATGGGACGTTGCTGACATCATGGTAAAGGTGCAGGAAAAATATCCGCACGTGGAGCAGCACAAAGAAATCTGCCTGGCTACCCAGGTCAGACAAGAGGCTGTTGCCGAGCAGGCTGGAGAAGCGGACGTCACGATTGTTGTCGGTGATCCAAAAAGCAACAACTCTAATCGCCTTGCGCAGGTTTCCCTTGAGATTGCCGGCACTCCTGCATACCGTATTTCAGACATCAGCGAATTGCAGGTAAAGTGGCTGATGGGTGCAAAAAAAGTTGCTGTGACTGCTGGAGCATCCACTCCAACGCCTATCACGAAGGAAGTCATCACGTTCATCGAAAACTTCGATCCAACGAACGAAGCAACATGGAATACGACGAAAAATGTTCCTTTGCAGAAGATATTGCCAAAGGTGAAGAAGAAGACAGTTTAAAAAGGATTGCTGCCGGGATTGCTGCCGGTAGCTTTTTTTGGTTGATGTTAATCTAGTGCAGAAGTACTTTCTGTTAGAAAGTGACCGATCGGGTGATGATATCATTCCTGTCTTTTGATTCCTTCACTCCTTCTGTTCCGACCAGGTGAAGGTATCATTCCTCCCTTTTGATTCCCTCACTCCTTCTTTTCCGATTGGGTGAAGGTATCATTCCACCCTTTTGATTCCTTCACTCCTTCTGTTCCAAGCGGGTGAAGGTATCATTCCTCCCTTTTGATTCCCTCACTCCTTCTGTTCCGACCAGGTGAAGGCATCATTCCTCCCTTTTGATTCCCTCACTCCTTCTGTTCCGATCGGGTGAAGGTATCATTCCACCCTTTTGATTCCCTCACTCCTTCTGTTCCAAGCGGGTGAAGGTACCATTCCTCCCTTTTGATTCCCTCACTCCTTCTGTTCCGACCAGGTGACGATATCATTCCTGCGTTCCCAAATAACAAAAAAGCAGCCCGACACCACATGTGCCAGACTGCCCCATAAATACCAATCACAAAAACGTAAAAGGGTCTGTATTTGATTCCGAGACCACCACTTCCAGCTCCCATTTACTATCAGCAGCGGCAGCATCAAGCTTATCAGCTATTCCTTTTTTCATAATCTTTTCTGCATAGTGACCGGGATCTACTACATTCAACCCGATTGCCATCGCATCATGCGCAGTGTGGAAATAAAGATCTCCCGTTACATATACATCAGCTCCTGCAAACTTGGCATGGTTGATGTACTTGTTCCCATCTCCACCCACCACAGCGACTTTCTTTACCATATCGTCCAAACCGCCTACAACACGGACATTCTTCACATCAAGCGTCCGCTTCACAAGCTCGGCAAATCTATCCAGAGTCATCGGCTCAGCAAGCTTTCCTACTCTTCCTAACCCGAGCGTTTCCCCTTCGTTTTTCAAAGCAAAAATATCATAGGCGACCTCTTCATATGGATGCGCCTTTATCATCGCATTCAACACTTTTCTCTCGAGTGATACAGGATAGATGGTTTCCACCTTCACTTCCTCGACCTTTTCAAGCGCTCCCTGCTTACCGATAAAAGGATCTGTTCCTTCCATCGGGAGGAAACAACCTTCCCCTACCGAACTGAAAGAGCAGTGGCTGTAATTGCCAATATGACCAGCTCCGGCTTCCCCCAATGCTGAACGCAAATCTTCCGCGTGAGAATCAGGAACAAAAACACTCAGCTTACGCAGCTCCTCGGTCATGGTTGGTACAAGTATCTTTGTATCGACCAAGCCAAGCGCTTCAGCGAGCATATCATTCACCCCACCAACTGCAATATCCAGATTCGTATGGGCCACGTATACACTAATATCATGCTTGATACATTTCGTCACTATCCGTCCTGCTGCATTGCCGTCCGTCACATGAGGCAACGCACGGAAAATTGGTGGATGATGCGCGATTATTAAATCTATTTCTTTCGCAATCGCTTCATCGACTACGTTGTCCAAAACATCTAAGGTGATCATCACTTTTTTCACAGGCTTATTCAATGTTCCGATCTGCAAGCCGATCTTATCGCCTTCCATCGCATAGCGCTTTGGTGAAAATTGCTCAAACCATTGTATGATTTCATGGCCGTTAGCTGTTTTCAATTCCAAGTTCCTCCTCTACCAGCTTGATTTTCGCTTTCAATTCCGCTTTCTTCTTTTCGTTCGCATCTGTAACAGGAGCATCATCAAGCTGACTGACAATTTTCTTCCAGTGCTCTCTTTCATTTGTCCATTTTTGTACGAAAATGTCATTCTTCTCATTGCTTAGAAATGGTCCCATCAACAGTCCTGCTTCTTTATTATTCAAATATGGCTTCCTGCTATCGCCACGGTCTGCAACAAGGATTTCATAGATACGTCCTTCATCATCCAGGATCTTCTCCGCAGTAAGCTCCCAGCCATTGGACAACAGCCATTCTCTTACCTTCTTTGCACCGATATTCGGTTGAAGGATCAATCTTTGAACACCTGCAAGCTTGTCCTTCCCCTTCTCGAGAATGGTCTGGATAAGCGTACCTCCCATTCCTGCAATTGTAATGCAGGTCACTTCATTCGGTGAGATGACCTCAAGTCCATCCCCTTTTCGCACATCAATTACATGGGAAAGGTCCGTTCTTCTTACCTGATCCAATGCAGATTGAAAGGGTCCTTCCACCACTTCCCCAGCAACCGCCCGTTCAATCATACCTTGCAGATAGACATAGCACGGGAGGTAGGCATGGTCAGATCCGATATCTGCCAATATGCTGTTTTTAGGAATATAGGAAGCGACCGCCTCCAGCCGCTTCGATAATTTTAATTCATTCATCAAAGATCACCACAATTATTATGTATTTTGTTACAGATACGATAAGTATAAAAAAAAATCCTTCACAAATGCAAAGGACCTTTTATATGAAAACATGGTTGTAAAGATTGAGGGATTAATGGCCTCCGCCGTCTTCTTTCGCTTCGCCTTCAGCGCCTTCTTTACCGTAGTTTGCCAACCATTCGGCTAAGACTTCAGCTTCCTGCGCATTAGCTTGGCCAGCTGGCATCGCGCCTTGACCATTAATGATAATATCCTTGATTTCTTCTTGATCTAATCTTTCGCCTACATCAACAAGAGCTGGTGCTCCCGCTCCCCCTGCAAGGTCATTACCATGACAGCCAATACAAGATTTTGATGCATAGATCTCCTCAGCAGACATATCCGCTGTCGCACCATCTTCACCGTTAGCAATTTTCTCGGCTTGATCTAAACCAATAAAAGAGAATAAGAACATTAATCCCAGTCCTAAAACTGCAATAAATGCAAAAGGAATAAGTGGATTACGATTCATAATTTTCAAACCTCCTTATGTACATGTACGAATGTCGAAACTTATACAAGCACTATCTATTTTACTTTATATTTTACTATAGGAAAAGACCAAAATGCCAACTTCTGTTTTAAATTCACAGTTTAGACAAAAACCTTCATCCTGGATGAAGGTTTCAGACTGTTGGCAACATATTTAGTTTTCTCTAATGCCCATTCTATATTCTACCTTTTAAAAAGTTTTTCACAAAAATATTTAGCAGCCTAAATGTCTAGCAATCACCATTCTTTGAACTTCCGAGGTTCCTTCTCCAATTTCCAGGAGCTTGCCGTCCCTCATGAACCTCTCTACATGATATTCCTTCATATAGCCATATCCGCCGTGCAGTTGGACAGCCTGGTCTGCAATTTCCATACAGACCTCGGACGCGTAGAGCTTACACATCGAAGCTTCTTTGGAAAAAGGTCTTCCCTGATCTTTCAGCCATGCCGCTTTATACACCATCGTTCTTGCAAGCTCAAGCTTCATTGCCATGTCGGCAAGCTTGAATTGGTTCACCTGGAAGCTTGATAAGGATCTGCCGAACTGTTTCCGTTCTTTTGAATAAGCGAGCGCTCGCTCAAAGGCCGCCTGAGCTATCCCTAAAGCCATTGCACCAATTCCGATGCGTCCACCATCCAGCGTGATCAGGAACTGTCTGAAGCCCTCTCCACGCTTTCCAAGAAGGTTCTCTTGCGGTACCCGGACATCTTCAAGTACCAATTCAGTCGTATTGGAAGCGTTCAGCCCCATTTTTTCATAGTTATCAATTACCTGGAAGCCTTGTGCATCCGTTGGGACAATCACAGCAGATATTTCTTTTTCATTACCATTTCTGCCTGTAATGGCAGTAAGCGCCAAATGCTTTGCATAGGATGCATTGGTAATGAAGCATTTATTTCCATTGATGATATAGTCATTTCCATCTTCCACTGCTGTCGTCTGGGTTCCCCCGGCATCAGAGCCTGCGTTCGGTTCTGTCAATCCGAATGCTCCCAAGGACTCACCTGTACAGATAGGAACAAGGTATTGGCGTTTCTGTTCTTCCGTCCCAAAAAGGTTGATTGGTGCCCCCCCTAATGAAACGTGGGCGGAATAGGTAATCCCAGTGGAGCCGCATGCACGACTGAGTTCCTCTACCACAATGGCAAAACTTACTGTATCAGCCCCAGCTCCTTCGTATTCTTCCGGAAACGGCAGACCCATCATTCCCAGATCAGACAGTTGGCGAAAAACTTCAACCGGAAATTTTTTGTCACGATCCCTTTGAAGGGCTCCAGGTGCTACCACTTCATCAGAAAACTCTCTAATCGTTTTTCTTATCATTGTTTGTTCAGATGTTAAATCGAAATTCATCATTTTCCCCCCTTGATGTTTAGCAAAAAAACCTTTTCCCGTGTAAAACTGTGTATCAAAAGGAAAAGTAATTTCCATCTACACTTACATATTGAATACGCTTTCAAATGTATTATAATAGAAAGGAGGGAATATTCTCAACTTTTAAAAATAACAAAATTATATGTAAATTACTTTAATATAATAACTCCTAAGATTAAAAGACCAGTGATAATGGCAGCCACATTCAGGTAGTACCATTTCTTGAGAAATCCGACTACAAACCACCCAATAGCCTGAGCACCTACTGTAACTAGCATCTTTGTGGAATGGTAGCCGGTCGCTTCCACCAATTTCAAGGATAGGAGAAGCACAAGCAGAGCGGTTGTAACTATTGGTATATGTATAAAGAAATGTTCTTTCCGAAAAACAAAATAGCCCAATAACGACAGCAGAATAAAAAATATTATCGGGAGCATTTGCAAATCAATTGACAATTCAGTAAAATAAATGACAAGAAATGTTATTGGAACGAACAATGGAATAAGGAATGCAAAAAATATATGAAAGAGATTCTTTTTTTGAACTTTTGCTTGTTTATTGCTCCCCTCCCCCTCGGTATATAGCGCTAGCAGATAGTCACAATAGTGTTCCGGAAGCAAGCGGCTTTCCTTCCAATAATGTATCTCTTGAATGATAGTATCTTTTCTTTGTCTATTCAAAGTAAATAACACTCCTCTTGCAGGTGCAGATAACTGAAAATTAAAAATAAATATAATGAAAAAAAGAAATAGTTCACCTTATAAATAAAAGCGAACTATTTCGGAGTTTAGATTCTATTCGAGGAAATCCTTTAAGCGTTTGCTGCGGCTTGGGTGTCTCAGTTTTCGAAGTGCTTTCGCTTCAATTTGTCGGATACGCTCTCTAGTCACACCGAATACTTTACCAACTTCTTCGAGTGTACGTGTACGTCCGTCATCAAGGCCAAAGCGGAGTCTTAGCACATTCTCTTCACGGTCTGTCAATGTATCCAGTACATCCTCCAGCTGTTCTTTCAGCAACTCATAGGCAGCATGATCAGATGGGGATGTAGCATCCTGGTCTTCGATGAAATCACCAAGATGTGAGTCATCCTCTTCACCAATTGGCGTTTCCAAGGAAACTGGCTCTTGTGCAATTTTCAGGATTTCACGTACTTTATCCGGTGTAAGGTCCATATCTTCTGCAATTTCTTCCGGACTTGGTTCACGTCCAAGGTCCTGAAGAAGCTGTCTTTGAACACGAATCAACTTATTGATCGTTTCCACCATGTGTACCGGGATACGGATGGTTCTCGCCTGGTCTGCAATGGCACGGGTGATTGCTTGACGAATCCACCATGTGGCATATGTAGAAAACTTGAACCCTTTTCTGTAATCAAATTTTTCTACCGCTTTAATCAGACCCATGTTACCTTCCTGAATCAAATCAAGGAACAGCATTCCGCGTCCTACATAACGCTTTGCAATACTTACAACAAGACGCAGGTTCGCTTCAGCCAGACGACGTTTTGCCTCTTCGTCTCCTTCTTCGATGCGGTTTGCCAAGCTGATTTCTTCTTCAGCAGACAACAGGTCCACACGTCCGATTTCTTTTAAGTACATACGGACAGGATCATTGATTTTCACACCGGGTGGTACCGTCAGGTCATTAAGGTCGAATTCCTCTTCCTTTGCAAGCTGTTGAGTGTTTGGGTCATCATCTGATTCAGCTTCCCCGATTATTTCGACACCCTGCTCCCCAAGGAACTCATAGTACTCATCCATCTGGTCGGACTCCATCTCGAAGCCGGACATTTTTTCTGCTATCTCTTCATACGTCAGGACTCCACGTTTCTTCCCAACTTCTGTTAGTTGCTCTTTTACTTGATCGATGGTCAATTCTGTTTCCATCTCTTTTGATTGCGCTGATTTTTCAGCCATCAACAGTCCCCTCCTTCCAACATTGAACGCGATAAAGAGGCATATTTATTGTTTTAACTCTTTTTTCAATTGGATAATTTCCATCGCGATTTGTGCAGCACGCAAAAAGTCGTTTTGAACTTCTGCCTGTTTCTTTTCTTGTTCTTTTTCCTTTATTGTTAACAACTTTGGATAATTAAACACCTGTTTCATGTAATCCCGCAGAACTGCCTCACTTAATTCTTCCTCAAGTGTCAGCATTCCGAGCTCGGAGATTTTTTTCTTCAGCTCCACCTCAGGGATGCGCTCCATGAATACGCTAATATTCGGTTCATATCCTTCCTCATAAAAGGCATAAAGGTAAGCGGCTATAGCCCGATGCTCCTCCATGATGAAAGCTCCTTCGATGGATGCTTGCACTTTGTCGGAGACCGCTCTATTTTTCAGCATATGTGCCAATAGAAAGCGTTCTGCGTTTTCGTAGGCAGGTTTTAACGTTTTAGAAAAGAGCTTTGGCTGGTTAGATATATTAATTCTATTCTGCTCCCGATAATCCTTTTTTTGGTTAAGAGATTTATACACTTGAAACTGCTGTTGCTTCAGCGCATCAAGGGAGATGGAAAATTCATCTGCCAGCTGGCGTAGATAATGATCCCGCTCCACCGCTTTTGAAAGCATACTGATTTCCTTCAGAACATCTTCTATATACCTGATCTTTTCTCCTTCGTCTTTTAAGTTTCTGCCTCGGCGAAGGTATTGCAACTTAAATGCCATAAACGTTAAACTTGCCCCTATTACATCCTGCTTGAATGACTCAGGCCCTTTTTTGCGGATATAGTCATCAGGATCTAGTTTATCTGGCATCAAGGCGACTCGCACATAACAACCCTGCTCAATCAGAATCTTAGCCGCACGATATGCAGCCTCGATCCCTGCATTGTCCCCGTCATAGCAGATGATGACACTTTCTACATGACGGCGGATGATCCTTGCCTGATCCTCTGTCAGGGAAGTCCCCATCGTTGCAATGGAATGATGCAATCCTGCACGATCGGCAGCAATTACATCTGCAAACCCCTCAAAGAGTATCACTTGCTCCTGTTTGCGTATGTGTGGTCTTGCCTGGTGGAAGTTGTACAGGATTTTGCTTTTATTGAAGAGTGCCGTTTCAGGAGAGTTCAAGTATTTTGGCTCCCCTTTTCCCAACACACGTCCGGAAAAAGCAATCACGTTTCCTTTATGATCATGTATCGGAAACATGATCCGGTCCCGGAAACGGTCAAAATATTCGGCGGTGTGCTCCTTTTCAATAAGAAGACCCGCTTTTTCAAGAAGCTTTTGGTTGTATCCTCTTTTGGTCAAAAACTTAAGGGCAAAATCCCAGCTGTTCAGCGCATATCCAATACCGAACTTTTTCATCATTTCATCGGTAAATTCTCTTCCGCTTAAATAGTCGTAGGCTTCCTGACCCTCTTTTGTATTTAAAAGTAAATGATGGTAAAATTTCTGTAAGAGCAAATGTGCATCCATCATCCATTTTGTTTCTTTTGACTGACCTGAATTTCCGGAAGGTTCATTTTCCGGGACTTCCATTTCAATATTCGAGGATTTGGCAAGCTTTTGGGCCGCCTCTACAAAACTGACGCCTTCTATATCCATGATAAAGTTAAAGGCATTCCCTCCAGCTCCGCAGCCAAAGCAATGAAATATCTGTTTATCCGGGGAAACGGAAAAGGAAGGTGTGCTTTCGCCATGAAATGGGCACAGTCCAAAATAGTTACGACCTTGTTTCTTTAATTGTACATATTCACCAACTACATCGACTATGTCGGATGATTGTCTTATTTGATCAATGGTCTGTTCAGGAATTCTATAGTTCATAACAACACTCCGTGACTAACTATTCGCTTTCTATTCCCGAATTCCTGCAATATTCGACAAAGTTTTTTTGAATGAATGCACAAAGTTTTCCCGGTTCTGCTGAGAAAACGCTTTAGGCCCTTTTGAATAGTTTCCTTTTCTTCGTTCTTTTGCCGATAAAAATCTCATGTGAAGCATCATGTCCATTTCGCTCTCTTCGTATTGTTTTCCACGAGGAGATAGAACATAAACGTTCCGCGACACCAACATACTGGCCAGCCCTTGATCCTGGGTTACCACCACATCATTTTTTCTTGCATGGTTGAGTATGTAAAGATCTGCAGATTCCTTTTCATCATCCACATATACCCATGTACCTTTTATTTCGTTTTTGACTACGTGGGAGTAGGATGCTACAAAGTAAACGTCCAATTGATATGTATGACCGATACTACTGATCTCTTCTTTAACAGGACAGGCATCTGCGTCGACCAAAATAATAGGTTGTCGATTATTTTGCATGTTAAATGGTTTCTACATCCCTTCCCAAAAACCTTCTTTTTTCGCTAGTTTTTTTATGGTTGTCGAACGAAACTGTCTCCTCGCTATTGACTTATAGCTAGTTTTAGTTTATTCGATTAACTGGAACTCTAAACCCTATACGGGAATTTTTTTATCACAATTTTTTATTATAATATAAACCTTTTGAATTGACCACTAAAATACATCCGAAAAAATCATGTTTTCCCCGAAGAAAAAGAGCACTTTGTATAAGCGCTCCTTCTTATAATTATGATTTGTTCTCCTCGAACACCGCTGTTGATTTCCGCGCAAGCCAGCAGCGACACGCGGGCTTTCGCCTGCGGGGTCTCTCCGACTCCGCTTCTCCCGCAGGACAAGGAAAGCTTCGGCAGCGATACATCGCACGAAGAAAATGCTCGCGGAGTCTCCGACTTGCGCTCCAATCAACAGCTGCAGACGGTATAGATCAATAATCTGCCCTAACGGGGATTAAAACCAAAAAGGGCAATCTACTTTAACCGGTTGTTGTAGATGTTTGAGATGAGGTTGGCTGTTTCTTCTACTGCTTTGTTGGTGACGTCGATTACCTCACAACCTATTTTATTAACGACAGTCTCAAAAAATGCAAGCTCTTCTTTAATTCTTTCCATATTGGCATAGGCTGCCTTATCGTTCAATCCCAGTGCCTTTAGACGCTCTTTTCGGATGTCATTCAGCTTTTCGGGACTGATTTTCAGGCCGAAGCACTTTTCAGGAGAAACCTTGTACAGCTCTTCCGGAGGATCTACTTCAGGGACAATGGGCACATTCGCTACTTTCAGTCGTTTATGCGCCAGGTATTGGGATAGCGGAGTCTTGGAGGTTCTGGAAACTCCAACCAATACGATGTCAGCTTTGATAATCCCTCTTGGATCACGGCCGTCATCATATTTTACCGCAAACTCAACCGCTTCAATTTTCTTGAAATAATCATCATCCAGCTGTCGCACCAGTCCTGGCTGATACTTTGGCTTCACTTTATATTCGTGTTCCATCAAGTCGACCAATGGACCGATAATATCGTAAACCGGAACCCCCTCCTTCTGGGCAAGGGAAATCAGGTGTTTCCTCATTTCAGGGACAACAAGGGTGAACGCGATAAGTCCGTGATTAATTTTTGCTATGGAAATTACTTCTGTGATGGTTGCGATATCCTCCACATAAGGTATTCTTTTCAAATGGAAATTCGCTCCATTAAACTGGCTGATTGCCGCCTTCACTGCGAGTTCTGCTGTTTCTCCAACTGAATCTGAAAGAATGTATACCGTTCGCTTTTCCATGATTCTCCTCCAATCTAGATTATTTCGTTATGCGCAAGAGCAACAAGAACCTTGGTAATATTTGTTTTCGTAATTCTTCCGACCACTTCATAGCCTTTGTCTGTTTGCTTTACGACTGGAAGAGCATCAATCTGCTTTTCGATCAATTTCTGTGCAACATCGATAATCAGATCCTCTTTAAAACAATAGGTGACATTCGGCATTCTTGTCATGATGATATTAACCGGGATGGAGGTGAGCTCCTGTTTCCCGATGCTTGCACGCAACAGGTCTTTCCGGGAGAGCACTCCCACAATGATAGAAAATTTATCCACCACGAAAAGTGTTCCGACATCCTCTAAAAACATCGTGCAGATTGCGTCATAAACCGAGACGCTCTCATGAACTACGACGGGAATCGATGAATGGTCATGAACCTGGATTTTATTGATTTTATCAGACAGAAGTTGGGATCCCGTCTTTCCTGTATAGAAATACCCCACTCTTGGCCTAGCATCCAGATAGCCTGCCATGGTCAGAATGGCCAAGTCGGGACGCAGTGTTGCTCTCGTCAGGTTAAGTTGATCTGCAATAGCTTCTCCGGTGATAGGTCCTTGGTCTTTTACAATCTGTAAAATATGTTCTTGCCGTTTATTCAGTTCTATTGTCGTTCACCACCTATCTTAGAAATGCTTCTAATTGTGACATACTTTATATGTAAATATTATATACTAATTATACTGAAATACGACAGAAATGGAAAGAGGCTGACTAAATAATGTTTGCTATTATTAGTCAGCCTCTTTCTTCAATTTTCTTATTTTATCACAGGATGTTTCGTTTGTCTCAGGATATTACTTTACAATAATGACGTTTATATTTCCAAAAATAGAAATCAATCGAGACAGACTTGCCATTAAGGCAAGACGGTTGCTACGGATTTCTTCCTTGTCTGTCATTACCATGATATTGTCGAAGAAGGCGTCAATCGCCGGTTTCAAGGTAGCGAGCTCCTTCCAAACCTCCGTATAATCCTGGGATTCTGAAGCCTGAAGTACCTTTGCTTCTTTTTCTTTGAACAAGGAGTAAAGTTGTTGTTCCTCCACGTCGATGAGAAGTTCTTCTTTTACCTCGTCATTATTAGTAGCCTTTTTGGCGATATTTCTAACGCGGCTCAATGATTCCATCGTTTCCTTGAACTTCGCATCCGCTTTTGAAGAGTCCAGAACTTCCGCTTTTTTCACGCTTGCACTCATATCATGCAGAGGCAGCTCCAGTATGGCATCCACTATATCATAGCGAATTCCGCGTTCTGACAGGTTATTCTTTAAGCGCATTTTGAAAAATTGAATCACTTCGGCAGCAATTTCTTCTTTTGTACGCTTTCCGATATTCTGTTCCTCATAATAAGTGACAAATTTAGTGATCAGTTCTTCAACAGAAATCGGCCATTTTTTATTGATCAGCGTCTGGATGATCCCGGATGCTTGGCGTCTTAATGCATATGGGTCCTGGGATCCTGTTGGAATGACACCAATTGCAAAGAAACCGACTATTGTATCCAATTTTTCCGCAATGCTTAGAATTGCTCCAACATCGGAATTCGGAGTATCATCATCGGCAGATCGTGGCATATAATGCTCATTTATTGCACGAGCCACTACCGGGTTTTCCCCTTTCGCTGTCGCATATTTCTCACCCATGATACCTTGCAGTTCCGGGAATTCATATACCATGTGTGAAACCAAATCAAATTTATAGATGGAGGCTGCGCGGCTTACATTCTTCACAGTCTCTTGATCCACCTGAAGGAGATCTGCTAATTGAAGAGAAAAGTTGTGCACTCTTTTTACTTTTTCTCCAGTTGTTCCTATTTCTTCATGGAAAACGATTTTATCTAGTCTTCTTACCGCGTCTTCAATGACAAGCTTTTCGTCTTCCTTTGAAAAGAAGGCTGCATCTGATAGTCTTGCACGAAGCACCTTTTCATTACCTCTTGCTACTAAATCCAGATTTTCGTGGTTCCCGTTTCGGACTGTCACAAAATAAGGAAGTAGCTTTCCATCTTGGCTTTTCACCGGGAAGTATCGCTGATGCTCTTTCATGGATGTAATCAACACTTCCTCCGGCAAGGAAAGATACTCGGACTCGAATGTACCGAATAGTGCTGTAGGATACTCAACCAGGTTGTTTACTTCTTCAAGCAGGTCCTCATCCACGGGGATTTCCCAGCCATTTTCCTCTCCGATGATGGACAGTTGCTGTCTGATCGCTTCTTTTCGCTCAAAAGCATTTACAATGACGTAATGGGAAAGAAGGGCATCCACATAGCTCGCTGCTTCCTTCAACTCCACTTGCCCTCCTAGGAAACGGTGACCGGTTGACACTCTTCCGGACTCCACACTGGTGATTTTCATGGGAATGATCTCGTCACCGAATAAGGCGACCAGCCACTTGATTGGACGAACATAGCGCAGCACTTCACTGCCCCAACGCATGTTTTTCGGGAAATGCAGGCCAGTAAGAACAGGAACGATCGTTTCAAGGATCTCTTTTGTTTCTTTCCCTACGACATGCTTTTGTACGTGTGCATATTCCACGCCGTTGATTTCTTTGAAGTAGATATCATCTACAGTCAGACCTTGACCCCTTGTAAAGCCTTGTGCCGCTTTGGACCATTCCCCATCCTCATTCTGGGCAACTTTCTTTGCAGGACCTTTTGCTTCAACAGTAACATCCTCCTGCTTTTCCACCAGGTCTTCTACCAGCAGAGCCAAACGACGTGGCGTGGAATAAACGTGAACATAACCGAATTCCAATTGATTGGCCATCAACCATTCCTTCACTTTCGCTTCCAGTTGGTTCATCGAGTCTGTCACAAAGCGAGCAGGCATTTCTTCTAGTCCGATTTCAATTAAAAAATCCCGTTTACTCATTTGTGTTCTCCTCCTTATTCAAAATTGGAAAACCTAGTTTCTCTCTTTCATCATAGAACGTTT
This sequence comes from Sutcliffiella halmapala, assembly GCF_050107295.1. GTDB lineage: Bacteria > Bacillota > Bacilli > Bacillales > Bacillaceae_I > Sutcliffiella_A > Sutcliffiella_A halmapala_A. Next base: position 212,745 of record NZ_JBNIKR010000004.1, on the reverse strand, counting down.
TCGCTACTTTCCTTGCGAGATTACGAACACGTCCAATATAGCCGGTACGCTCTGTTACAGAGATCGCGCCTCTGGCATCCAATTGGTTAAAGGTATGGGAGCATTTCAAAACATAGTCATAGGCAGGATGCACGAGTCCATGGTCCATTTGACGATGTGCTTCCTTTTCATAGATATCAAAAAGATTGAATAGCATGTCAGGGTCAGACGTTTCAAATGTATATTTGGAATGCTCGTATTCCGGTTGAAGGAAGATGTCACGGACCGTAAAGCCTTCTGTCCACTCCAGATCAAAAACATTTTCCTTATCCTGAATATACGAAGCCAAACGCTCGATACCGTATGTGATTTCTACAGATACCGGCTTACACTCCAAGCCGCCTACCTGTTGGAAATACGTGAATTGAGTGATTTCCATTCCATCCAACCAAACCTCCCAGCCCAGTCCAGCTGCACCGAGTGTTGGAGCCTCCCAGTTATCTTCCACGAAACGGATATCGTGTTTTAACGGGTCGATCCCTAGCTTTTTAAGGGATTCCAGATAAAGCTCCTGAATATTATCAGGTGAGGGCTTCATGATCACCTGGAATTGATGATGCTGATACAGTCTGTTCGGATTTTCCCCGTATCTACCATCTACCGGTCTACGGGAAGGCTCTACATAAGCCACATTCCACGGCTCTGGACCAATACTTCTAAGGAAAGTATAAGGGCTCATCGTTCCGGCACCCTTTTCGACATCATAGGCCTGCATCAAAATGCAGCCCTGTTCGGACCAATGATTTTGCAGTGTTAAAATCATATTTTGAATGTTCATTTTCATTTCCCTCCAATTCTTATTTTCATGTTGACCAAGAGATGAAAATAGAAAAAACCTCCCATCTCTATGCCAACTTTCATCAGCATAGGGACGAGAGGTTTTCCCGCGGTTCCACCCTATTTGTAAAGGGTCAGCCCTTTACCACTTTATCCGTATTGCTCCAGAATGCCTTCTCCATCTCTCTAATCCCTAGCTTCCACTATCCTAGGTTCGCTTTATTAGAGGGCGACAGGTACTACTTTCCTTCACCGCAATCATTATGAACGTAATAGGATAATAAATGATTTTTTTCACAAAGTCAATGTATCACCGCTATTTTTTATCAAGATTTACTTTTAACGTACCAATCTGTTTAAGGAACCGTTTGGATTTTAACATTATCCCTGAATATGCCTCGTAATATTCATCAATGATCAGACGCAGCTCAGCTCGAGTCTCCTCTTTAAGAGACAGATTCCCTATTCGATGCAGATCGTAATAATAAAAGGTTCTCAAAAGCCTTAAAGCTGCTGGTGATGCCTTTATAAGATATGGGTCCTTATGAAAGCAGCGATGACAAATAAAGCCCCCTTCCTTGATTGAAAAAGCAAATGTACCTTCCGTGCTTGCACAGGAAGCACATTTATTCAATTCAGGTGTTATTCCGATCACATCGAGCATTTTCATCTGATAAATGAACGTTAATATTTCTGCATCCATTCCATCATTGATATAGTGTAGAGTCAGGTAAAGTAGGTCGTATAGATGAGGGTTGCGGTTTCTTTCTTCTGTAACACGGTCCATGAGTTCCACCACAAATGAGCAATAGGCGGTCAGGAATATATCTTCCCTTATGGCCCGCATCGACTCCATAATATCTCCCTGCTGTAGACTTCCAAGGCCGGTGCCTTTCTGGAATACATAAGTGCCATGTGAAAACAGCTGGGAAACTGCCGTCAACCGGCTGCTCGGTTTATTGGCCCCTCTTGCCATTACACCCACTTTCCCCAATTCCTTCGTATACAAAGTCACAATTTTATTGTTTTCCCCGTAGGCATTTGTTCTGATAACTATCCCTTCACACTTATGTAGCAATTCGTACACCATCCCGCACTGATAATCCTGTCTTTATCAATTGTATAGACCTATATGCAAAAAGGCAATCTACAAGGGTAGATTGCCTTTATCGGGTAGTCATCATCGTCATGAAATTGGTAAGTCTTGATTCGCCAGCTCTTCTGATTGTTCGGGTATATCGACATTCTCCTTTTCAAGCTCTTTAAAAAGAAGATAGGTATCAATATTACCTGTTTCTTTAAACACTTTCCAGGTAAAATCCAACATTGTAAACCCCACCCTTTCTGTAGTAAAGACCAGCATACTTATTCCAATTCCTATATGACTATGATGACCGTTCAAGGGCCAAAACATGTTAGATAAATAATGTAAATTTCCTGCAAAGTTAAGTGCTGCGTATATGCTTGCCTTTTATTTCCCATAAGGTTTGAATAAGTAACTGTTTGCCAAATGGCTTTAGTATTAACGGCTCTGTGTAACACCGCTGTTGATTTCCGCACTAGGCGCAGCGACCCAAGGGGCTTGCGAGAGCCTCCTCGGCTTCGCCTGCGGGGTCTCCACTAATCGCAACACCCGCCGGAGTCTTCGCCTATTGCTCCAATCAACAGCTAGCATAGTTAATAATAACACTTTTATTTCTGATTAATATTCATCCGCATTAAAGCCGAAGTCTCTTAGCTGGGATTGCTTGTTGCGCCAGTCTTTCTGGACTTTTACCCATAGCTCGAGGAAAACTTTTGAGCCGAGGAGCGCTTCAATATCCATTCTTGCTTTTTGTCCCACTTCTTTTAATACCTTACCTTGTTTTCCGATGACGATGCCTTTTTGAGAATCACGTTCCACCACAATCGTTGCCTGAATATCCACGATATCTCCACGTTCGCGCTTTTTCATCGAGTCGATAGCAACAGCAATGCTATGCGGCACTTCTTCCCTCGTTAAATGCAGTACCTTTTCCCGAATAAGTTCTGAAACAATGAATCGTTCAGGATGGTCTGTCACCTGGTCAGCTGGGTAGTATTGTGGTCCCTCAGGCAAGAATTGCTTAATCTGCTCAAGTAATGTTTCAACATTATTTCCTTGAAGTGCAGAAATGGGAATGATCTCTTTGAAATTGAATAGAGATTTGTACGTTTCCATTAAAGGAAGCAATTCGTCAGGGTGAACCTCGTCGATTTTATTTATGACCAAGTATACTGGAGTACTTGTTTCCTTCAGCTTCTCAATAATAAATTCATCGCCTCGACCCAATCCTTCTTTTGCATTGATCATGAATAGGATGAGGTCCACTTCTTTCAGGGTATTCTGGGCTACTTTCATCATGAAATCGCCAAGTTTATGTTTGGGCTTATGGATACCAGGGGTGTCGATGAAGACAATCTGTGCGTCATCCTGAGTAAATACACCTTGTATTTTATTACGGGTCGTTTGAGGTTTGTCGCTCATAATGGCAATTTTTTGTCCGATGACCCTGTTTAAAAATGTCGATTTTCCTACATTCGGTCTGCCAATAATGGAAACAAAACCTGATTTGTAGTTTGTATTGGTATTAAGCATTTAAGTCCTCCGGCGAAAAAGCTCCTGGCAGCAATTCAGCTACAGTCAATTCCTGTACATCACCGTGAAGGTTGGTTAAGATGACTTTCATTTCAGGTGCACATAATTCAGAGATAACTTGGCGACAGGCTCCACAAGGGGGCACAGGGCGGCGAGTATCAGCTACAACTGCAATTGCGTCAAACTCTTTCTGACCTTCTGAATACGCTTTAAATAATGCCGTACGTTCTGCACAATTGCACATACTGTAAGCGGCATTTTCAATATTGCATCCGCGATAGACATTTCCGTCTTTTCCTAGTAGGGCTGCACCAACTTTAAATTTGGAGTATGGTACATAGGCTAATTCTCTTGCTGCTTTTGCTTCTTGGATCAAAGCTTCGATGTTCAATATTGTTCTTCCTTTCTACTATAAGCTTCAGGGTTCGCGTTACTTTTATTTTACCTTAATTCACGTGGTAAATCACGTTAAAATTAAATAAAAATTTAAAATTTTCAATTTATTTAATAACAGCCCACAAATAAGGCGAGAATAAGAGTATTCCTATTATAACAGAGATAAAAGCAAATACCAGCGCAGCCGAAGCCGCTACATCCTTTGCAATTTTTGCCAAAGGATGATATTCCTCCGTTACAAGGTCCACCACATTCTCTATTGCAGTATTGAGTATTTCAATGACGAGAATACCTCCAATGACCATAAAAAGGATGAGCCATTCCACTTTGGATATATTCAAGAATAGGGAGAGCGCTATCACGCAAAAAGCTATACCGACGTGAATTTTGATATTCCTCTCTGTTCGGAGGACGAACATCAATCCACTCCACGCATAGGTAAAGCTTTTTGCGAAAGAGCTCCTATAACCCTTCTTATTCCGCTCTTTTGAGTCCATAGGCGTCAAGAATTTCCCTTTGTTTATCGAACATTTCCTTTTCTTGCGCTTCGGTTTCATGGTCGTAGCCCAGAAGGTGGAGTAGTCCATGGAGCGCAAGAAAACCAAGCTCCCTTTTCATTGAATGGCCATATTCCTCCGCCTGCTCCATTGCCTTTGGAACCGAAATGATGATATCTCCAAGCATTCTTGGTGCATCCTCTTCATAGATGATCTCCATTTCCCCTTCTCCCATTTCTTCCATTGCAAAAGAAATGACATCCGTAGCCTGGTCCTTATTGCGATAATCACGATTGATTTCCCTTATTTTTTCATTATCAACAAAAGTAACAGAAAGCTCTGCGCCTGGAGTTATCTCTTCTTTTTTCGCTGCAAATTGAAGCAGCTGCTCTATATCCTTCCATTGCTCATCTGATATTTCCGTAGTTTCATCCATCATATCTATTTCCAGCATCATTCATCATCTCCCTTTTTCTTGGTGGCATCCGGATATTCTATTCGAGAATGAAAAATTCCCTGGAGGGTTTCACAGAAAGATTGTCCAACCGTCTCCAGCTCTCTGAAGGTCAGGGAGCAGTCACTATATTGCCCGTCCTGTAACCGGTCACTGATAATAGCTTTTACGATGCTCTCGATTTTATCTGGTGTCGGATTGTTCAGGGATCTTACTGCTGCTTCAATGCTGTCAGCAGTCCCAACAATGGCCGCTTCTCTTGTTGTAGCTTTCGGGCCAGGGTATCGGTATTCCTCTTCCCTGATATCTTCATTCTTCTCTTTCGCTTTATGGTAGAAGAATTTCAATAAAGTGGTGCCATGATGCTCGGCAGCAATATCCACAATTTCTTTCGGCATATTATGCTCGCGCAATATTTGAGCTCCGTCGGTAGCGTGTGCCACAATGATATTCCTGCTGGTTTGCGGTGGCAATTTATCATGTGGATTACTGCGACCCATTTGATTTTCGATAAAATAATGCGGTCTTCTTGTTTTTCCGATGTCATGATAATACGCCGCCACCCTTGCCAACAGCCCATTTGCCCCCACCGCTTCACATGCTGATTCAGAGAGGTTGGCGACCATGACACTATGGTGATACGTTCCTGGTGTTTCCATCAAAATCTTTCTTAACAATGGATGATTAGGATTAGACAATTCCAACAGTTTCATGGTGGAAAGCATGCCGAAACCTACTTCAAAAAACGGCAAAATCCCTATTGTCAGTACTGCTGATACGACTCCAGATCCAATTGCCATGGTGCTGTGCGTACCAATTTCCAGCCATTGACTGACTCCTGAGAGATCACGGTTTGTCAGCAGCATCATTGCAATGACCGTAATCACATTGATCAGGGACACAAATAGCCCTGTCTGGAGAATCGTCAGACGGCGATTATGCTGATTAAGGAACAGGACGGAAGCTATTGCTGAAATGATCAGATAAGCCCCTACCGTATAATTCATAGCTCCTGGGACTGTATTAAATATGAGACTTCCACATATCCCGAAAATAATACCTGAAATGATCGCTATCCTGTCATCTATTAACATCTTTATCAGCATGGCCCCCATTGCTACCGGTGCAATAAAGCCGATTTCCGTTGCATTAAGAGTCTGGAACAAGCTGAAGATTTTCAATAATAATAACGTGATGGAAAACACGAGTAGATACATGGTCAAGTAGGTATTCTTACTATGGATGCTCGTGTCAATTCTCCTGAATAGGTAAGCCAATGCAGTCACCATCAATGAAATGATAATTCCAAGCCCAATATACGGGGTAATGGAATTGGATTGATTAACAAGGCCTGCAGCTTCAAGGATCCTGAATTTTTCCCGATCCACAAATTGTCCCGCTTTCACGATAGTATCTCCTTGGGAGATGCGCACCGGTTCTACCGAATCTTCGGCTTGTCGTCTTAGATCCTGCGTCAATTCTGAATCATAGATAACATTTGGAATAATGGCCATATTTGCTAGCGAAATTCCGATATTCCTCACATTCATGGGAAGATTTCCGTACACTTGCATTTCTTGGACGGCATCATTTTTAGCTTCTTTCACATCGGCTTCAAGGCGGATTGTTTTTGACATCGCATTATTGATAGCAGTAACAGTCGCATTTCTTAATGTTGTAAGATCTGCTTTGTTCATTTTAAGAAGCATCAAGTATTCCTCATTGGCAATCGCTTCTTTCCAATCATCTGTAACTTGTCCCACCAATTTTTCTTTAAGCAAAGAAAGCTTCTCTTCATCCGTAAGTGTAACAGGCTCTGCAACCTGTTCCTCCTCGGCTTCTTCCGTTTCTTCTGTCGTGGTTTCTTCAGGCTGCTTTTCCAATGCTTGTATCTCTACCTGTACTTCTTCCACCACATCAAAAACCTTATGTACACGTTCCGCTTGTTGAATGACTTTTTCACGATCATGAATGTACTGGTCCTCTACAGCGTCCGCTTTTTCCCTTTGTAGCATGGCAGTAGCTTCCCTATCCTCAAAATTGTGTGGAGCCACAATTGTTTTTTCAGCGTTAGAGAAAATGCTTACATTTATTTCATCCGGTTTTACATTACTGTACATCAGACCGAACATGATGACACCCAGTAAACAGTAAATGACTATATGGTAAAATTTGAACCCTCTCAACTGCTGAAAGGATTTACCCAAATTTAATGGACGTTTCTTCTTCATATTCTCCCCCCTTTTTAGAAAAGCGTAGCCGGCTCGCTCTGGCCCGACAAGCATAAGACAGTTTTCCGCAAGAGGTTGGGTTTTACCTCTGGTGGAAAAATGGCTTATGACCTCGAGGGCCAAGCCGGCGGAGCTAGACAATAGAAAAGCGTAGCCGAATCAATCTGGCACTACATAAAACCAAGACTTATCCCTCTTTCAAGCGAAAGAGCCCCATTAGAGGGGCTATTTATTTTCTTCCAATTTTTCATATGCTGAAATGATGCGAGCCACAAGTGGGTGACGGACCACATCCGACTGCTCAAGCTCAATAAATTGTATGCCTGAGGTGTTTTTCAAGATTTCTCTAACCACATTCAAACCGGACTTCATCCCCTTAGGCAGATCCACCTGGGAGATGTCCCCGGTAATCACCATTTTGGAGCCGAATCCAAGTCTGGTTAAAAACATTTTCATTTGTGCAGGTGTTGTGTTTTGTGCTTCGTCGAGTATGACAAATGCATCATCAAGGGTTCTCCCTCTCATATATGCCAAAGGAGCAATCTCGATTGTTCCCCGTTCAATTAAACGTTGCGTATGTTCCGATCCAAAAACATCGTGCAGTGCATCGTATAACGGACGCAGATATGGATCCACCTTTTCCTTCAGGTCTCCCGGCAGGAAACCTAGGCTCTCTCCTGCTTCAACAGCCGGACGAGTAAGGATGATACGTTTAACCTGTCCATTTTTCAGGGCCATGACGGCCATGACCACCGCAAGATATGTTTTCCCCGTACCAGCAGGGCCAATCCCGAACACCAGATCCTTTTTCTTGATGGCAGATACATACTGCCTTTGACCCAATGTTTTTACACGGATGGACTTACCCTTAACGTTCTTTGTCAATTCCTCTTCATAAAGATCTTGGAAGGAATCCATTTTACCTTCGCGCGCAAGCTGGATGGCATACACCACATCACGCTCGGAAATCGTAATTCCTTTTCTTATAACCAGCAAAAGGTTCTGCAGGACATTGTCCACCATTTCCACATCAGAAAGTTCTCCTGAAATATTCACGGCTTCTCCTCTTGTTACGATGGAAACCTTCAGTTCTTCTTCAATTCTTTTTAGATGAACATCTTGGTTGCCAAATAGAGCAATTGCTTCATTCGGATTATTTACTTGCTGCTTCATCATCACTAGTTCTTCTGACATTCCTCAGTCTCCTTGAATAATTGGTTCTATTTTTACAATATTTTCAATGACTTGGTAATGAATTGATACTTTCACTTTACCATTCTCCGTTTCATGGTGCAAAACTTTTTCACCAATAATGGTGGCATCTTCAGCTAATTTCTCTTTTAACTCCTTTTTCCCAATCACTAGGGCTTCTTCCACCGCTTCTTCCTCATCATAGATTCTCTCCACCATTTCAGACTCATGAATCGTTTTCCCCATGTATGAGATAGGAAGCTTCCACTTGAAGAAGTAAAATGGCCGTTTTGCTTCATATTCTTTTTTCATCTTGTATTCCGGTTCGAAAAATCCCCAAACCGGTATTCGTACATTCCCTATTTCAACATAGTGCTTTTTATAAACCTCACCGGTAAACACTGGTAAAATGGTCTTTAAAGGTATTGGCACCACAGACATGTACCATGTTTCCCCGAGCACTTCCCCAACAGCCGCAGTCGACTTTTGTTCTCCCTCTTTGCCAATGGTGCCCGAGATGAGTAGCTGGCCTTTTTGCACATGATCGTTTCTTTCTACCATTGGTTGTCCTTTTTCAACGAACATGTTGACCACTACCGCTTTTTTGGACGCAACCAGATTCCTTGGAGATAGGCTTTCAATCTTTTCCGGCTCATTCTTTTCTACGACTTCAAAATGATAGGATGTTCCATTCAGGACTACTCCAATCCATGTAATCTCACTGATTGTATCTGTCAGATCTCGCTGGATGCTCTCCACATCCTTGATAAAGAACTGAAGCTTGCCCTTTTTTAAGCCAAGCTTGTTCAATTCCTGCATAATCTTGTGCTCTGTCGCAGGATTGGCACCTTTTATCTCAATACTCCACACCATATTGGAAAGAACGAAGATGGTCAGCAGACACAACAGGATGCCAGCAATGATTCCACTATTTCTAAGGGAATATTGCAGCATAAAAGGGACGCCCTTTCTTGTCAGAAAACGAAATTTGCATTCCTGATTTTTGATCAGCCTTCTTACTTTTTTGACATCCTTGAGCAGAATATAGCAGGTGTATGCCTCTGCCCCCATTTTTTTCACTTGCCATACTTGAATTCCATTTCTTGTGCAGTCATTGAGGAACCTTTCCACTCCTCTTCCATGAATAATGATTTTGACACTACCTGAAAAAAAGTTCATCCATTGGTTTTTCATGAAAATCCTCCTATATCATTCATTCAAATAGAGTACTTGGCTTATTTTTCCTTCCAGTAGTATCTCTTCCGGAAGGATGGTCCTTATGACAAAAGAATCCCCTTTGACAAGCAGCTGGCCCTGTTTGAGCATAAGCCTTATCTCCGTGTCGCTGAAGGTAAGCAATCCTCGATGATTTTCAATATATATATGTATTTGTCCAATCATGGTTATGCGGGGCAGATCCATCATGACATCTGCGGGTAGTTCCATATTTTCCTGAATCCAGCTGTTCATTCTCGCACGAAACTTCTTGAGCATGGAAAAACCCCCTTTCACTCATATGTATGAGAAAAATGAGGGTTCTATCACAGAATTTACATGGCAATCAAAAAAATCCCATACCGTTCATAACGGCATGGGATTTCTTTAACCTTTCCTTCTAGAGGCAGCGTAATGCTGCGAATAGATAGGGGTATGAGGGTTTCTCGAACGTGGCTGTCCTAGGATTTCTGCCCACATGACACCCTCCACCACACGTTTCGGGTTGATTTTATGGTTTTTAACTACTCTTCCTTCAGAAAGTTGCAGCTCCTGCTTTAAAATGGGGCTGCTTTTAGCAATCTCCTGTTGTTTGATGGAAAGCTCCTGGACTTTCTCTTTCATCGCTGATGGAGAGGTTTCTTTTGCTGTGACGACTTGCTCTTTCTTTTTCTCCAAATATGGCGAAAGTGTTTCTCTGACTTTCTTTTCCAGTTCTTCCTTTGTTTCAGTGAAAATGTCTATATCCCAGTCAAAGCTTTCCTGCTTTTTCTCGTGTTTTGCTTCTCTATATCCAGTTTCATTGTTTGGATAAGAAGATTGTGTCTGCGCTTCTGTTTGCTGCTCGGCCTGTCTTTGCTGCCTTTGCTGCTGACGTCTCTTTTGTTCCTCTTGTTTCGACTTCTTCCCGAACAGTCCGGTAATGGCACCGATCAGAAGGACCAAAAGAAGCGGATTTTGAAGGAATAATTCAATTATGTTACCCAATGGTCAATCTTCCTCCCTTCCTAAAGGAGCAGGGAAAACGAACGTTTCCCCCATTTCATTTATTACTTCTTGTCACCATCTTCAGGTGTATCATTCAACTTCCCGATAGAATCTCTCATGTCAGTATCAGCAGTGATGTTTTTAATGTTCATATAATCCATCACGCCAATATTTCCAGAACGTAATGCTTCTGCCATCGCTAGTGGAACTTCCGCTTCAGCTTCTACAACCTTCGCACGCATTTCCTCTACGCGGGCGCGCATTTCCTGCTCTTGAGCAACGGCCATCGCACGGCGCTCCTCTGCTTTAGCTTGAGCAATTTTCTTATCTGCTTCCGCTTGGTCAGTTTGCAATTCCGCACCAATGTTTTTCCCGATATCAATATCAGCAATATCAATGGACAGGATCTCAAACGCAGTACCTGCATCCAAACCTTTGGATAAAACAGTTTGTGAAATCATATCCGGATTTTCCAATACTTTTTTATGATTATCAGCAGAACCGATCGTACTAACGATACCCTCACCTACACGGGCAATTACGGTTTCTTCACCGGCACCCCCTACTAGACGTTCAATGTTTGCACGAACGGTAATACGTGCTTTCGCCTTCACTTCGATGCCATCCATTGCGACACCGGCGATAAATGGTGTTTCGATAACTTTAGGGTTAACGGACATTTGAACTGCTTCTAATACGTCACGACCTGCCAGATCAATTGCAGCTCCACGTTCAAAAGGTAATTCAATGTTTGCGCGTTGTGCAGCAATAAGCGCATTAACAACACGGTCCACATTTCCTCCAGCTAAGTAGTGACTCTCCAATTGGTTTGTTGTTACATCCACGCCTGCTTTATGCGCTTTGATCAAAGGATTAATAACTCGACTTGGGATAACCCTTCTTAATCTCATCCCTACAAGTGTGAAGATACTCACTCTGACTCCTGCAGCTAATGCTGAAATCCAGAGCATAACCGGTACAAATGTCATCAATACCGCAAAAAAGATTATACCTAAAACAACTGCTACTAAAATTATCAATGAAGTTGGATCCATCATATCATTTATTTCCTCCTGTCAAATCTTCTGTGTGTATTTCCCTTACAACAATTCTGGGACCTTCCGCTTTTACAATTCTTACTCGTTTGTTGGAGCCGATAAAATTACCTTCCGTTACAACATCAATACGCTCTTCTTTGATGACGGCTGTACCTGCAGGTCTTAAAGGCGTCAATGTTACACCTTCCTGCCCAACCAGTTCAATACGCGATACATTTGATACATATCCCTGCTCCGTATTGGTGGAATCCCGAAGAATGATGCGGTCAAAAAGACGAATCCGCTTTCCGAATACGGTAAAAAGCAATACCATCGCAACAACCGTTACAACCATGGCAATCAACAAAGAAATGCCTGTCTCCACTATATTACCAGTGGCAAAAAAGAAACTTGTTATCACTGCCCCTAATCCCAACACGCCTAATATCCCCCCAGGCACAAATATCTCTAGCACTATAAATATGACACCGAGTATGAACAATATCATCGTTTCCATCCCAGCCAGGCCTGCAACCAGATGCCCGTAAAAGAACAGTAACAAGGAACTGATCCCCATCAAACCAGGAATTCCAAACCCGGGAGAGTACAATTCAAGGACAAGCCCCAAAGATCCTACGGATAACAGGATCGATACTACAATCGGGTTTGTCAGGAAACGTGCCACATTCTCTGCGAAGGAAACCTCGACATTTACCACTTCCGCCTCCTCATAACCCAAAGTTTGGAGTAGCTCGTCAAGATTTTTCACAGTCCCTTCGGAATACCCAACCTCCAATGCTTCTTTTGGACCCAGTGTCAGTAATTCTCCTTTAGGAGCACCCAGATCTGGCAAATCCACTTCTGTATCAGCCATGGCTTGTGCATACAATGGATTCCTTCCACTTGACTCTGCGGCATTTTCCATTTCCTGCAGCCAGTAGGATTGGGATTTTTTATCTGCTGCATTTCCATCACCGGTGATCACAGCAGCAGCCCCCATGGTAGCTCCTGGAGTCATATAGATTTCATCGGCATACAGGGCGAGATAAGCACCTGCCGACAATGCCCTCGTATCAATAAAAGCAACACTCGGGATAGAGGTGGATTTGAAGCTCTTGGATATATCACTTGCAGCATCCACCAGTCCTCCTGGAGTATGCAGCTTGTATATGATAAGATCTGCACCTGCATCCTCCGCTTCCTCTATCGACCTGTTTATAAAGGCAAGCAGCCCACTTTCAACAGTATCCTCAACCGGAATGACGTAGACAAGCTTTTCTGCACTATCTACAGTTGACGGCGCCATAGGAAAAAGAGAAAGTATTAAAGCAAGTAAAAAAGCACTAACATAACCTATACGAAGAACCTTTTTCATGATGTCCCCCTCTCCAACCATTCTTCCTTTTTATCTTTCACCGTGCCTAATAAGTAATACGCACAAACTCCAGTCAGGTTTCAGATTTTATGTATTTTTTATTGAAAATATTTTTATAAAGGCGGAGTTTATAGAAAAAAACTGGAGGGTAAGGAAATGAATGTAAAAATAGCACCTTACATATGTAAGGTGCTATTTTAATGTTTTTATGAAAGATGTTGTTGTACAAGTTTGTTAACAAGGCTACCGTCCGCTTTGCCCTTAACTTTAGGCATTAAAGCTCCCATCACTTTACCCATGTCAGCTTTTGAAGTAGCGTTCACATCAGAGATTGTCTGTTGAACAATTGCTGATACTTCTTCTTCAGATAACTGTTCAGGCAAATAATGTTCGACTATCGCAAGTTCACCTTGTAATTTATGAACCAAGTCTTCACGACCGGCTTTATCAAATTCATGGAGGGAGTCTTTACGTTGCTTTAATTCACGAGACAATACGGTAAGTTCTTCCTCTTCAGTTAAATCTCTACCATGCTTGATGGCTTCGTTTTGAATTGCAGACTTAACCATTCTGAGTACGGAAAGCTTCTCTTTGTCCTTATCCTTCATAGCTTGCTTTATATCGGTATTTAAACGCTCGAGAAGACTCATTCTTACACCCTCTTGTTAAAATTTACGCTTTCTAGCAGCCTCAGACTTTTTCTTGCGCTTTACGCTTGGCTTATCATAGAATTCACGCTTTCTTGCTTCTTGCAACGTCCCAGTTTTTGAAACTGTACGTTTGAAACGGCGAAGAGCATCTTCAAGCGATTCGTTTTTACGAACAACTGTTTTTGACATTCTAATTCCCTCCCTCCAGAACAACCACTAACATTTTCAGAAAAAACATGTACCTAACGCAAAAAAATCATGTATGGAACATGTACTTTCCAATTATAATATATCTGTTTGTGATGGTCAACAATTATAAGGAAATGCTTTTAAACATTCTTCTTCATACTGTTATCGTGATATAGATTTAAAACACGCGCTTCCTTCCCAGCCATCATATACTGGGATCTCCCCACATAAAGCGGTATAGAAAGCTTTTCCCACTGCGGAAGACCGCTTTCCTGAAAAAGCTCTTCATCTTTATAAAAACCGGTCATCTCGCCAACAAACCAATCATGGTCTCCATATGTCCGCTGATCCATCACCTTGCACTCGTAGGCAACATAGGCATGGTCGAGAATTGGTGCTCCTATTGTTCTCCCTTTCGTATAGGGTGCGTTCATTGCCGTCAATTTATCAGTCTCGGCGCCACTTTTTGTCCCTGAAAATTGTATGTAATGTGCATAAGCCTCCGGCACAAAATTTATCGCAAATTCCCCTGACTGTTCTACCAGATGATGCGTGAACCTTTCCTTGGCTATCGCGACCCCATAAATAGGGGGCTCGTATGAAATATAACTATGCCAGCCGGCAGCCATTATATTTATTTTCCCGTTGCACATTGCTGTAACAAGCGCCACCATTCCAGGGTAGCTGTGCATCACTGTTTTTTCCGTCCATTTCCTCATGCATCCAACTCCTTTTTGTCATTCTTGTCCACCTTTCTCCATATAGTTGAAGAGAGGTGATGGGCTTGTTTACTATTATAACGTTGTTTTGTGTTTATTTAGCGATATTTTTATTTGGAATGGCTGTTATGCGCACCGGTCTTCTGAATCTGACGGAGGACAGAACAAAAGGGTTTCTTCAGCATTTTACCGATCACCCTGTAAAAGGCATGATGGTAGGTGCGGTACTGACGGCATTGCTTCAAAGCAGTTCTGCAGTCATGGTCATCACAGTGGGCCTTGTAGCTGCGGGTTATCTCAGTTTTTATCAGTCCATCGGGATTATGCTTGGAAGCAACATTGGAACGACATTGACAACAGAATTAATCACCCTTGATATTTCTAATTATGTCTTCCCCTTGTTGATAATCGGGTTTCTATTCCTTTTCTCAAAAAGGAAGCTTCCGTTCAGTATCGGATCTTCTATTTTCGGTCTTGGATGCCTCTTTGTCGCAATGGGTGGATTTGAAAGTCTGGCACTTCCTCTTTCCCTTTTCCCGAATGTACAGGAGTTTCTGCTGCATACGAATGACCGGCATTTAATCGGGGTATTTATCGGGACTGTCATTACGGCACTCATCCATTCAAGTTCTGCAACTGTCGGAATCAGTATGAGTTTTTTGAATAATGGGCTGTTGTCTCTGCCGGCAGGGATAGCAATTATGCTTGGAGCCAATATCGGTACATGCATCACTGCCTTCATGGCAAGCATCGGTGGGATAAAAGAAGCAAAGCTCACCGCCTACGCACATATTTGGCTGAATGTTTTCGGTGTTCTGGCTTTCTTTCCATTGATTCCTTTACTGAGTAAGCTTGTGGAGTATTTGGCTGTGAGCGCCGACGTCCAGCTTGCCCATTCGAGCGTAATTTTTAATATTGTCTGTTCTTTTGTGGCACTGCCGTTCGTAAAGCCTTTTTCGAGGTTTGTGGAGAGGTTGCATAGGTAGAAATGATTTTTCACGTTGAGAAGTTGGTCTGTGTGGTTATTCAAAGGGGAATTGCAGGGCTGGATGCATTCAGCTTACTCCTATCTTCACATTTTCGGCGTTATTCTCACGGAACTCCGTTTTATCTTCACATAACGATAAGATATTCTCACGCAAGTCGGTCCTATTCTCACGCAACTCGAAAAATTCTCACGCTTCGATTTTCTCAATGAAATATAGCTTATTCACTTACACAAAATGCCAAAAGAAACCACTCACGCATAGGTGTAAAATACAGAAAAAGAGCATCCCAATAATCAGGACGCTCTTTCTCATCTATATTAATAGTCGCTATCTGCAGTCAATCCGTTAACGATTGCAATACCGGAGCTTGCTCCGATACGAGTAGCACCAGCTTCAATCATTTCTTTTGCTCCTTGCGCGTCACGAACGCCACCGGAAGCTTTTACTCCGATTTCTGGTCCAACAGTTTTTCTCATTAATGCGATGTCAGCAACTGTTGCTCCACCTGTAGAGAAACCTGTAGAAGTTTTAACGAAATCTGCGCCAGCTTTTACAGCAAGTTCACATGCTCTTACTTTTTCTTCATCAGTAAGTAGGCAAGATTCGATGATCACTTTTGTCAGGGCTTTTCCTTTAGCTGCTTCCACAACTGCACGGATGTCTCTTTCCACAAGCTCGTTGTCGCCGTCTTTCAATGCTGAGATGTTGATAACCATGTCCACTTCAGTAGCGCCGTTTTCAATGGCATTGGTTGTTTCAAATGCTTTTACTTCTGGAGTATTGGCTCCTAGTGGGAATCCGATAACTGTACAAACATCCACTTCGCTGCCTTTTAGCAATTCTGCAGAGGTTTTTACCCAAGTTGGGTTAACGCACACAGAAGCAAAGTTGTATTCTTTAGCTTCGTTACATAATTTTACGATTTCTTCTTTTTTAGCGTCTGCTTTTAATAATGTATGATCAATGATTTCTCCAATGTTTGTATGCATGTTTCATGCTCCTTTCAATATAAGAGGTCTGACCTCTAACATCACCTAGACATCATAACATGTTTGATTGTTTTTGGCGAGTACAATGATAGTATTTCCTTTAACTTTTTCTCCACAAAAAAAAGTGATTCCATCTTTTCCAATGGAATCACTACATTTACTATTATGAACTTAGGCGAACCTGTTCTTCTTCCAGACGCGTGGCTTCGTCCAGGATACGAACAAATTGCCCTTCGTTATAAGGATAGCCGGCTTTGGTTATTTTCACTTTTACCAGCTTGCCGACCATTTCTTCGTTTGCTGGGAATACCACTTTCAGGTAGTTGTCGGTATATCCTACATACAACCCTTTTTCTGATTCTTCTTTATAGATTTCCTCTGGAATCACTTCCAATACTTCCTCTTCGAACATGGAAGCATATTCCTTTGCAAGCTGATTGGAAAGTTCAATAAGACGGTGTACGCGTTCATTTTTGACTTCTTCATCCACTTGATCTGTCATACGAGCTGCAGGCGTTCCTG
This sequence comes from Sutcliffiella halmapala, assembly GCF_050107295.1. Taxonomy (GTDB): domain Bacteria; phylum Bacillota; class Bacilli; order Bacillales; family Bacillaceae_I; genus Sutcliffiella_A; species Sutcliffiella_A halmapala_A. The sequence goes on along the minus strand of NZ_JBNIKR010000004.1, from coordinate 195,871 downwards.
TACGCTTTGAGTATGGGAACACATGAAGCTCAGAGAATTTATGCTCTTTGATGAAATTGTATGTTTCCATGAATTCTTCTTCCGTTTCACCTGGGAAGCCGACAATTACATCAGAGGTAATCGCAAGTCCAGGTAATGCTTCCTTCAATCGGTTCAAACGGTCAGCAAAGAATTCCATCGTATATTTACGGCGCATTCTTTTCAAAACCGTATTGGAAGCGGATTGAATTGGAATGTGAAGATGGCGCACAATTTTATCGGAATCGTTCAATACTTGAATTACTTCATCGGTAATTTGACTTGCTTCAATAGAAGAAATACGGATTCGCTTCAAACCCTTGACTCTTTTGTCCAGTTCACGAAGAAGCATGGCAAAATTGTAGTCCTTCATATCTTCTCCGTATCCGCCTGTGTGAATTCCGGTTAGTACGATTTCCTTGTAGCCGGCATCCACTAATTGTTGAGCCTGTGTGATAACTTCTTCCGGATCACGGGAACGCATCAGACCGCGTGCCCATGGAATGATACAGAACGTACAGAAGTTGTTGCACCCCTCCTGGATTTTCAAGGATGCACGGGTACGGTCAGTGAAAGCAGGCACATCAAGCTCCTCATAAACACGCGCTTTCATGATATTTCCTACACCGTTTATCGGTTGGCGTTCCTGCTTGAATTGTTCAATATACTCAAGCATTTTTACGCGATCCTGGGTTCCCACTACGATATCAACGCCAGGAATGGCCATTATTTCAGCAGGCGAGGTCTGCGCGTAACAGCCTGTAACACAGATAACTGCGTCCGGATTTTTTCTGATCGCACGGCGAATGACCTGGCGACTTTTCTTGTCACCTGTATTCGTTACCGTACATGTATTGATGACATACACATCTGCCGTTCCTTCAAATTCCGTTCTTTCATAATCATTCGCTTTGAATAACTGCCAGATTGCTTCTGTTTCGTAATGATTTACTTTACATCCAAGTGTGTGAAAGGCAACAGTTGGCATGTTTTTCACCTCACATTAATTCATTAGTTCAAAATGATACGATATGGCACTGAGCGCATAGAGCGGTGCCGTCTCTGTTCTTAGAATCCTTGGGCCCAATGCACAGCAGACAAAACCGCATTCGGTAAGCTTATCTATTTCTTTTTCGGATAATCCACCTTCTGGTCCGAACAGAACCAGTACAGATTCCCCCGCATTCATTTTACGAAGCGCCTGGGCAAAAGCTGAACGCTCCCCCTCTTTGGCACTTTCTTCATAAGCGACAAGTTTATGATGGTAGTTCCCGCTTTCCTTCAACAGCTCTGTAAATGAAAGTGGAGCTGTTACTTCAGGCAGGGAGGAACGATGGGATTGCTCGGCAGCTTCCTTGGCAATCTTGTTCCAGCGCTCCACCTTTTTCTGACCTTTTTTTTCATCCCATTTCACGATGGAACGGGCAGCATTAAAGGGGATAAACATTTCTGCGCCAAGCTCTGTTCCCTTTTGAATGACAAGTTCCAATTTATCCCCTTTGGGCAGCCCGTTCGCAATGGTAACACGAACCGGTAATTCCACTTCAGCACTTATCCATTCTACAATAGTGGCGACAACCATATCATTGGTAATTTCAGCAATTTGACAGAGGGCCGTCCTCCTTGTATCAGAAAGGCTGCAGAGTAATTGATCCTCTACATTCATCCGCATCACCCTGACTATATGATGAACATCTTCGCCAGTAATGGTAACTGCTTGATCCTCTATTTGATTGGAATGGACAAAATAACGCTGCATGGCTATCCCGCTTTCTTAGTGTTCTTTTTTCGCAATAAAGGCAACCCAATCTTCCATCATCATCGTTTCTTCAATTTTGAAGCCGGATTTGATCAGTGCATCCTTTACTTCCTGCTTTTTCGTACTGATTATACCTGAAGAAATAAATGTGCCACCGTTCTCCAATATCCTGTTAACGTCATCTGTGAATCGGACAATGACTTCAGCAAGGATGTTGGCAACCACCACATTAACAGGCCCTTCCACATTGTTAAGAAGGTTGTTCTGTTTCACTGTAACACGTGGATGCACTTTATTCAGCTTGATATTGAGCTTGGCGGATTCCACTGCTACATCATCCAAGTCCAAAGCGAGTACCTGTTGTGCGTCCATCATGGCTGCAGCAATGCTTAAGACACCAGAGCCGGTTCCTACATCAATGACCTTGTCGTCAGGTTTCACGGTGCGTTCGATGGCCTGAATGCAAAGGACGGTTGTAGGGTGGGTTCCCGTTCCGAATGCCATACCTGGGTCAAGCTCAATGATTTTTTCATCCGAGCTGACAGGCTCATACGTTTCCCAAGTTGGGACGATGGTGAATTTCTCGGATATTTTGACAGGATTATAATACTTTTTCCAGGCTGTCGCCCATTCCTCTTCATTTACTTCGCTGATGGAAATATTGTTGAGTCCAAGGTCGATATCAAATAAGAGCAGATTGTTGATCGCCTCTTTAATCCCCTCTACCGTTTCCCCCAAAAAGCTGTTAACCGGCAGGTAGGCCTTCATGATAACTCCTTCTTCCGGATAATCATCAGGATTGAGTTGGTATATCTCCCCGAATTTATCTTCTCTTTCCTTCGTGAGATCAAATGGATCCTCGATCACCACTCCACTGGCGCCAGCCTCGTGAAGAATATGTGAAATCGGTTCAACCGCTTCATTTGTTGTATGAATACTAATTTCTGACCATTTCATAATACCAACTCCAATCCTACCATTAATGATTATTCTCCCTTAAGCACTCGTTTCACTTTTGCAAAAAAGCCATCTTCATTTTCGTCCGGAGATTGGCCGCTGATTTCAGCAAACTCACGCATCAGCTGCTTCTGCTTTTCTGTAAGCTTTGTAGGAGTAACAACTCGAATCTTTATATGCTGATCTCCTTGTCCGTATCCACGTACATTGGCAATTCCTTTTCCTTTTAAGCGGAAATTCGTACCTGTCTGTGTACCGGCAGGAACTTTCAATTTCACTTTTCCGTGCAGTGTCGGCACCTCTACTTCATCACCAAGTGCAGCTTGTGCAAACGTGATCGGCATTTCGCAGTATACATCATCACCATCACGTTCGAAGAATTCATGATTGCGAACATGGAATACAATGTATAGGTCACCAGCAGGTCCACCATTCACGCCGGCTTCCCCTTTGCCCGCTACACGCAGTTGCTGTCCATCATCGATACCCGCAGGAATTTTCACATGGATGGTATTGCGTTTTTTCACACGGCCTGCCCCATGGCAAGCTGAACATTTATGAGGAATCGATTTTCCTGTTCCTTTACACACCGAACATGTACGGCGGTTGACAATACGTCCAAATGGAGTGTTCTGCTCGACACTCTCCTGACCTGTACCACGGCAATTTGAACATGTTTCCACTTTCGTTCCAGGCTTCGCGCCTGTTCCGGAACATGAGTCACAGGATTCTTCCACCGGTATTTCAATGTCGGTTTCCTTGCCGAACGCCGCTTCCTCAAAGTTAAGCGTCATGGTGTATTGAAGATCAGATCCTTGTCTTGGAGCATTCGGATCACGGCGTCTTCTGCCGCCACCCTGTCCGCCAAAGAATGTTTCAAAAATATCTTCAAACCCGAAGCCTCCACCGAAATCGGAGCCTCCACCAAACCCTTGGTTAGGGTCGGTATGGCCGAATTGGTCATAGTGCGCTCTCTTCTGATCATCACTTAGTACTTCATAGGCTTCCTTGATTTCCTTGAATTTATCAGCTGCATCCGCTTCTTTGTTGATGTCTGGATGGTATTGTTTTGACAACTTGCGGTATGCCTTTTTCAGTTCATCTTTCGACGCGCTTTTACTGACGCCAAGTACTTCATAGTAATCGCGTTTACTCATTAAATACCCACTCCCGATCTATTCACATAAAGGTTATTGTATCACTTTCGAGCCTTAAAAAGCAATAAAAGGTTAGACCTCTCCATCCCATTTTGTGATTTCTATTTACATGAAAAAGAAAGTCAAAGCCTAGGCTTCGACTTTCTTCTTTGGATGTTTCAAAAGTCCGGAGACTTAAGCTTATTTCTTGTCGTCGTTCACTTCTTCGTACTCTGCGTCCACAACGTTGTCGTCCTGGTTTGCAGATCCGCCTTCTGCGCCTTCCGCTCCTTGTGCGGCTTGCTGTGCTTGTGCTGCCTGCTCATAAAGCTTCATGGAAAGCTGTTGTACGATTTCCTGAAGTGCATCTTTCTTTGTGCGAATTTCCGCTAAATCGTTTTTCTCGATTGCAGCTTTCAATTCTTCCTTCGCATCTTCCGCTTTTTTCACTTCTGCTTCTTCCACTTTACCTTCTACTTCCTTCAGTGTTTTTTCAGTAGTGAATACAAGTTGGTCCGCTTCGTTGCGAAGTTCCACTTCTTCCTTGCGTTGCTTATCTGCATCCGCATTTTCCTCCGCTTCTCTTACCATGCGTTGGATCTCATCCTCAGATAGACCGGAAGAAGATTTGATTGTGATTGTTTGCTCTTTGTTTGTGCCAAGGTCTTTCGCACGAACGTTTACGATACCATTTTTGTCGATATCAAAGGATACTTCGATTTGTGGCACGCCACGAGGTGCTGGCGGGATGTCCGTCAATTGGAAACGACCTAGTGTTTTGTTATCGTTTGCCATCGGGCGCTCGCCTTGAAGCACATGGATATCTACTGCAGTTTGGCTGTCAGCAGCTGTTGAGAATACTTGGGACTTACTTGTAGGAATTGTTGTGTTTCTTTCGATAAGCTTCGTGAAAACTCCGCCCATTGTTTCAATTCCTAAAGAAAGTGGTGTAACGTCAAGAAGTACAACGTCTTTTACGTCACCAGTCAATACTCCACCTTGGATTGCAGCACCTAATGCAACAACCTCATCCGGGTTAACCCCTTTGTGTGGATCTTTTCCAGTTTCTTTCTTGATTGCATCTTGTACTGCAGGGATACGAGTAGATCCACCTACAAGAATTACTTTATTAAGCTCAGAAGCGGAGATACCAGCGTCTTGTAGCGCTTGGCGAACAGGACCCATTGTACGCTCCACTAGAGAGGAAGTAATATCGTCAAATTTCGCACGGGATAAGCTCACTTCCAAGTGAAGTGGTCCAGCTTCTCCAGCCGTGATGAAAGGTAGGGAAATTTGCGTGCTTGTTACACCGGAAAGATCTTTTTTCGCTTTTTCAGCAGCATCTTTCAGACGTTGCAACGCCATTTTATCTTTAGAAAGGTCAATACCGTTCTCTTTTTTGAATTCTGCCACAAGATAGTCGATGATCACTTGGTCAAAGTCGTCTCCACCAAGTCGGTTGTCACCGGCTGTAGAGCGTACTTCAAACACGCCGTCTCCAAGCTCAAGTACAGAAACGTCAAACGTTCCGCCACCAAGGTCATAAACCAGGATGGTCTGATCTTCGTCCATTTTATCCAAACCGTATGCCAATGCAGCTGCAGTCGGCTCGTTGATGATACGTTCCACTTCCAAGCCAGCAATTTTACCGGCATCTTTAGTTGCTTGACGCTCGGCATCGTTGAAGTAAGCAGGAACAGTGATAACCGCTTTTGTTACTGTTTCCCCTAAATACTCTTCAGCATAGCCTTTTAAGTGTTGAAGGATGATAGCAGAAACCTCTTGTGGAGAGTACTCTTTGCCTTCCACTTCCACTTTATAGTCTGTACCCATGTGGCGTTTGATGGACATGATCGTGTTAGGGTTCGTGATTGATTGACGCTTTGCCACTTCCCCTACTTGACGCTCCCCATTTTTGAATGCCACAACGGATGGAGTTGTTCTGTTGCCTTCCGGATTTGGAATTACTTTCGGCTCGCCGCCTTCAAGGACAGCAACGCATGAGTTGGTTGTACCTAAGTCAATACCGATAATTTTACTCATCTTGTTTTCCTCCTAATGCTTATATGTAGTTAAACTATTTCTGTTGAATTATTGCTTTACTTTCACCATGGATGGGCGAATGATGCGGTCTTTCAGTTTGTATCCTTTTTGGAACTCTTCCAGGACTGTATTGGATTCGCCTTCGCCTTCCTCCACCTGCATCACTGCCTGGTGTAGATGCGGATCGAATTCCTGGCCTACAGAATCAATAGCTTCAAGGCCTTCATTCTTTAATGCTTCCATTAACTGGCGGTGCACCATTTCCATGCCTTGCAAGAATGTTTTTGTTTTTTCATCCTCAGCTTCCACTTTAAGTGCTCGCTCAAAGTTATCCAAAGCAGGAAGTATATCTGTAACAAGATTTTGCGCGCGATATTTTTGCGCAGCCTCCTGGTCAAGTCTTGTTCGACGGCGGAAGTTATCGAAATCAGCCTGCAGGCGAAGATAACGGTTTTCCGATTCTTCAAGCTTAGCTTCAAGCTCTTCAATCTTCTGCTGTTCAGGTGATACCTCCACCTCTTGTACAGCTTCTGCAGCTTCCTCATTCTCTTCTACAGTCACTTCTTCATTTTCAACAGTTGCTTGTTCGTTCTTTTCTACCAATGGTTTCACCTCCTCTAAAGTGTATGGATCTTTTTTGTGTTGCGTTAAACGCCGCTGTTGATTTTCGCACAAGTCTGCGCTTTCCGCGTGCGGGTAGGGAGCCTCCTCGGCTTCGCCTGCGGGGTCTCCCTGACCCGCTTCTCCCGCAGGACAAGGAAGGCTCCGGCAGCGATACATCGCACGAAGAAAATGCTTGCATTTTCGAGGAGTCTACGACTTGTGCTCCAATCAACAGCTGGAGACGGTTAGAGCATCAAGATAGAACATTAACAGAGCATTTTTTATTACTTAGATCATGAGAAAAGTGCGGTATCTTACAACACCCCTCTAACAATATTTCCATGCTCAGTCCTTTTGATACAGCTTTGACACGACATGTGAAAGGTCGGAACTGACAAGTTGAAGGAGACTGATCACGCGTGAATATTCCATCCGTGTGGGTCCGAGTAACGCTATCGTACCCAATTGTTCCGGACCGATGGAATAGGTTGCGGATATGATACTGCATCCTTCCATACCTGGAATGTTGTTCTCACTGCCGATCTTCACGTGAATGCCTGCCTCTTTTGCCCGAATGTGCTGAGACAGGTCCTTCCCTTGATCAATTAAAAGCATCAGGGAACGAATCTTATTAATATCATTGAACTCGGGCTGCGTGAGCATATTGGTCTTTCCACCAAAAAACACTCGGTCCTTCTCTTCCATGTACAGAGTGGTACTTAACGATTGCAGGATATTTTCATAATTTCCTATATGAGAACGCAGGAGAGTGGCCACCTCTTTGTATAGCTTGTTGATAAGCTCGGATAACGGCACCCCTACCAAACGCTCGTTTAAAATGTTCACCATTTTTTGAATGTCAGATGCATCCATATTGGCTGGAAATGTTATCATGCGGTTTTCTACATGACCTGTATCCGTTACAATAATCGCAACTGCCTGCTCATGGTTTATCGGGATGATCTGCAAATTCTTCAGCTTATGATCCCTAACACCCGGTCCAAGGACAATGGACGTATATTTCGTCAGATCGGAAAGTATCTGAGCGGATTTCTGCACGATCTTTTCCATTTCATAAATCTGCTCTCTAAAAATGGATTTTATCTCAAACACATCCTGCTTTGTCAGCCTTTCAGGAGAAAGCAAGTGGTCCACATAATAGCGATACCCTTTTTCTGATGGAACCCTACCTGAAGAGGTATGCGTTTTTTCGATAAAACCGAGATCCTCCAAATCTGCCATTTCATTTCTGATTGTGGCAGAACTGAAGGATATTTCATCTTTTTTAGAAAGCGTCCTTGAGCCCACAGGTTGTGCAGAACGGATGAAGTCGTCAATAATAACTTGCAACACCAACAACTGTCGTTCTGTAAGCACTCAGCATCACCTCTGTTAGCACTCCTGTAAGTCGAGTGCTAATTCTATAAATAAATTACCAAATACCCATTCACATGTCAATCAGATCGCACCAATAAATGCTTGAAAAACTTCATTACCGAGAAATTTCCCTTTTCTGGTCAGTCGGACATAGTCTCCTTGTATTTCCAGCAGCCCTTTATTAACGTTTTCATCAATCGGTTCTTTCAGTATCCTAAGTGGATCATCGCCAAATTTCCGTTCAAACCCGGAAATGGATACTCCCTGTGTTTTTCGCAGTCCAAGGAACATCTCCTCTTCAATCATTTCTTCCCGGGTCACCTTATGTTCTTCTTTAACGGCGAGGCCCGTTTCCGAAATGGCATCCATATATTTCTTCAAGGGACCATGATTGGCAAGGCGCACTCCTTCTACATACCCATGCGCGCCGGCTCCTATTCCGTAATAGGATGCATTGTCCCAATACGTGATATTGTGCCTGCTCTCGTATCCCTTTTTTGCAAAATTGGATATTTCATACTGATGGTAGCCATGCTTTTCCATTTCATTCATTAGCACGTCATACATCTTTACTTCCTCCTCCTCGGTGGGAAGGGGAAGTTTTCCTTTGTTCATCAGATTATAAAAGACCGTCTTCGGTTCGATGATCAGGGAGTAAGCAGAGTAATGCTCCATATCCAGCGAGAATGCTGTACGAAGTGTGTCCTGAAAATCCTCCACCGTTTGGTCAGGCAAGCTGTAAATCAGATCCACACTGATATTATCAAAACCGGCTGCCCGCGCGTGCTCGATCGATTTGAATACATCCTCTTTCCTGTGCGTGCGGCCGATTCTTTTTAAAAGCTCATCGTTAAAGCTTTGTACACCAAAGCTTAGGCGATTGACCCCTCCTTCTTTTAAAAGGCGGAGCTTCTCAAGGGAAAGATCTCCCGGGTTTGCTTCAAAGGTATACTCCATATCCTGCGTCACAAGGAAATTCCCCTGAACCGACTGCAGCAAGAATGCCAACTGCTTTTCATTTAATGCCGTCGGAGTTCCGCCACCAACAAAAATCGTCTCAAGTTGATCGGCAGGAAACCGCTCCAATGTATGTTTCATTTCCATATCCATAAACTGCAGATATTCATCCACCGGCTGGTTTTTCAAAAAGACTTTATTAAAATCACAGTAATGGCAGATATGATGACAGAATGGTATATGGAGATATGCTGATTTAATCATAAAAATCACACTTCCCTTAATTTATCCCTACAAATTTTTTATGAAAAAATACCGCAGTAGGTCTGCGGTATTTTTCGGCTGAGGCTATATATTACTTTTTCTTCGCAGAATCGTCCATTTTCAGAACTGCCATGAAGGCTTCCTGCGGCACTTCCACAGAACCAACCTGCTTCATGCGTTTTTTACCTTCTTTTTGCTTATCCAAAAGCTTACGCTTACGGGAAATGTCTCCACCGTAACATTTTGCCAATACGTTTTTACCCATGGACTTTATCGTCGATCTGGCAATGATCTTTTGACCGACTGCCGCTTGGATCGGAACCTCGAACTGTTGTCTCGGGATAAGCTCTTTAAGTTTCTCCACGATTATTTTCCCTCTGTCATAGGCAGAATCCCTATGCACGATGAAGGAAAGTGCATCGACTTTTTCTCCATTTAGAAGAATATCCATTTTCGATAAAGCGGAAGGCTTGTACCCAATCAGTTCATAATCAAAGGAAGCATAGCCCTTTGTATTCGATTTTAACTGGTCAAAGAAATCATACACGATTTCTGCCAAAGGAATTTCATATACGATACTCACTCGAATATCATCCAGATACTGCATATCAATAAAGTTACCGCGCTTGTCCTGGCAAAGTTCCATAACCGCCCCAACATATTCATTCGGGACCATTATTGTTGCTTTTACATAAGGCTCCTCGACACGATCAATCGTTTGCGGGTCAGGAAAATTGGACGGGTTATCAACATTGAACGAGTCTCCATTTGTTAAGTGTACCTGATAGATAACGGATGGAGCTGTAGTAATCAAGTCGATATTAAACTCACGCTCAATACGCTCCTGAATGATTTCCATATGAAGCAATCCAAGGAATCCACAACGGAAACCAAAGCCCAGCGCCTGGGAAGTCTCTGGCTCATATTGAAGCGCTGAATCATTCAGTTCCAGCTTTTCCAATGCATCACGAAGATCATTGAACTTTGCGGAATCAATCGGATAAAGTCCGCAATATACCATCGGGTTCAATTTACGGTACCCTGGAAGGGGCTCTGTTGCACCATTCTTTGCACTAGTTATGGTGTCACCCACTCGAGTGTCCCCTACGTTCTTGATTGCAGCTGTCAAGAACCCAACATCGCCGACCGTCAATTCATCAAGCATCAACGCTTTTGGAGTAAATACACCCACTTCATTGACCTCAAACTCCTTGCCGGTTGCCATCATTCTAATCTTGTCGCCAACCTTGACGGTTCCGTTCACGACACGAATGTACGCAACAACTCCACGATATGGATCGAATAGGCTGTCAAAGATAAGTGCTTGCAATGGCGCATCCGGATCACCCTGCGGCGCTGGAATCTTTGCCACCGCTTGCTCAAGGATATCTTCAATCCCTATGCCAGCTTTTGCACTTGCCAAAACAGCATCCGATGCATCCAAACCGATTACATCTTCAATTTCCTGGCGAACTCGCTCCGGCTCAGCACTCGGCAAGTCAATTTTATTGATGACCGGCATGATTTCAAGGTTGTTATCCAATGCCAAATAAACATTAGCAAGCGTCTGGGCTTCAATTCCCTGCGCTGCATCCACAACTAAAATGGCTCCTTCACAGGCAGCCAAGCTTCGAGAAACTTCATATGTAAAATCCACATGTCCCGGAGTGTCGATCAGATGGAAAATGTATTGCTCTCCATCCTTCGCTTTATATTTTAACTGCACGGCATTTAATTTAATGGTAATTCCACGCTCACGCTCAAGGTCCATCGAATCCAAAAGCTGATTCTTCATTTCCCTTTGAGTCAAAGCCGATGTCTTTTCCAAAATACGATCGGCCAAGGTCGATTTACCATGGTCAATATGGGCGATAATGGAAAAGTTTCTGATCTTTGCTTGTCTTTTTAAACGTTCTTCTCTGTTCATCTCTTTCACTCCTACACTTTCGGCAACGTACACTATTTCTGATTATAACAATAGCGTAGGGAAGATTCAATGGTAATCGGTGAAGGGGGGCAATCTGCAAGGGGAGGTTGGTTGAATGTAGCCCCCTGCCCAGTGAACCAAAAAACGGCCCTACATAGGACCGCCCACTCTATTCACTGACTTGCTCTTCGATTTTATCGGCAGCATCGTTCAACAGCCCTGACATCAGGCTGCTCACTCCGTCTGCCAGCTTCTTTCCCATGGAGGAGAAAAAATTGAACCCCTTGATTCCTTCCAGTTTTTCCTGCTTTTCTTTTATATCCTGTGAAGTGATCTCGTTGCCGAGGAATGTACCATTATAGCCTTCAGTGGTCTCGACGACATGAAACGCTTTGCCATCGGAGGGATCGTCATAGCCCTTCATCTTGCGCATGCCCTCATTGGCCTGCTGCATGCCCAAAAGCACTCCAAGAAATAAAACCATTGTAATGAGTCCACTCATGAACAAAAATCTTTTCATCGCACTTTCAGCTCCTATTACACTTTATTGACGTTCTCCCTCTGGAGTACCATCCACTTTTTCAGCATCCCAGTAGATTTCACTGAATACATCCGCAAATACTTCAAGAGTTCTGTTCATCTCTTCAAAAGTATTGTCAACTCCACCGACTTCTATAAGCAGAGAGTTTGGAGATAGATCTTGATTGTAGAGACCGTTACGTGTTGCCACAACCTTAGGGGCAAACAAACCTTTGCTGAGACCTGGATACTTCTCATTTAGTTTCTGATGTATCTTGTTCGCTATTGCTTGATTCTTTTCAAAATTAGGGTTTTTCTTTCCGATTACAAAATATAATTTTGCAAATGATTCACCATTTATATCGATTGTCGTAGCTGCCCTGCGCCCCGAATCCCGATGGATATCTATCAAATAGTTGAGATCCTGGTTACTTGCAATCGCTTCTTGCACGATCGGACGTGTGATGTCATAGGACTTCCCGTATGTCCAACTCTTTTGCTTCAACCCTAAAGCTGTATCTGTTGTATCAATGTCAGTCCCGATTCCTCTATCAATCAGTTCTTGTTGAAGTTTTTCACCGAGTTGTGTGACGTTCACTTCCGGATGACTGGCATGATCTGGATTGGTCACACCCTTCAAATATGGGAGAAACGATTCACGTGAATGGGAATGGTAGATGAAGACCGTCCGCTTATCTCCAGTAGTTTGAGCAGGAGGTGGAGTGGAGTCATTTTCCTCTTCCAATTCCACGACTGAAGCCTCCCTTTCAGCTAACAGCACTTCCATCGGTGGTGAAGATTCCATCGGCATATTCGAATAGTTCACCCCTTCACCAGCCACGAGAATTTCACCATCAAAATGTACGAATCCGGGTATTTCATTTCTTATCAAACTTCTCGGATCATCCAGATTGATGCTGGTTGTCAGCTCAAACAGTGCAGAGCCATAATTTGGCTTCTTCGCCTCCTCCGACAGACCCTGTGTAAAATACGCATTTGTATATCCTAAAATATATAAAAGAGATTCTCCATTCAGTCTTTTGGAAAATTCATTGATAGAACTCGAAGTGACCCTATATTCCGGCTTAAGTGATGTCATTAAACCGGATACCGCAAATACGAGTATGAATCCCAAGATCACTGCTACGATTGCTTTTTTCAAGCTTGTCCCATTTACTGTTACGACGACGTTTGACGAGCGGTAGCCCTTCATGCTTTCACCCTTTCTATGCTAATTGCTACTATGTGTATGCATTAGTGGGAAAGAGTAGAACAAGCTGTCGATTAATGGGTATAGGCGCCTACATTATCCTGGCCAACATGTGCATGCAAGGCTGCATTCAGTCCTTCCGCAATGACATTTGCCATATCGCCGATAAAATCATCCACTTCTTTTGGTGTAACCATCAGGTTATGGCCAAGTGGGGAAAGGACTTCATGGATCAGTCTTCTTTTTTCTTCATCAGGCAATGTCCCGACAAGGCCAAGGAAGTTTTGACGGTGCTCATCTGCAGGCAGATCCTCTTCTGTCAGCTTCCGTTTTTCACCGAAACTCATTCCGGCAGGCACTAGTGATCTTGATGGATTATCGCCTTCACGCATTTCCCTTCCAAAATGTTTCAAAATGAAATCTATTGTATCGCTCGCCATGGATACCGCATCGACAACAGTAGGTATGCCAATCGCGATAACCGGGATTCCAAGTGTTTCTAGACTCAGTTCTTTTCTTTTGTTCCCCACTCCTGATCCTGGGTGAATACCTGTATCGGAAATCTGGATTGTTGCATTAACTCGTTCAATAGAACGGGCCGCCAGTGCATCGATGGCAATGACAAAGTCAGGTTTCGTTTTTTCAACTACCCCGACGATGATGTCACTCGTTTCGATCCCCGTTAACCCCATCACTCCCGGTGTGAGCGCACTTACCGGTCGAAAGCCGTCCTGTACCGATTCCGGCTGAAGGGTGAAAAGGTGTTTTGTAATGAGCAGGTTCTCGCATGTTAGCGGTCCGAGTGCATCCGGCGTCACATTTTTATTTCCAAGTCCAACGACTAGACAACTTGCATCCTTGGATATTTTCATGCCATCCAAAAATGCGCTAAATTCTTTTGCAAAAACCCTTTCCACCTTCTGCTGCAGATCAGTGTCCTGTTGACGGATTGCCGTGGTTTCCAAGGTCAAATAATTACCAGCTTTTTTGCCTGTCATTTCTGCACCTTTTTCAGAGATGGTTACAGTTGTAATGTTAATTCCGTCGGTCTGGCGTTCTTTAACCACCACTCCTTCGATCGCCGTGGAAGGCTGGCCACCAGGCTGAGCGGTTGTGGATCCTCCCGTTTGTGACGTGGTTGATTCCCTTTCCTGTTTCTCCATCGCCATCTGGTTTGCTTCGATTGCCAAATCCGTTCTTACACTATATTGACTTAAATCCAATGATTGATTATTCATAAGGACCTCCAGTATTGCCAAATTTTAGTTTTATTTTTACCTTTTCCGCGCTTTTCATGCATCCAATATTCTTAGGTTCAAATCGGCTTTTTTACGATATTTGAAACAATAATTTCATGGAAGAAACCACTTTCAAGAAAATTACCTTGACTCCCTATTGCATAATCATCATGGATTTGATAGAATATCACTTGTTCTTATAAGTATAGAAATGTCGAGTTTTATATAATCTCGATCGTCGAATTGTATGGAGGTGAAAGATATGCCAAACATTAAATCTGCTATTAAACGTGTAAAAACTAACGATGTACGTCGTGCTCATAACGCTACTATTAAGTCTTCTATGCGTACTGCTGTGAAGAAAGTAGAAGCTTTTGTTGCCAACAACGATGTTGAAGGTGCCAAAACTGCTTACTTAGAAGCTGCGAAGCGTTTAGACAAAGCTGCTCAAAACGGTATCATCCACAAGAATGCAGCAAACCGTCAAAAATCTCGCCTAGCGAAAAAAGTAAACGGCGCTACTGCCTAATGAAAGACGATCCACTTGGGTCGTTTTTTATTTTGGGCTTTTTTTCACTTGGCTTCCCACACAACAGTGCTTGGCCCCTCCACCAACCACCCAACCTCTCTCTCCCCAAAACAAAAAAAGAGGGGCCTGGCACTAATAAGTCCCATCCCCCACATATACCAATCCAAAAACAAAAACAAAACACAACTTTCACCACAACACCAGTGCCTGGCCCCTCCAACCACCACCCAACTCTCTTTTCCCAAAAACAAAAAAAGAGGGGCCTGGCACTGATAAGTACCATCCCCCACCTAATCCAATTCGAAGTCAACCACTCCAAAACTATTTCACCGGTGCCAGCTTCAGCAGAAGCATCTCAATCGCCAGCTGTTTGTCCACTTTCCCGCTTTTCATTTCATAATCGGCTTCCGCAAGGTCCTGGATCATCCGCATCAGTTCATTTCGAGAGAAGTAGCGGCTTTGTTGCGCTGCCAGTTTCACTCTGTACGGATGCACCCGAAGAATGCCCGCCATTTTCTGTTGGCTGTAGCCTTGTTCACTCAAATCCTTCACCTGATATAACAGTCTGAATTGCGTGGAGATCAGGGCGAGCAGCTTGATCGGCTCTTCATTGTTACGGATCAATTCGTAGAAGATTGCCAGTGCCTCATCAATTTTACGATGCACCATTTTTTCGATCAGCTCGAAAATGGTATGCTCGATCGATTTGGCTGCCAGAAGCTTTACTATCTCCACAGTGATTGTCTGTTCAGCCGCTCCGATATACATCGCCATTTTGTTGATTTCCTGTGCCAGGACGGAAAGGTTCACTCCCGCAATCTTCAGCAGTTCCTCCGCTGCATCGTTTGCAAGCACAGCCCCGTTCTGCTCCGCCCTATCCTTCATCCAGGCCATCAGTTCCCTTTCGCCGAGAGGTTGTCCTTCGATGACTTCCGCTAAAGATTTCAACTGCTTCACGATTTTCTTGCGCTCGTCCAGCTTTTCGTATGGCGCATGAATCACAAGAATGGTGTAAGGTGCTGCCTGCTGTATGTATGACAAAAACCGATCCGTATTGTGCTCCATCTTGCTTTTGCTTTTTTCTCCTGTTAGAAAGAATGGATTGGTGAGCACCACCACTCTCCGCTCTCCCATAAACGGCAGGGTTTCCGCATCTTCAATCGCGATATCCACCGGCTGCTCTTCCATATCATAATAGGACAAATTGAAGTCATGCTCCTCCGGTTCAAGGGCATGATTGATAATGCTGTCCCGCACTTCTTTTAATAAAAAACCTTCCGTTCCTAATAATAAGTAGATAGGCGCAAAATGTTTTCCTTTTATTTTTTTCAATGCTTCAAATCCCATAGAATTGCTCCCGTCAGTTTTCGTTACTATCCTATCGTACATGAGGAAGCGCGGTGCTGACAAGTATAGAAAAGGCAAACAGAAAAAACGTCTATAAAAGTCAAAGGAGATTAGTTTCGACTGTAAAAACTAATCCCCATTTTATATGAACGTCAACGAAGCGAGCCCCAGGTAACTCACTAGTTGACGATTGACCCCTCGGGTGTAATACTATGTTCTCCCGTTATTTCCGAACTATTTGTGACAACTCTTGTCAAAGGTGGAAAAGCATATTTGTTAGGTAGATTTTTTTTAATGAATAGCTTATACTAATGAATGATAAGGAGGGATACTTATGAACGAATTTGAAAAAAGCGTCCAAAGTAAACGTAACGATGCAGTTGATTCTGGTGTCGGTTTTGTCGTATCCTTCGGCTTTTTCGCAACGATTTTTCTAATGGGAACCCTTATACAGTACCTAGGATCTTAATTACGGTTTTATACATACCGTAGTGATTCTTTCTCAAAGCTCGTTGTGGAAAGAATGAGGATAAAACTCAAAGCTTCGTCTTAAAAGAGACTGCTGATAATTGGCAGTCTCTTTTTCATTTCTTCTAATGTATCCTATGGTAATTGGGTGAAAAACGTTCCTCCGTGTTTTGTAAAAATATACACGATGGCGCCTTGTTCATCAGTTCGGAAATAAATAGAACCTGCACTTTCCAAACGCTCCAACACCTCTGCATGAGGGTGCCCAAACCGGTTGTTCCGACCTGCTGAAATCAGAGCATAATCAGGCTCCACCCTATCCAGAAAAGGTGCCAGGCTGGACGTACCGCTGCCGTGATGCGCTGTTTTCAGAACATCCGCTTTCAGTTGTGGATAGTTTTGCAAAAGATCCCGTTCCCCAGCTTCCTCAATATCCCCTGTAAACAGCCAGGAAAGCCCGCCAAACTCTGCGTATATAACGATCGAACCGTCATTTTTGTCCTTATATACCTTGGATGGATGCAAAAACTGAAAAGAAGCATCCCCTGCTTCCCATCCAGACGTCCCATCTACCTCCATTACGTTCAACTTTCTTTTCAATGCTTCTGCAATGACCTCCCGTTCCATTTCACCCCCACCTCTCCCAAAACCCACCGGGACAAAAATATCCTTTACTCTTATCTCCTTCAGCAGGCTCGGAGCATTGCCGATATGATCATAATCCCCATGCGTCAAAAATAGTTTATCCAGCTCTCTTATCCCTTCGGCTTTCAAAAAAGGGACAAGAATTCTTTTTCCTCCATCAAAATCTGCTCTTCGCTTTTCCCACGCCTCCACCTCAAACCGGAAAACCCCTCCCGTATCAATCAGGTACGTCCCGCGGTTGTGGGGCAGCCTGATATAGATGGCATCTCCCTGCCCGATATCCAGTACCACGACTTTGCCTTCCCATTGGAAAAAGCCGATATTCCAGTGAAAAACAAAGCAAATCAATAGGGCGCATATGGCCTTCAAGCTTCTTTTGATGGTGGTTGTGGTTTCCATTTTGAAAAAGAAAAAAACAACCGATAGAATATATCCAACCATCAAAAAATGCGGTGGCCTTCCGAATACGAGAGAACCAAAGGAAAAACTGGCGACCTTTTCGGCTAGACCATTCATAAGAAGCAACGGGTACTTCAACAGCGGAAGAATCATGGGTACAAAATCAGGTAATAGCAAAAGGCAAAAGAAAATGAAAAAAGAAAGCGGTAATACAAACAAAGAGAAGAACGGGATAAAAATGAGGTTCAAAAGTGGACTCCATAAGGAGAATTGAAAGAAGTGATAAAGGATGATTGGCAGCGATGCAAGTTGTGCTACTAAAGAAACGTAAAGCAATTGAAAACCTTTATGTCCGATTGAATTCAGTCTTTTGGCAGAAAGCAGCAAACTAAGACTGACGATGAAGGAAAGCTGAAATCCAATATGATAAAGGTAATAAGGGCGGATCAATAGGATGGTCATGCATGCTACTCCAATGGAATCGATGGATAGGAACCTTTTTTTCATCATCAGGTACAATAGCACCACACCGGTCATCATGGCAGCCCGCATAACAGATGGAGCCGCTCCGGCAATGATGACGTACATTGGGAGAAACAGAAGAAGCGTAACATTCATGAATCCTCTTGTAGCACCAAGTCTGATCCCAATAAGAAAAACTGCTGCTGTTATCACCCCTACGTGAAGGCCTGAAATTGCCAGCAGATGGACAAGACCCAACAACTGATATGCTTCGAGAATCTCTTCATCCATATAGTCTCTTTCTCCAAATATCAAACTGATCATGAGTCCCGATATCGGCTGTTCCACTTTGTCATGGATCAGTTGCATACCTTTTACTCTCCATATCTTCAAGGTCGTTAGAATGCTTGGGGGAGATGGCGACATACAATCTGAAGGAGCATCAATTAACGTGAGGGTCCAGTGAATGTGCTGGTGATAGAGAAATTGCTTGTAGTCATAGGCATGAGGATTTGTTGGAGGCAAGGGTTCTTTTATCATTCCGGTAAAATTGCAACGGTCTCCAATTTGGAGTGACGAGTAGCTCTGCAACTCCGTTTCCGTCTGCATGTAGTACTCAACAAGAAGGGGTTCCTCTCTTATGTTGATTTGGAAGGATATTTTATTTCCATCGCGGGTAATCTGTTGGGTTATCTCTCCAGAAAACTCTGTATTGTATTCCGTAAATTGTGAAGTATTTGTCCGGTCTGAAATGGTGGTATATACGGCAAAACCAATACCAACTGTCAAAGCAGTCCAAACCAATCCGGTTCTCTTCATACCGAACCATATCCAAAGAAGAAAACAACCGGATAAAGCTAGCAGTCCCCAGTGAAACGAAAAACCGGAGACTGCAATGCCTAAACAACTGGAAATGGCAAGATAGGCAAAATTACCTGTTTGTTTCATGAGAGCCTACACCCTGGAGCTAAACAAAAAATCAGCCTTTTCATGCCACTCTTTGATTTCTTCCACTGATGCACCGGACTGTTCCAGTTTACCTATCAATTCAGAAATGAATTTCAGCTTTTCCGGATCATTTTGACCGAGATCGTGGAACTCCACATATTGAACCCGGACTCCCGCCTGATCAAACATTTCCATCGCATAAGGGTGATTCTTATAGTCCATGGCATAATAGACCGTTTTTATTCCTGCTTGGATAATGGCTTTACAGCAATGCAGACATGGAAAATGCGTGATATAGATTTCAGCACCCGTTGTCGGCACCCCAAACTTGGAACATTGGAGGAGTGCATTCATTTCAGCATGGATGGTCCTCACACAGTGGTTATCGATCACATAGCATCCTTCATCTATACAATGGGTTCCGCCGGCAATGGACCCGTTATAACCGCCTGCTATGATACGCTTGTCCCGAACAATGGTAGCGCCGACAGTCAATCGTGTACATGTGCTGCGTAATGCGAGCAAATGGCTTTGCGCCATGAAATATTGATCCCAAGATATTCTAGCCATAAATAAACCCTCCAGCTTCAAATTTACAATAAGTATAGTGTATCGACTTATCCAGTGCCTCGTCAATTTAATTTGTCGTCGTAATGTCGTCCCGTATTTTTTCGAGCGATTTCTCTCCGATCCCAGTTACATTCAGCATCTCATCAACCGACTTGAACAATCCGTTTTCTTCACGATATTCGATGATGGCATTAGCTTTTGATGGTCCGATCCCAGAGAGTGTGGTAAGCTCTTCTACTGTTGCGGTATTAATATTCACCTTACTTTGACCCGGCTCTTTGCCATACTCCGGACTAGGCGTCTCCAGAAGTGATAGTTCCTCCACGTCTTCTCCCTCTTCCGGGACATAAATCACCATTTCATCCACAAGCAAGGCAGCAAGATTCACCTTTCTCGTATCGGCACTAGCCAAAAAGCCTCCAGCTTTGTCTACAGCGTCAATGATGCGCTTTCCATTTGCCAGTTCGTACACACCGGGAAGCTTTACTGCGCCTTTTATATCAATCAGGACTGTTGCGGGTGGGAGATGTACTTCTTTTTCACTTTCAAAATCCGTTTCGATACTCTCGTCCACCTCACCTCCCTCCTCATCCACTACGAGTTTTTGGAAAGCTTTTGGTTCGGTTGTCTGAGAAGCCGGAAACAGTCTAGGCCAGAGGATGAACACGAGCGCAATGACACCTATTGCACCGAGCATCCATTTCTTTTTATGAAGATATAGGAATTCTTTCACAGGGGTTTCACCTTCTATTCATAATTTTTTCAAAAAAAACATATAGTGTATGAGAAACTTTTTGGATGAAGGAGGGCATGAAAGTGAAAATTGGAATCATCGGGACCGGTAATATGGGAAAGATATTAATCGAAGCATTTATCGAAGCTGGCGCAGTACCTCCTGAAAATATGACGATAACCAATCGAACATTAAAGAAGGCGTATAGCATTCAGAGCCTATACGAAAATATAGTGGTAAAAGAAACAGCAGAGGAAGTTGTGAAAGCTTGTGACATCATATTTCTTTCAGTCAAGCCTTTGGATATTCACCCCCTTTTATTGAAAATAGATCACTTACTGACGAAGGATAAATGTGTAATCTCCATTACTTCGCCTGTGTCGGTGAAGCAATTGCAAACTCTCGTTTCCTGTCAGGTGGCACGTATTATTCCAAGTATTACCAACCGGGCTCTCTCCGGAGTTACACTCATGACATTCGGTGATGATTTAAATCAGGAGTATCAGGATTATCTGACAGAAATCTGTGCAAAGATTTCCAAACCAATTATCATAAGCGAAAATGTGACAAGAGTGGCTTCAGACATTGTCAGCTGCGGACCGGCATTTTTCAGCTATCTTCTGCAACGGTTCATTGATGGGGCAGTGAGTGAAACCGAGATTACCAAGGAACAGGCTACCGCACTGGCAAGTGAAATGATAGTCGGTATGGGAAAACTATTGGAGAAGAACCTTTATACGTTACCTACCCTGCAGGCAAAAGTGTGTGTAAAGGGTGGAGTAACAGGAGAAGGAATAAAGGTACTGGAAAATGAGCTTGGTGATGTATTCCACCATTTGATACAGAAAACCCACGAGAAGTTTGATGAAGATTTGTGCGAGGTTAAAAAGCAGTTTCACTAACGTATTCGACTTGTTCGACAGAATTCCTTTTTCTTTTGCAAAATTCTCGAAAAAAAATCGATGATGAAAAACCATCCTTGGAACTGCCGTCAAAGGATGGTTTTTCAGGTTAGTAGTAGTTCATTTTTGTTTCAGATTCCCCTCCACCACGCTTTGGAGTCAATAGCCTTCCTCAGCAGCCATAGCATCAGCTTTGGTAGGATGAACAGTACCAAATGGATGATTAGGAGGTGCGTATATCGAGTAAAGTTTTAGCGGAGTATTGCCAGTGTTGGTTAGGTTATGCCATGTACCAGCAGGGATTATTATTGCAGAATCGTCATATACATTTCTTTGAAAGTTTAAATCGTCTTTACTCTTGCCCATTTGAACAATCCCCTGTCCTTGCTCAACGCGCAAGAATTGATCAACGTCCGGATGCATTTCCAGACCGATATCCTCTCCTGGATTGAGACTCATCAAAGTAAGTTGCAGATGGGTTCCTGTCCATAGAGCTGTACGATAAGTATTGTTTTGCTTTGTGGCTTCATTAATATTTGCCACAAAAGGATTGGGTCCATAATCTTTCAACAAAATTCTTGAATCACCGTGGATGTAGCCAAACGAGTCATAACGATATGAATGCCCTATCCCAGGGGTATTCCTGTAAACAGGCTGTTTGCCATAGTTATACATAGGTGCATAAACATAATAAGGATTTGGATATTGGTATCGAATCAAATTAGGGTCATAGTACATTTTTTTCATTCCCTTCCCAGTTTATAAAATTATCCTATGCACCGGTAAAGGGAATGTACTTTATCTACAACAAAAGCCTATCAAATCGGAAAATTTGATAGGCTCTTTTGCTTGTACATCTATAACTTCCTTGCAGCAAAAAATACTCTCTCTGCCTGATCTGCGAGGTTTTCCAAGGAGAAATCGCCTGTAACAGATAACAGTTCAAAGCCCGCCTCCTTCAGCCATTTCTTATAGAGCTCCACACTATGTGTACGCTGATAATGCACTTCGTCAAAGCGGGAATAAAGGCCGGTTTCCTCTTCCAGGACGAAAAAGCTCAGTTCATGCTCCACACTGTTCGCTTCTTCCCCTGCATAGCAGTTCCATATGTAGGACACTTCTTCCTCAGCATTTGTAAACGTGCTATTTATAAAGATTTGGGACATTTTATAAATGGAATGAACATCAAATAAAAGGAGTCCGCCTTCTTTAAGCTGGCTTGAGACCGCCTTGAATGTATCCTGAACCTCTTCTTCTGTTTGCAGATAATTGAGGGAGTCACAAAAGATGGTCACGCAGTCCGAGCCAGTAAAGCCATCAAGCTCCGTCATATTCTGTTCAAAATAGGGTATCGCCACACCCGCTTGTACAGACTTTTCATGCGCCACCGCAAGCATGCTTTCGGACAGGTCCACCCCGGAAACCTCCCACCCCTCTTTTGCAAAACGGATGGTCATTTCCCCGGTCCCGCACCCTACATCCACGATGGAAAAGTCCGATTCCCCATTCGCATAGCGATCCTTTACGCTTTTGACGTATTCCACCCATTGATCATACGGGACGTCCTCCATCAAATGATCGTAAATGAAAGCAAATTGACCATAAGCCATTTACGTCAGCTCTTTAAGTACGTCTTCGCGTGGTGCATCTCCCCAAAGGCGCTCCAGGTTGTAATAGCCGCGCTCATCCTTATGGAATACATGGGCAACTACATCCCCAAGGTCAACAAGGATCCAGCGCGCCTCATCGAAGCCTTCCATTCTGCGGACATTTTGGCCCTGCTCTTCTGCTGCTTCCTTGATCGCTCTGGCAATCGCTTGTACCTGTTTGTCGGAGTTACCATGACAAATCAAGAAATAATCCGAAACAAGGGAAATCCCCTTCATATTCAATGCTACCAATTCTTCTGCTCTTTTATCATCTGCCGCTTGTGCAGCAAGTTGTAATAATTCTTTTGACATTAACTTAACTTCCTTCCTTTTACTTTCATAGTCATATCATTATAAGCGTGAAATGTATCCGGGTATACAGGCTGATTCCGCTTCAACAGATAGGAGATCGTATTTTTCATCGCTTGTATCATTGCTATATCAAGGCTTACTTTGGCAGTTTCCCGTACCTCTTCCACTCCTGGAAAGTCACGGCCAGGCTCAATATAATCCGCTACATAGAGGACTTTATCAAGCGTAGTCATATTTATTTTTCCAGATGTATGGCATTTTATTGCCTCTAAAACATCTTTATCTGTTATGCCCACTTCTTTTTCCACCAAAAAGGCACCAACTGGAGCGTGCCAAAGTTCATCATGGTGTAGAAGGAGATCCTGCGGCATATTTTGCTCAAGGATGATATTCCGCATTTCTTCCTTATCACGAAACTTGGCATAGTCATGGAAAATCGCCGCAAGCTCCGCCTTATTTTCGTCCACACCATATTTTTTTGCTAGCTCGATGCTTGTATCCATCACGCCGATGGTATGGATATAGCGGCGTTCCGTTAGTTTTTCCCGTACAATTCTCAGCGCCTTGTCCCTATTCATATAGCTTTTTCTCCTCTATAATTCGTCGGACCTGCTCCGGCACCAAATAGTGGGAGGACCTGCCCTCCTTGACACGCTGTCTGATTAGCGTAGAGGAAACCTCAAACTGCGGTGTTTCCACTTCGATGACAGGAAAGGCGGTTTCAATGGAATAGCCCGGCCTTTTTACACCTACGAATTTCACCAGCTTAACCAGTTCCTTTATTTTATGCCATTTTGGCAGGTATTCCACCATATCGGCTCCAATGATGAAATGAAAATCAATTGTCGGATGTTTTTCTTTCAACAATAAAATGGTGTCATAAGTATAGGATGGTCCCTCTCTCTCCAGTTCAATCGTTTGCAACAGAAAAGTGGGCCTATCATCAATTGCAGCCTTTATCATTTCGATACGATGCTCGGTGCTTGTGATGGAATCCGACTGTTTATGCGGGGGGATATGGTTAGGCATGAACCACACTTCATTCAAGCTTAAACAATGCTGTACATCATTTGCTATTAAAAGATGACCAAGATGGGGAGGATCAAAGGTGCCTCCCATAATGCCTACTTTTTTCACCATATTCCCTCCCATATATTATCTGGATTTTGGCAACTCAATCTGTTTGTTTTCTCTGGACTCCTTGTAGAGGACAACAGTATTACCGATTACCTGAACAAGCTCTGCCTTTGTTCCTTCTACAAGCTCACTCGCTACTGTATTTCTGTCGTCATCACAGTTTTGGAGAATGCTTACCTTTAATAGCTCTCTTACTTCAAGGGCTTCTGAGATTTGTTTGGTCATATTTTCATTTACTCCACCTTTTCCTACTTGGAAAATTGGATCAAGATGATGTGCTGCAGCACGTAAAAATCTTTTTTGTTTACCTGTTAACATGATGTTCCTCCTAGTCGTTCTGTTACTAATGTTTCCATCCTCTCCACATCCGGTACATTTCCTGTCCAGTGCTGAAAGGCTAGAGCAGCTTGATACACAAACATTTGCACACCGTTTTGGACAACTGCTCCTTTTAATCGTGCTTCCTTTAAAAGTTTCGTTTCTAAAGGATTATAAATAATGTCACTAACCACTGCATTATCTTTCATTGTCGTAAGTGCAATCGGCGTTTCCTCCACATGAGGATGCATTCCTACAGATGTGGTCTGGACAATGACATCATACATCGGAAGACTCCGGACAGCTTCTTCCATCTTTACAGCGCGGCATCTGTCATGGAAGGAAAATTCCTGGATTAGACTGATCGCTTTGCTTGGAGTGCGGTTCAATATATCCGCCGTGACCCCGGGCTCCTGAACAAGTGAATAAATAATAGCCCTTGCCGCGCCACCCGCACCGATGATGAGGATTCGCTTACCATTAGTTGGCGTTACTCTCTTTAACGCTTCCACGAACCCCGGGCCATCCGTGTTATACCCTTTCAATATCCCGTTCCTATGGACTACCGTATTGACAGCCCCTATCCTCAGGGCATGTCCGTCCACTTCGTCAAGCATTGGAATAATGGCTTCCTTATGTGGAATCGTCACATTGAAGCCGGATACTCCGAGGGCTTTCATCCCTCTTACTGCATCTTCGAGGTCATTTGGTTCCACATGGAAGGCATGATAATTCGCATCCATTCCAAGATGAAGAAATGCATCATTATGAATAAGTGGAGACATGGTTTGCTGTATCGGACAGCCTATCACCCCGTAAAGCTTCTTCATCAGGACCACCCCCAACCGCTTCGAATTATATTAATGACTTCCTTATCATTACACCAACACCTTTTGGTACATGTGCAACAACCTTGATTCCCGCTTCTTTGATCGTGATCCAGCCAAGACCGGAGAATACGATATCCGTTTTCTCTTCTTTAATGGTGAATTCATGGGGAATGAGTTCCGGGAAGTTTTCAGCATAATCATCCCCAGGGGGCTGCAATAGTTCGCCAAGATGCTCTTTATACATATTGTCTGCATTTGCAAGCTTCGTCCGATGAATGTAGAGAGCGTTGGAAAAATAACAGGTGAAGGAATTACGTCCACCCTTCACATAATCGAATCTGGCCAAACCACCAAAGAATAATGTCTGCTCTTCGTTTAATTGAAAGACCATTGGCTTGATTTCTTTTTTCGGAGAAATGACCTTGAGATCTTTTTTGTCCACATAATGAGCCATCTGGTGACGGTTGATGATGCCTGGCGTGTCATAAAGGGAGGCGCCATTATCCAGCGGAATATCAATCAGATCCAAAGTCGTACCCGGGAACTGGGAGGTCGTAATGACATCCTCCTCTCCGGAGAACTCGCGGATGATACGGTTGATGAACGTGGACTTACCGACGTTCGTACATCCAACTACATAAACATCCTTACCGTTACGGTATTCGTCCATTGCTGCTGCAAGCTCCTTGACTCCAGTCCCTTTATCCGCACTGATCAAAAATACATCTTCAGGCTTCAATCCCAATTCCTTGGCAGCCAGCTTCATCCAGTTGATCACTTTGTTTGGCTTGACCGATTTTGGAAGAAGGTCCACTTTATTTCCGACAAGCAGAATCTTATTGTTTCCTACAAACCGGTGCAATCCAGGCAGCCAGCTTCCATCAAAATCAAATATGTCCACGATTTTCACTACGAGACCTTCCGATTGACCGATGGAATGAAGAATTTTTATAAAATCATCATCTGTCAAGGATACATCCTGAATTTCGTTATAGTTCTTCAATCTGAAGCAACGCTGACAAATGATTGTCTCTTTGTTCAATGAAGATGCTGGAGCATAGCCCAATCCTTCTTTATCCTCGGTTTGGATGTCCACTCCACAACCTACACATACTACTTGTTCTTCCATATTCCTTAATCCTCCCAAGAAATCATGCCTCTTCGCTTCATCCATGATAATATTCTACGCTCGACCTGTCGGTTGAACTTGGTGACAAAACCATCCGATTTGGCTACCGGCACCACAAGGATGGTATGCAGCCCAAGACGGTTCCCCCCTAGTACATCTGTCAGAAGTTGGTCACCAACAACAACCACTTCCTCCGCCCTGATATTCATCTCGCGCAAGGCACGTTTGAAGGCCCTTCTGAATGGTTTTCGCGCTTCATAGATGTAAGGGATCCCTAATGGATCTGAAAATAACTTCACTCGTTTTAGCTTATTATTGGAAACGATGGTGACAAGGATTCCTGCAGCCTGCATTTCCTTGAACCATTCAATCAAAGCCGGCGTCGCTTCTGGTCTGTCCCATTCCACCAAGGTATTATCAAGGTCTGTAATGATACCTTTGATGCCTTTTTCCTTTAATGTTGCTGGCTTAATTTCGAACACACTTTTTACATGTTCAGCCGGCAGAAAATATTTTAGCACGATGCTCACCCTCTATATATTTCTAAATTCGTATACAATTTTCATGAAGCCGCTTTTCCGAAACAAAATTATACTTTACCATCTTACCCAAATTCCTTCAATGTTCCAAGTAAATTGTCGATAATAGTAGTGTTTACTAATGATTCAAGAGTTAAAAATAAACGGAAAATAAAAATTTTTCGACAAATTACAGTTGCATTCAACACTTGTGGATAACCTTATCTACATTATACAACCCAGCAGATAACGTTTAATGGTAATTATAAACAGATTACCCACAAGTTATCCACCTTTTCCTGTGGATAACAGAACGGTTGTTCTAAAAAATATTACGTGGTAGAGTAATGATACAAACTAGTTAAACTAATCAATATATGACCTTACCGGATGATATAGAACAGAATTTCACACATTTGGAGTCGACTATACATAAAGACCACACTAGGAGGTGTAGGGCAGAGGCCAACCTGATGAGAAAACTTTCTGATGAACTTTTACTTGAATCCTATTACAAAGCAAAGGAACTAAAATTGAGCACGGATTTTATCCAACTGATCGAGCTTGAAATTCAACGCCGCTCCTTAAATTATAAAATAAAGGCAACATCCTAAAAGAGCCAGATTATGGCTCTTTTTTCATGCCCAAATACTCCAAATAAAAGAAAAGCTAGAGTTTGTGGACACTAGCTTTTGTCTGTGTTCTTCCCAATCTAACGTGTCGCAAAAGATATCCGCTACTAGCTGAGCCACTTCCCTATTCTTTGACCGACCTTCACTTCCTGTTTTTCCTTAATGGAAGGATCTATCATAAACGAATCCTTTTCAAACAGGAGGATGACAGTAGATCCAAAGGAGAAATAGGCCATTTCCTCACCCTTTGTGAGTTTACTTGATTCATGTGTAAGCTCAATACTGTTCACAAACATGGCGCCAACCTTCACTACCGTAACATGCTTATTGTTATGCTTCATTTCGGTAAGGCGGCGATAATTCTTGGCAAGCGGCTCTTTGCCATATTTCAGCCCAAGCTGGTTAACAGGATAGGATTTCCCGCCCAAAGTCCATTGCTTGGTAACCTCGCCTGTGAGCGGGCTATGAATTTTATGATAATGACTGGGACTTAAATACAGCACCATGTATGTTCCGCCCATATATTTCGGCGCGAGCATCTCATCAGAAAGCATTTCTTCTATTGAATAGTCAATACCCTTTGCTGTCATTTGTAAATCATTTGTAATGGCACCCATCTTCTCCACTACCGCATCAACCGGACTGACAACAGAATCTGCAGCTACATCAATCGGCCGTACACTCGGTTTCAGGCTGCGGATAAAAAATTGCTGCAGCGTTGGAAACGTAGAGATATCATCCTTCATCTCATCCAGATTTATTTTATAGACATTGGCAAAGGACTGGATAAACCGTTTGCTCATTTTAGATGAAGCGAAGCGTTTCACAGCCATGGAAGAGTACTTATGATTCGTCAGCTCTATCGATAGCCTGTACAAGTTTTTTAACAATTTATTTCCCTCCAACAGAATCTTTTTGATGAAGCATATATAAAAACATCAAATGTTTGTCGTCATTACACTGTTTCCTGGCAAATCGCCAGACTCCATGAGTGATATTATAACATTTGGCGCAGGTCCTGCACTATTTATTTATAAAGTTGTGTTAAACACCACTGTTGATTTCCGCACAAGTCTCCGCTTTCCGCGGGCGGGTAGGAAGCCTCCTCGGCATCGCCTGCGGGGTCTCCCTGACTCCGCTTCTCCCGCAGGACAAGGAAGGCTCCGGCAGCGATACATCGCACGAAGAAAATGCTTGCATTTTCGAGGAGTCTCCGACTTGTACTACAATCAACAGCTGGAGACGGTATATCAACAGTGTCTTTATCAAGCCCTAAATGAAATAGTGGTGGATTGTACGTGGTATCGGAAATTATCGTTGGAAATCCACTCCAAATATATGGAGGTATTCTCTCAGTTATCTAGAAAATAAATTAATGGGATAATTCTTATTTGAAAGGCGGAATCGATAATGAAGATGATTGAAAGCCCGATTAAGAACAGGATACATACCATATTTGTTCATGTGGGGGATCTAAGACGCTCTGTTAAATGGTACTGCGACCTTTTGGGTCAGGATTATGATGAAAGCATGGTAGTCGAACCTGTATATAACCTTCCCATGAATGACTATACCGGTCTCACTCTTGACTCCGGACCATCAGATTTAGAAAAAGCTATAGTACCTTCTCCACACCCTCTTTTCAATTTCCATACGGAGGACATCCAAAGATCTTATAGCTTTGTCAGGGAGATGGGCTATGAAATTTGTTCTCCAATTATTGATTTTGACGAGTTCTCTTTCTTTCATATCAAAGATCCTGATGGAAATATAGTTATGGTGTGCACAGGATAAATAAATACAGGTATAGCGTCTAATTTCCCCGCGTCCAATCGTTATATCATTTGAATAGGACAGGAGGAGGAAAAAAGATGACTAAGAAATCTGCTATAGATCAGCAACTGATTCATGATATTCGAAAAGTAAGAGAGGATTTTGACAAGGCGGTTTCGGAGTTTACTAGTGACTTATGGAATTATTGCCGTTATTTGACGGGGTCACCTTGGGATGGGGAAGACCTTTTTCAAGACACGATGCTAAAAGCCATGGGGCTGCTTTCCCATCGTTGGAGTGAAATCACTGACCGAAAAAACTATCTTTTCCGGATTGCCACAAACACGTGGTTTGATCATTGCAGAAGGGAAAAACGGATGGTTGGGTCGTTGGATGAAAAGACCAGTCCGGGAGACGGGATAGAATTGATTGATCATCTAATGTTGGAGGACGCGCTCCATTTGATAGAATCACATTTACCACCTAAGCAAGTGGCAACACTACTGTTGTTTGACGTTTTTCAGTTTACCGCAGAGGAAGTTTCCGGAATGGTCAAGAGCACCACAGGCGGCGTCTTCGCTTCGGTACAGCGCGCAAGGAAGAAGCTGGCAACCATTGATATCGGAAAGAAACTGGAACCCTCTGCAAAACGTGCAAACGATAAAATCATTCAAGCATACTTGGCGGCATTCAACAATGGAGACTTTGAAGAGATGCTCTCCTTGTTCAGTGAGCAGGCAGAGAATGAAGCATATCTTGGATTCCAGGAGTTTTCAAAGGACGAAATGCGAAAAGGCTCGCTTCGATTCGGTTTGCCGGGTTATTCTGCTCGGGAAGTCATTCTTTGGGAAAGACCTGTCATTATTGTTCTAAGCACTGGCAGCCATGGTACAGAACTGCATGACATTCAATTGCAAGAAGTGGAGAATAATACCATCGTCAGCCACCGAAGCTATTTTTTCCGGAAAGAATTTATCCTCGCGGCTGCTAAGGAACTTGGTTTGAAGCCACAGCTGCAAAAGCCTCCAGTTGATTGGAGTTAAAAAAAAGCAGCCGCGCATCATTTTGCGTGGCTGCCTATACTTTATTTATTCGTCAATTCCAGAAACTCCTCTACATCCTCCAGGGATTTTTTCACTGCTTTTTCCCAGAAATCACGTTGAGTCAAGTCCACGCCAAGATGTTTCATGGCAAGATCCTCTACGGTCATGGATGCAGTATCCTTCAATAAGGAGATGTATTTATCTTCATAGTTTGTTCCCTCTTCCAGCGCTTGGCTGTAGATTCCCAATGAGAAAAGGTAGCCGAACGTGTACGGGAAGTTATAGAACGGAACTTGCGTGATAAAGAAATGCATTTTTGAAGCCCAGAACGTAGAATCATATTCATCCAACGCTCCACAATATGCTTCTTTTTGCGCTTCTACCATTAGTTCGTTCAGCTTCTCCACACTGACAAGCCCGTTCTTGCGCTCCTCATAGAATCTTGTTTCGAAAAGGAAGCGTGCATGAATGTTCATATAGAACGCAACACTGCGCTGGATTTTATCTTCCAGTAAAGAGATCTTTTCTTGTTCATCCTTTGCATACTTGACAGCCGCATCAGCCACGATCATTTCAGCGAAAGTGGAGGCAGTTTCCGCCACATTGCTTGCATAAAAGCGGTTCAATGTCGGTACTCCGTGCATGGCATGCTGATGGAAAGCATGGCCAAGTTCATGAGCAAGTGTACTGACATTGGAAAGCGTACCGGAATAGGTCATGAAAATACGGGACTGTGCAGATACCGGGAAGCTTGTGCAGAAACCGCCCGGGCGCTTTCCTGCGCGGTCTTCCGCTTCGATCCAGCGATCTTCAAATGCTTTTTTCGTAAACTCTGTCAGTTCAGGACCAAACTTGGAAAATTGCTCGATGATGAAATCTGCGCCCTCCTGATAGGACAGTTTGGTTTCTTCTGCCGTCAGGGGAGCGGAAACATCATACATGCTCAACTTCTCCAGTCCAAGCAATTCAGCCTTACGGTTCAGATATTTAGTAAGTGTCCCTTTATGGTCTGTAATTACCTGCCACATTGTATCTAACGTTTCCTGCTTCATCCGGTTGTTATCAAGCGGCTCCTTCAGTACGGAATCCCATCCTCTTTGCTCATATACCTGCAGACGGAAGCCAGCCAAATGATTCAATGCTGCTGCAATCGTATCCGCTTGGTTTTCCCAAGCCTCTTTCCACGCTTTTGCCACCTCTTTACGGACTTCACGGCTGCCATCGGAAAATCTGTTGTGCGCCTGACCGACCGAAAGCTCTTTGACCTCTCCATTCTCTTTCACTTTCACTTTGATGGTTCCGACAAGGGAGTTGTACAACTTGCCCCATGCATGGTATCCATCTACAGCAAGTGAGGTAACCAGCTTTTCCTGATCTGCGGACAGTTTATCATTCGCTCTTCGTCTGCGTTCATTCAGCACATATTCCAATACCTTGAATTCTTCCTTTTCCAAAAGAGAATTCCAAGTCTCTTCGTCAATGGTGACCAGCTTATCATCCAAAGCACCAAGAAGAACCTGCAGTTTTGCATGAATTTGGGCAACCTGCCCCTGCAGTTGTGCTGCACCCTTATCCGTCACATCCGCAGCAAGCAGACAGTTGACGAATGCAGAAGACTGGACAACCTTTTTCACGACAGTTTCATAGTCTCCTAGCACCTTTTCAAGTTCTTCCACATCAAATGCAGCGATATGTTTTTCGAACGCTTTTAGGTCCTCTTTGATTTCTGATAGGTATGTATGAAAGCTTTCTGAACCGCTTCCGCCATTGAAGAATACATCAAGGTCCCATGTTTCTTGAAATGTTTTTGTTGTCATAGTAGTTGAATCCCCCTTTTTGTTTCATAGGATTAATTATACCGTAAAAATTATAATATTTCCATAATTCCAAACCATTAGACTTACAAAATATTCGATTGGCGAAATTTTATGTGATAGGGAGGCACGAAAAAGCTTATGCCTAAAAAGCATAAGCTTATCTGACAAGATAATTTCTATAATAGTGGCCCCCACCCAGTAACAGGAGGATAAACAGCACCACTACAATGCCATACAGCCAGCCTCCGAAAAAACCATATGGTCTATATGGGGGATAAGGGCATGGCGGCGGACACGGCGGAGGGCAACATGGTCCATAAGGGTACATACCATAACACCTCCTTCAAGGAATAGGTATCTATACCACTAAGATATGCAAATCCCAAAAAAGAGACAGGGCAAAAGCGGAGAAAAATCCAACTTTCTAAACTTTTGTCACAAAACCATGTCAGGAATATTAAATTTTGATGAGGGGCCAGACCCCGGCAGGAATAACAGAAAACCTTGGACACTAAGATGTCCAAGGTTTTCTGTTATTGTTTTTTCTTTTCTTTTTCGGCCCGGTAGAATTCGTGGAACATTTTCATGAGGGCGCGCTTTTCGATGCGGGATACGTAGCTTCTTGATATGCCGAGCTCTTTGGCGATTTCCCGCTGCGTTTTTTCATCCTTGAGATCCAGTCCAAATCGACCGACAATCACTTCCCGCTCCCGGTCGTCCAGTACATCGATGTATTCCTTGATCTTTTCGAGTTCCATATTCAACTGGATGGTATCAATCACATCCTCGGATTCCGATTTAAGGACATCAATGAGGCTGATCTCATTCCCCTCTTTATCCTGACCGATCGGATCGTGCAGGGAAACATCCTTTTTCGTTTTTTTCAAAGCTCTCAAATGCATCAAAATTTCGTTCTCAATACAACGAGCCGCATAGGTCGCGAGCTTCGTCCCTTTTCCGGAGTGGAAGCTCTCAATGGCTTTAATCAGTCCGATGGTTCCTATGGAGATAAGGTCCTCGGAATCTTCGCCAGTATTTTCGAATTTTTTCACTATATGTGCCACGAGACGCAAATTATGTTCAATCAACATGTTTCTTGCATGTTCATTGCCCTCTGCCATGAGCTTTAAGTATTTTGCTTCGTCCGCTGATGATAATGGTTGTGGAAATGCATTGTTTTTGACATAGGAAACTAGAAAGATAAGTTCTTTGATTAAGTACCCTACCGATGCTAATATACTTGACACACTTTCACCTCCATAAGAATCGTTAGGCAAGAGCCTAGTAGTAATTCTTATGTCAGAAGTGGTCTAACTGTGCAAGTACACCTGAAAATAAATAAATGAAACTCTCTTGTCCAGACAAATCCTTTTGTTGAATAAAGAGAAATTAATTTTATTCTACCAATTCCTTCGAATAATGGTACAATTTGAATAAGAACGGATGTTCATTAAATAAAGGCTAATCTCCTTTATAACAATAAAAAAAATCTTCCTATTATAATAGGAAGACGTTAGTACTGAATATAAGGTAGCTTTTTAAGCTTGGAAGGAATCGTTCCTCTGCCGACTTTTATGACGCTGTACTCTTGAAACAGGGTTTCAAACCACTTAGAAACTTCAGCATATGTTTTATTTTTGTAATCCACAAGCTGGGCAACCCGGTACCGATTACGTTCCTTTTGCTCACGATCCACAACGATAAACCAGAAGCATGTCAGCTCAAAAGTGCTAGTACTTGTCATTGACATAGTAAGAACTCTCCTTTAGCTAGAAATTAATGTCTTGTTGGTAGTTCAGTTGGTGTATAATTATCAGTTGCACTTACTGAAGAACCGAATACGTTAGCACCGAAAAGAGTGATGGAAACAACTAGGACCGTAACAAAGAATTTTTTCATTTAAATTCTACCTCCAAAGTTTTTTTGTTTGAAATTTTTCTAACATTTAATAAACTATCTATAATAGGAATAATACACTATATTTAATAGTTGCATATTTTTGATTATAGGCGATTAGAGCCACATAGCATACAGTTTTCTAAGAAATACTCCATTTCTCGTGAAAATTATAATTATAGGAATATTTTAAAGGGGGGACAAACATGGATTTCTCTTTAATCGGGAAGGAAATAAAGGTTTTGAGGTCTGCATTGAACTTGTCACAGGCAGAACTTAGTGAAGGTATATGTACCCAGTCGCAAATCAGCAAGATAGAGAAAGGCGAGGTTTTCCCTCTAGCAAATACACTATACTACATCTCTGAAAGACTTGGAGTAGATATCAACTACTTTTACGACCTGGCAGCCAATCCAAGGCTATCCTATGTGAAAGAGGTTTTTACAGAAGTCCGCGAACTGCTGAACAAGTGCAAATATGAAGAAGTTTATAAAATTGTCGAGGCAGAAAAAAAGAATAATCTTTTTATTAATAATAGAAAATACGCCCAATTCCTGATCTGGAATGAAGGAATCTGCATCTATCATCTTCACCAGAATAAAAATGGCGCGCTCCGTCTCCTTCATGAAGCTTTGGATATGACGAAAATGACCTCCAAGCTCTTAGGGGAAAGAGAAATTGAAATTATTAATAGTGTAGCCATTATATATTTTGAAGTCGGAGAATACAATAATTCTTTGGAAACATTTAATAATGGACTTAACCATTATAAAAAGATTCCTTATATCCATGATTGTACCATAAAAACGAAGCTTCTTTATAATAAGGCAAAAGCACTAACCCGACTCAATAGAATAGTTGAATCGAATGATACTTGCATGGAAGCCATCAAATGGTGCGTGAAGCACGATAGCATGTATCTACTGGGAGATATTTATTACCATATCGGCTATAACTTTAGTCTGATTGACGAAAATAAAAATGCAATCGATAATCTGGAGCGATCAATTGAAATTTTCAATCTACAGGATAACAAGATCTTTGTAGCCCATATAAAAAACAAAATCAAAGAACTGAGAACAAAAGACATAATAAAAAACTAGGCAGAGTACCTAACTCTCTGCCTAGTTTTCATTTACAATCATTCTTTTCCCAATAACCCCTTGCTCATCAAAAATTCCTTTGCCACCTCATAGCTTGTCTTCCCTTCAACGCTGACCTGATAATTCATGTTACGCATCTCTTCATCATTAATCTGGTTGGCAAGCTTGTTTAAAATCCCTTCCAGTTCAGGGTGTTCATCCAAGGTTTCCTTCCTTAGTAGAGCTGCCCCCTGGTATGGCGGAAACAAGTTTTTATCATCCTCGAGAACACGTAGATTGTATTGTTTAATTTCGGCGTCCGTCGAGTAGGCATCTACCAGATTGACATCCCCGGTTTCAATGGCTCGATAGCGTAGTTTAGGCTCCATTGTTGTCAGGTTTGGTAGAGTCAGGTCATAGACATCCTGTATCCCCACATAGCCGTCTTCCCGATCGGTGAATTCTAGGGTGAATCCAGCTTTTATCTCATTTTTTGCTCCATTCAGATCAGAGATTGCCGTTATTTCATTTTCTGCTGCAAAATCCTCTGGAATGGCAAGTGCATACGTATTATTAAAGCCCATCGGCTCGAGATAGACTAGGTTATCCTGCTCAAGCAGCCCTTCCTTCGCCTG
Organism: Sutcliffiella halmapala; assembly: GCF_050107295.1. GTDB lineage: Bacteria > Bacillota > Bacilli > Bacillales > Bacillaceae_I > Sutcliffiella_A > Sutcliffiella_A halmapala_A. The sequence continues at coordinate 160,089 of NZ_JBNIKR010000004.1, read as the reverse complement.
CTCAAACACCTCCCTCTGATCAAGGCTGACCGGTTCCTCTTCAAGGAGTGTTACGATTACAGTACCGGAATACTCCGGATAGATATCGATCTCCTCATTTTTCAATGCTCGATAGACAAAAGTTGTTTTCCCCAGAGAAGGACGAAGCTCCACTGTTAAATCCGTCTCCTCTTCAATCAGAAGCTTGTACATATTGATGATAATATCAGGTTCTGCACCAATTTTTCCGCTTAACACCAGATCTGCCTCTGTTGCACGCATCACGGCAAATGGGGAAAGAAAAAGGAGAATGACGATTAAACCGATAATCAGTGCCTTTTTTCCGGCTCCTTTACGTGCTGCGGTCTCGATCGCCCTCAATACAAGATCAAATAGAATAGCAAGCAGCGCAGCAGGTATTGCACCTAAAAGTATCAGGGCATTGTCGTTACGGTCGATACCCAGAAGGATCAGACTACCCAGTCCACCTGCCCCGATCAGCGCCACTATTGTTGCCGTTCCTATAATAAGTACCATGGCTGTTCTGATCCCCGCCATGATCACCGGAAGCGCCAGTGGCAATTCCACTTTAAAAAGCCTCTTTAACGAAGTCATCCCCATGGCTCTTGCCGCTTCATTCAGTGAGGGATCGACTTCTTTTATTCCCGTATAGGTATTCCGTAAAATTGGAAGGAGTGCATATAAAAATAATGCAATAACCGCCGGGACAAACCCGATTCCCACCAAGGGGATCAAAAGTCCCAACAAGGCCAGTGACGGTATGGTCTGTAGTACTGCCGTTACACCTATAATAGACTCGGCTATCCTTTCTTTTCTCGTGAGATAGATACCAAGAGGAACGGAGATGACAACCGCAATGGCAAGTGCGATGACGGATATTTGAATATGTTCAAGCAAAGCCGTCCAAAGCTGATCTCCCCTTGCTTCATACAAATCCTGAAGGAACGTCATGCTACAGTCCCTCCTTCCAGATTACGTTTATAGATGAACTGGAGTACATTTTGCCTCGTCAGTATACCAATCGTCCCGCTTGCCCCTGTCACCGTGACTGCTTCATGAACTTGCAGCAATTCAAGTGCGTCCGCAAGGGTGGCTTGCCCATCGATGGCAACGGCGGATTCGATGCCTTCCACCCATGTTATTTCTTGGACTACATCCTCCAGCATAAGATGAAAAACATTTTGCTTCCTTCCGATGAATGATTTTACAAAATCGTTCTTCGGATGCTTTAAAAATTCTTCAGGTGTCCCCACCTGCACCATCTCGCCGTCCTTCATTAGACAGATACGATCTCCCAGGGTCAGGGCCTCATTCATATCGTGCGTGACAAAAACAATCGTTTTCTGTATCTTTTCCTTCAGCTTGAGAACATCCTGCTGCAGCTGCTCTCTGCTCAACGGATCGAGCGCACTGAAAGGTTCATCCATCAAAATGATCGGCGGGTCTGCCGCAAGCGCTCTTGCAACCCCTACACGCTGCTGTTGCCCACCTGAAAGTTCAGAAGGCTTTCTTTTTTTATAGACGGTTGGATCCAGCCCGACAAGCTCTAGCAGTTCATCCACACGCTTATTGATGTCTTCCTTCTTCCAGGCTTTCAGCTCGGGTACGATGGCAATATTTTCTTCAATCGTCATATGAGGAAATAGTGCAATCTGCTGCAGCACATAACCGATGTTCCAGCGCAGTTCATGAATATTATGTTCGTTGATGCTTTTTCCGTCTATAAGTATGTCGCCATCTGATACGTTATGCAGGCGGTTGATCATCTTCAGCGTCGTGGTTTTTCCACATCCGCTTGGACCAATCAACACAAAAAATTCTCCTTTATGTATATCCAATGAAAAATCCTGGACTGCTGTAGTCCCATCCTCATAGGTTTTCGTTACTTCCCTAAAGGTTATCAATCTTCGCACTCCCTGTTCCTATTGGTCTTTTCCTTACCCTACTTCTAGTCTCTCTCAAAAGTACAAACTATACATACCCTTCTTGCAATAGTTTAAACACAATTTTGCAATTCATAGGAAAGGAATGCAAAAAAAGAGACTGGCACACCCTTTTTAGGGGGAGGCACCAGTCTCTTTATATTTTTCCCTTCCGTTTCATTCTCGTGACAAAGCGGAAGGGCAATAACGTCAGTTTTAAAAACATACTCAGACTCCTCTCACTATTAACTAGGTGAAGTCTTCCTCCACGCTTTTCCATGTTAGACCTGATTGCATTTGTTTCATCTTCAACCTCTCCTTTCTAAATTTTTATAAGTAGTATTAGTAAAATCGCACATCGCTGTACATACGGTCCTTCAGGCTGTTAAGCGTTTCAACAACTCTTTCTTCATGTAATCGTTCTTCGATGGACTGTTCTCTTTTCTTCACTGTAATTGTTACAAATAGTAAATGTAGGGTCATGGTGTATCACCTCCTTTTTATTTTTGGCTCCGTTAATACCGCTGTTGATTTCCGCACTAGACTTCGCTTTCCGCGGGGCTTGCGAGAGCCTCCTCGGCGTTGCCTGCGGGGTCTCCTCTAACCGCTATCTCCCGCAGGAGTCTTCGTCTATTGCTCCAATCAACAGCTAGCGAACCATAAGAATTAACACATTCCTTCACATAGCCTTCTTTTAAGCACACAAAAAACCACAGGGGGATTCCTGCGGGCATTTTTAGGCATATGAAGACATAAAAAGCCGCAGGGAATCTATTCTCCTGCGGCTGGATCAGTTAACGGAATGTTAAAATTTAAGCGTGCGAATGCTTTGCTCCAGATAGGTCGAATAGACATAACGTATTCAATTGTGATTTGTTGTTCCACTTTTTCATCATCATTGTGTTCGACCTCCTTTGCATAATTTTACTTACAGAGGTAAGTATATCCAATTACCTTGCATTTGTAAACACCATTTTTATAAAAATTTGAAAATAAATAATAAACGCAAAAAAAACCTCCCGAAAAGGGAGGTTCGCCTGCTTATTCATCTTGTTCCTGTTCCTGCAGAAGTTTTTTCAATTTTCTCGTTTTCAGCACAAAAAATACAGATCCACCGAGAAACAATACTGTCGCTCCCATCATGCTGTAGATCTGAAGGGCTTCTTTACCGGCATGCTGAAAAGCTACACCTATATATAAAAACACACTTACTGTCGTTAAGATCATTGCATATCTTGTGTAATCCTTGATTTTCAATTGAAGCTCTTTATTATTCATATGTCATCACCTCATACGTACTACTTTAACATAGATTAGTAGGATCACGCCCTTGTAAATTTCTCCAAATTCAAGCAACCCCGGCCGTTCTCCCTAGTCTTTACTACCTTTATTTATGAAAGAAATACCCTATCTATTCTTTAAATCTAGTGATTTTTCCTCATTCTTCTTTTTTTCCTTCTCAGAATGTAGAAAAAGGTCGATTTTCTGTATAATAGGCAATAAGTTTCCAAAAGGAGGTCGGCCATATGAAACGTCTACTACTATGCAGTTGCACCTTCATCCTGCTTTCCGCCTGCTCTACTGAAAGTAATACCACCGAAGAAGTCATTGTGGTAAACCAGCCTAATCCGAGCAACCAACAGAAGAACCAATCCACTAATGAAAGCTCTCTCTACATCAAGGATCACAAAGAGAATGACGATAAAAAAGAAGAAAAGAATGATGATGAGTCTAAATAAGATGAGGAATAAAAAAGAGGAGCCGGCTCTAAGCAGCAGGCTCCTTTCCTATTATGACAACTGATAGATCTCGGAATACTTTTCTTCCAAGTATTGAATGAGGTATTTTGCATCCAGCTCTTCTCCCGTAACTTTGACAATCAGCTCGTTCGGAGAGTAGAGTTTACCGTGTTGATGGATGTTCTCCTTTAACCATTCACGAATGGCCATGAATTCCCCTTGCTCGATCTTGTCATAGAAATCTGGCATTTCCTTCAGGAACGTATAAAGGATTTGTGCTGCGTACAGGTTACCTAATGAGTAGGACGGGAAGTATCCGAAGCCACCAAAGGACCAGTGGATATCCTGCAGCACACCAAGCGTATCAGTAGGTGGTGTAATCCCAAGGTAATCTTCAATCTTCTGATTCCACACTTTCGGCAGGTCCTTGACTTCGATCTCTCCGCCAAACAGCGCTTTTTCAATTTCGTATCTGATCATGATATGCAGATTATAGGTTAATTCATCCGCTTCCACCCGGATTAATGATGCATCCACACGGTTGGTTGCACGGTAGAAGTCTTCAAGTGAAACATCGTTCAGCTGATTCGGGAAATGATTTTGCAGATCTTTATAGAAATAGGTCCAGAACTCTTTCGAGCGTCCTACCATGTTCTCAAGAAAGCGTGATTGGGACTCATGAATACCGAATGAAGTTCCACGTCGAATCACCGTACCCTCGTATTCCGCGTTAACACCTTGCTCATACATGCCATGTCCTGCCTCATGGATCGTACCAAAAATGGCAGAACGTACATTATTCTTCTGATAGCGAGTTGTAATACGAACATCCCCTGTATTCACACTCTGTGCAAAAGGATGGACCGTCTCGTCAAGGCGCCCGCCGTCCATGTCAAAGCCGATCAGCGGCAATAGATAGGCATTGAACTTCTTCTGAGCTTCCACATCATAATCAGCCGCAAAGATATCCTCACGTGGCTGCGCTTCTGAAGCTTTAATCCTATTCAAAAGCTCAACACTCTTCTCACGAAGCTCCTTGAATAATGGATCCAGCTTTTCCACTGTCAAGCCTGGCTCATATTCATTTAATAGTGCGTTGTATGGATGACCTTCGTAGCCATAGTACTCTGCAAACTTCTTCTTGAATGCAAGCACCTTTTCCAGCACTGGTGCAAAGGAAGCGAAATCATTATTCTCTCGTGCTTCTTCCCACACCTGGTTTGCATTGTTCACCAGGATTACATATTCCTGGTACTCATCAGCTGGAATGGTTTTGGACTTTTCATAGTTTTTCTTACGCTCTTTTACACAAGCTTGTGTCACTTCATCCAATTGAGCCCAAACATCCTCAGCTGTCAGGAATTCCAATACTTCGCCCATTTCCTCAGAGATGGAAAGCTTGAAGGATTCAGTAGAAAGTGTTCCAATTGCTTTTGCAAAAAGGGCACGTCCCTTTTTTGGTGCTTTCGTTTTTGAATCCCAGCCTAGAAGACCGAGTACATCGCTATAATGACAAAGCTTTTCATCGAGCTTTTTGAACTGCTCCACCTTCAGTTGAACCTTTTCCTCTAAAACAGGTACAGTTGACATATTACTCCCCCTAATTGATTATTAAGAAAATTATGTACATTCTCACTTATTATAACAGATTTGTTTCGGATAGCGAATAAAAAATTCGGACAAAAAAAACTCCAAAAGCACAAGGCTTCAGGAGGTTTACTCGTTAATATTCAATTGCTTGTTTCAAGTCCGCAATCAGATCATCCACATCTTCAATACCAACGGAGATGCGCACCAATCCATCCGTAATACCAAGTTCTGCACGACGGTCAGCCGGAATGGATGCATGCGTCATACGAGCAGGCACGGAAATCAGACTTTCAACCGCACCTAAGCTTTCAGCAAGCGTGAAGTATTTTATTTTCGCCAATAGTTGATCCGCTTTTTCTGCACTTCCGATATCAAATGATACCATACCGCCGAATCCGCCAGCCTGCTGCTTGGCAATGTCATGGTTCGGATGGTCATCAAGTCCTGGATAGTAAACTTTTCCTACTAACGGATGACTCTCAAGGAAGTCCACGATGCGGCGCGTATTCTTCTCTGTTGCTTCCATACGCAAGCCAAGTGTCTTGATTCCACGCATCAGTAGCCAGGAATCCTGCGGCCCAAGCACTCCACCTGTAGAGTTCTGTACAAAGTGAAGTTCCACGGCAAGCTTTTCGGAATTCACGACAACTAGCCCTGCCACTACATCACTGTGTCCGCCGATATACTTTGTCGCACTGTGCAACACAATGTCAGCTCCAAGATTGATCGGATTCTGCCAATAAGGCGTACTGAAAGTATTGTCCACAATCGTTAAAAGGTTATGTCTCTTAGCAAGCAGACTCGCTTTTTGGATATCCGTGATTTTCAGAAGCGGATTCGTTGGCGTCTCAATGAAAATAGCTTTAGTATTTTCCTGGATCGCCGCTTCGATGGTTTCCATTTTGCTTGTATCTACAAAGGTCGACTCTATTCCCACACGGTTCAATACCTTTGTCATGACGCGGTAGGTTCCACCGTAAACATCATCTGTCAGTACAACGTGATCGCCGCTGTTGAACAGCATCATCACAGCCGTAATCGCAGCCATACCAGATCCGAAAGCAAAACCTGCTTTTCCGTTCTCCAGGTCCTTGATCAGCTCCTCCAATGCAAAGCGGGTAGGGTTTCCAGTTCTCGAATATTCGTACCCTTTGAACACACCAACACTTTCTTGCTTGTATGTGCTCACTTGATAGATAGGTGTTGAAACAGCCCCTGTATGCGGGTCACCAAAAATTCCGCCATGTATAAGCTTTGTTTTCTTATTCAAGTCAAATTCCTCCTTCATAAATCTTCTTGCTTAAGTACCGCTCGCTGCTGTCAGCAAAAATTATGACGATATTTGTACCGGATTTCGCTAACTTCGCTTCTTCCAATGCAGCATGAAGCGCTGCACCTGACGAACTTCCCACTAACAGCCCCTCTTTTACCGCTAGCTCCTTCACACGATCAAAGGCATCTACATCCAAAATCGTATGAATCCCATCAAAATACGTTTCATCCATATATCCAGGCAAGAATTCCATACCGATTCCTTCCGTCTTATGCGGACCGGATTCGCCACCATTCAGGATCGATCCCTCCGGTTCCACAATCACCGTTTTCACAGCAGGATTCTTTTCTTTTAAAAATTTTGCGGTACCCATAAAGGTACCTCCTGTCCCGGCACCTGCCACAAAAACATCGACCTTGCCAGCCAACTGCTCCCAAAGCTCAGGACCAAGCGTCTTGTAATAGGTGTCAGGATTGGCAGGATTTCCGAACTGCTGAGGACAATAGGAATTGGGAATCTGCTCATTCAATTCCTTCGCTTTTGCAATGGCGCCCTTCATTCCAAGCTCTGTCGGAGTGTTGATCACTTCCGCTCCAAGCGCCCTCATCAGGTCCTGCTTTTCCATGCTGAACTTTTCAGGAACACAGACCTTCACTTTAAAACTGGTCCCTACAGCCGCAAGAGCCAATCCGATTCCTGTATTCCCGGCGGTAGGTTCAATGATCGTACCGCCTTCCTTCAGCTTCCCCTTTTTAACCGCATCATCAATCAATTCTATTCCAAGCCGATCCTTGATGCTTCCTCCTGGATTGTAGAACTCCAATTTGGCAAAAAGACGGACACCCTCCGGCAATGAGAAGCTGGTAAGTTCAACCACCGGGGTGTTCCCAATTAGTTCTTGCACATTTTTATAGACGTTCATATAAGTTTTCCCCTTCACGTAATGCTGATTATGCTTTTTTCAGCTCGTTCAGCATATTCTCAATCAGCATGGATGAATGCAGCGCAGCTTTGCTCAAAAACTGGTCAAAGCTGATATTGGATTCTTTACCTGCAATATCAGATAATGCACGAATGACCACAAACGGAACCTTAAATGAATGACATACCTGTGCAATCGCAGCTGCTTCCATTTCCGCAGCCTGCAAGTCAGGCATCTTTTCACGTACTGCCTCTACTCTGACTGGATCGTTCATAAAAGAATCCCCAGTTGCAATCAGGCCTTCCACTACCTGCATACCTGACACATGAACCGCTGCAGACTTCGCCACCTCAATCAGCTTGGCATCCGCTTCAAACGCAGCCGGCAGACCCGGAACCTGACCATATTCATATCCGAATGCTGTCACGTCCACGTCATGATGACGAACCTCTGTGGAGATTACAACATCACCTACGTTCAGTTGTGGCGAAAAACCTCCAGCGGATCCTGTATTGATGACAATTTCAGGTTGAAATCTTTCCAGTAGCAATGCCGTACTTAAAGCAGCATTCACTTTACCGATTCCAGATTTGGAAAGCACAACGTCTACCGCATTCAATGTCCCGCTGTAGTACTCACAACCCGCCACCGTCGTTGTTTCCATTCCTTCTATTTTTTCACGCATGATGGTTACTTCTTCTTCCATTGCTCCGATGATTGCCACTTTCATTGCTGTTTCCCTCTTTTCATAGAAATTAGCCATTTCCGAGCCGTCTGCACCTACTTCTATGAAAAGAAAGAAGCTGTCGCCGGTCGTCCATTGCTATTGCTTGATTGCTTCCATTACCCAGACAAAATGGTTAAAACGCTGAAACTCCACAGTAAATCCGTGTTTATTGAAGATTTCCTGCAACACTTCCACCGTTGTATAATACTCTGATTTCAAATCTTTCGCCAAGTTTAAAAACTCATGCTTTTCTGCCTGATCAATCGTTGCATTGTAAGCGTCCTTATTTTCGAACACTGTATCAGCAAATACTATTTTACCACCTTTATCAAGTAAGTTTCCATAGTGCTGTACCGCTTCTTCTTTTTCAACATCTGTAAGATGATGAAATGCATAAGTGCTGACAATTGACTGAATCTTCTCAGGTGGAGCAGGGAAGTTCAAAAAGTCCCCATCCTGGAGTTTTATACCAGCCGGCAGCTTCTCAGCAGCCTTTTCACGCATCGTCTCTGACGGTTCCACTCCATATACGGTGAAGCCTTTATTTAGAAGTGCATTCGTCAAGTTTCCAGTCCCTACACCGAATTCCAGGACCGGACCTATCGCTTTGGAAGCTACATCCTCCAAAATATCCTCATACCCTCTGAAAACCTCTGCATATTCCTTATCCGTTCCACTGACCGTTGCATCATAATAACTTGCCCAATCATTAAACAACTCAACAAATTCTCTACCCATGATCTCATCACTCCGCATAAATTTATATATTATATAATTCCTATAAGTATAGTATGAATTAAAAAAATTACTGTTCTTAATCTAACATATTTCCCTATTTTCATCAACGGAATTGTTTGGTACGATGGGAGGACAAAACAGTTATTTTACATAAGGTGGATGATATATCATGAATTTGGAATTTAAACTGATTGAAGATAAAGTGGAGTTTTTTGAAGCGCTTGACATCAAGGAATTGGAAAAAAAGATCAATGAAAAGATCGATCAGAACCGAGCTATCATGCTTGGCGTCCATTCTGTATCACATCAAATGCATGTGGATGGGGATGGCAGGCGTTTTTATAGTGCCGTTGTGCATTTTCGTATGGTCGGGAAGTAAATGGGAGCTGTTTGTTTGGGCATTGCAGGATGGGATGCTTAGATGAGCAGCTTGTTGTTTTTTATTAGGAGGTATCTTCTGTTTCTTGTCGTCCCCGAAATCGGGAAATTCTGAGAGGAAAGTATCTTCGCAGCCACAGAGCGGGAGTTCAGTTGAAGAAAAGACCTTAATTCCTTGTTGGAGATTGTATCACCCATTAAAAGAGCATAGTCATGGATTGCATGTAAATGTGCTGTAGCACTGGAAAATTGACATTGCGTGCAGAACCAGTATTTACGTGCTTTTTTCATAGGGATCCTTTTACAAGAAGGACACTGAACACCTTTTTCGATCTCAAAAGGTTCAATTTTCAGTTGGATTAATGGTGAGGTTGATAGGGGTGTATCTTGTTTTAGGATAAGTTTAGACAGTCTTTTTAAATCTTTGTCCGTGAAGACCTTGCCTGAGTACTTTTTTTCAAATGAGCTTGTCAAGTTGGGGATATTAGAATGTCTGGAAACTTTCTCATACACATATTTATCTGCGTTAATCAATCTGGCATGATTATTCGCGATTATTACTTGATATTCTATTGGCATTGTCGGGAAGTTATGTTTGGAAAGCCAATCATGTAATTGCGCCCTCTGTCTCTTCGCCTGTGTTATTGGGCATTCCATTCTATCCACTTTGTTTTCATAGGACCGGATCAATTGGTTTTGCTTATAGGAGAACTCCAAATCGCCGATAATGTTTTTAATTTCGAGAATCAAATAGTACCATGGAGTGACCAACAGCGTGTCGATTTGAAAAAATCTACCTAATGAATCTTTCAACCGTATACCATTAAAAATATGATATTCATTCATTGATAAAAAGCTTAAATAATAATCAACTGCCACTTCCCCACGATATCCTGCCTGATGTTTCAGAAATTCACTTGATGCCAATCGATATTTAGGATTATTCTCAGATAGACGAGCCATCATTCTCTCTAATTTTAATAGATACAATGATTTTTCGCGTTTTTTATATATCATACATTCCCTCCTTTTCTGGTTACCAATAATTTCGACAAGCATAGACAAATTCCTCCCTATTTAGATTCGATTTTTTTGGAATGCTGATATGAATTATTTTGTTATCGGTCCAAAATGTAACTTTATCGATCCGTTTTGATGGGTTATCGAGCGGAAACAGGGACTAAACGGTCCAAAATCAATAGTTTACGATCCAAAACACCATATTAAAGGTCCAATTACCTTTTTATACCAAAAAATACTTTATAAATGACCTATTTCACAAACCAAAAAAACAGACCCACCCATATCAGGCAGATCTGCTCTTTCAAACATATTCAACTTACAACGACTTTACCTGTTCCACTTTCGTCGGCTTCCATCCTTTGCCGGTTACCCATTCCAGGTAGACCTTGAAGTTTTCGCCTGAGGCTTTGTTTTTGATGGATGCGACGGAGTGGTGTTCACTACCGCCGTTCCCTAAAAAGTATAGGGTATAGTCGCCACTTGCAAGGCCTGTTGCTGCAGAGACGGCTTTAAGCTTTTCATCCCAGTCCACATGACCTTCCTGATAAACAGATGTGTGCGGTTCTGATTGGGATGTTCCGACAGGCCCCCAGCCAGGGTTTGTCATCGTTTTGATGACATTCGGATCATCGGAGTTCTCAGAAACCTCTGTTTCACTATCTTCATTTTCCTTATTTTCATCTGAGTCTTCTTCAGACTCTTCTTCGTCTGCTGGTTTTTCATCTTCTGCCGGTTTTTCTTCGTCTTCAGGCTTGGAATCGGATTCCTCTTCATTCTCTACTGCTGCATCCTCTTCCTCTTCAGAAGTGGATTTTTCTTCTCCCTCAGCAGCCTTTTCATCATTCTTCTCAGCAGTATCATTCAGTTCTTGTTCGTTTGTGCTTACCTGCTTGTCGTCAGATTTTCCAAAGAACAACTGAGTGCCCAGGAAGATAATGAAAATGAATACAAGACCAATCAGCACATTTAATACGAGATTGCTTTTTTTGCGCTTTGTCGTTCGGCCATAACGTGAGCCATCTCTATGATTTAAAGACAATCCAAGTCCCTCCTATGCAAAGCAGTTATTAGTATAATTACAATAGTTAATTGTAACACCATTGGGCCTGCTTGCACAGTGAAAAGGATTGGCATTATCTTTCTAGCATTTCCCAGTCGTGTATGCCTTTGACGACATCATAGTAGACACTTGATACATTGTTTTCGTATACCACATCAAGTTCCACCACAACCATTGCATACTTTGGATTTTGAAAAGGGAAGTATCCTGCAAACCAACGATTCAGGAGTTCATCGCCGCTTTCCAACTTCTTGCCTGTTTGCGCAGTACCGCTTTTGCCGGCAACTTCGTATGGAAGATCCCGAAAACGCCAGCCTGTCCCTTTTTCATTCACAACCACTTCCCTAAGTAAGTGCTGCAGCTGCATGACGGTGTATTTGGAAAGCCGCTCCTCCTGATCCATGTCCTGATCAGGAAAGGAATAGAGTGTGGCACCATTTTTATAGACAATATCACTGACCAGCATCACTTCTTCTGCCCGGCCGCCTCTAGCGATGGTTGCCATCATGTTGGCTACAGCAAGGGGTGTGACACGGACTTCCTTCTGTCCGATGGAGGTTTGGGCGACTGCCAGACTCACATTCTTGTCTTTTTCGTCATGCCACACCACACCCTTCTCTTCGGCCGGAATCTGTAAGAAGCTATCGAAATGGAACACATCACCGCTCCATCCAACTTTGGAGGACAGTCCGAGCATTTTGGCGTAGGCATCGATGGAATCGGGATTTCCCTCCACCAACTGCTTCCCAATCTCGCCAAATGTATGGTTACAGCTTGAAGCAAAGCTGTCCTCAAAATTCAACACACCTTTTCGCTCTTTCTCTTCCACTAAAAGCTTGCCTTGGATATCCAAATCGCAGTTAAAGGTGGACTGGTCATTCACGATGTTCTCCTCAATAGCCCCTGCAGCAATGACAGTTTTAAAAACTGAACCTGGAAAATGGCGTTCGAGCATCACATTTTTCGCACCTTCATCATCGAAAGGGGCACCGGGATTTAAGGCTGGCCGTGAAGCCATGGCAAGGATTTCATTCTTTTCAATGTCCAATAGGACGAGCCCGCCTTTTTTCACCTGATGGTCATTCAGGATCCGTTCCGCCATCTGCTGAAGGTCCTTGTCTAACGTTGTTTTGACGGAAACAGGGTGATATGGGTTCGATGGTCCCGTATAACGGACATCTATTCCAAACAGCGGTCCACCGAAACGATCCACATGGTACAAAAGCTTCGTTTCCCCTTCTGGTAACAGAAACTCATCAAATGCGTGTTCCAGTCCTGTAATACCGATTGGCGTCGTCGGAGAGTAATTCTCTTTCGCCACTTTCTCCTTATACCGCTTCAAAAATTCATCCTCATTTTCTCCCGTCATCCCGATCACCTGCTGCGCGACCTGGTCCTCCAGCTTGAACTGGCGATATAGCGCGACAACTCCTGGATAGTCTAGGTCATTGATTTTTTTCATCTGCTCCTCGTCTAGCTTGATGGGACCTTGGAATTCAGATACGACAACTGGCTTTTCCGCTCCTTCCAATAGTCTATCAAGGCCCGATACTGACATCCCAAGAATGGAGGCGAGCTCCTCCTTCGGCCAATCCAGCCCATTTAAAAACGGAAAAAGAATCAGGCTTGGATAGTAGTCATGGGTGAGGGGATTGCCGTGACGGTCAATGAACCGGCCTCGCCCTTCATCTATGATCATGGATTGTGTGCGCTGTTTGACGCTTGCCTCTATCAGATTGATCCGGGAGTCGGAGAATGATTCCGTGCTGACCAGCTGTATCTGTACAAGCCTCCCGACAAGTCCTATAAAAATCAGTATAATTGCAATTCCGAGCTTTCCTATTCGCCCTCTGATTAAACGTTGCATATAAAAACACCTCGTCAACAGTTTGGACGAGGTGTTCATTATTTAACCTTATACAGGTTATTATTTTATCGTTACGATTTTCACGTTCATTTCTCCGCCTGGAGTTTGGATCGCTACTTCGTCCCCGACTCTTTTGCCCATAAGTGAGCTTCCCATTGGAGATTCGTTGGAGATGTTTCCTTCGAAAGGATCTGCTTCTGCACTACCTACGATGGTGTAAGTTTCTTCATCACCATTAGGGAGCTCCTTGAATGTCACTGTTTTACCCAGGGCGACTGCATCAGTATGTTTGTCTTCCTGGATGATTTTTGCATTACGGACCATTTGCTCTAAAAGTGTGATACGACCTTCCACAAATGCTTGCTCTTCTTTTGCGGAATCATACTCGGAGTTCTCGGATAGGTCTCCGAAGCTGCGCGCGATCTTGATGCGCTCTACCACTTCTTTGCGTCGTACGCTTTTCAGATTATCGAGTTCCTGCTCAAGCTTCTCTTTCCCTGCTTGAGTCATTGGATATATTTTCTCTTTTGCCATGACTAATCACTCCTTCTAGTAATTGCATTCCCCAATTCCTTTTATGTAAATGTGGAAAAAGATGTACCCATCAAATGGAATACATCGACGTTCTATCCACAATTGGAAAATTCTCTAACTTCTCATATGTTATTACAAAATGTCCTTTTGTTCAAGAATTGTTTGAATTTTTGTTACCATTAAATCGATGGCAACATGATTTTGGCCGCCTTCAGGGATGATAATGTCGGCATATCGCTTCGTCGGTTCAATGAATTGATTATGCATCGGGCGCACAACGGTCACATACTGCTCAATGACCGAATCAATCGTGCGTCCTCTCTCCTTTATGTCCCGGAGCATTCGGCGGATGATGCGGATATCGGCATCCGTATCCACAAAAAGCTTGATATCCATTAAGTTACGCAAACGCTCGTCTTCTAATACCAAAATTCCTTCTACAATGATAACTTCCTTCGGCTCGACCTCGACCACCTGGGAGGATCTTGTGTGAAGGGTATAATCATAGACCGGCTTGTTGACTGAATCGTAGCTTAATAAACTCTGTATATGCTGAATCAGCAGATCATTATCAAACGCAAGCGGGTGATCGTAGTTCGTTTTTAATCGTTCTTCAAAAGCTACATCAGCCTGATCCTTGTAATAGTAATCCTGTTCGAGCATTAAGATTGATTTCTCTGTAAAATGATCAAATATTGCTTTAGTAACACTCGTCTTACCCGAGCCTGATCCACCAGCTACACCGATCACGATTGGTCTTTTACCCATCCTGTTACTGCCCCTTTCGCATCATGTTGTTTGGATAGATCGGCTTTTCGACTTTGAATTTCACAATTTGCAATGGATGGCGTGCAGCATCGAGCTCCCTACCGTCCTCGTCCCAAATCTTCTCTATCTTTTGTTTGAAGTTTTCAATTTCAGGTCCAAAGAATTCCACTTCTTCCCCTGGCTTGAAAAAGTTTCGTTGCTGCAAGGTAACCATCTGTGTAACTGCATCATAATCAAGCACTAATCCTACGAAATCAAAGGTTGTCTTCTTGCTATGGTTACCAAACATCTGCTCCTTATACCCGGGCACGCCTTCAAAAAATGCTGTAGCCGTTTCACGGTTCGCACACTTATCGAGCTCTTCTAGCCATTCTGGTTGAATCACAAAGTTTTCAGGATCCGCACAGTATGCATCAATGACTTTGCGGTATACACTTACTACTGTTGCAACGTAATGGATGGATTTCATACGGCCTTCGATTTTCAAGCTGTCAATGCCAAGCTCGATCATCTTTGGAATCGATTCAATTAGCTTCAGATCTTTTGGACTCATGGCAAATGCTGCATCATTTTCCGCAAAAAGTGCCTGTTCCTTACCATCATTCAATTCATATAGGTCATAGTCCCAACGACAGGACTGACAGCAGCCCCCACGGTTGGAGTCACGCGCGGTCATATGGTTACTTAGCGTACAGCGACCCGAATAGGCGATACACATCGCACCATGTATGAAAGACTCGATCTCGATGTCCACCTTTTCTTTCATTTCACGGATTTCCTCTGCACTTGTTTCACGTGCAAGTACGACACGCTCCAGCCCCTCTTCCTTCCAGAACTGGACTGCCTTCCAGTTTGACAAGGATTGCTGCGTACTTAAATGCACCTCAAGCTTAGGTGCCACACGACGGCAGGTTTCAATGATCAATGGGTCTGCAACGATGATTCCGTGAACCCCTGCGTTCTCCAGACCGATTAAATACTCATCCAGTCCATCAATATTTTCATTGTGTGCGAAAATATTGGTTGTTACATAGATTCTAGCGCCATATTTTTCTGCGAATTGAACACCTTCCGCCATCTCTTCGTGTGAAAAGTTACCTGCATTGGAACGCAGGCCGTATTCCTGGCCACCGATAAACACTGCATCTGCGCCATAATGCACTGCAATTTTAAGCTTTTCCAGATTGCCGGCAGGAGCAAGAAGCTCAGGCTTTCTCACAATCACACGTTTGCCGTCTACGATTTTTGAAATCTTATCATTCACATAAGTTGTCATCCTGTTGCCTCCTTTTCTGCTTAATGGCTGTTTTCGCATGAATAGTTGCTTTTGACGTATCCAACTTAAACACGTAATATTATTCACTTTCGTGCTCTTTTCCCGTGTAGTAGATTATTTTCTCTTTGAATTATATGGTGGATAAGTGCTGTAAAAAATCCAAAAGCCGATTTTTCACGGACATAAGCAACAAACTTTACGAAAAGAGCCTTCTTAATAAACCGTCTCTTTAAAGAAAAAGCCTGTATCTAATGGACGATGTTCCTGCTGTTGTTCTTCCAGCTCGGCAAGAAGTTCCTCTTTTACATTTTCATATTCTTCACGGTCATCCACACAAAGATCGATTGCCTTGCGGTAGCGCTTTGTCGCCTCCACGATATACTCCGGAGTCTGCAATACACCATCAATCTTGAAGCTATCAACCTCGGCATCAATCATTTCTTCAAGCTCATCGATGATGCACATGTCATTCGGACTCATGATGTGCGTGCCATTTTCATCTTCAAAAATAGGATACTTATTGTTTCGTTCATTATCATGCAGGATCATCGCTTTATCTTGCGCCTTTTCAACTTCCATGGATTTCCCTTGGTATTCGAAATAGTGGCCGATCAGCGAACGTTTTGATTGGAACATACAGGTCATACCATGCACCTGTACTTCTATTTCCACTTC
Source organism: Sutcliffiella halmapala (assembly GCF_050107295.1). GTDB lineage: Bacteria > Bacillota > Bacilli > Bacillales > Bacillaceae_I > Sutcliffiella_A > Sutcliffiella_A halmapala_A. Next base: position 143,597 of record NZ_JBNIKR010000004.1, on the reverse strand, counting down.
AGCATTCTCCTTCATTTCTACAATGGCATCCATATTTAGTTCCCTTGCCAACACTGCCCGTTTTGCACCTTTTCGGCCCCAGTAGTTGCAGGTGTAGTAGTTGGTTGCAGTCGTTTCGGTGTTCCAGTGCAGCTTCAAGGACGGTGCTGCTTCCCTTGCAGCCATCAGTACAGCCGGGTCACCAAAAATGACAGCATCTGCTTTTGCTTGCTCAAGGAAGGATAAATAGTCGGATAACTCGTCCACCTTTTCATTATGAAAAAGTGCGTTCATCGCCACATAAACCTTTTTGTTCTGTGCATGAGCCAGTTCAATGGCCAGAGCAACCTGGGAACGGTCAAACTCTCCTGCAAGTCGCAGACCATATCGTTGTTCACCGATGACGAAAGCATCCGCTCCCGCTTCCAGTAGGTCACGCATGTTCTCAATGTCTTTTGGAGTTACTAACAGTTCAGGTTTTTTCATCGTTTTTCACCTCTTCGTTTACTAATGGCAATTCCGTCTCCAACAGGCAGAATCGATGTCACATAGTCGGGATGATTCATCAGCCATTTATTGAAATGATCAATTTTTTTCACCAGATTCCTAATGCGCTTCGGCTCGACCGTATCATACGCTTCTGCAACCAGACCTTTAAATAAAACATTGTCTGTAATGATGACCCCGTTTTCGGCTAACAGAGGCTCATACATCGTAAAGAACTTCTCATACTGGCCTTTGGCAGCATCAATAAAAATGAAGTCATACGGACCTTCTTTTTCGATAAGTTCAAAAACTTCCAGTGCGTCCCCGAAAACAAGCTGAATGTTTTCTGTAAGACCTGTTTCTTTTATATGTTCCTCTGCTTGCTTGTATCTGACTTCATCTCGTTCAATGGTTACAACCTTTGCGTCTGGCAGGGCTGTGGCCATTCGAATGGAGGAATATCCAATTGCTGCCCCTATTTCTAGAATTCTTTTTGGGCTTGAGAGTCTCAGAAGCTGCAATAATGTTTCCATACCTACCAAATCCATAATCGGAACATTCTCTTTTTCTGCTAGCTTTTCCATTTTTGTAATGGCTTCATCTCTAGGTGGGATAAGTGAATCCAGATAGGAGACAATTTTATCATGATTAATTCCCAAGTGTGGTCCTCCCTTCACTTGATCATATATAGTCAATAGCATTTCTGACACAAGAAAATAGAGTTCACCCCTGTTTGAGGAACTCTTGTGTGTGAGAAAGCTTCTTCTTTTAAACAACTCGATATATTTTATCATAAAAATAATGGGAATGCGAATTAATTTCGCATTCCCATCACTTTCATATACAGTTAGTTATTCGTGATATATTTGGCTTTATCGATGTTATGTTCTTCCAATGTTTCATTGAACAGCACTTCGCCATCAGGTGTTGCCAGGAAGTAGAAGAACTCGGATTCGGCCGGCTTCAATGCGGCATCAATGGATGAGGCACCTGCATTGGCAATCGGTCCAGGTGGCATCCCTGTATTCAGATAAGTGTTATAAGGTGAATCCACTTCCAAATGTTCATATAGGGTCCGATCCTTATGCTCCCCAAGGGCATATAGGACGGTGGGATCCGTTTGAAGAGCCATATCGATCTCCAGACGATTGTAGAACACACTGGCAATAAATTCACGATCTTTCTGATTGGTTGCCTCCGCTTCAATCATGCTTGCCATTGTAAGCAGCTGATGCGGTGTATATTCCTTTTGACGCATAAGATCTTGATATTCAGCGACCACTTCGACTGTTTTTTGCAGCATCGTTTCAATGATCTCCTCTACAGTCGGATCTTCCACATAAAATGGATAGGTAGCCGGGAACAAGTACCCTTCCAGAGGATACTTCACTTCCTCGTTCAAGACTTCCTCGGTCAGGATGGATGGATACTTATCGATCATCTTCTGAACAAACTCAGGATCATTGACGACCTCAAGGAATTCCACTTCTTCAATATTTGTTCTACTTGCAAGGATCGTGGCAATCTGGGTAAGCTGTCGTCCTTCCGGAATGGTAACTTGGAAAACAACCTCCTGCATGACCCTGCCCTGTTTCAACTGACCGATAATTTCATCCAGGGACATGGCTGGACTGAAGGCGTACTCGCCAGCCTGGAATCCTGATTCACTTTTAAATTTTACATAATAGCGAAAAATCTTCGCGTTATGAACAATTCCATTTTCTTCCAGGATTTTCCCGATGGTTGTCGGGGAGGACCCGATTGGTATTTCTATTTGCTTTGTTTCTTTATTTTGTTCATCAACTGGTTTCAAGGCATTTTTTATGTAAAAATATCCGCCGCCAATTACACCGGTTAGGACTAGCATTAGAATGACAAATACGGTAAATACGATGCGGCGAACAATTTTCGCCTCATGGTGCTTCTCTTTTAACTTCTCTTCGATATAGTCTTTACTCTTTTTCTCAGACAAAAAAAGACCCCCTCTCGCACAATTATTAATTATACAACAATTTCATTTAAATTTTGACAAAAATATTTATTCTTTTGGATTTCCGACACTTTTATCGTGCATATTTACCTATTTCATTCGACGGAAACTAGGTCTTTAGAGACAGAAATGCTATTTTTTTTATAGGAGAATCACCTTTAGATTACTGGCAGTCTTCATCCTCTTATCGTTTACTGCACCATTCGCTTTCATACAACAGAGCCCAGCTTTGGGATATACGTTTAACTTTTTATGATAACAGAAAATTTGTGGTAAAATGAAGGTGGAGGGAGATTATGAAATTAACCATGTATACCGACTACTCCTTGCGAGTATTAATATATTTAGCGAGTGTGCCATCTCCGGAAAAACTCGTCCAAATCAAGGATATTGCGGATTCCTACGGCATTTCCAAAAACCATTTGATGAAAGTCATTTTCCATCTGGGGAAATTAGGATACATAGAAACGATCAGGGGCCGAAACGGAGGCCTGAAGCTTGCTACGTCCCCAAAAAGCATCAAAATTGGGGATGTGGTGAGAAATACAGAAGAGGACTTTCATATAGTGGAATGCTTTCAGGAACAGCAAACCTGCATATTGTCACCTGCCTGCAAACTTAAGGGTGCCCTTCATCAGGCCACCCTGGCATTCTTGTCGGTACTGGATCAATATAGTCTAGAGGATCTTGCTTCAAATAAGGAACAGCTGTCCTCCTTGTTATTTGAGCGTCCAGAACCATCCACGTAAAAAAGAGCAAGCCCGGATATCCGGTGCTTGCTCTTTTTAGGTGGTGAGTACGGATTATTCCTCGTCCTCAGCCATGAATGTATTTAGCATTTCTTCAATCATATCCCACTCTTCATCCGTTTCAACCGGTTGAAGTTCGCCTTCTTGGTTTTCTTCGTTTGGCACGAAGCTTGAAGCGTGGATTTCGATATCGTCCTCATCGTCATTTTCCGCTCCAACTGGATAGTAAAGCACGTAAGACTTTCCGAATTCCTCTGATTCAAAAGTAAATAATACCTCACAAAGCTGTTCGTTGCCGTCTTCGTCTACTACTGTAATTTGCTTTTCACCGTGTTCCATTCTATTCACCTCAGGTTTATTGTTGGCTATCCAGGTATCCTTGCAGAATCACTACTGCAGCCATTTTGTCTATTACTTGTTTTCTTTTTTTTCTACTTACGTCAGCAGAGAGCAGTATCCTCTCTGCTGCTACAGTAGAAAGCCTTTCGTCCCAGTAGATGACAGGGAGTCCGGTTTTTGCAGTCAGCATGTCACCATAATGCCGGCTTGCTTCCCCTCGAGGGCCAATGGAACCGTTCATGTTCTTCGGAAGCCCAATGACCACTTTTTCAGGCTTGTATTCAGCAATTATCTGCTTCAACCGCTTAAAGCCGAGGTTCTTTACCGCTTCATCAATTTTTATCGTTTCCAATCCTTGAGCAGTCCATCCCATTTCATCACTGATGGCAACTCCTACCGTTTTGGAACCTACGTCTAAGCCTAAAATGCGCATTTACTACTCCTTGCGATGCTGGTTTAGATAAGACTTCACTAACTCTTCGATTAGCTCGTCCCTCTCAATTTTCCGTATTAATGATCTTGCATCCTTGTGACGTGGAATGTAAGCAGGGTCACCAGAAAGAAGGTAGCCGACAATTTGGTTGATCGGGTTGTACCCTTTCTCTTGTAATGCATCATGTACTGTCGTTAATACTTCATTTACATTTGCTTCCATTGTGTCATCCTGGAAGTTGAACTTCATAGTTTTGTCAAAGGAGCTCATGGTATGCACCTCTCTTTTAGACTTCTTTAATCTGCTTGAAATTGTTACCTTTATTGTACACCAATTTTCTACAATGTTAAACGGATTTTATACATTCTTCCACAGATTGTAGCGCATGGTCGACTTGTTCCGGGTTTTTTCCCCCAGCTTGAGCCATATCAGGACGGCCGCCACCGCCTCCGCCGCAACGGGTAGCCACTTCTTTTACGATTTTCCCGGCATGGTGGCCTTTTTCAATTAAGTCTTTAGTTACACCAGCAGAAATGTTCACTTTTCCATCCTGTACACTTGCAAGTACTATGATAGCAGAACCAAGCTTGGTTTTTAAGTCATCCACCATTGTACGGAGATTGTTCATATCCGTTCCTGCCACTTTACTTACTAGCATGGTCACTCCGTTTACTTGCTTCACTTTGTCAGAAAGACTGGATGCTTCAATGTTTCCAAGCTTAGCAGCAAGGGATTGGTTTTCTCTTTGAAGCTCCTTCATATCAGAAAGAAGGACGTCGATTCTGCTTCCCACTTCTTGAGGCTTCGTTTTCAGTTTGGCCGCAGCATCCTTTAATAGCTGTACCTGATCATTCAATAGACGGTACGCTCCTTCACCTGTCACTGCCTCCATACGGCGTGTTCCTGCACCGATACCGGATTCAGAGACGATTTTGAATAGGCCGATCACAGAGGTGTTCTGTACATGGCATCCACCACAAAGCTCAAGGCTGTAGTCATCCACCTGCACCACACGTACGATGTCCCCATATTTCTCGCCGAATAATGCCATTGCTCCCATCGCTTTTGCTTCTGTAATGGATTTGTTTTCAATGACAACATCCAGATTCGCCCAGATTTTTTCGTTGACGATTCCTTCAATTTTTTCGATTTCCTCCTGCGTTACCTGTCCGAAGTGGGAGAAGTCGAATCGCAGTCGATCTGCCGTTACTTGAGATCCTGCCTGATTGACATGAGTACCCAAAACATCCTTCAGAGCCTGATGCAGGATATGTGTAGCTGTATGGTTTTTGATGATTTGCGCACGGTTGGATGCATGAACTTCCGCTTTTACAGTCTGCTCCCTGTACAGTACACCTTCTTCAACAAGGATAGTGTGTAGGTTCTGGCCGTTTGGAGCTTTTTGAACATCCTTTACAAAGCCTCTTCCACTTTCTCCGGCAATATAACCGTGATCCGCGACCTGTCCACCGCTTTCTGCATAGAACGGCGTTTCTGAAAGGATGATCTGCACTTCATCACCAGCTTCAGCAGAGTCAACAAGCTCCCCATTTTTAACGATAACGGAAATGGTGGATGTAATGGATAACTGATCGTACCCAACAAACGTACTTTGAGAGCGGATTTCACCTAGTACTCCTGATTGAACCTGCATGGAATCCACATCCTGGCGAGCAGAACGGGCACGTTCACGCTGCATTTCCATTTCCTTTTCAAAGCCTGCATGATCCAAGGTCATTCCCTGTTCTTCTACATACTCTTCTGTCAGTTCCACCGGGAATCCGTACGTATCATAAAGACGGAATGCATCTGCTCCGGAAATGACGTTAATGCCTTCTTCCTTCGCCTTTGCAATAACTGTGGAAAGAATAGCAAGACCATCATTCAATGTTTCATGAAAACGCTCTTCCTCCGTCTTGATCACTCGTTGGATAAATTCCTTCTTTTCTTTTACTTCCGGGTAGAAGTCGACCATGATTTCTGCCACAACAGGTACAAGGTCATGCATGAATGGACGGTTGATTCCAAGCTGTTTTGCATAGCGGACCGCTCTTCTTAATAGACGGCGTAATACATAGCCGCGACCCTCATTGGATGGAAGGGCTCCGTCTCCTACAGCGAAAGTTACAGTACGGACATGATCAGCGATTACTTTGAATGCCACATCTTTATCATTCTCGATTCCGTATTTCTCACCTGATACGCTTTCTGTTGCCTGGATGATCGGGATGAACAGGTCAGTATCGAAGTTTGTCGGTACGTCCTGAATAACAGAAACCATACGCTCCAAGCCCATACCTGTATCAATGTTTTTCTTCGGCAGTGGCGTGTAGGTGCCATCAGGATTATGGTTGAACTCGGAGAATACAAGATTCCATATTTCCAGATAACGCTCATTTTCCCCACCAGGATAAAGCTCAGGGTCGTTCTCGTCATTTCCGTAGGATTCCCCGCGGTCATAGAAGATCTCTGTGTTCGGACCACTTGGACCTTCCCCGATATCCCAGAAGTTCCCCTCAAGACGGATGATTCTCTCTGCTGGAATCTCGATTACTTCATTCCAATATCGGTATGCTTCCTCGTCCTCCGGATGGATGGTCACAGAAAGCTTTTCAGGGTCAAAGCCGATCCATTCCTTGCTTGTAAGGAACTCCCATGCCCAGTCGATTGCTTCTTTTTTGAAGTATTCTCCAATGGAAAAGTTCCCTAGCATTTCAAAGAATGTGTGATGGCGAGCTGTTTTCCCTACATTTTCAATATCGTTTGTACGGATTGATTTTTGCGCGTTGCATATGCGTGGGTTTTGCGGAATCACTCTTCCGTCAAAATACTTTTTAAGTGTTGCCACCCCGCTGTTGATCCATAAAAGGGAAGGATCTTCATGGGGAACAAGTGATGCACTTGGCTCTACAGAGTGTCCTTTTTCTTTAAAGAAATCTAAAAACATTTGTCTGACTTGCGCAGAAGTTAAGTGTTTCATTTCGATATATCCTCCTTTTTCTTTTGAAAAAAAACAAAAAACTCCCGTCCCCAAAACAGGGACGAGAGTGTATTCTCGCGGTACCACCCTGATTATGACAGGACTGGCCCATCATCTCTCAGATGCTTTAACGGTGCAAACCGGCAGGATTTTACCCCGCACTCCGGATTAGCTTTCTGCAACTCTTCTTCCTGGAATTCTTTCAGCCTGGGGAATTCCTCTCTACTAGGAAGGGCTTTAGCATACTCTATCCTTCTTTGAATTAAAATATGTAGATGTAAAGATTATATGCAACCTTCTCCCTGTTTGTCAATGCTTGATAAAATGACTGCTGATATGAGTGATGGTCACTTTTAAAACAGCAAAAATAGGAACAGCCAAAATCAATCCGACAACACCGGCAATTTCACCGCCGATCAAAAGGGCAAGGATGATCAGAACAGGGTGGATATGCAGGCTCTTCCCCACTATCAGCGGGGAAAGGATATTACCTTCTATGAACTGCAATCCGAAGATAATGATAATGACAAGGAACACCATCTTCACTGATATGGTAGCAGCGATAATGATAGCTGGAAATGCACCGATCACCGGTCCAAAGTAGGGGATGATATTGGTTATCCCGATAATCACACCAAGAACCAAGGGATATCGCATGCCGGTAAGCCACAGACTGACCGTTGCAAATAGGCCTATTATGATACATACAGTCAATTGGCCCCTGATATAGCTGCCAAGTGATTGGTCGACGTCATGAAGAAAGGCCATTCCTGGTTTCCGCCATTTTCTTGGAGTCAGATACCAGACAGTCTTTTTCACCTGGTCATAATCCTTTAGAAGGTAGAAAACGATGAACGGGATGACAATGAGTATAAAAAAAGAATTCAGTAGCCCCTTTAATCCCGCAATCACTTTAACTAGGAGGCTGGAGAGCATAGCTTCAAATTCCGAAAATGTTTGATCCACCTTTTCGTGAATACCGTCAGGCCAACTGGATGTACTGGTGTGGATCTGCTTGATCCAGTCGCTGTATGTCTGCGTTAGCCTAGGGAAGTTTTCGGACAGCTCCCATAATTGATCAATGATGACCGGGATGCCTTTGTACCCTAGCAACCCGATTCCGCCGAAAAACAACAGGTAAATGATCAGGATGGCAACCGGCCTCGGCAAGCCTCGGTTATGCGTATATTCGACCACCGGATGCAGCAGATATGTAATAAAAACACTGATAAAGAATGGAATGCTTACAGTCAGAATGATTCGTAGTATCGGAGTCCAGAACGGGCTAAGCTTCATCCAAACATACAAAATGATCATAACGAGTAGAAGTGTACCTAGGCGTAAAAGCCATTTCCACTGATTGTTCAAGCGAAACGCCTCCTACTCGTTATTGTCTATTAAGTTTTCAATTATTATGCAGTCGTTTTAATCAAGAGCCAGAATAGATTCCGAGACTGTCTTAATAATAAAATGCAGATCCTCATCCTCAATGGAAAGAGGTGGCGCCAAAGTCAGGACATTATTGTAGCCTGCAACAGTCGCACCGTTCTTTCCGATGATGAGACCTTTTTGTTTGCAGTTTGCAATGACACAATTGATCTTATCGAGGGAGATCGGTTCTTTCGTGTCTCGATTGGAAACCAGTTCAATTCCTACAAGCAGACCCTTCCCTCGTACATCTCCAACAAACGGGTGGGTAGAGAGTCTGGATTTCAGCTCACCAAGCAGGACTTTCCCTTTTTCAGCTGAGCGTTCAATCAATTTCTCGTTTTCCATGATCTCCAGATTCTTCAGTGCAAGAGCGCAGGATGCAGGACTTCCCCCAAAGGTATTTACATGACGGAAATAGTCGTATTCCTCCGACCCTTTGAACTTCTCGTAGATTTCCTTTTTGACGGCTGTTGCGGATAATGGAAGGTACGCACTTGTTATCCCCTTTGCCATGGTGATGATATCCGGTTTCACGTCATAGTTCATGAAGCCGAATGGCTTGCCTGTCCGGCCAAAACCGCAGATCACTTCATCCACAATGAGAAGGGCACCATGTTTTTTGCAAACCTCACTGACAGCTTTCATGTAGCCATCAGGTGGCGTCAGGATCCCCCCACCCGTAATGATCGGCTCCATAATCATGGCGGCAATCGTCTCACTCAGTTCCCATGTCATAGCCTGGTCGACATCCTTTACACTCCTGAGCTGCATCGGAACTGATGATACCGGCTCCTCCATGCGATAGGTGTCAGGTGGCGGAACGTGGACAAATCCGGGTGCAAGCGGTTCGTATTTGTATTTTCTCTGTGCCTGCCCTGTGGCCGCAAGGGAACCCAACGTATTACCATGATAGGACCTGTACCTAGACACAATTTTATAGCGGCTGTGGTCGCCGCATTGCAGATGATACTGCCTTGCAATCTTGAAGGCGGTCTCGTTCGCTTCCGAACCACTATTTGAGAAGAAAATAACATATTCATCATTGAGCCATTCATTCAGTTTCTCAGCTAGCCTGATGGCTGAAACGTGACTCTGTGTCAAAGGGAAGTAGGCAAGCTCCTTCAACTGCTCGTAAGCCGCTTCAGCAAGCTCGGTTCGGCCGTATCCAACATTTACACACCATAGGCCCGACATGCCGTCCAGATACCTTTTCCCATCCACATCCGTCACCCATGCACCCTTCGCCTCTTTCACCACCATCGTCCCCTGTGGACTATAAGGCTTCATGGAATGCCATACATATCGCTCATCTCTAGCCTGCAAATCCTGATCATGCGCCTGATCCATCCGAACCAAAGCAACCACACCTTTCTGAAGGGGCCTGACCCCTTTTTACATTTATTGGTTCCTCACCTTTAAAAGTCGAATCTGGAAGTAATCATTTTTTTGCGAGTATAGAAGTTCAGCCCATCTTTTCCGTTGACATGAAGGTCGCCATAGAAGGAATCTTTCCATCCGGAAAATGGGAAGAACGCCATTGTTGCAGGAACCCCGACATTGACCCCGATCATTCCGGCATCTGCCTCTTCCCTGAATTGTCGCACAGCCTTTGCATCCTTTGTATAGATAGTGGCTCCGTTGCCAAAACGGGACTTTTCTATGTGTGCAAGAGCCTCATCAAGATCAGTAGCTCGCAGCAAACTCAGTACTGGGGCAAAGATTTCCTCTTTTGCAATCGTCATGTCAGGTGATACATGATCAAAAATGGTAGGTCCCAGATAGTTTCCTTCTGTCAGATTTTCCATCTCCTTTCTGCCATCTCGCAAAAGGGTAGCACCTTCTGCCACTCCCTGTTTAATGTAGCCGATCACTTTTTCCCTGTGACTATCGCGAATAACCGGAGTTAACAACACTTCCTCATCCATCCCATTTCCGATCGATAAAGCATCCGCCTTCACTCTCAACTCCTCGACAAACTTATCATTTTCACCCACCACGACAACCGCACTGCAGGCCATGCATCGCTGTCCTGCACTACCGAATGCTGATGTTAATATATGCTGTGCTGCCTTTTCGATATCACAATCTGGCATGACCACATGGTGATTTTTTGCTCCCGATAGTGCCTGAACCCGCTTCCCGTTTGCCGCTGATCTTTCATACACATATTTTGCAACCGGCTGCGATCCTACAAATGAAATGGCTTTCACATCCTCATGATCAAGCAGCCCATTGACCACATCATGAGCCCCATGGACAATATTCAACACCCCATCCGGTGCACCGGCCTGGGTGAACAGCTCCACTAAACGATTAGCCAGTAGCGGCGTCCTTTCAGAAGGTTTCAGTACAAAAGTATTCCCGCAGGCAATGGCAAGAGGGAACATCCACAAAGGTACCATCATCGGGAAATTGAATGGTGTAATCCCTCCGACCACTCCCAGCGGATAACGATACATGCTAGAATCTATTTCTTCAGCGATATTTGCCAGAGTTTCCCCCATCATCAAGGTTGGCGTTCCTGAGGCAAATTCAACACACTCCAAGCCCCGCTGCACTTCTCCATATGCCTCTTTATAGGCCTTTCCGTTCTCTGAAACAATCAGCTTGGCGAGCTCTTCGTGACGTTCCGTTAAGAGGTGATGGTATTCATACATAATGCGTGCCCGTTTCGGAACAGGGACATTCCTCCAGGTTTGATAAGCGGCTTTGGCAGCATTGACTGCTTCCTCTACATCCTCTTTTGTCGAGATTGGTACCTTTGCCAGACATTCCTTCGTTGCCGGGTTCTCGACATCAAAGGTTTCCAAGCCTCTGGAGTCCACCCACTTCCCGTTAATGTAATTTTGTAGTACGATTGTATCCTTTGACGTTGTTGTCATTAAACAACCTCCCGTTTTTTGAATTTTTAGAACTTATGCCTATTATCTGATAAAATTGCAGGGCTTTCATTAGACAAAGTGTAAAACTTATTGAAGGATTGTTTCCACATTTTGAATACAGTGGAGATGTCTTGAGCAAAGGTAATTGGGAAAGCTTTATAACTAGTGTGATGACGGGTTTGGGATGCGAAAGTGGGTTGAAAAGCTTTTCACGGGGATCCGGTAGTCGAAAAGCTCATCATCGACGGTATGACGAGCTTTTCAGTGGGATTCTTGGGGCAAAAAGCTCGTCATCGATGGCATGACGAGCTTTTCAGTGGGATTCGTGGTCTAATAAGCTCTTCATTGACGGTATGACGAGCTTTTCAAAAGTATTCAACATGCTAAAAGCTCTTCATTCAAAGAATAAAGAGCTCAACCAATTAATTGTTATACAAAAGCCTCTCTACTTAACCCTTACAGATTCAAGGTCGATCTATTTGCATCTTCAAAATAATCATTCGTCGAGTTAAGATACTCATACACCATGATCATGAATTCGATAACCAGCCTCTTCTCCGCAAGCATGAAGTCCTCGCCAAGCAGGGTCTCCAATTTTTGAATCCGATGGTATAGGGTTTGCCGCACAATAAACAGCTGGTTGGCCGTCTCCTTTTTCGAACCATTGCACGAAAGATAGACCTTCAGCGTTTCGAGCAGCTTACCATTGTGTTTCTGATCATGAACAATAACCGGTTCAAGATACTCCATCACGAACTCCCTCAGATCCTGCTGCTTTTGCATATAGGAAATGAGCCGATAGATATGTAAGTCTTCAAAAAAGGAGGAATTCACACCTTGAAGGAGCTGCTCCTGTATTTTCATCGCTTCCCAGGCGGTCCAATAACTCTTGGACATCTGTTCAAGTCCATGAACATACTTTCCAACACTCAATCTGAGAAACGTCCTTCCATTCTTATCACATTGCTTGGAGATCAGGTTGGATATCCCCTCCTTCACCCGCTCCTTCCATCTACCCGGATCTCTGCGATTAAGGATGATGACAGTGAGGGTATTTTTCATTTCCGTAACAAATACCGAGAATCCCTGCTGCTCAAATATGGAACGGAACAACAGTGTTAAATAGGTTTTATCTAGAGTAGGAGAGTCCTGGCCATTCTTTTTGCATAGGAGAACCACGCCGTTTTTCACAAAAATGGAGTCATGCCGCGACAAGAACTCTCTGATGGATTCGAGGGATTGGCCGCCATCCAACCAGCTTCGAAGCCACTCGCTTTCTTCCAGTCTTCTTTTTTCCTCCACATATAGACCTCGCAACAGATGCTGTGCAAGTGCTGTTACCGTTCTGTCGAGCATGAGCAGATCAAATTCACTTAATGGACGATTCTTGGAATAGAGGTGAATCATCCCATATTGCTTGTCCAATACTTGTATCGGCTGCTGTAAATGGAGATTTTCATCGTTATTGCTATTGGAAAGAGCTGTTATTAGTTCTTTACGTTTATGAATTGGAACACTTGGTATAAAATATATATCCTGATTCTCTTTTTCATAGATAATCTGGGTGCCAATATGTTCATGGAGGTAGGAAAGAATTTCTTCTTCATGGGAGATTGTGAGAAGTTTTTTATTAAGGCTTTGGGCATACATTTCTAGCTCTGATATCTTTTTGTACTGCTGATTGATCAGGATGGAATGAATATCCTGCGTTATCTCGACAAAGGACACCTCTTCATGAAAAAGAATGAGAGGAAAGTGGTGCTCATCTGCAAGGGCTATGATATCCGCTGGAATTGTCGAGGTGTACCTGCCCTTTTCAATACAAAGTCCTGCTGCATGGCAGTTGATCAATTGTTGCACAAAAGAATGGAAGGCGACCGGATTGTCACCAAAGGATACCCCTGTAGAGAGGATCAGCTCCTGGCCATTCAGCAGGTTTTCAATGGTTGTGATTTCCACCACATGTACCCATTTGACTAAACGATTCATACCTTTTTCTCCTGCAATTACCTCTGCCTTCTCAAAATGCGTTCGCTGCATTATTTCCTGTAAGGATAGCATGCCTTTCATACATTCACCTCAATTTTATTGCTTACTTCCATTATAACGCATTCTTTTGACTTAATTGAGTAAATATTCTGACATAAACAAACAAAAGGTGACAGATACCCTGATTCAGGTTACCGTCACCTTTTTTCATCAATTATTTATTGGAAAATTCAGCTGGATCTCCTTGACCATTTCCTGAAATTCACCTTCGTCATTGAAATCACTGGAATCCCAGTTTTCCAGAATCCAATTGACAAGCTCTTCAGGCGAATTGAAAAACTCTCCACTGGAATCGGCCTTGCGGATCGTGAAACGGTTATTATCCTCATCAATCGTCACTTCACAAGGATAGGCACTTTCTTTACACTTCAATTGATATTCCATTACTGAACGCTCCTTTCACGATGCAGTTTACAAGATTTTATTCCTTGTTCCGAATATCTATGAGGGTTTTTCTACTTTTCTTTTTGCAGCTGGCGAATCAAAAGGGATGCGAAGTATTTTCTGGAGTCTGCATGTTTAATGTGTAAAGTTTCTTCCTGTTTATCGGTGCCCGCCCTTTTCTCCAGGAGCAGAAAAGCACCCTCCAAGTTCTCTTCGACATTTTTTATTCTGAATCCTTTATCCATAAAGTAATCGATTTTATCCCGTTCAGCCAAGAATTGCTGATAATCACTCATATTCTTCCTCCTTCATCAACTGGAAAGCTCTTTTGGCTCCTCCACTTCATCCTCACCTTCTGAAATAACCCAATCTCTTCCCACTGTGATCCCAAGATATTTTTCATCATCCGGATCGATAATTTCCGCCTGCTGGTACACATTGAAGTACCAATACTTTGCAAGTACATAATAGACCGCGGCACCGACAACGAAGCCAACAATAAAAGAATAGTTGGTCAAGAAATAGGCCGCTGTCCCCCCTACAATCCAGGCAATGAAACCTGCCATATTCACACCATGGAAATACCTGAATTGACCGTTCTCTTCATAGAGGTCATGTACATTCACTCTTCGTTTTCTTAGAAGATAGTAATCAGCAAATAATATCCCAACGATGGCAGACAAAACTCCACCTACGATCAATAAAAGTGGAATTAAAATGTCAAATAGACTCCAAGGCTGGACTACACTCCCCACAATTCCAGCGATAAATACACCAGCCCAGAACGGAACTTTCGGGCCTCCAACATTGGAGAAGATTGTGGCGGCAGGAATAACATTTGCAGAGGCATTGGTTGACCACTGAGCGAAGATGATCATCAACAAAAGCACACCAAGCACGATACCAGAAGCTGCTTCCTGCAAGGCTACCACCGGATCATAATTTGAAACTGCGATATAGGCCACTCCCCCGATGATAACCATAAACGTCTGGGTCAATGGCAGAGCAATGACGCTTCCGACAATACTGGACTTATTTCTCTTAAACCAGCTTCGTTCATATTTCGGTGCCTTAATGAATCTTGAAATGGATGGAATGTCCGCTGCAAGCGTTGCCCAGAAACCCATATTACTGAATATGACGATCAGGAATGCCGTCACTGCGGCTCCACCGGTTACAGGACTTTCAATCCATGTCCATACATCTCTTCCCTGTTCAAGTGCACGATCGGATAAAGTGGTGTACATCCAGGCTGAGATGATGATGATGATCGGAGCAGCCAAATCTGCAAATCGTTCAACAGCCTTTATCCCAAGGGCTGTATTGATCAATTGTACTGCTGCAAAAATTAGATAACAGACAAACCAATTATCAAAATTGAAAAGCGTATCAAGGATGGCGTTCATGGCTGTAGCCCCGAAGAAAGTATTTATCCCAAACCAAAAGGAAGCTGTCAGCCCGCGAATAATGGAAGGAATATGAGTGCCAAGAGTTCCAAATGGGGCACGCATATAAACCGGAAAGCTCAGTCCATGCTCTATCCCGATATCACCGGTGATGGTCATAAAGAGTCCTATTCCGACGCTTCCTATTATGGTGGCAAGTATCACCCAGCCAAGCGACAGATTTTGAACCCCGGCTCCTCCGATTGCAAATGCAGCCAATACAACTGCCATTCCCACCCACATCACCGCAAACCCAAGTGTCCCTATTTTCCTGCCATCATGTGAAATAGGCAGTAGATCCGGAGATTTTAAATAACTAGACTTTTTTTTCATTAACATAGCACCCCTCAAATTTAATCCAAATCATAGATCAAAAGAGCGTCTAACAACAATTGCCTGACCAATAAAGTGATGTAGGTCAAGCAATCGGAAGGTCATCTGCATTTGATTGTAGGGTAAGTGGGTCAGATAGAGAGCGTCTCGTTCTGCTTCAAATTTTTTATTGTTCCATATTTTTCCCGTTTGATATATTGTCCACTGCCAGCCTTGCCAACAAATTGCCTGTCGCGAACGACAAATTCCCCTCGTACCATGACGGAGACTGGTTCTCCTGTAATCTTCATTCCTTCAAAAGCATTATAATCGACCGCCATGTGGTGGGTTGCTGCCGAAATGACACGCTCCTTATTCGGATCGAATAATACGAGGTCAGCGTCTGCTCCGACTGCGATGGTCCCTTTTTTCGGAAACATCCCAAAAAGCTTTGCCACTCGGGTAGAAACGATGTCCACAAACTGATGGATGGTGATTCTGCCTTTCTTTACGCCTTCAGAGAATAGGACGCTCACTCTGTCCTCAATCATCGGTCCCCCATTTGGAATCTTCGTAAAGTCCCCTTTACCAAGACTTTTTTGTCCGTTAAAATCAAATGAACACTGATCGGAACCAAGCGTCTGCAGCTGACCGCTTTTCAGGGCATTCCAGAGTACGTTCTGGTGCCATTTTTCACGCAATGGCGGGGACCACACGTATTTGGCACCTTCAAAATCAGGCAATTCCAAATGGCTTTGATCCAGCGCCAAATATTGAGGGCAGGTCTCCCCCCAGATATCCACGCCTTTGTTTCTTGCCTCTGCAATCTTTTCCACTGCTTCCGCACAGGAAACATGCACCACATACAGCTGGGATTTTGCAAGGGAGGTAAGCTGGGCAGCTCTCCCAGTCGCTTCCCCCTCCACTTCCGGAGGTCTGGTCAACGCATGATAGACAGGATCAGTGTTTCCATTCTTTAATGCTTCTTTCGTCAAGTAGTCAATGACATCCCCATTTTCCGCATGTACCATCACAAGTGCTCCTAAATCCTTGGCCGCTACCAGCGTACGGAATAACGTTTCGTCATCAGCCTGAAATACATTTTTGTAGGCCATGAAAACCTTAAAGGAGGTGATCCCCTCTTCCTGTATCACAGATGGAAGCTCTGCAAGCACACTTTCATTGATTTCCCCTATCATTAAATGAAAACTGTAATCAATGACCGACTTATCCTTTGACTTGTTGTGCCAGGTCCCGATAGCATCTTTCAATGGTTTCCCTTTTTCAGTGAGGCAGAAATCAATGATCGATGTCGTCCCTCCAAATGCAGCTGCCATGGTACCCGATTCAAAATCATCCTTTGTAACCGTTCCACCGAATGGCATATCCAAATGAGTATGCGGATCGATGGCTCCCGGAAACACGAAACAACCTTTTGCATCAATCACTTCCGCATCACCAGCTGACAAATTGTGACCGATTGCTGAAATGGTTTCCCCTTCGATTAAAATATCCGCTTCATACCTATCACTCGCTGTTATTATGACACCGTTCTTGATCAGTTTTTTCCTTGCCATATTCAATCAATCCCCCTTATTTAACCGTGTCCACTTCTATTTGCTTTAACAAACCTAACGCAGACTGCCTATCATTCCATGTCATTGGTGGCTGTTCGTGTGGCAGCTCTACCATCGTGATCGCATCTTCCACCGGACAGACGATCGAGCAGAGGTTACAGCCGACACAATCCTCTTCCCGGACCTGTAAATAAGGCTTCCCATTCGAGTCCCTCAACATATCAATGCATTGGTGGGAGGTGTCCTCACAGGCGATATGACACTTGTTACAGTTGATACAGGTGTCCTGATTGATCCGGGCCACTATTTTATAATTCAGATCGAGGTTGCCCCAATCCGAATACTTCGGAACCGATTTCCCAACAAGCTCCATCACCGACTGAATTCCCTTTGAATCCAAATAATGAGAGAGTCCTTCTATCATATCCTCCACAATCCGGAAACCGTGGTGCATGGCAGCAGTGCACACCTGTACTCCAGTTGCCCCCATCAACATGAATTCAACCGCATTCTGCCAATCGGATACTCCTCCCATCCCTGAAATAGGTACATTTATCCGAGGGTTTCTCGCACATTCCCCAACCATATTCAGCGCAATAGGCTTAACCGCCGGACCACAATATCCTCCATGGGCCCCTTTTCCTGCAACATGGGGAATTGTGTTCCAGCTGTCCAGGTCGACTCCTGCGAGACTGTTGATGGTATTGATCATACTGACTGCATCTGCGCCACCTCTGACAGCAGCTTCCGCCGTTACGGTGATATCCGTTATATTTGGGGTAAGCTTCACGATTACCGGTGTTTGTGCAGCTTCCTTCGCCCAGTATGTCTGCTTCTCCACCAGCTCGGGTACCTGCCCTGAAGCGGAACCCATCCCCCGTTCTGCCATTCCATGCGGACAGCCGAAATTGAGTTCCAGTCCGTCCACACCTACCGCTTCCACCTTTTTGACGATTTCATGCCATTTTTCCTGTTTGGGCTCCACCATCAATGAGGCGATCAGTGCGCGGTCTGGAAATCTTTTTTTCGTTTCTGCAATCTCCTTCAGATTCACCTCAAGAGGGCGATCCGTTATCAGTTCGATATTATTGAATCCTGCCACCCGTTGTCCGTTAAAGCTTACGGCTGCAAAACGGGAAGACACATTGATAATGGGGTCGCCAAGGGTTTTCCAAACCGCTCCACCCCATCCCGCTTCAAATGCCCTCTGCACCTGATACCCTGAATTTGTAGGCGGTGCGGATGCCAACCAGAAAGGATTCGGTGATTTAATGCCTGCAAAATTAATCGATAAATCTGCCAAACTGTTCCCCCCTCACTAGGTTTGATAACTCTATTAGGCTGTCTCTATTGCTTGCTTCACTAAGCTTTCATATACGGCATAGGCCGTCTGCTTGCCTTGCTGGGCAGCCGTCACCACCATTGCTTCCCCCTGGCCTTTTCCGAAAATAACATCGCCACAGGCAAATACTTTCCTGTTAGAAGTCCTATGGGTGTGAGGATCTATCTTTACGACTCCTCCATCGTGTTCCAAACCAAACTCATCAATCAGCGATGTATACCTTGTCTGTCCAATCGCCTTGATCACTGCGTCCACTTCAAGCAGAAATTCCGAGCCCTCCACTTTCACAGGTCTTCTGCGTCCGTCTTCACCAGGTGAACTGAGCGCCATTTTGACGCACTCAATATGTGTTACCGCCCCCTCTTCATTTCCAATAATTCTTTTCGGGGCAGTCAGCCATCTGAATTCCACACCATCCTGCTTGGCAAATTCATATTCAAAATCGTAGGCTGTCATTTCTTCCTGCGTTCTGCGGTAAAGTATTTTCACATTATCAGCACCCAGCCTGACCGAACAGGTTGCACCATCTATCGCAGTATTACCTGCACCAATCACGACAACATTCTTTCCCTTGAATTGATTGCCAATGGCTTTTGTTTTTGTTTCTTTTACAAAATCTATCGCGTCATAGACCCCTGAAAGATTTTCTCCTTCAATTCCAAGCATCGGAACACTCGCCATACCGATAGCAAGGATTACGCCATCATAGTGTTCAAGAATTTCCTCCACTTCGATATCCACACCCACTCTTGTATTGGTCCGGATTTCCACATCCAGGCTTTTCACCTGATCCACTTCCCAATATGAAACGCTCTTTGGCAGGCGGAATGAAACGATTCCATAAGTATTCAGTCCGCCAGCTTCCGCCTCCGCTTCAAAAATGGTCACTTCAAATCCCAGTAGGGCAAGCTCCCTTGCAGCGGACAGACCTGCAGGACCACCGCCGACAACCGCTATTTTTTTGCCATTCGGTGTGCCCTTTTGAAAAAGAGTCTGTTCATTTTTGATTGCCCAATCTGTGGCATACCGCTGCAGATCTCCAATGATGATCGGCTTTGTATGATGATTCAGCACACATGCACCTTCACATAATTCCTCAGTCGGGCAAACTCTCGAGCAGCTTGCTCCAACAGGATTGGCGGACATGATGGTTTTGGCGGAGCCTTTAAGATTTCCTGAAGCAATCTTCTTAATGAAAGAAGGGATATCAATGCTGGTCGGACAGGCGACAATACACGGAGCATCATAGCAATACAAGCATCGATTCGCTTCTTCAAGGGCTTCTCGGTCTGTCAGTCCCGGCTTCACTTCCATGAAGTTTAAAGATAAATTATCGGAGTCAATCCTTTTGACAGTTTTCAATCGAACATCTCCTTTCTTTTTCGAACATCGTAAAAAAGAGATCACTCTTTTTCATGTGTCCCCTTCATTCAGATGAAGGAATCAGGTTCACAATTGTTACGAAAGAGTCATCCCTTTATTGCCCTTACGGCAAAAGCGCTGTCATTTCTTCATAGGTTTCCGGTCTTCTGTCACGGTAGAACTGCCACACATCTCTCACTTCACGGATAAGTTTTTTGTTCATCTCCCCGATAATGACCTCATCCTGATCTCGGCTCCCGATTGAAACAAAGGAACCACGTGGGTCAACAAGATAGGACTGTCCATAGAATTCTCCCATTTTCCATGGCCCCTCCACTCCGACCCGGTTGATGGCACCGACATAATAGCCGTTTGCCACAGCGTGTGCAGGCTGTTCGAGTTTCCATAGATATTCGGAAAGACCTGCAACCGTTGCAGAAGGATTGAAAACGATTTCCGCTCCTTTTAAACCTAAGAGGCGAGCACCCTCCGGGAAATGGCGGTCATAGCATATGTAGACGCCGACCTTCGCATAGGCGGTATCAAAAATCGGATATCCGAGATTGCCTGGTTTAAAATAAAACTTTTCCCAAAAACCATGTCCCTGGTCTCCAACACCAACTTGAGGGATATGTTGCTTGCGGTATTTGCCAAGATAGCTTCCATCGGCATCGATTACAGCCGCCGTGTTATAATAGGTGGCTATGCCTTCGCGTTCATAGATAGGAAGGACAATGACCACTCCCAGCTCCTTAGCCAGGTCCTGAAACAACCTGGTTGTCGGTCCATGGGGGATTTCCTCTGCCGCTTCATACCATTTCGGGTTTTGTTCACTACAAAAATAAGGACCATAAAAAATCTCCTGTAAGCAGATTATTTGCGCCCCTTTTTCCTTTGCTTCTCTTACTAATTTAATGTGCTTCTCAATGGCTGCCTTTTTATGAACCTCCACCGGTTCCGTGCCGTCCACATCATTGGAAGCTTGAATCAAGCCAATCATCACTTTGTCGGACATCCCATTACCCCCTTCGATGAATGCAACTAGCTAATACCTTGTTTAAATTTTTAGAATTGTTTGAACTTTATGTATATTGTACTTCCTAACTTGTCTTTTTTCACTATACATAATGTTAAATGATGAAGAGGTGAGACTGTCCAATGTGTAAAATGAAGGAGAGATCTTTCACATTAAAAAACCGCCCTGCCATTAGCAGGACGGGTTTCACCATATATTTTCGGCTTCATTAAACACCGCTGTTGATTTCCGCACTAGGCTACGCTTTCCGCGGGGCGTTTTTGGAGCCTCCTCGGCTTCGCCTGTGGGGTCTCCACTAAACGCTACCTCCCGCCGGAGTCTTCGCCTATTGCTCCAATCAACAGCTAGATACAAATAATCAACTATTATTTAAATGAGCCTGTACTCAAGAAAACATCCGCTTTGCGCGTTTTCTCATTTTTTTCATATTGCGTTTGGAAGTCATATCCCCAAGGAAGTTCTGTACATCATTGTTTTTACTTAGACGGCTAGCTGCTGCCCCCAAGCCTATCATTAACAAAGAAGACATTGCTCTGTTCATGCGACTCACTCCCAACTATTAGTTACATGCTGATTTGTCGATCGTCTTCATGAAACAAATCATCCAATGAACTTAGGGTTCCATCCTCTTCTACTTGATGAGTATGGACCACACCTTTGGAGACAGAAAGCTCAATAAAACAGCCCCAGCAATAGAATTGGTTCACACCAATTTTTCCGATATCTTTACTTTTGCAATTAGGACAACAAAGAACCACCATCGAACACCTCTCGTTAGGTTGATACAGAAACGACGACGGTATCTTTTCCAATGATAAGATCAAGAGGGTGCTGAATGATTTTCTTGCCCTCTGCAATATCTGCGAAAAAGCCGTCCGTTACCTCATATCCTACGATTGTGCCCGTTTCTTCCTCAAAATATACATCATCCAGTAGCCCAAGTTTGTTCCCTTCCCGTGTAAGGAAAGACTTCCCTTTGATACCATGGCCGTGAAGAAAAAACACCTCTCCATCCTCTTTTGTAACGGAGGAAAGATCATGTGCTTCCACCATGACACCGTCGTCTCCAAAGGACTTGATATACTCGAATGGAAGAAATTTTTTGCGATGGAATACTCCTTTTCCATCGATAAGCAGTCCTTTTACCTGTCCTGGTTCCACCAAGCAAAAGTCAGTAATCCGACCGATCTTATTACCTGATGCCGCATCATATATTAGCATCCCAACCACTCGAGAAAATGTTCTCAAAGATACCCACCTCTTTTCGAACATTAATAGGTTTCGTCTCGGAGAACAATGTCATACAGCGAAAGGTTTTCCATTTATAAATTGAAAGGTATCCAAAAACAGGCTGTTCAATTCCACTTTTGAACAAGCAGTATTTGGAAAATCGAATAGGATATATTGAATCTTCAGGAAAGGAGGTGAATCTTTATGAAAAAATGTTTTTACTACTTCAAAAGTGACCAAAATCATATGGAAGCAGCAAAAAATGACTCCTTTTTTAAACACGCCAAAAAAAACGATGAGAAGCACGATTGCAAGTCAGACAAAAAGAAGGATGCAAAACTGGTAGGATTTGCCTACGATGTAGCAGACCCTATCATTAATCTTCCCCTACCTAATAATTTCAGACTGAATCCTCAGCCTTCCACTGTAGCTGCAGCAACTCTCGACTGTGTAAAAAAAGGCGACGCAATATGGCTTAATGCTCTATTTCATGTAAACAACAACTCTGGCACTCCTGTCGATCTGGTTACAAGAATCTACCGTGGATCCATTGCTCCTTCCAACATCATTTACCAAAGTATCGTGGAGATCGATTCTGAAGGCAATGATGATGCCACCTATGCAGTTGCTCAGTTTGTGGATGTACTCCCTAATGACGAAGAAAATGTAACTTATTTCCTTACGGCACAATTGAGAATACCAGGCGGAGCTCTATTTGTATACGGTCCGATTACTTTCACTGTTGCTCAAATCAAGCAATAACTTATCTATACAAAAAATGGGCTAGTCCAATTGGGGACTAGCCTTTGCTTATTCTTCATCCATGAAATCATATGGAGTCACATTTTTCATTCCGATATTGGCATCCTTCCAAAATGGGATCTCCTTCAAAATGGCCTCATCCACCTCTTCTTCAAGTTTTTCCTGGACTGATTTGACCTGTAACCTTTCTTTTAGGGAAGTCTGCCTTGCTTGTTCATCGGCCCGTTGTACCCCGATCCTTAATGCTTCTTCTTCCCCGCATAAAATCAGGAAGCGCTTTGAACGTGTTACTGCAGTGTAAAGCAAGTTTCTGCGCAGCATTCGGTAGTAGCTTTTTACAACAGGAAGCACCACAATGGGAAACTCACTTCCTTGGGACTTATGTATGGAACAGCAGTATGCATGCGTAATCTGACCGAGGTCCTGTTTGGTATAGGTTACTTCATTTCCTTCGAATGATACGATCACCATGTCCTGCTTTTCCGTATTCTCTTTAGCATAGAAGATGGAAACAACTTCACCTATATCCCCGTTGAATACATTACTCTCAGGCTGGTTGACGAGCTGCAGCACTTTGTCACCTGTCCGATAGACGACATTTCCGAAGGCAAGTTCACGACGTCCATCACTTTTCGGGTTGAACAGCTCCTGGAGCATTTCATTCAGCTTATCTATCCCCGCATTTCCCCGATACATCGGCGCTAGCACCTGGATATCCCGCGCGTTGTAACCCTTGCTCTGGGCATTAGCACAAACCTTCTTGACCACGTCCATTATCTGGGCTTGCCCGCATTTGATAAAGGACCGATCTTTCTTGGCCACCGCTATATCCGCCGGCACCACACCATCCTTCATGCTATGCGCCAGTTCAATGATGGAGCTTCCATCCGCTTGCCTATAGATATCCGTCAACTTCACTGTTGGAATGGCTTGGGAGGACAATAGGTCTTTTAATACTTGTCCCGGACCAACAGAAGGCAGCTGATCTTCATCCCCTACCAGCACCACTTGAATATCTGCCGGCAGTGATTTGAACAATTGGTTTGCAAGCCATATGTCCACCATGGATACCTCATCGACAATCAGCAGCTTACCCGGGATCGGATTTTCTTCATCATGCTGGAAGCCTTCGGAGCCGTTCCACCCAAGCAGCCTGTGTATGGTAAGAGAAGGCAGGCCGGTCGCTTCACTCATCCTTTTTGCCGCACGGCCTGTTGGTGCCACCAGCATGATAGGAAACGGATCTTCCTTGGAATAGTCGTTTGGTTCCAGAGAACATCCATGAAGGTCTGCATACAGCTCCACAATCCCTTTAATGACAGTTGTTTTCCCAGTTCCGGGTCCTCCTGTCAGAAGGAGCATCGGTGTCATCAATGCCTGCTGGATTGCCTCTTTCTGTGAAGGGGCATATTGCACCTTCAACCGGTCCTCCAATTCACCCAGAGCCAATAAAAATTCGGACTCAGGGAACTGATCGGCATACTGGGTTTGCTCCATCACTCTGTTGATATTAGTGACAAGCCCCTGTTCTGAAAAGTATAGGCTTGGAAGATAGACTCGTCCCTCTTCCGACTTCAGTTTGCCCTCTTCCGTCAGCTGCAGAATTTCCCGAGAAATGTCAGAATCTACAACCAATCCTTGCTGCTTCTCGTTTAAAAGCTTCCATACAGCCTCTACCAGCTGATTTTCCGAAACAAAGCAATGCCCCTCCGACATGGAATGCTGCTCAAGCATGTACAAACAGCCTGCCCTGATCCGGTCAGGGTGGCTGCCGGAAATACCGAAGTGGCTGCCTAGCTCATCCGCCCTTGCAAATCCGATACCTTCCACATCCTCGACAAGCTGATAGGGGTTCTTTTGAAGGATACTGATCGTTTCATCCTTATAGGTCTGATAGATCTTCATGGACAGCTGCGGACCGAACCCAAATTGTGAGAGGGCGATCATGACTTGTTCGAGTCCCTGATGCTCCATCAGCGAGTCATAGAGAAGCTTTGCTTTATCACCGGGAAGTTTTGGGATTGAATCAAGGACAGAGGGATTCTCCAAAATCTTGGAGATCGCATTCTCCCCAAGTGCATCCGCAATCTTTTCTGCCGTCTTTTTGCCGATACCTGAAAATAGATCGCTGGATAGATACTGTACAATGCCTTGACGTGTTTGCGGGATATCTTTTCGGAAGTGTTCAACATGGAACTGAAGTCCAAAACGGGGATGCTCTTTCATTGTACCGAAAAATATGTAGGTTTCATCCTCGTGGATCCGAGGGAAATACCCTGTTACGACCGCTTCCTTTTCCTCATATGGAATATTCGTCTCTGTCACTCTGATCCGGACAACGGAATACATATTGGATTCGTTGTGGAAAATGGTGACGAGATGAGATCCTTTTATGAATTTTTCATGTTCCTCGAACAAGTCGAGAGAGGATTGCTGCTTCTGGTCCTTCATGGGATTTCCCTCCGTCCCTTAATTTTCGGTCAAAATCTTTTTAGCGTGTGCTGCCAGCATATGGTCTGCCTGAACATCCAATGCCTTGTCAAGCATCTCGATCGCCTTATCCCTGTTTTCCTGATAAGCATATGCCACACCAAGGTTATAGTAGGCATCTGCATGATCTTCATCACTATCCACTACCAGTTCAAACTCAGTTGTCGCTTCCTTGATCAACCCTTGGCCTGCAAGGCATAG
Organism: Sutcliffiella halmapala; assembly: GCF_050107295.1. Classification (GTDB taxonomy): domain Bacteria; phylum Bacillota; class Bacilli; order Bacillales; family Bacillaceae_I; genus Sutcliffiella_A; species Sutcliffiella_A halmapala_A. The sequence goes on along the minus strand of NZ_JBNIKR010000004.1, from coordinate 118,138 downwards.
CCCATATTGGAATCTTGCTTCCGTATCCTCAGGCTTCAGTTCGACAGCTCTCTGGAAATATGGGAGTGCAAGTTTCGGCTGCTCGAACTGCAGCAATGTCATACCAAGCATGAAATAAATGTCGCTGTCATTGACACCCTTTTTCATCGCAAGCTCGAAATGATCCTTCGCCTCATGCCATTTTTCCAGCTGATAGTAGACATTACCTAGACCATAATGTGCTGTTCCCATGCTTTCATCCTTGGATAAGGCCCTTTCAAAGAACTTCATCGCTTTTTCCAGTTCTCCCACTGCGCTTAGCACATTTCCAAAGTTGACATACGCCACTGCGTTTTCCGGATTCTGTTCTATCTCTTCCGAAAATGCAGCCAGCGCCTCTTCATATTTTCCTTCTTGCAAATATTGAATTCCCAATGCATTATTGTCTTTCATCTATGATTGCACCTCTTTATCGCTAATTTACTTCAATAAGTATAACACAGGAAAAACCTCCACTCCCATTAAGAAGTAGAGGTTTTCTTTTTATCCTACATACCATAATTTTTCATTGTTTTTAAAAACATGGTCGATCGTACCGCCACCCAAGCATTCGTCCCCATTATAGAAAACGACCGCTTGACCTGGTGTGATGGCACGGATCGGCTCGTCGAAGATCACCTTCACTCGGTTATCTTCAAGATGCTCGATGCGTACCTTGTTATCCTGTTGGCGATAACGGAATTTTGCCGTACATGAAAGCCCATCTTCAGGCGGAGTATCAGATACCCAGCTGACATCCGCAGCAATGATGGAATCGGAATAAAGAAGCTCGTTATCAAAGCCCTGACCTACATACAGGACATTCTTTTCGAGATCCTTACCGATGACAAACCATGGATCACCGCTTCCGCCGATGCCGAGGCCATGACGCTGGCCGATGGTATAATACATCAATCCATCATGCTTGCCCATCACTTTCCCATCCATCGTGAGCATATTGCCTGGCTGAGCAGGAAGGTAGCCGCTCAGGAACTCCTTGAAGTTGCGTTCCCCGATAAAACAGATTCCCGTACTGTCTTTCTTCGTAGCAGTAGCAAGCTCTGCACGCTTTGCAATTTCACGCACTTCTGATTTTTGTATGTTTCCTATCGGGAACATGACTTTTGAAAGTTGTTCCTGACCAAGCTGGTTCAGGAAGTAGGTTTGGTCTTTGTTCTCATCAAGTCCACGCAGCATTTTGTACTCGCCGTCACGGAACTCCACTTGTGCATAGTGGCCTGTTGCCAAATAATCCGCTCCAAGGTCGATTGCATGCTCAAGGAATGCCTTGAACTTGATTTCCTTGTTGCACATGACATCAGGATTTGGTGTGCGTCCTGCTTTATACTCATCCAAGAAATACTGGAATACTTTGTCCCAATATTGCTTTTCGAAATTTACCGCGTAATAAGGGATACCGATCTGGTTGCAGACGCGGATTACATCGTTGTAATCCTCTGTTGCTGTACATACTCCAAATTCATCGGTGTCGTCCCAGTTTTTCATGAAAATACCGATTACATCGTAGCCTTGTTCTTTTAGAAGAAGTGCTGCTACAGAGGAATCCACTCCACCAGACATTCCTATTACTACACGGGTATCCTTTGGTGCTTTATTCAATTTGATCACCCCGTATTTATTTTTTGCTATTGTTTATTAACTCTTATTGTAAAGAGTATCGTTTTTTAAAAAATTTACCTTTTATGCTCCGCTGATGATTTCCGCAATAGGCTGCGCTTTCCGCGGGGCGTTTTGTGGAGCCTCCTCGGCTTTCGCCTGCGGGGTCTTCGCCTATTGCTCCAATCATCAGCTAGCAAGCTCAAAAAAATACACTAGTCTAGCTTTTTCGAATAATTTACTTGTTTCTATTTAATCTTTTTACCACTTTTGCCGTTTCTTCGGCTGCGTAGACTATATCTTCTTTTGTATTGCCTAAGCCGAAGCTGAAGCGGATGGAGGAGGCAATGCGATCTGAGTCTTTTCCGAACATCGCGACAAGGACGTGTGACGGGTCGATCGAGCCTGCAGTACAGGCGGAGCCGCTGGAAACCGCTACACCTGAGAGGTCCAGGTTCACAAGCAGGGATTCCACATTTGTTCCTGGAAAATAAACATTCATCACATGAGGCAATGACTGTTCAACCGTTCCGTTCATTTCAAACGGCACTTCTTCCCTCTCCCAAATTTCCTTCATCACTTGCTTAAACTCCAAATACTGGACCGCTTTCTGATCACCCTGCTCCATGCAAAGTTCAATGGCAGTCTTAAGGCCGACAATTCCGGCCACATTCTCCGTACCCGCACGTCTTTTACGTTCCTGCTCCCCTCCATAGGTCAATGGAGCGAAGCTTGTACCGTTTCTGGCGTATAAAAACCCGACGCCCTTGGGACCATTGATTTTATGGCTGGACATGGATAGAAAATCAATTCCCAGCTCATTTACATCTATTGAATAAAGTCCGAACGCTTGAACGGCATCGGTATGAAAGTATGCCTGATGATCCTTCAATAATTCCCCGATCTCTTTCATCGGCTGAATAGTGCCCACTTCATTGTTTCCAAACATGATGGTAACAAGGATGGTTTCATCTGTTAAAGCTTCCGAAACATCCTGGATATTCACCAGCCCGTGTTCATCCACCGGGAGATAGGTTACCTGAAAGCCCTCTTTTTCGAGCTGTTCACAAGTATGCAGCACTGCATGATGCTCGATGGAGGTAGTAATGATATGATTGCCTTTATTTTTGTTGGCACGTGCTACACCAATAATCGCAAGGTTATCCGCTTCCGTTCCACCGCTCGTAAAAATGATTTCATTTTCCTTCGCACCGATGCTTTTAGCGGCAATGTTCCTCGCTTCATCCACATAATGCCTTGTTTTTCGGCCAAACTGATGAATACTAGACGGATTGCCGAATTCCTCTTTCATTACCGGAAGCATACTATCAATAACAGCCGGATGCATGGGAGAGGTTGCTGCATGATCTAAATAGACTCTTTTCAATGAGCACGCCTCCTTTCTTTATATAATGCTGTCCTTTAAATGTAAAACATATAAGCTTCCTGGTCTCCACCGGAATAGTTTGCCAGGTCGTCAAGTGTCGTGTTATCCAGAACGTCTTTTACTGCGTCTCGAATTCGGATCCAAAGCTCACGCTTGGCAGGCTCCTCGTCCTCTAGTACTTCCACGGGGCTGATTGGTCCTTCAAGAACCCGAATGATGTCACCTGCCGTAATTTTCTCCGGCTCATCCGCTAAAATATAGCCGCCGTATGCTCCACGGATACTTTTCACAAGACCTGCATTTCTTAGTGGTGCAATCAATTGCTCCAGATAGTGCTCGGATAGGTCGTGTGTTTGGGCGATTGTCTTTAACGACAACGGGCCTTCCCCCACATTTTTTGCAAGCTCGATCATAATGGTCAATCCATAACGTCCTTTTGTTGAAATCTTCATTCCCAACACCCCTATTCATACTTTCCAATACCTTATAATTGCATCGTCAGATTATTATCTCGTTTGTGCTGTATTTTATAAAGAATATTATCTGCAGTTTTCTGGCATGAAGGAAGTGTCCATCCCACAATCGGACCGATCGTGAAGCTGAAAAGAATCGTCCCGATAAACACAGGACCTCCTAGGAGCCACCCTACACATAATACTATTAATTCCATCGCTAATCTAATATGTTGCACTTTCCAACCAGTCTTTTCCGTCAATGCGATCATCAGACTATCCCTTGGACCGGCTCCGCAACGGGAAGAAATATAAACCCCTATACCAATACCGATCACCAATACACCCAGAATCAGCATGAAAATCTGCCCGAAAAATGAATGAGGTGTCTTTAAGTACGGGATAAACAGATACATATCAATGAATATTCCAACCATCAGCATATTCAGAAAAGCACCGACGGAAGGGAGCCTTTTTACTATCAAAGAAGAAATGGCCAAAATAAAAAAGCCTACAATTATGGACCATGTACCGATCGTTAAACCAACCTGGTAAAAGAGACCGATATGAAAAACATCCCATGGTGCACTGCCAAGGTCCGCCCTGATCATCAGCACGATCCCAAATGACATAATCAACAAACCAATAAAATAAATGGACCATTTCGCCAAAAATAAGCTTCTGGCTATACTCCGCTCACCTTGCATATATTCGCTACCCTTCTGTTAGAGGATGTTCAAAAAGTCCGGTAAAAATCAGCTTCAAATTTCTTCGTCAGCTTGCCTCTCCGCTCCGCAACATTACAAACCATACGCTACGGTGGTCGAGACTTCGCTTCCTCGAACTTCTTTGCTCTTTTTATCCTCCTTTTTGAACACGTATTATTATGTTTACTTATTTGCCGATAAAATCTATCCCATTATAGCACAGAATGTGAGGTTTTACATTTCTAACCATGACTTTAATTGTGGTAGAGTGGGTAATAGACAAAGATGCTATAGCAAGCAGGAAGGTGTTTTTTATGAGCAGCAAACCATTGGCCTTTCGTATGAGGCCGAGAACGATAGAAGAGATGGTCGGTCAGGAACATTTGGTTGGGGAAGGCAAAATCATTCAGAGAATGGTAAAGGCTAGACACCTCTCCTCGATGATTCTTTATGGTCCACCAGGAATAGGAAAGACATCGATTGCAACTGCCATTGCGGGCAGCACACAATATGCGTTTCGAACGTTGAACGCAGTCATCCATAACAAAAAGGATATGGAAATTGTTGCAGAGGAAGCGAAAATGTCAGGCAAGGTCATCTTGATTTTGGACGAGGTTCACCGCTTGGACAAAGCGAAGCAGGACTTTCTTTTGCCACATCTGGAGAACGGCAGAATCGTACTGATCGGAGCGACGACAAGTAATCCCTATCATGCCATCAATCCTGCCATCAGAAGCAGATGCCAGATTTTCGAATTGCATCCGTTATCTGTGGAGGAAATTAAGGATGTATTGAAACAGGCATTGAACGATAGAGAACGTGGATTAGGCGAATATAAGGTCAATGTTAGCAGTGATGCTATGAAGCACTTATCGAATGGCTGCGGCGGTGATGTGCGCTCAGCATTGAATGCTCTCGAGCTTGCAGTCTTGTCTTCTACCCCAGATGAAGATGGCATAATCAACGTAAATCTGCAGTCCGCAGAAGAATGCTTACAAAAAAAGAGCTTCTATCATGATAAGGACGGCGATGGGCATTATGATGTGCTTTCCGCCTTCCAAAAATCGATCCGCGGCAGCGATGTGGACGCTGCGCTTCACTATTTGGGAAGATTGATTGAAGCCGGCGATCTTGTTAGTATCGCAAGACGGTTACTGGTAATAGCCTATGAAGATATCAGCCTTGCCAATCCGCAGGCAGGTGCAAGGACGCTCGCAGCGATTGAAGCTGCTGAAAGACTGGGGTTCCCGGAAGCTAGAATCCCTCTGGCGAATGCAGTCATCGAGCTTTGCCTGTCGCCGAAATCCAATTCCGCCTATAAAGCATTGGATGAGGCACTTTCAGATATCCGAAAAGGTCTTGTCGGAGAGGTGCCCGCCCACCTGAAGGACGCACATTACAAAGGTGCAGCCAAATTGGGCCGCGGTGTGGATTACCTTTACCCCCATGATTACCCTGGAGGCTGGGTGGCACAGCAATATCTGCCTGATAAACTGAAGAACAAATCGTACTACAAACCCAAGGAAACAAGTAAATTTGAAGCGGCTCTCGCGCAAATCTACGAAAAGACGAAAAAAAGAAAATAAAAGAAATGGCTTGCCCGACTATGCGGCAAGCCATTTCTTTTTACTTTTGCTCAATCAATCCGATATCAATCCCAGTCGGCTCTTTCAGGTAGGCAAGATAGAACGTATCAAACTCCATCTTCTCCCTGACAACTTCGGCCCCTTTTACCTTAGCAATGGCCAATGTTTCATCAATCGAATCCACTTCAATCCTAATCCTCGTTCCTTGTGGATGATCTTCCGGTCCTTTCCCAATCCCACCACTCATCAAATTTGCACCCTTGCCAGTCACTACCGGCCAATATTCATAATTCGGCTCACCTATCTCCCAACCGAATACATCCTCAAAAAACTTTGTCGTTAACTCAGGTTCCCTGCTACTGATCTCAAATCCTACCACTCTGTTCATTTCATAGCCCTCCCAATATTTCTATATTTTATTATTTCTCCCGAAAAGGACATTCTCCTTTATTTTTATCCCTTTGATAATCCTTACCCAATCTATACGGAAGTTGCACATTTCCCACAACTGCATAAGGGCGTATATTATCCCAACCTTTTGTCCATGATGGTAAAAAAACGTCCGTTTTAAAGGAGTGTCTAAAATGAAAGTTCGACAGGATGCATGGTCCCATGAGGATGATCTATTATTGGCAGAAACCGTATTGAGATACATAAGAGATGGGGGTACACAGTTAGCAGCTTTTGAAGAGGTGGGAGATAAACTGAACCGCACTTCTGCAGCCTGCGGGTTCAGGTGGAATGCAGAGGTCCGCAAAAAATACGAGCCAGCAGTAGCGATTGCCAAAAAGCAGCGCAAGGAACGCAAACGGGCATTGGATAAATTGAAAAAGATGGATTCCACAGAAACTAAAAAAGTGATAAAAGCAAAGCCGCCATTGGAAATGGAATGGCTCCCTGCTCCAAGCAGCCCCACAACACAATGGAGTATTCCCAGTTCTCTTCAATCACAGCTCCAGGAGGAAGAGGAGTCCGATGTATACCAACCACTTCCAGTAAAACAAAATAGCATTACTTTAGATGACTGCATCGATTTCATGCAAAACCTGAAGCGGGAACAGCAAACCGGCCAAGGCTCCCTTCTTGAACAAGAGCGATTGAAAAACGAAAATCACCTGTTGAAAAGAAGGATTTCATCGTTGGAGGACGAGCTACAGAAACTCGAAGAAAAGCAAAGCGTAATCAATGGTGATTATGAAATGCTCGTACAGATCATGGATCGCGCAAAGAAGATGACTGCACTGCAGAATGAAGTAATGTAAGCCAAACAAAAAAGGATGACAGATGAGCATCATGGCTCTTCTGTCATCCTTTTCTTTTTTATTGCTTCCCGCCTACTCGCTGGATGTGAATATCTTTCAAAAGATCATTGATGACATAACCACCAAGAATCAGTCCTGCCACAGAAGGAACAAATGCATTGGAGGAAGGTGGCATTTTCGCCTTCCGAATTTGCGCCTGGTCATTACCGACGGTCTTTCTTACCTCTTCACGGATGATAATCGGGCTTTCGTCGGAGAATACCACTTTTATACCCTTTTGGATTCCCTCTTTTCTGAGTCTTGTACGAATTACTTTTGCAATTGGATCTGTGTGTGTCTTGGAAATGTCCGCCATTTTAAAACGTGTCGGATCCGTCTTATTTGCCGCTCCCATACTGGAAACAATCGGAATTTTACGCTTCAAGCACTCTTTCATCAGATGGATCTTATATGAAATCGTATCGGAAGCATCAATCACATAGTCCAGACCATAGCTGAAAAACTCTTCATATGTTTCGTCTGTATAAAACATTTTTAACGCGATGACTTCACACTCGGGATTGATATCCGCAATCCGCGCCTTCATCAGGTCCGCTTTCGGTTGTCCGACTGTGGAAACCAATGCATGGATCTGTCGGTTTACATTTGTGATGTCGACTACATCCTTATCAACTAGAATAAGTCGTCCCACTCCTGACCGGGCAAGGGCTTCTGCGGAAAATGAGCCGACTCCCCCGATTCCCAATACTGCAACCGTGCTGTTTTTCAGTGTTTCCAAACCTTCTTTACCTATGGCAAGTTCATTTCTTGAAAATTGGTGTAGCATATCTATCAACTCCATTTATATCTTGTAGAGGATGCACTTATAACTTCACTTTTCGGCTTTTTTAGAATTGTACCCGAAATCGAATATAACATACTTTAGGCGAATTGCAAGTAGTCATATAGGAATTTCTTTTATGACGAAAAAGGTTTAAATGACTTATAATAGAGGGAATAGTAACCTGATAATTATTTTTATTGAAGGCGGGGAGTCTGTGATGAAAAAATTGTTTAAGGCCTTATCATTCTTCTTAGTGATCAGCAGTGGGATATTGACATTATTCAAGATGAACAAATCCAATAAAGAAATTATTGCAAAGGAAACAACAACCTTTCAAGTTAAACAGACCTTATCTGCAATAGCGGCGACGCTGGAACAAACAAAATTGGAAGAGAAAACTTCCGTTACAGATGAAGATGCTCCGTTGATAAAAGGGAACAAAAATGGCCGCGGCGAATACATCTACCATATGCCTGGCGGAGTTTTCTATAATAGGACAACACCTGTTGAATGGTTTCACACAGAAGCCGAAGCGCAGGAAAAAGGATATCGCAAATCAGCGAGATGAATAAAGGCAGTGACAAGGAACGCCCTGGTTGTGGGATTGTTCCTATTTTTTTACAAAAAAACCGACACCCCGTTACCAGGATGTCGGTATTGGATCCGTATGTAGGCAAGTCCCAATCGTGCCGTCGTTTGATGCCTTCGTTTTGAACCCGCTCACAGCAGGTGGGTGCTCTGTTTCATGCATTTGTACGTCCTCTACGAGGGAGGCATGTACGCAGCGACGAAAACTCTGAGCTCCCGTATAATCTATTGTTCGGTCAAAACAATAGGTTATACGACGAACACATCAGGACTTGCGACTTCTTGAAAGTATCATAACACACGCATTTTTTGTTTGCAAGAGTTCACCGTATGGGAAAATCTACTCTTTTTTGACAGCCAGCGACAAATGTAATTCGTCCAATTGCCCACCTGCAACAGGACTTGGTGCTTGTGTCAGGATATCGCTCGCACTAGCCGTTTTAGGGAAAGCTATGGTATCGCGAAGGTTCGTTCTGCCAGCAAGAAGCATCACCAAACGGTCAAGGCCTAGGGCAATTCCGCCATGTGGAGGCGTGCCATATTCGAATGCTTCAAGCAGGAATCCGAACTGCTCTGTCGCTTCCTCTTGACTGAAACCGAGCACTTCAAACATCTTCTCCTGAATGTCGCGTTCGTAGATACGAAGGGATCCGCCACCAAGCTCATAGCCGTTGAGGACAAGGTCATACGCTTGTGCCCGTACAGCGCCTGGATTGGAATCAAGCAGTGCAAGATCTTCACGGACAGGCATCGTAAATGGATGATGTGCGGCAAAATAGCGCCCCGCTTCCTCATCATACTCGAGAAGCGGCCAATCCGTTACCCAAAGGAAGTTGAATTTGCTTTCATCGATCAAGCCGAGTTCTTTTCCAAGCTTCATGCGAAGTGCCCCAAGTGCATCCGCTACGACAGATTTCTTGTCAGCTACGAATAACAGCAAGTCACTTTCTGTAGCACCAAGCGTCTGAATGAAGCTCGCTTGCTCCTCTTCATTAAAGAACTTCGCTATAGGTCCTTTTAACCCATCCGCTTCAACTTTCAACCACGCCAGTCCTTTAGCACCATATACGGAAACAAATTCGGTCAGTGCATCAATGTCTTTTCGGGAGTAGTTTCCGGCCTTACCTTTTACATTAATTGCTTTTACTTGTCCTCCGTTAGCCACGGCAGCACTGAACACTTTGAATCCGCATTCTGCCACTTGCTCGGACAAGTCCACAAGCTCCATCTCAAAGCGGGTATCAGGCTTGTCGGAACCGTATCTGTTCATCGCATCCTGGTACGTGATACGAGGGAAGCTTTCCGGTACATCCACGCCCTTCGTATTTTTCATGACCATTCGCATCATAGCTTCCATCATGCCGATGATCTCTTCCTGGGAAAGGAATGAGGTTTCAATGTCGACTTGTGTGAACTCTGGCTGTCTGTCGGCACGAAGGTCCTCATCACGGAAGCAGCGGGCAATCTGGTAGTAGCGCTCCACACCGGAAACCATCAATAGCTGCTTGAAGATCTGCGGCGATTGCGGCAATGCATAGAATTCGCCAGGATGAACACGGCTTGGCACTAGATAATCGCGTGCACCTTCAGGCGTGCTTTTTGTCAGGATTGGCGTTTCCACTTCCATGAACTGCTGGTCGTTCAAAAATTCGCGAATCGATCTCGTTACGTCATGGCGCATTTTCAACGTGTCGAACATGACCGGTCGGCGTAGATCCAAGTAACGGTATTTCAAGCGGATATCTTCATTAACTTCCGTTTTGTTGTCAATAACGAAAGGCGGAGTTTTCGCTGCATTCAATACTTCAATCGCTTCTGCGTGAACTTCGATGGCACCTGTTTTCAAGTTGGGATTTACTGTCGCTGCGTCACGGGCAACCACTTTCCCTTTGATGTAAAGTACATATTCATTACGTACATTCTCTGCTGTTTGAAGTGCTTCAGCGGAAACATCCGGGTTGAATACGATCTGCACCAACCCCGTGCGGTCGCGAAGGTCAAGGAAAATAAGTCCTCCCAGGTCACGTCGCTTCTGCACCCAGCCTTTCAGTTCAATTACTTCACCAATGGATGTTTCGGGTACTTCTCCACAAAAATAGGTTCTCGCTTGCATCATTTATCTCTCCCCGCTTTTCTTTTCCGTTAGGTATGTGACCACACCTTCATAGGCTACTTCCTGCTGTTCACCTGTTTCCATTTCTTTAATGGAAACAACACCCTTTGCAAGTTCATCTTCACCGAACACAATTGTGTACTTGGATTTTAAACGATCGGCTGCTTTGAACTGGGCTTTCAGCTTTTTATCCTGATAGTCCTTTTCAGCCACAATTCCCGCTTTTCTTAAATCAAACAAAAGTTTTACCGCTGTTTCCTTTGCCTTTTCACCCAAAGCGACCACATAGCAGTCTATCGCTTCTTCAATCGGGAAATCCACCTTTTCCGCTTCCATTGCTGAAATCAGGCGTTCAATGCTTAGTGCAAAACCGATTCCCGGCGTTTCCGGTCCGCCTATCTCCTGGACCAGACCGTTGTATCTGCCTCCCCCACATAGAGTGGTAATGGCGCCGAAGCCTTCGGAGGTGCTCATGATTTCAAAGGCTGTGTGGTAGTAATAATCAAGTCCACGTACAAGTTTTGGATCAATTTCATATTGGATGCCGAGCGCAGATAGGTAAGCTACCACTTTATCAAAATAGGCCTTCGACTCTTCGTTCAAATAGTCAAGAATGGATGGAGCCGTTGCCATCAATTCGTGGTCACGGTCCTTTTTGCAATCCAGAATGCGAAGTGGATTCTTTTCCAAACGGCCTTGGCAATCTCCACAGAACTCGTCGATGCGAGGCTGGAAGTGCTGGATCAGGGCATCACGGTGTGCTTGACGGCTTTCTTTGTCTCCGAGACTGTTGATGACCACTTTTAGATTTTTAAGTCCTAAACTCGTGTAGAGTTCCACTGCCAAAGCAATCACTTCCGCATCGATGGAAGGATCATTGCTGCCTAATGCCTCTACTCCGAACTGGACAAATTGACGGAAACGCCCAGCCTGCGGTCTTTCATAGCGGAACATCGGACCAACATAGTAAAGCTTTGTCGGCTGATTCGGCGAACCGAACATTTTGTTTTCCACATAAGAGCGGACTGTGGATGCCGTTCCCTCAGGACGCAGGGTAAGACTTCTGCCTCCACGATCCTCGAATGTGTACATTTCCTTCTGAACCACATCAGTTGTTTCCCCTACTCCACGAAGGAACAGCTCCGTGCTTTCAAAAATCGGAGTACGAATCTCCTTATAATTATAAAGCTGGCAAATCTCCTTCGCCTTCGCTTCAATATACTGCCACTTTTCCACCGTACCAGGCAAAATATCCTGCGTACCACGCGGTATCTGAATCGTCATCGTCGGTTCCTCCTTTTATTTCCAAATGGGGTCAGACCCCTTTTTATAAGGCTCTTCGTATAGTTTGTTGCTAATATTCGTAAAAAATCGGCTTTTGGATTTTTTACAGTATTTATCCCCGTATTATTCAAAAAGAAAATAAATCTTTACAACGGGAAAAGAGCACGAAAGCCAGTAATATTACGTGTATAAGTTAAATACATAAAAGCAAACAATAATGCATGCGAAAATAGCCTTTAATCAATACAAAAAACTCCCGCCCCTTGCTTAACAATCGTTAAACAAGGGACGGGAGTTGAATTCCCGTGGTGCCACCCTAATTGAAGCAACGTTCATCCAAAAACGATGAATGCATGCCTCCACTCAAAGCAGTTAACGCCTGCAACGTTCTTCTCCTAATAGAGGGGTGAAAACCACCGTGCTTTTTCAGAGAGAATCCTAAGGAGTGTTCGTTCATTAAGTCATCATGGGGAAATGCTTTCAGCCCAGGGCATTTCTTCTCTTTCCATGTGTATTCTCAACTACTGTTCTCCGTCATTGGAACATTATATTATGTAAAAACCTAGTCTTACACACCAGCTGCTTATCCCAAGCAAGCTTTTATTTATAAAAGTGTAAGTTTGATACTTGCTAGTATATATAGATTCAAAAGCAGTTGTCAAGGATTTATTGAAATCGATTCAGGTGTTTTTTCAATGCCTTCACATCACGTACAGTAATCCCAAACTCAGAAGCGAGCTCCACATAGGTGGAATCCTTCTCTTTTTCTATAAAGTCGTGAAAGCTTACACCAAATACATCTCTGCTTCCATAAGCATGGTTGTTCTTCTCACTAAATTTCATCGATGTTCGCCCCTTTTTCATAAACACTGACTACTAGTCTCCCCGTTTTCCGAAAAAAATTTCACTAAAAGGAGGATTTTTTATTCTTGATGCAGAAATAAGTTGGTTATCCTTTAGAATAGGAGGCTATACTCTTGCTTCAAAAATTACATATTTCAATTATCGGACTCTTACTTTTTTCTACTATTTTCACCACCGTCCAACTCCCTTCCGCCAATGCTGATGGGACAATTGAGGTGGCTACGGATGTCCTGAATGTACGGGAAAAGCCGGATGCCAATTCTCTCATCATTTCAAAAGTAATGCGGGGGGAGACTTATCCTGTCGTTGATACAAAAGGTGAATGGGTAAAAATCCAGGTTAATTCGAGCAAATCGGGCTGGGTCGCTTCCTACCTTGTGACCGACAACCAGCAATCATCTTCACCTGCAAGAAATTCTGAATCGAGCGATGTGGTTCAGGTGTTAACCGATGACCTTCGAGTCCGCTCAGGTCCCGGCACAAGCTTTAACGTGGTCGGTTTTATCCAAAGCTCTGATTCTGTAAGCTTTGTGGATCAGAATGAGAACTGGGTGAAAATCCGCACAAACGGATTGGAAGGCTGGGTATCCAGTGAATTTGTAAGTATCCAGACGAAAAAGAAGAAAAAAGAAACAACAGACGAGGAAAATCAAAGGGATGCAAACATTTCTCAGACCGCAACTGTTACGACTGATGGACTGAACATCCGCAGCCAGCCATCCACTCAAAGCAAAGTAATCGGTACCCTGGCTACCGGAACGGTCGTAAACGTGTTAACCCAAGAATCCGACTGGCTGCAGATCTCCTATGACGGGGAAACCGGATGGATTCATTCAGATTATGCAAATATACATAATGGCAGCACAGAAACCCCTTCCAAGAAAAAAGGAAGCTCCAGTGCCACCATCTCTGTTTCCGGGTTAAATGTTCGGAGCGAGCCGAATCTAAACGGAAAGATTTTAGATCAAATCTCCCAAGGTACCGATGTCAAGATCATCAGTGAACGAAATAACTGGTGTGAAATCGAATACGCAAACGGGAATACAGGCTGGGTGGCCGGATGGTTTCTGGAGAAAAAATCCCTATCTGTCAATCCTGGCAATCTTACAGGAGAAGGAAGCATCATCATTCTCGATAACGGAACGAATATCAGAAGTGAACCAAGTACAACCGCAAAAGTCGTCTACCGGGCAAATGAGGGTGAAACATTCCCTATTAAAGGATTAGAAAACGATTGGTACCAAATCGAACTAGCAGATGGCACAATTGCGTATGTAGCGGGCTGGATCGTTACAACAAAGGGCCAGGCACCTACCATCACAAGAGCAGGCTCTGAACAGTATCTGCGGAATAAAGTAATCGTCATTGACCCTGGACATGGCGGAAAAGATGTTGGTGCCATTGGCGTGCAGGGAACCTATGAGAAAGATTTGAATCTCAGAACCTCCAGACTTCTCCAGGGCAAGTTGAAAGCGGCAGGAGCCATAGTCTATCTTACAAGGCAAAACGATTCCTTTGTAAGTTTGCCAGCAAGGGCACGAACAGCGAATCATCATGGGGCTGATGTATTCATCAGTGTACATTATGACAGTATTGACGATTCAAGTGTTACTGGTACCACCACCTTCTATTATGCTGGAGCAGATGAACAACTGGCTAACAGCGTCCATCAATCTCTGGTCCAGCTAACGAATTTACGGGATCGTAGTGTAAGACAGGAAAGCTATTTGGTACTTAGAGAAAACCGTCATCCAGCTTTATTGCTAGAGATAGGTTATATCAGCAATCGTGGTGAAGAAATGACCATTTTATCAAGCGACTTCCAGGAAAGAGCAGCAACCGGGATATATCAGGGATTAGCCCAGTATTTCCGGGATAGATAGTTTTAAGACAAGCGTTATGCCGGATTAAGGCAATAGCGCTTGTCTTTTTTGTATGTGATGAAATTGGGGATAAAACAAAATGCCAGCTACCACTCATTTCTGAGCAGCAGCCGGCATAAATTCCAACTTATTTACTTTCCACTATCAATGTCACTGGACCATCATTGATGAAATCCACATCCATCATCGCACCAAACTCGCCGGTTTCAACCACTACACCCTTTTCACGAAGCTTTTCGTTAAATGCTTCATAAACCTCAGTTGCATGATCTGGCTTTGCGGCATTCATAAAGTTTGGACGTCTCCCTTTGCGGCAATCACCGTACAGGGTGAACTGTGAGACAGAAAGGATCTCCCCACCTACGTCCAACAGGGAAAGATTCATCTTTTCGTTTTCATCTTCAAAAATTCGGAGGTTCACGATTTTGTCTGCCACATATGCAGCATCCTCTGCCGTATCTTCGTGGGTCACGCCGACAAGCAGCATCAACCCTTTGTCAATGCGGCCCACCACGTTTCCCTCTACTCGGACCTCAGCCCGTTTCGCACGTTGCAATACTACTCTCATACCGAAAAACCCTCACTTACTGCATTATTCTACGTACCGCATAAATATCTGGAATCTGCTTGATACGCTCCACAACCTTTTGCAGGTGGCTGATGTTATGGATGGCAATGGCCATATGAATGCTTGCCATTTTATTGCGATCCGATTTGCCTGAAACGGCGTTGATATCCGTTTTTGTTTCATTGACCGCCTGCAACACCTCATTCAGGAGGCCTCTGCGATCATACCCTGTGATTTCTATTTCCACATTGTACTCGCGGTTTTCTTTCATGTCGCCTTCCCACTCCACATCGATTATACGATCGTTCGTTCCTTCCGCAACAACGTTTGCACAATCTGCGCGATGGACCGATACCCCGCGTCCACGAGTGATGAAGCCGACGATTTCGTCGCCAGGAACCGGATTACAGCATTTGGACAAGCGCACCAGTAGGCTGTCTATCCCTTGCACCACGACTCCAGCATCCTTTTTCTTCTTAGCTGGTACCGTCTTTTTCTTCTCTGCATTTTCCGTTATATCTGTGATCTGCTGTTCCTGATCACGTTTGCGGCGCTGTTTTTCTGTCAGTCGGTTGGCTACCTGCAGGGCGGTGATCCCGTTATAGCCGACAGCCGCAAACATATCCTCTTCATTCATAAAGTTGAACTTTTCAGCAACTCTGCTAATGTTCTCTGATTGAAGGATCTCCTTTAAATCAAAGTCCATATTCTTAATTTCTTTTTCGACCAGATCGCGTCCCTTTTCGACATTCTCTTCGCGGCGCTGCTTTTTGAAGAACTGACGGATCCTGTTCTTCGCCTGGGAAGTTTGCGCAAGCTTCAGCCAATCCTGGCTAGGACCATATGAATGCTTGGAGGTCAGTATTTCGATGATGTCACCAGTCTTTAATTTATAATCAAGGGTGACCATCTTTCCGTTCACTTTTGCACCAATCGTTTTGTTCCCGATCTCCGAGTGTATCCGATAGGAAAAATCGATTGGAACCGATCCCGATGGAAGCTCAATAACATCACCCTTTGGTGTAAAGACAAATACCATGTCAGAGAAAAGGTCGATTTTCAGAGATTCCATAAATTCCTCGGCATTGGTCGCATCATTCTGCCACTCCAGGATCTCGCGGAACCATGTAAGCTTTTCTTCTAAAGTGGAACGTTCATCTGCCACCTTATCCTCTTTATACGCCCAGTGCGCAGCGATCCCGTACTCTGCGATCTGATGCATTTCGGATGTGCGGATCTGCACTTCAAGCGGATCCCCTTTTGGACCGATGACGGTCGTATGAAGAGACTGGTACATATTCGGTTTAGGCATGGCAATATAATCCTTGAAGCGGCCAGGCATCGGCTTCCAGCATGTGTGAATGATTCCAAGAACGGCATAGCAATCCTTGATGCTGTTCACGATGATGCGCACGGCCAATAGGTCGTATATTTCACTGAACTGCTTGTTTTGCATGGCCATTTTGCGGTAGATGCTGTATATATGCTTCGGTCGACCTGAGAGATCCGCTTCAATTTCCACTTCTTCGAGGCGGTCTGTCACTTCTCCCATGACTTCCTTGATATACAGCTCACGCTCGGCACGCTTGCGTTTCATCAGATTGACGATACGGTAGTATTGCTGGGGGTTGAGGTAGCGCAAGGCAGTGTCCTCAAGCTCCCATTTTATTTTCGAAATCCCCAGACGGTGTGCAAGCGGAGCGAAAATCTCCAGCGTTTCATTGGAAATCCTGCGCTGCTTCTCCTGCGGAAGATGCTTTAAGGTCCGCATGTTATGAAGCCGGTCTGCAAGCTTAATGAGAATCACGCGGATATCCTGTGCCATGGCGACGAACATTTTCCGGTGATTTTCCGCCTGCTGCTCTTCCTGGGATTTGTATTTGATTTTACCTAGCTTGGTTACGCCGTCCACCAGCATGGCAACCTCTGCATTGAATGCTTCCTTTATCTCATCCAATGTGATGGCGGTATCTTCGACAACATCATGAAGAAACCCAGCCGCAATGGTAGATGGATCTAAGTCAAGGTCGACAAGGATGCCTGCGACCTGTATCGGATGGATAATATAAGGCTCACCTGATTTACGATACTGTTCTGCATGAGCATTTTTAGCAAACTCATAAGCCTTTTCTAAAAATACGATGTCCTCGCTCTTTAAATAGCGCCTCGCATTATCTATCACCTGGTCTGCAGTTAACACTTGCTCATTTGCCATATTTCTACTCACCTTTTTGACTTTCTCTTATTTGTATGAAGTATTTGAAAACTTGTTCCGTTCCAAGTCTTATTCATTATAGACAGATTACTGCAATGTTTATAAATAAAAATATATTGTAATTATTATCATGAAATTTCAAGTAGATGTAAAGGGCTTATGCAGCAAAAATAAAGATTTGTCGACAGATTTTTTAGGAATCCCTGTAAAATTTATACTTTTCCTGTGAAAAATTTAACAAATCGATGATCTTGCACGTCGGAAGAAATAATGGAAGGGGAAAAATATGAAAAAAACTAGAGCAAGGATGAGTTGCTCTAGTCCGTATAAATATTAGTATTTCATCAATGTTAAGATATCAAAGTCATTTAGCTTGCTGCGTCCGTCTAAGTAGGACAGTTCGATCAGGAACGCAATACCGGCTACCACTCCGCCCAGCTCTTGAACTAGCTTGATGGTCGCTTCGATTGTTCCTCCTGTTGCAAGCAGATCGTCCGTGATCAGTACACGCTGACCTGGTTTGATTGCATCCTTGTGAATGGTCAGAACATCTTTACCGTATTCAAGGCCATATTCCACTCGCGCGACTTCACGAGGCAATTTTCCTTCTTTACGTACCGGAGCAAAACCAACTCCCAAAGAATATGCAACCGGACACCCGATAATAAATCCACGAGCTTCTGGTCCAACAACAAGGTCAATTTGCTTTTCACGAGCATATTCAACAATCTGGTCTGTTGCATAACGGTATGCGTCACCATTGTCCATTAATGTCGTAATGTCCTTAAATTGAATACCTGGTTTTGGCCAATCAGGAACAATCGTAATATATTTCTTTAAATCCATCTTCTTTTTTCCTCCTATGAATGAACAGTGCACTGTTTGGTTAGATGCTGATCAAACCACGCTTTTAATTGTTTATATGAAGAGTATAAAAACAAGTTTTCAAGCATCACTTGCTGCTGCTTTTTGCGATATGTCGGAGACTCTTCAAAATCCCGTTTTTCCGCCGCATTGTTCAATGCGATAAAGCCCTTGTCTATTGTAACAAATTCTAGTTCAAAAAACACCTGTGACATGAAATCTATTGTTTCTTTTGACCAGCCTCGATGTTTCGCGATTTCTTCGGCGTACCTGTTCAAATCAAACGGACCTTTTTTGGAAAGGAAGCCGTAGTACCACTTAAAGTGGTCCCTTGTCGGGATGGTGGAAAAATAATGATTTTCCTTTTGATAAAAAGAAGCGTAGATGCGGGATGGTGAAGAGTTTCGCAATAGGCTGGCAAGTGTTTCCTCTCCGCTTGGAATATCCAGCAGCACGATGTATTTATCCTCTACATCGATTTCTGTTCCTGGCTTAACATGTGTAAGATAAGGAAGATGTTCCTCTCCTAATTTCACTTCTTCCAATGTTGCAGTATTAAAGAACAGTATTTGTAGATTCTTCTTATCTATTCCTTGCAGGGTTTGATTCAGCTGCTTCGCTGAACGAATATCAAACAGTTGCCACTCTGCAATTCTAAGGTCCTTTACAAAAAGCTGGGGCTTTCGGAAATTATTCCACTCATTGATGGCAAGTTCCCCCAAAACATCTAGGGACGCAATGGGTGACACATGGTGATAGGTTTCCCCAAATCCGAACCCGACACAATCTAGCACGCTTCCTTCCTTCTCGATGACAAGCTTCAGATGATTGCTCTTGTTGCCTATCTGGCGAATCTGCTGCGGCAATGCACCTTTCACCAATACTTTCGGCTTCGGATTTGCCACACCGTATGGGGCAAGCTTCTCCAACTGCTCGATTGATTCCAGTGTTATTTCGTTCAGCTCACATTCAATATCCACTTCTGTAATCGGGGTGAAATCTTCCTCCGACAAAATGGTATCTGCAATGGTCTTCATTCGATCACGGAGCTCGTCCACATTTTCCAATTTCAAGGTCATACCAGCTGCCATCGGATGTCCGCCAAAGTGCGGGAGAATATCCCTGCAAGTGGAAAGGTTTTCAAACAGGTCAAACCCTGGTATGGAACGCGCAGAACCTTTTGCAAGACCCTTTTCCTCATCAAGGCTCAGCACGATGGTTGGTCGATAGAAACGGTCCACCAGTCTTGAGGCCACAATACCGATGACGCCAGCATTCCAGTTATGTCCTGTTACGATCAGAAATGAATTCTCATCAGGAGGGTACATTTCCTCAACCTGATTGATTGCTTCTTCGGTAATTTGTGTGACAATCTGCTGTCTTTCTTTATTGTAAGCTTCCATTTCCTCGGCTAGCGCTTTTGCTTCTTGGGCATCTTCCGTCATTAAAAGGTGTACGGCTGGGTCTGCATTGTCGAGGCGTCCCACTGCATTGATCCTCGGTCCGATGGAGAACCCGATTGTCTCTTCTGTAATGGTATGGAGTTCCACCCCGCATTTTTGCAGCAAGGCCTTTAATCCGACTCTTTTGGTCTGCTGCATCTTTTTGATCCCTTTGGAAGCCAGTAGTCTGTTTTCATCCACTAAAGGTACAAGGTCAGCAATCGTTCCTATAGCCGCCACTTCCAGAAGATGCTCCGGATTCTTCCCTAAAAGCGCATGGGCCACTTTATAGGCGACGCCAACTCCAGCAAGGTCTTTGAATGGATATGGGCACGTTTCTTTCTTAGGATGGATGATGGCATATGCATCCGGTAGAACGGGTCCAGGCTCGTGGTGGTCGGTAATGATCAGGTCGACGCCCAGATCCCTCGCCACATCCGCTTCATGCAGAGCGGAAATTCCGGTATCGACTGTGATGATGATGGAATATCCACTTTCCTTGGCTTGCCTGAATGCAGTTTCATTTGGTCCATAACCTTCTGTAAAACGGTTGGGAATATAGAAATCCACCTTCGCTCCTTTTTCTCTGAGAGCTGTAACCATCACAGTGGTACTGCTTACTCCATCGGCATCATAATCACCAAATACCAATATCTTTTCTTCATTCTGTATTGCCGTTTCTATTCTCTGAACGACCTTTTCCATGTCTTCCAACAGGAATGGGTCATGAAATTCTTGGGTCTCTGTATTCAAAAAACTTTTTGCGGTCTCGTAATCATCCAGTCCCCTGTTTACGAGGAGGGAAGCAATAAGAGGCGCCACTTTCAGGCTTTCCGCCAATTTCCGTACCTGCTCTTGGTCAGGCTTATTTACATTCCAACGTGATTTAGAAGCTAGCAAACGAATTCCTCCCTTAGCTTAACTTATTATACTAGAGAGAGGGTCTCCCTTCAATTGGAAAAAGTGAGTTAATCACTTTAGGGAGCATGGTTTTTCTTTGTTTGAGGCGGGTTTTAAAATTATGAAGTTTTTGACATCTAATTTATACTTCGTCACTTTTAAACACCGCTGTTGATTTCCGCACTAGGCTGCGCTTTCCGCGGGGCGTTTTGTGGAGCCTCCTCGGCTTTGCCTGCGGGGTCTCCCCTAAACGCTTCCTCCCGCAGGAGTCTTCGCCTATTGCTCCAATCAACAACAGCTAGATTCTTAAAAAATGAACACTCGACATTAAAAAGGATCCTATTTTAAAAGATTTACGCAAAAAAAAATGCAGCCCAACTATATTGGACTGCCCTACACTGAAATTGTTATAAGCTTATCTACCTCAAATTGTACCTTTCTTTTCTTCATTTTCATTTGGCACTTTCACATTTTCAGAAGAAGGTTTTTCCATATGCCTGGACTTCGCTTGCATTTTCCGCTTCAGCTTGATTACCTGATACACGCCGATGGAACCGGCAATGACGATTCCCATCAATGCGGAGAATAAAATGACCAATACGAGGGGCCATTCCGCTGTACCAAATAAATAGTCAACTTCCACCGGGGCTACATTCAGTACCGCAAAGATCGCCACTATGATGGTAAAGATAAATCCGGCCAATAGATACCACTGACTTTTCATATTTCACTCCTCCTTCAAATCCTGTGATTCAAGATTCCGAATATGGATTGATATGGACAAACACATCCTGGACTTCACGGTTTTCAAGCAGCTTCGCCTTTACGTCTTTCCCTATCTTATGCCCTTCTTCCACTGTTATGTAAGGGTCAACAGATATTTTCAGGTCCACAATGACATAATGTCCGTGTTCCCTGGCATGCAATGCATCAATCTTCAGGACACCAGGAACGGAAGTCACCACTACTCTGAACTCCTCTGTGTCTTCCTCATGCATGACATGATCCATCGTATTATGGATCGACTCTGAACCCAGCTGCCATGATATCTTGATAATCAAAGCCGCTACAAAAAGTCCTGCTACCGGATCGAGATAGACCAACCAATCCACTCCGATATAACTACCGAAAATCGCTCCTCCAATTCCTATGAGCGCTGCAATGGAAGAGAACACATCAGACCTGTGTTCATATGCATTGACAATAATGGCGTCACTCTTTATTTTCTTTCCCAAATTATACTTATAGCGAAACATCACTTCTTTTACGACAATGGAAATGATCACGACATACACTGCTAGCATCTTTGGTGCATCGATAGGTTCAAAGAATGCTACGAAGGAGGATTTCCCTATTTCGAAGCCAACAATCAGTAAAAGGACAGCAACAATAATGGCTGCGATATTTTCCGCCTTGCCGTGGCCGTAAGGATGATCTTCATCCGGTGGCTGTTTGGCAGCCTTCAATCCTATGTATACAGCTAAGGAGCCTGCTACATCTGAAGCGGAATGGACTGCATCCGCTACAAGTGCGCGGCTATTTGCAACGACTCCGGCCCATCCTTTCAGAATGGCAAGTACAATGTTCCCCACGACACCTACCAACGCAGCAAATTCAGCTTTTTTAAAGCGCTCATTATGGTCCAAGACGCACACCTCTCTTTTTTATGCTTCTTCTATTGTACCCGAAACTTCCGCTATATTTTACTATATATAAAAAATGCCGCAGAAATTGCTTCTGCGACATTCTTTCATAAGCTTATACTTCCGGCTCCGCTTCCTCAAGCTGGACCTTTTTCGGTTTGGACAATTGTTTATGTTTCCAGATCAGCCATAGCTGTGCCGCTATGAACAAGGAAGAATACGTACCTGCAATTAGTCCCACCAGCAAGGCAATGGAGAAGCCTGTAATGGATTCACTTCCGAAGATCAACAGACCGATTACTGCAAAGACGACCGTAATGACTGTATTGATGGAACGGACCAACGTTTGCTGCAAGCTTTTATTGACAATCTCGGCCAAATCTTCGTAAGTTTTAATTCGTTTTTTCTTCTTCATATTCTCTCTGATCCGGTCAAAAGTAACAATCGTATCATTGATGGAATACCCGACAATGGTCAGGACTGCAGCAATGATCGTGATATCCACTTCCAAACGTACAAGACTGAAGAATGCGACCATGAAAAATGCATCATGGAAAAGTGCCACGATAGCGGCAAGGGCAAACAGCCATTCAAACCTGATGGTGACATAGATGATGATTCCGATCGCAGCAATCAGTACCGCAAAAAATGCATTTCGTGCAAGTTCCTGACCTACTGTAGGAGAGACCGTGCTGACATTCGGCTCTGAACCATATTTATCTGCAATGGAAGTTTTTATCTCGGCCACTTCCGCTTGCGTGAAGCTGTCCAAATATCTTGCAACAGCTATTTCATTATTATTTCCTGCCAATACGACATCTTTAGGTTCATATCCAAGTGAAGTCAATTCCTCGGTCACTTCTTTTGCGGAAAGACTGGAATCGGCCATTATTTCCACACGTGTCCCACTTGCAAAGTCAATTCCCAGATTCAGGCGGAATACCGCAAGTAGAATGATACCTACGACAATCATCGTTCCGGAGAAAATGAAGAACTTTTTGCTGTGTTTCACAAAATCCCAATTCTCATAACGGTTTGGCGGTTCTGTATGTTCATCTGTCATATTGATATCCAGAACGTCGGCCTTCTTCACTCCAAATAAGTGAGGCTTCTTGTTCAGCGCTCTACTGGAAACCCACAATCCAAGAAGAAGACGGGTTCCAAAAACTGCTGTAAGGAAACTTAACAGGATACTCACAATAAGCATGGTTGCGAACCCTTGTACAGAACTAGTACCGTATACGAACATTACAGCCGCTGCAAGCAGGGTAGTGATATTCGCATCCATAATAGTGGAAAGGGAGTTGCGGTTACCTGCCCTGAATGCGGACATAGGTGTTTTACCAAGCTTCAGTTCTTCTTTAATACGTTCATACGTAATAATGTTGGCATCTACTGCCATACCGACACCCAATATGAGTGCTGCGATACCAGGAAGGGTAAGTACCCCATTCATCAGATCAAACACTAACAAGATCAAGAAGATATATACACTTAACGTGATAATTGCCACGAATCCAGGAAGACGATAGACAAAAAGCATGAAAAGGAATATGATGCTGATCCCGATTGCTCCTGCCAATACCGTTTTCTGAAGGGCAGCTTCACCGAACTTCGCCCCGACGGATGTGGAATATACTTCTTCCAATTCGACCGGGAGGGAACCTGCGTTCAATAGTTCAGCCAATTCTTTTGCGGATTCGACCGAGAAGTTTCCACCTTGAATTTGCACTTCAGTGGTATTGAAAACTTCATCCACTCCAGCAGCAGAAAGGAATTTAGGGTTAGGCTTCTGTGACTCCGCTTCATAGGAGTCTACACCTTCCTCGAAATCAAGCCAGATGACCATCAGGTTCTGTCCTGGCCCCATTTCAACCACTTGACGTGTTACATCCGCAAACTGATCTGCAGACTTCAGTTTTAATGCTACACTCGGGCGGTTGTTGGAATCAAAGGATTGCGTTGCTCCATTCTCGGCAAGTGCCGACCCATTCATCAGTTCTTTATCATTTATGTCGCGGAAAGATAATTTAGCTTCCGTAGAGAGGAGCTCCCTTGCTTTCGTCTGATCGTCTACACCCGCAAGCTGCACACGGATGCGATCATCACCCTCAATCTGAATATTAGGTTCACTTACCCCTAATACGTTTACACGCTTATTCAATGCGCTTACCGTGCTGACGAGCGTCTCCCGGTCTAAAGCCGCATCCTTATTGATAGGTTTTACTTCATACAGGATCTCAAATCCACCCTGCAAGTCAAGACCGAGCTTGATATCATTTGCGATAGGCTTTGTAAATACTCCCATGACACTTCCTAATAGAATGAGAAGTAAAAAGAAAGCCACTATCCGTCCTCTTTTAACCACTATAAATCCTCCTTCTGCTTTTACCACTGGTGAGTGTTATTTATTACTACGGACACTTGGCATTAAACTTGGACTTTTTCCATGTTTATGTATGTATAGAAAAGTGCAATAGTCGCTCTATTCAAAAAAGCCAATATTTTGCCATCATGTACCATTATGAGTTAACTCTTTTCTACTGTCAATTCTTGTTGAAACTGGTTTTAATCCTTTTGTTCCTGAAAAAAGTTAGGCGCTTTATACGCTTCAATCGTGATATAGCTCATGTAATCGGTAATGGAAAGCCCATACACATCATTAACAAGCTGATGCAGCAATTTAGTCTCCGGGCGCTTCCAAGTTTTACGTGTCAGGCATTCCCATAATTCATCCTCGGTCACTTTATCATAGCCAAACAGCTGGAATTCCTCCAGCTTGCTTTGCAGAACAGGTGTCAAGTCGCTTCGGAAAAGATCATAAGCATGATAATTCGTCTCTTTCATCATTCAAGGTACCTCCATTTTATTTTCTACATAGAAATGTACAAGTACGTCATGCCTCTCCCTTTAAAAAGCGACCAATTCCTTGTCATGCTTGGCCTATGTACAAGCATATAGATAATTGTATACGATATGACGTTAATTGAGAAGGCAGGTTATAGCATGACGAAGCAAACCTTTTTAAGGGGAACGCTGATCCTCATTGTAGCCGGATTCATCACCCGTATTCTGGGGTTCATCAATCGGATTGTGGTTGCCAGATTTATTGGCGAGGAAGGCGTAGGTCTTTATATGATGGCTGTTCCGACTCTCGTTCTTACAATTACCATTACACAGCTCGGATTGCCGGTTGCCATCTCCAAGCTTGTCGCCGAAGCGGAAGCACAGGGCAATCACCGCAAGATTAAGAAGATCCTGATCGTATCGCTTGCCACTACCGGTACTTTGAGCATCATCTTTACACCGGCCATGATTCTTCTGGCTCCTTATCTATCCACACATCTCTTCACAGATCCAAGAACGTATTATCCATTGCTTGCCATCGCGCCGGTTGTCCCGATCATTGCGATATCCTCCGTATTGCGGGGCTATTTCCAAGGCAGGCAGAATATGAAACCATCCGCCATCTCCCAGGTTATCGAACAGGTTGTCCGCATCTCGCTAGTTGCTGCATGTACAAAGGCACTGCTTCCATACGGGATCGAATATGCCGCAGCAGGTGCGATGCTTTCTGCCGTGGCAGGTGAGCTCATGTCCTTGCTTTACATGGTATTTGTCTTTAAAAACAAAAAGAGTTTTCGATTGCGCAAGAAATTTTTCAGCTATGTGGGAGAAGGGAAACAAACTTTCAACGATTTGATGCGAATTGCCATCCCGACAACCGGAAGCCGGATGATCGGTTCCATCGCATGGTTCTTTGAGCCTATTGTAGTGGCACAAAGTCTGGCAATTGCGGGGGTAGCAACCTCTCTTGCTACAAAGCAGTATGGAGAATTAGTAGGTTTTGCACTTCCGCTTCTCATGCTGCCATCCTTTATTACTTATTCCTTATCGACCGCCCTAGTTCCTGCCATAAGTGAGGCGGCAGCGAAAAAAAACTCGATTCTTATCGAACACCGCCTGCAGCAGGCACTCAGATTATCATTTGTCTCAGGTGGAATAGCCGTTGTACTGCTTTTTGTTTTTGCAGATCCCATCATGCTCTTCATGTACGGCAGCAGTAAAGCAGCAATATATATTAAAGTGATGGCTCCTTTTTTCCTGTTCTACTATTTCCAAGGACCACTTCAGGCAACCCTGCAGGCACTCGATCTGGCAAAGGCCGCGATGATCAATAGCTTTATAGGGGCTTTGGTGAAAACCGGCGTGATTTTCGTGCTTGCAAGCAAACCAAGCTTCGGAATCATGGGGGCAGCACTCGGAATCGTGATCGGCATGATGCTCGTTACGATGCTTCATATGGCTACCATCATGAAAGTCCTCTCCTACTCCCTGTACGTACGGGATTATGTAAAAAGCTTCATCACCATGGGTATATGCACCATCAGCGGAAAATGGATGCTCGATCATTGGATGCTCGATCTGACCTTCGGGAAACGAAGCTTACTATTCATTTTCCTAACCTGTCTGCTCTATATCGCCCTCCTGTTCCTATTCGGTCTTGTCAAACGGGAGGAACTTGCCCGGGTGCCGTTTTTGAAAAGGTGGATTGTGAAATAAAAAGACAGTGGCGATTTTTTCGCCACTGTCTTTTATTCGTCTATTAAATCAATAAAGAATACACCGTTGTTGTAGCTGCAATAGGAAATTTTTCTGAAATCTTTATAACCCAGATCTCGTAGTTGCTGACGTAGCCAAAGGTTGGTTTTCCCGATCTGCTTTAAATGTTCTTCCTGGATTGCGCCGTCCATGATCAAAGGCAGATTGAGCGTGCCCTCCTCTTTACTATCACTATCTTTGTTTTTTTCAAAGACAGAAAGCTTTCCGGACGCCTCCAAGATGGCAAACTCGACATCGGCCACGTTTTTCACATTCTTTTCCCGAAGCTGTACGAGTAGATCTTCAAAATTGTAGCGCTGTTTCCTCATCTCTTTTTCATCAATTTTTCCTTTGTTAATGATGACACTCGGCTTTCCATCAATCAGCTCTCTTATTCTCTGGCTTTTGAGCGATACGAATGCAAGGATGATCTGGATACCCATGAGGATCAACATCGGCAATAGCGCGACCATCAATTCGTCTTTCGGATTCTCAATGGCAACCACCGCCATCTCAGCAATCATGATAAAGACGACCAGATCGAGTACACTCAATTCCCCGATCTCCCGCTTCCCCATCACCCGGAAAATAAAGAGGATCACGATGTAAAGAAAAATGGTCCGCGCGATTATGATTACGTACTCCTCCATAGGGAATGATCGCCTCCTTTGCAACAAGCTCCAAAAAACATGTTAGGAGTAGTCTTTGCAAGAAAGGCATTATCATGTCAAACAGGATTTTCCAAGTAAGGATAACGCCTGTTTTCTCATGGAGCCTAAAAATAAATCAAATACCGAAAGTATATATAAACGGTGGAGATTATTAATGAGAAAATCACTACAGTTAATCCTATCTTCATAAAGGAAAGGAAACCAAGCGGGTGATTGGATTTTGCGGCTAGTCCTGCCACCACCAAATTCGAAGAGGAACCTAGCAAGGTGCCGTTTCCGCCCAAGCAGGCACCAAGCGCAAGCGACCACCATAACGGGTCCAGATTCGTCATCCCATAGTCCTCGAATTCGCTGATTACAGGAATCATTGCAGCAACAAAAGGAATGTTATCCACGAAACCAGAAAGAAGCCCGGTCAGCCAAAGAATCAAAAGGGCAGTCGTTTTGTAGTCCCCTTCTGTAGTAAAAATGATTCCCCTTGCCAGTTCATCAATGATACCCACTTCCTCCAGTCCTCCGACCAATAGAAATAGCCCCATGAAAAAGAACAAGGTTCCCCATTCCACCTCTTTGAATATCTCCTCCGGCTTATACACGTCATGCGTTAAAAACAGGAGCAACAGGGCACCTGCCATCGCCACGGTTGTCAGGTCAAGAT
The DNA here is from genome assembly GCF_050107295.1 of Sutcliffiella halmapala. GTDB lineage: Bacteria > Bacillota > Bacilli > Bacillales > Bacillaceae_I > Sutcliffiella_A > Sutcliffiella_A halmapala_A. The sequence goes on along the minus strand of NZ_JBNIKR010000004.1, from coordinate 89,991 downwards.
GGAGGAAAGTGTGCAGCATAAATCCAGCGATGGTAATCACCAGAACGGAAAGGGACTTTACCAGCGTGAAGTTCCAATTAACCTCTGCTTTCAGAGACTGGAGATTTTGTTGAAACTCTGCGCTAACCCTCAATTTATTCCGATACAGCAAAATCAGCCCGCCCATGGTGGTCAAAAAAATGATGAAAACAATTGGAGCAAGATGCATCAGAAAAGCATTAAATGTCAAATGTTCCACAGCCTGCCCTATCATGATGTTCGGTGGATCGCCAATCAAAGTGGCTGTTCCCCCGATATTTGCAGAAAGTATCACCGCAACCAAATAAGGGATAGGCGGCAATCCAAGCAAAGTTGTCAAGGTTAGGATGATTGGAACCAGTAGAAGGACAATCGTCACATTCGCCAAAAATGCGGATCCGAATGCTGTAAGAACGGATACTGCTATTAAAAGAGGGACCCCCCTCCCATTGACCGCTTTTGCCAAAAGAATAGCGATGTATTCAAATATCCCGGTTTGACTGGTGATTGTCACAATGACCATCATGGAGAAAAGCAGCGCGATCGTGTTCCAATCCATATACGTCAAAAATGCGGTATCTGTGGTGAGGGCGCCGGCCATAAGCATGGCTACCCCTCCGATACAAGCTATAACGGCCCGGTCATATTTTTCTGTCATGATTACCACATACGTCAGGATAAAAATGATCAATGTCAGTATCGTAAGCATTGTTCTTCCACCCAGCCTCTCCGTTCTCTCCCCTTCTACATTGTATGACGCATGTCCCAGAAAATATTTGTATTCTATATTTTTCTACTGGTGAATATGCTTGTATTACTTACCATGTTGGACAAAGAGAGGAGAAAGAACAATGGAATCAAAAAGACTGGGACTCGCCATCATGTATGGCCTTATTACAATTTTTATATTCGCTATAGCAACAAGCCTGCTTTTTTCTTTATTGCTTCGTTTTACATCCCTCCAGGAATCTAGTGTAGCCTGGATCATTCTGACACTTTCCTTTTTGACCCTCTTTATAGGCGGCTTCGTATCCGGAGGCAAGGGCAGGGAAAAGGGCTGGATGCTTGGAGGTGCGACAGGAGGGGCATATTCGCTCATCATTTTTCTATTTCAATACCTGGGGAACGATTCGCTTTTTTCAATGAATCAGCTTTTCTTCCACCTGGGCTTTATCGCCGTTGCCATGCTGGGCGGTATTATTGGGGTGAACCTGAGCGGCGGGAAAATTTCCAATGCTTAATAGGCTCTTTTCTTAAAATTTGTTGTTTTACCGAAAACAGCCATAAAAAAAGAGCATGCATCACTCCATTTGATGGAATGAGCATGCTCTCTTTTTACTATTAGTCCTTGTTTACATCTCTGATCGCTTGACGATCGTATGTAAGACGAGATCCGTCACCTGTTTTCAGGACGATTTTGTCCTCATCCAGTGCATCCACGATTCCGTGCAACCCACCGATTGTAACAATTTTATCTCCCTTTTGCAGGTTTGTCTGCATTTCACGCACTTGCTTCTGACGCTTCTGCTGTGGACGAATTAAAAGGAAGTAGAAAATAGCGAACATTAGTAGTAAAGGCCAAATTACTCCAAGAATATCTTGCATTTATAGTCCTCCTTTCTTTATTTAAAGATTTAAGAAGAAGTTTTAGAAGTTTTTTGCATTCGGTTTATTGAATCCATATTTCTCGAAAAACTCTTCTTTGAAGTCCCCAAGGCGATCTTCACGGATCGCTTGTCGGACTTGCTCCATTAATTTTACCAGAAAATATAGGTTATGGTAAGTTGTAAGGCGAATTCCCAAAGTTTCGTCACATTTGATTAGGTGACGAATGTAAGCTCTGGAATAATTTGTGCAAGTATAGCAATCACACTCCGGATCTAGTGGCCCGAAATCACGTGCAAACTTTGCATTCTTCACAACGAGACGCCCTTCACTTGTCATTAATGTCCCATTACGTGCAATTCTAGTCGGTAGCACGCAGTCAAACATATCAATTCCACGCATTGCCCCATCAATTAGGGAATCCGGTGAACCAACCCCCATCAGGTAACGCGGTTTATCAGTAGGCAGCCAAGGCGTGGTAAATTCAAGTGTACGGTTCATGACATCCTTTGGCTCTCCAACCGAAAGTCCGCCAACTGCATAGCCAGGGAAGTCCATGGACACAAGATCCTGTGCACTTTGTTTACGCAAGTCTTCATACTCCCCACCTTGGACAATCCCGAATAATCCCTGATCCTGTGGACGCTGATGCGCTTTTAGACAGCGTTCTGCCCAACGGGATGTACGCTCCACCGATTTTTTCATATACTCATGTGTCGCAGGGAAAGGAGGACACTCATCGAATGCCATCATGATATCGGATCCAAGGTCGTTCTGGATCTGCATCGCTTTTTCAGGAGATAGGAAAAGCTTGTCCCCATTCATGTGATTGCGGAAATGAACGCCTTCCTCTTCAATTTTACGAAGATCGCTCAAACTGAATACCTGGAATCCGCCTGAGTCTGTCAAAATGGCACGGTCCCAGTTCATGAATTTATGAAGACCGCCCGCTTCCTTGACGATCTCATTTCCGGGACGAAGCCATAGATGATACGTATTACTCAAGATGATGCCGGCACCCATGGATTTAACATCCTCCGGTGACATCGTCTTTACTGTCGCCAAGGTACCTACCGGCATAAAGACCGGTGTTTCAAAAGATCCGTGTGGCGTGTGCACGATTCCTAGACGTGCTCCTGTCTGCTTACAAGTTTTGATTAGTTCATATCTGATTGCTGTCATTGGATTCTCCTTAGTACTCTTATAAAGGGTTTTCGCATACTTTGTTGCATTTGACGTATCTAACTTAACCACGTAAGATTCCTTGCTCTCGTGCTCTTTTCTCTTGTAACAATAGTTTTTTCTTTAAAGATAATGTTCCATTACTGTAGTAAAAAATCCAAAAGCCGATTTTTTACAGACATAAGCAACAAACTTTACGAAAAGAGCTTTATAAAATCAGCATCGCATCTCCAAAACTGAAAAAACGATACCTTTCGTTTACTGCTTCCTCGTAGGCTTTCATCACATGCTCGCGACCTGCCAGGGCACTGACCAGCATGATCAAGGTGGATTTCGGAAGATGGAAGTTTGTGATCATTCCATCAATCGCCATGAATTCATAGCCCGGATAGATGAAGATGTTCGTCCAGCCGCTCGCTTCCACAAATTCCCCATGATCACGTGCAATCGTCTCCAAGGTTCTTGTGGAGGTCGTTCCGACGGTTATGATCCTGCCGCCTTTTTCACGGACCTCATTCAACAGTCGTGCTGTACCTTCTGTTATCTGATAAAATTCCGCATGCATATCATGCTCTTCCACCGTATCTACACTGACCGGCCTGAATGTCCCAAGCCCAACATGCAGGGTAATGAATGCAGTATGCACCCCACGGTTGTTAAGCTCCTCCAACAATTCCTCCGTAAAATGAAGTCCTGCTGTCGGCGCTGCTGCTGAGCCCGTTTCCCTCGCAAAAACCGTCTGATAGCGGTCACGGTCCTCGAGCTGTTCCTTAATGTAAGGTGGCAGCGGCATTTCACCCAGACTGTCCAGCACTTCATAAAAGATTCCTTCATAACGGAATTCCAACTGACGGCCGCCATGGTCACTTTCACTCACACATACAGCGGTCAATCTGCCGTCACCAAAGGAGAGGACAGTACCAACCTTGACTCTTTTAGCCGGCTTGATAAGCGTTTCCCATGTGTCGCCCTCGATTTGCTTCAAAAGGAGCACTTCAATCTTGGCTCCGGTTTCGGCTTTTACCCCGAAAAGTCTTGCAGGCAATACTCTAGTATCATTCAAAACGAGGCAGTCCCCTGTCTTTACGTACTCCAAAATGGAGCGGAAGGACGCTTCATGCTTGATTGCGCCGGTTTCTTTGTTCAATACCATCAATCTTGATGCTTCCCTTTGTTCCAGAGGTGTTTGCGCAATAAGCTCCTCCGGCAAATGGAAATCAAATAAATCTATTTTCATACTTTCACCTTTTTTCTATGCAATTCAATGTTAGTCTTTACCTAAAACGTCCAATAAAATAAAAGACGAGACTCAGCACTATGCTGATGATAATGGAGGTGACAATCGGGAAAAAGAACGTGAAGTTCCCTTTTTTCACGTCGATATCTCCGGGGATCCTCCCGACGACCTGCCACAAAAATCCTACTAGCAACAGCACAGCACCAACGACCATCAGCATCTTTGGCAGTTCCATTATTCCTTTGGCACCTCCATGTTGAAGTGACGGTATACAAGATCCGTCACCACCCGGCCTCTCGGTGTTCGCTGGAGAAAACCGATCTGAAGAAGATAGGGTTCATACACATCTTCAATCGTGTGGGATTCTTCCCCTATGGTTGCGGCAATTGTGTCGACCCCGACCGGTCCGCCACGGAATTTTTCAATGATCCCCATAAGCAGCTTATGGTCGATATGATCCAAGCCAAGCCGGTCCACCTGCAGGCGATCCAATGCTTCTTTTGCCATGTAAGCATTTATCGTCGTTTTCCCCAATACCTGTGCAAAATCACGGACACGCCTTAATAGTCGGTTGGCGATACGTGGGGTTCCACGTGCCCTGCGGCTGATCTCGATCGCTGCATCCATCTCTAAGCCGATATCCAGGATCTTTGCGGTTCGCATACATATCTCGGTTAGCTGCTCTTCATTATAATATTCAAGGCGGCTTAGTACACCAAAACGGTCACGGAGCGGAGCGGTCAATAACCCGACCCTCGTCGTCGCCCCTACTAGTGTAAAAGGCGGCAGATCCAGGCGTACAGACCTTGAGCTTGGGCCTTTGCCAATAACAATATCAAGGCAATAGTCCTCCATCGCAGGATACAGGACTTCCTCGATCGAACGGTGAAGCCGGTGTATTTCATCAATGAATAGCACATCTCCAGGCTCAAGGGAGGAAAGGATGGCTGCAAGATCCCCAGGCCGCTCGATTGCCGGTCCTGAAGTTGTTCTCAAACTCACGCCCATTTCATTGGCGATGATCGCGGCAAGCGTCGTTTTCCCAAGTCCTGGCGGTCCGTAAAGAAGCACATGATCCAAGGTCTCCTGTCTCATCTTTGCCGCCTGAATGAACACTTCCAGATTCTCTTTGACTTTATCCTGTCCAATATACTGCTGCAATGTCTGGGGACGCAGGCTATATTCCAGCGACTGATCCTCCATGGTTGCGTCTTGTGACACCATGCGGTCATCCATCATTTATGATTCACCCCTCTACTTTAGGAGTAGCTGTAACGCTCTCTTAACATATTGATCTGTGGATAGTTCCTCTTTTTGAAGTGCAGGCATGATCTTTTTGATTTCCCGATCACCATACCCAAGGACCTGCAAGGCTTCCATCGCTTCTTCAAGGGCCACATTATTCGTACTTCCAGTAGCCGGCATATCGACTCCCGGTTGAAAAAGATCTGGAAATGCACTTGGAACCAAATCATTCAGTTTTCCTTTTAGATCAAGGATAATCTGCCTCGCCGTCTTTTTGCCGACACCAGGGAACTTGATCAGGAATTTCTCATCTTCATTTTCTATTGCGTGGACCACCTGTGCGGGCTGCCCGGATGCTAGTATTGCCAGCGCACCTTTTGGACCGATCCCTGTTACATTCAAAAGCTTCATAAACAAGTTCTTGTCTTCCCGTGTTTTAAAGCCGTATAAAGCAAGGATATCCTCTCTCACATGCTGGTATGTAAAGATTGTCACTTCTTTATCACTATCGACGGTATAGATGAACGGGTTTGGCGCGTTAACCTGATAGCCTACTCCCATCACTTCCACTACCACATATTCCGGTGATACATATTCCACAAAGCCTCTAATGAAATCTATCAATGGTACAAAACTCTCCTTTAAAATCATCTACTCTCCATTTTACCATAAAGTTAGGAAAAGCAGCATTGGATTATCGGAGAGGACCGGATTATCGTTCCGATCAACGGGAAAAACAGACTGGCAATTTGCCAGCCTGTTTATTGTTTTTGAGAAGAATATGGCTTAAATGTTTCAAGTACATGTACATATTCATCCTTGGAAACCACCCTGATTCCACCTTTTAACTTTTCATGCTGATGGCTTTCCAGTTTTCCTACATCGATCTGGAAAAAAGACTGAATGATCTTGGATGCCTCAGTCGGCTTTCCTTCATATATGGTAAGAACACCGTCATTGGAGATGCCGAAATAGCCGTTTGTCTTCAATAGGGGGGAAATGTCATCAATATACTGCTGAAACACGATCTGTTCTTCATTTAAGTCTATCACTTGCCAATTCTCATATTCAGCCCAAAAATCCTCCATCGCCCATACGGTTTCCTGCAACGTTTCTTCGCTCACTTCTCCATCTAGATATATGCGCTCAAGCACAACTTTTAGCGTCAAGGGTCCATTGATTTCATATACTTCCTCTAATACTTCTTCCTCCACAATCTCGTTTTCATCAGCAGCACCTTGGTAAGCGGAAAAGCTGTAAAGTGCTCCACATGTTGTGATAAATGCTGTAATCATCAGTAGCATATGCTTCGGAATGATGGGTTTCATCTTGGATATCCCCCTCACATTCTATAAGATTTCGTTCTGTAGGTTATTAAGCTAGTCTTGTCTTTTTTAGTTTGACCAGTTTTTGGGGATTTAGTCTTTTGGGATTGAAATGTTTTTTTGTGGGGGGAGAGGGTTTGGAGGTTTTTTGGGGGAGGGATGCTTAAGACCGGGGTCTGACCCTTGTTGTGGTGGGGGGTGATGGGCTTTGGAGCTTTTGTTGGGGAGGATGCTTAAGACCGGGGTCTGACCCTCGCAGGTTTATTGGTTTTTATGTTGCGAGGGGAGGATTTTCAGTGTTGGTTTTATTTTGGGACGGGGGGAGGGTCAGACCCCTTACTTTTTTTCGTTTTTTATTTTGTGTGGTTTTGCGAAGAGCCTTGGGGGCTCTTTGGCTGATTTTGTTTTTTGGGACTTATGGTTTGGTGGGGTGTTGTGGTGGACGGCTTTTGAGGCATTGTTGGGGAGGGATGCTTAAGACCGGGGTCTGACCCTTGCAGGTTTATTGGTTTTTATGTTGCGAGGGGAGGATTTTCAGTGTTGGTTTTATTTTGGGACGGGGGGAGGGTCAGACCCCTTACTGTTTTGGTAGTTTATGTTTTGTTGTTTTGGCGAAGAGCCTTGGGGGCTCTTTGGCTGATTTTGTTTTTTGGGGATTTACGCTTTTAAGGTTTTTTTATTTTTAAAACAAAATGGGGCAGACGGATGTCTGCCCGTCTGCCTGTTGGGTTAGCGGGTTGGGACCATGGTGTTGATTAGGTTTTTGATTTCGGAGTTGATGTCGTCGACTGGTCCTCCGCCACGCAGGTCGTTGTCTAGTTGTCGTACTGTGTTGAATGTTCCATCGTCCACTACGACGCGACAGTCTTTTCCATTAATTAGCGGTTTGACTGCTCGACGTACGTCTCTGGATAATTGCTGCTCGTTCACGTCGTTATTTGGTTCTACAGCAATCAGTATATCGTTCCCATAGGATATGGCACGTGCGTTTTCTACACCTTTCACCTTAGAAGCTCGGTCGGCAAGTTTTTCCGTAAGGCGTCCATTATAGTTGTTATAATAGGACGGATTTGCGATATTACGGACACCGTCTAGTTGTCCATGGTAATTTTTATCGCTGCGGCTGTAAAGACGCTCATGATCATACTGCTTCCCTCTGTTAGTTGCAGGAGAAGCTGTATTACGATTGTTGTTGTTGTCGTTGTTGCGACGCTCACCATATACGACTGCGCGATCCATGATCTCGTTGAGTGGACCGTCGTTATCGTCCATGATACGCGCATTACCTCGTTCTTCTTCTGTTGCAGGGCGGTTACGGTCATTGTTTACATTCGGGTTGTGCTCACTTGTGTAATACCCCATAGGACTTGTTTCTTCATAGTACCTGTTATCAGCAGCACTGTTTCCGCCGCATCCTGTAAGTCCCCCTAGCAGAAATGCTGCTGAAGTTACCGTTAAGACAGACTTCCTCAATGTAAAAACCCCCTAACCAGTCAGTTGAGTACATGGTGTACTCCCTCTTAGCTTGACTGATTAAGGGGTATTTTATTTTGTCAGTTCCCACCAACACCTAAAATTTTGGAGGAGCGTATGCCAGTTGACGTTTATGTTCTGTGCGTTTATGCATCGAATCAATAATCGCTTTGTCTTTTTCAGGAATTTGCTCGCCTTTGAGGTAGCTGTCGATCATGTTATAGGTGGTGCCCATTTCATTTTCATCAGTTTGCCCTTCCCAAAGACCTGCACTTGGCGGTTTGCTGATGATGGAATCCGGAACGCCAAGGACTTTTGCCATCTCACGAACCTCACCTTTTGTAAAATGAACCAGTGGCACCAAATCTACGCCGCCATCACCATACTTCGTAAAATAGCCTGTATGCCATTCAGCTGCATTATCTGTTCCGACCACCAAATAGCCATAGTTGTTGGCAACCGCATACAGCGTAGTCATTCTAAGGCGTGCACGTGTATTGGCATCACCCAGTCTTGCTGTCTCCTCTTTCCATTCCCCTTTTTCCTTCAACTGTTTTTCCATTTCGGAAAAAAGGACGGTATGCGTTTGGGACAGATCGATGGTGGTGTGGCTGATTCCGCAGCTTTCAATCACTTCCATCGCATACTCCTGATCTTTAGGGTCACTTTTGCATGGCATAATCACACCAAGGGAAGCATCAGGAAATGCCCTTTTGATGAGATGGGCAACAACAGCCGAGTCAATGCCTCCACTTACACCTACGATTGCACCGTTTAGTCCTGCATCTTTTACTTTTTCTTGGATCCATTGCACTAATTTAGAAATATTTTCTTCCATTGCGTAATCTTCCCTCCAAATGACAATATTCATTATTGTATCATGTTGTGAAAATTCGTCAAAAATTGTTTGCGCCGATTCCAGCTGCTGATAAAAAAGGAAAGGTTGGTATAGCTTTTGGGCATGGAGTGGTACTGCACCGTTTCTGAAAACTGGTTTCCCTCCCGAAGAATATCCATCGGAAAGGACAGGGCAATCCAAAACCATGGGTGCTTCAAATAATATTGAAATATTGAAATCCGGAAAAACTTTTTCTTATCCCATTTGATAAACGGCAGTATTCTGCTCGCGTATTGCACATCATCCCACTCCGCTTGACCGATGGAAATCAGATCGTAATCAATTAAATACGTTTTATTATCCGTACTTTTCACGAAATTATGACTTGCAACATCCCCATGAAGAACCACTTCATCCGATTTCCCCATCTTTAAATCGGCCATCTTTAATTGCTCCAGCGACGCTTTGCTATAGTATACAATTTCACTAATTTCAGTGGAATTAAACCATTGAGTTAATATTGGAAGATTTTGCTCGAATTTATCCAGACGCGCCTCCCATTTCATCAACAGATTCTCCCTCTTTAGAAACGAGCTTAGAACCGGGATAAGCTTAGCGGAATAGTGATGAAATGACTTCAGTACTTCCACTCCATCCAGTCTGTCCTCTTCCCTTAAAAAGGAAAAAGGCCGTTTAGGCGGAATACATCTCGTCATCGTCCAAACCAGCTGCCCTTCAAACATATAATGGAGCCCATTTGACAGCTCCATATACTCCAAACCCCTAAGAAATCCATTCTCTATGAGTAAACGATTCAATACGATACTGGATTGGACACTCTGAAAATCACTTATCCCCTTTAAGATGAATGTACCAGTGTCTGTTTGTACTTTAAATAGATTTTGCTTTATTTGCGAACAGGATTGAATCCCTTTATCCTGAAAAAGACGGAAGAAAAGACGATTTCGAGTGAAATCGTCTTTAAAAAAACTTTCTTCAAGCCTCATCATCAGATTCCGGACCGTCAAAGTCGGATTCAGCATTGCGGAAATCCTCTTCATTGGAAGGTCCATAGCCATAACCCTGCGGGCCGTAGTATCCAGGCATTGCCATCGGATATCCTGCTTGCGGTACACCATATCCAGGATACTGCATTCCGTAAGGTGCTTGCGGATATGCATAAGGAACCTGTGATCTGTATCCCATTCCTTGAGGGGATGGTCCGCAGCCGCAGTCACCATCATCTGAAACTCCTGCTACTTGCTGACCTTGGCCTCCACCTTGTGGAAACCCTCCCATCGGACCAAATCCTGAACCAGGTGCTACCGGAGAAACTGGATAGCACGGATATCCTCCGCCCCATGGACCTCCACCCCAAGGTCCCATCGGCATTCCTTGCTGCATCATTCCTGGCATCATCCCTTGACCCATCGGCATACCCTGCATTGGCATCATCCCTGGCATACCCTGCATTTCTGGCATTTGTCCGCCCATTTGATCTTGAACTCCCGCAACCTGGGAAGGATCCATCTGTTGCTGCCCCATTTGAGGCATTTGTCCCATCTGTTGAAGCTGCTGCATTTGACCCATATCCCAATCCGGTGACTCCTCCATCATTCCTTGCCCCATCGGCATACCATGCATTCCTGGCATCATTCCTGGCATACCTTGCATTCCTGGCATCATTCCTGGCATTCCTTGCCCCATCGGCATACCCATTCCAGGCATCATTCCTGGCATCATCCCATATCCTCCGTGATGTCCATGATGATACGGTGGGCAAGGTGGGCACAAACCTGAACCTGGCATAATAGGTGAGACAGGATAACAGAATTCGGGCTGCATCTGTGGAGCAGGGGCTGGCGGCGGTGATTCGACACCCATCACTTGCGGCTCAGGACTTTCCGGGCTTTCTTCCTTCGGAGCGACAGGCATTTTTGGCATTTTTGGCATCTCTGGCATCTTTGGCATTTTTGGCATTTGATTGATTGGAACATTGATATTGTAATTATTCACATCAATTTCCGGAAAATAAGGTTTCAATTGAGGCATTTTAGGAACATAAGGTGTTTTTGGAGCCTCTTTAATCTGCTCTTCCTTTACTGCCGGCTTTTTCGGCATTTCCTTGTAAGGATGCTGTGCCTTCGGTGCTTCTTTTACACCCATCGTTTTTGGGGCTTCTTTTACACCCATTGTTTTAGGCGCTTCTTTTGTCACTCCCAACACCTGGTTTTCTTTTTTTACGGCTACACCTGCCATTGGCACTTTTATTTTCATTCCGGGCATAATCATGTCAGGATTGCTTAACTGTGAATTCGCCTGTTTCAGCTGTTCGAAATTCACATTATATTTCTGGGCAATCTTCCACAATGTATCTCCTTTTTGTACGATATGGATTTTCAAGGGTTTTCCCTCCTTAGCAAAGTCTTTACAGTCTATGTGTCGAGTGGGCATTTTGCCACTATTCTTCACCTCAACTTATGCGACAAAAGGAAAATATATGATAAAAAAGAGGGACATCCAACTAAATAGTTTGGATGTCCCACATGATATTAAGCATTCTCCAGCATTTTTTCCAAAGCGAAAATAGCGTTCTCTGCCACAGTTTCTTCTACAGATATTCTATTTATAACTTCTCCGTCCTCAATGGATTCGAGCGCCCATAAAAGGTGTGGCAGGTCGATTCTGTTCATTGTCAGACATGGGCACATATTAGGGTTAAGGGATATTATCTCCTTGTCCTGATGCTCCTGGATGATCCTGTTTACAAGGTTCATTTCGGTTCCGATAGCCCATTTGCTTCCGGATGGCGCTTGATTGATCGTATCGATGATGTATTTTGTACTGCCGGCCAAGTCGCTAAGCTCCACCACTTCCCTCGTGCATTCCGGATGGACGATAATGGTCATATCCGGCTTTTCCTCTCTTAAAGTCCTGATATTTTCCACCGTAAACTTTTCATGGACAGAGCAATGCCCTTTCCAAAGAATCACTTTTACAGTGGAAGGATCTCCGGTAAATTCAAGTTCATCGGTTATCGGATTCCACACTGCCATTTCTTCAAGCGGTATTCCCAGATCAAAGGCCGTATTCCTTCCAAGATGCTGATCAGGCAAGAAGAGTATCCGCTCCTTTTTAGTGAATGCCCAGCTCACCATCTTATGTGCGTTCGAGGAAGTTACAGTAGCTCCGCCTCTTTCTCCACAGAACGCTTTAATTGCAGCCGTTGAATTGACGTAGGTCAGGGGAAGCATCGTATCCCCAAAAATCTGCTGAAGCTTTTCCCAAGCCCGCTCAGTCTGATGAATATCTGCCATATCCGCCATCGAACAGCCTGCCCGCATATCCGGCAGGACGACCACCTGATTCTCTTTTGTGAGTATATCAGCCGTTTCTGCCATGAAATGTACGCCGCAGAACACAATGTAGGATGCGGTCGTATTGGCTGCAGCCTGGGCCAACTGCAAGGAATCTCCGGTAGCATCCGCAAATTCAATCACTTCATCCTTCTGATAGTGATGACCGGGGATAAACAAGTCTGCTCCAAGCTTCCGTTTAATTTCAATTACCCGTTCTCTCATTTCATCTCTCGACATTTCCAGGTAGCGAGAGGGAAGCATCTTATTTTCTTTTTTCATCAAGTCCAAGATATTCATGTCAATCTTCCCCTTCTGTATTCGGCTGTTTTCGTGAAAACCTTTGTTATTTGGTCCGAAAAGAGCTTTATTTTTTCAATCCTACATTAAAGCTTATATCCAACGAGCGTGCGGAATGGGTGATAAACCCCAAAGATATATAATGAACGCCTGTGTTCCGATAGCCTGCCAGATTCCCAAGGGTGATACCCCCGGAGGCTTCTGTTACGATGCCGTCAGGGACGCATGGAATGAATTCCTGTATCTCTTGTGGTGTCCGATTATCAAACATGATGATATCCGCTCCTGCGCTAACCGCCTCCATGACTTGTTCCTTGGTTTCCGTTTCTACTTCCACCTTCACCATATGTCCTATTCTTTGACGTGCCCGTTGCACCGCCTCCGTAATGGAGCCTGCGAATTCTATATGATTATCCTTGATCATCACACCATCATAGAGACCGAAACGGTGATTGGAACCGCCTCCACAGACAACTGCATACTTTTCCAGCATTCTCAGTCCCGGCGTCGTTTTTCTTGTATCACAGATTTTAGTCGTTTCACTGTCAAGCATATCCACTGCCGTTCTGGTCAAGGTGGCGATCCCACTTAGCCGTTGCAGAAGATTCAGCACAACACGCTCCCCACTTAATAGAACCCGCATTTTGCCTTGAACAGTTGCAATTGTTTCGCCCTTTTCGACTCGTTCTCCATCTTTCTTATTCAGTGTGATGGAAGTCTCCGGATCCAGAAGCTTAAATGCTTCTATTAAGATGGATTCCCCTACAAAGATTCCGTTTTCCTTTGCGATGAAATTACCGGCACCCGTAGCATCATCGCCGAATAGAGCCTCTGAGGTCAGATCCCTGTCTCCAATATCTTCTTTAAAGAAATCACGCAACATATCCTGCAGTTTGAACTGATTCAATACTTTCCTCTCCTTTACACAAGCAGCTTTATTTTTTCCCGATGACATATCCTTTTTTGAAGCCAAGCCTCGCTTGCCTGAGGGAAATCAGAGCGGCAATGTGCCCCTCTGCTCTCCTCCCTTTTCAATGCAGCGGATGCAATCAGATGACTGATCTGCAGCATATAGACAAGTTCCATTTCTACCAGGGACAGATCCAATTCGAACCGATTAAGTTCCTGCCAATAAGGTTGATAGGCTTCAAGCCATCGCTTTAGCTCCTGCAGCCCTTCTGCATGCCGGACTATTCCTGCATGCTTCATCATCATTGCTTGCAGCTCGCTTTTGGCAGGGAGCTGTATATATGGTTTTGCGGCTTTTTCTTTAGTTAAAGTTTCCTCTTTCCATGCTTCCCGATAGTTTCCCAGTGGTTTACTTAGAAGGTGTTCTGCCAGTTTCTTTGAAAAAACAATGGCCTCCAACAGGGAGTTGCTGGCAAGCCTATTTGCACCGTGTACCCCGTTGCATGCAGCTTCGCCAACTGCATATAATCCTTTAAGCGACGTTTCGCCATTCAGATCGGTTTTGATTCCCCCCATGAAAAAATGGGCGCCAGGTACAACGGGAAGAAGTTTATTTTTCATAGAAATTCCTTGGTTGCGGCACATTTTCGAAATGGTAGGAAAACGCTCTTCAAAATTTATCACGTTCTCTATATTGAGATAGACCTTGCCTCCCCGGTCCAGTTCCTGGAAAATGGTTCGGGAAACAATGTCACGCGGTGCTAGATCCTCTTGGGGATGGATTCCCTGCATGATCCTTAACCCTTGATCGTTGACCAAATACGCACCTTCCCCACGAACCGCTTCGGATACCAAGCCGACCACTTTGTTGTTCACATGCAGCATGGTAGGATGAAACTGCATAAACTCCAGATCTGTAAGTATTGCACCTGCTTTGTAGGCCAGAGCCAGCGCCATGCCGTTCACACTTGGATCATTGGACGTATAGGAATAAAGGGCGCCTGCTCCACCTGTTGCAAAAACAATATGGGAAGCGTAATAGGATATTCGTTCTCCATAACGATTGACCGTTTTAATGCCACAGCAGCGATCATCTTCCGTCAGAACTTTAATGACGGTTTCCTGCTCCACGACCTGAACACAGTGTGAGATTTGGGAATGCAGCCATTGCATCATCCTTCTCCCAGTCTGATCTCCGCCAGCATGTAAAATTCTCCTCTGTGAATGCGCCCCTTCCATACCAAGCGAAAGCATGCCATGTTCATCTTTATCAAAATCCATTCCCGCTTCCATCAAATCTTGAAGCATACCAGGCCCAAGCTTCGTTAACAGCTCTACTGAATCTTTTTCATTATGATTGCATCCGGCAAGAATCGTATCGTGAAAATGCCCCTGCCATGTATCCGTATCAGCTATCGCACTGGCAACACCACCTTGTGCCAGAAAAGAATTATTTTCATATTTATTCGACTTTGTGAAAACCATCACATTCATATGCTTACTTAAGTACTTTGCTGTCAACAAAGCAGATAATCCGCTCCCGACAACAATGACATCACCATAGTTTGGAGACACAAAAAAACCCCCTGTATACATAAGTGTCTTGACACCTATATTTACATAAATTTAAACTAATGACAAGAAATATTTTTACGAGAGATCTAGACTGCAAGATTTACCAGTTTTTTTGCAGTTTTATCTCCTATTCCGAAGGGAGCTTACCTATGATTTATTTAGACTATGCTGCGACTACGCCAATGAGCGCTGAATCGCTGGAAGTATTCCAACACGTATCTCAAACCTACTTCGGCAACAGCAGCAGCTTACATGATATCGGCACCTCAAGTCAGCTGCTCCTGGAAACGTGCAGATCTGAAATGGCTGCCATGATCAACGGAAAAAAAGAAGGGATATATTTTACAAGCGGTGGCAGCGAGTCCAATTACCTCGCCATCCGGACCCTTTTAAAAGGAAACAAGGAAAAAGGGAACCATATCATTACCACACCAACGGAGCACTCTTCCATCTACCACCTTATCGGGCAGCTCGAAAAGGATGGCTATCATGTAACATTTCTGGATGTGGACCATAATGGATTAATATCGCTGCAGCAATTGAAGAAAGAGATCAGAGAGGAAACCTGCCTTGTCTCGATCCAGCATGCCAACTCCGAGACAGGAATCATCCAGCCATTGGAGGCTGTGGGAAAAATTCTTCAGGATAAGAATATCCTCTTTCATAGTGATACGGTACAAACTTTTGGTAAAATACCTATAGATGTAGAAAAGCTGCACCTCTCCAGCCTATCCATCTCTTCACATAAAGTTTATGGACCAAAGGGCGTAGGCGCACTGTATATCAACCCGTCAGTTTCCTGGCAGTCCCAATATGCCGGGGCGAGCCATGAACGTGGAATGCGACCTGGAACGGTGAACGTACCTGGTATCGCGGCCTTTACCGCAGCAGGACAATCGATGCACGCAAACATGAAAACCATCAGGGTAAAGCACGAAAAGCTGCGTGATGCTTTTATGGAAAGACTCAAACAGCACTGGCTTCCTGTTCACGTAGAAGCGGAACAAGCCAATTGCTTGCCACATATCATCGGACTTCGCTTAGAGGGCTTAGAAGGGCAGCATGTGATGCTCGAGTGCAATCGCAGGCAGATTGCGATTTCCACCGGAAGCGCATGCCAGATGGGCTCACAGAACCCTTCACGTACCATGCTTGCTACTGGAAAATCAGTCGAAGAAGCACGAGAATTCATTCGACTCTCTTTTGGTAAAGATACTTCGCTTAACGAAGTGGAAAAAGCAGTTGCGGCTTTAAAGGAAATTGTGGAGGAAACCAATGGCTAAGAAGGAGCGAAAACAAATGAATCAAGAGAAAAAAGTGCTCGGGGCTGAACGAAGAGAACTCCTCTTACACTGGCTGCAGACGGAAGACGAGCCGTTAACGGGCGGAGAACTTGCCAGCCGGACGAATGTGAGCCGTCAGGTGATTGTCCAGGATATCTCCCTTTTAAAGGCCAAAAATGAGCCCATACTTGCAACCAGTCAAGGCTATGTCTACTTAAAGCCGCCTGGGGAGCAACGAAAAAAAGAGCGAATCATCGTCTCTTTCCATCCGCCCGAGAAAACCGAGGAAGAACTATATATCATTGTAGATCACGGTGTAACGATTAAGGATGTGAAAATTGAGCATCCCGTCTATGGGGACCTTACCGCTTCCGTGATGGTAAGCACCCGCTCGGAAGTTGATGATTTCATAAAAAAAATCCATGAAACGAAAGCTGCGTATCTATCCCAACTGACAGATGGGACGCACCTGCATACCCTTGAAGCGGAATCGGAGGAAAAACTGGATGCTGCCTGCAGAGCGCTGAAAGAAGCCGGAATGCTGATTGAGTAAGCAACAAAAAGGAGCAGATTCCTATTTTCGATAGGAACCTGCTCCTTTTCACTTATTTCAACAAATAACTGTTGTAGCTTCCCAAGATCTTAACCGAACAGCCTAATGCCTCCAGCTCCCCAATTGCCCCGGGAAGGAGTACCTCGTCCATGCGCTGGTTGATATCAATAATGAAGAAGTAGTTGCCTAAGCCCGTTTTCATGGGACGTGATTCGATTTTCGAAAGATTCAGCTTTCTCCACGCAAAAGCGGACAGCACCTGATGCAGAGCACCAGATTGATCGCTTGGCAATGTCACCATGAGTGACGTTTTCTCACTTTCGACCTGATGTGTAGATTGATTGTCGGAAATCTTGGCTTCGTCCCTATGCAGGACAATAAACTTGGTATGGTTATTTTCATAATCATGGATGTTCTCCGTTAGCAAGGACAGCTTATACTCTTTTGCTGCCAAGCTATTGGCAATGCATGCTGAGCGTTTGGATAGTCTATGCTCCGAGATCAGCTTTGCCGCTGAAGCTGTGGAAGACGTCGTTTCATATACAGCATTCGGGTATTTCTTATGTAAAAATTTATGGCACTGTGCGATCGCATGGGAGTGCGAATAGATCACTTCAATCGGATCGTCGTTTCTCATATGATCAGGGTGCACCAGCAGATGTTGGCTGATCGGGACAATCAATTCTGCAACTATTGGCAGAGGACAATCATGAATCAAGTAATCGAGTGTGACGTTAACAGAGCCTTCTATTGCGTTTTCCAATGGTACAACTGCGTAATCCACTTCCCCCTTCAATACGGCATCCATACATGCAGGTATCGTGGCGTAAGCCTTTTTCTCACCCTGCGGAAAAAAACTAGTTACTGCCATATCTGTAAAAGTTGCCTTAGGTCCTAAATATCCGATTCTATCCATTATTGCGCCTCTCCTCTGCTAGTCTCTGTGTGTAATCTAAGCTTATGCTAAGATCCTATCTCGTAAAAAGGAATGTCTATGTTAAACACCCTGTTGATTTCCGTTCCAGGCGGCAGCGATCGCGGGCGGCCTCGGGAGCCTCAAGCCTTGCACTACAATTAACAGGGGCAAGTATAAATCATGTTGTCTTTAACTCTCACAAAAAGCAAAAACCTTTAAGAATAAGATTATTTTGATCTCGCATCCAGTCCCAACCATTCAAATAAAACTAAGCACCGGTCCCTAGTATCTCTACTTTATCTACAAATTCTAATCGCTTCAGCATGGAAAGTAAAGCATGTATGTCCCCTTTTAACCCGGACATATCGAGGGATAATGTGACATTGGCTTTTCCTTGAAGCGGAATGGTCTGGTGTATGGTCAGGACATTGCATCCCACGGAAGCTACTGTTGCCAGAAGCTCTGATAGGGCCCCTGTCTGGTCTTCCAAATGGAAAAACAGGGTCATGATTTTTTCTTTTACCATCGTATGAAAGGGAAAGACGGTATCACGATACTTATAAAAGGCACTGCGACTGAGATCTACACGCTGTACCGCCTCCGCAATGGAATCAGCCTTTCCCCTGGCAAGCATTTCTTTTACATCAAGGGCCTTTTTCATCGCTTCAGGCAGTACATCCTCCCGCACTAAATAAAACTTCTCCTCCAGCATCTACCATCTCTCCTTGTTCCATATGGATTTTCCTATGTAAAGAAAGAGGGGGTGCTTTCTCCCCCTCTAAAAAGTCACTCTATTCCACAAACTCAAATTCGTATTCAAGCAGGCGTACCAAGTCGCCGTCCTCGGCACCGCGTTCTCTTAGTGCTTCATCTACACCCATTCCTCGAAGCTGACGGGCAAAACGTTTGATCGACTCTTCATGGTTGAAGTTTGTCATCACAAACAGCTTTTCAATTTCAGCACCGGAAAGAACATAGGCACCATCCGGATCTCTTGTAATACGGAAGCCTTTTTCTTCTTTCTCATGCTTGTACACAACGCGCTGTTCTATTGCCTCTTCCTCATAAAGTGGGAATTCCGGCGCATGCTCCAACTCATCTGCCACTGCATATAAAAGATCGCGTAACCCGCTGCGCGTAAGAGCTGAAATCGGGAATACCTTCACATCATCGCCAAGCTTCTCCTTAAAGGCAGCAAGGTTCTCTTCTGAATCCGGCATATCCATTTTATTGGCAACAATAAGCTGCGCACGTTCAGTCAGGCGCATATTGTATTCCTTCAATTCCTCGTTGATTGTCAGATAATCCTCGTACGGATCACGACCTTCAAGACCGCCCATGTCGATCACATGGATGATGACCCTCGTACGTTCAATATGACGAAGGAATTGATGTCCAAGTCCCACCCCTTGGTGAGCACCTTCAATCAGTCCAGGAAGGTCGGCCATGACAAAGCTTCGGCCATCTTCCGTTTCCACCACTCCGAGGTTTGGAACGATGGTAGTAAAATGATATTCGGCGATTTTCGGTTTTGCTGCAGATACCACAGATAGTAGTGTTGATTTCCCTACACTTGGGAATCCAACAAGACCTACATCAGCAAGCACCTTCAGTTCAAGAACAACATAGCGCTCCTGACCTGGTTCACCGTTCTCGGCAACTTCAGGGGCAGGATTTCTAGGTGTTGCAAAGCGAGTGTTCCCACGACCGCCACGGCCGCCTTTTGCTACCACATATTGCTGGCCATGCTCAGTTAAATCAGCTAACGTTTCTTTTGTATCGTCATCCATGACCACTGTTCCAGGCGGAACCTTGACAATCATGCTTTCCGAGTTTCTGCCGTGCTGGTTTTTGGACATTCCGTGCTCTCCACGGTTTGCTTTAAAGTGACGCTTATAACGGAAATCCATCAGTGTGCGCAGTCCTTCTTCCACTTGAAGAATTACGTCTGCACCTTTTCCGCCATCTCCTCCAGCTGGTCCACCATCCGGTACGTATTTCTCACGACGGAACGCAACCATTCCGTTCCCGCCGTCTCCACCTTTTACATAAATCTTGACCTGATCGACAAACATTGATTCTCACTCCGATCTAAAAATGCAAAGCCATCTTTCGGCCTGCGATACATAATCATAATAAAACCCAATCATTATAAAAGAAAACTGTCCCCTGTGAGGATGTTTTCGTTGTTATTATTTTTATAGCTTTATTCACAGGTAAAGCGGATCTGCATCTCGCATCCCTGTGATGAGACGTGGCTTTCTTCAACCAAAAAACTGATTGGTTGGTTTTCTATCCAGGTGGATAATTTGTCTGTGCTTTCTATTATTCCACTTAATTCGAAAAAGAAACGAATTTCCTTTTCCTCTATATGCATGCTTAAGAACAAATGGTTTTCCGCCCTTTTATTCACAACCGTCTCAATAAGTGAGAATAAGGACGTAATCCATTTGTACAGGGATTCATCATAATCGGATAAATTTAACGCTCCATCCCCTATCACTTCATATTCCATGGAAAACAGGCGTGGCTCCCAATGGAAAGTGATAAGAAATTCTGCAAACAAAGACGCATGCAGGTTGGTTAAACCGGACTCATGATTGGACTCCAGGACAATTTCATCTATTAGATTGTTTACCCGGTCCCAACGCTCAAGCGACATATTCGCCTTAATCAGCTGCAGCCGATTCAGCCAATCATGCCGGGAATGGCGCAGAACCTCCAACGTGCCTCGTTTTTTCATCATTTTTCATACTCCCAGCAAAAATTCCAAATCTTTCTTATATGTATAAACTTATATGTATAAGATTATAGCATAAAAATTTCCTTGAGGGGCCAGACCCCGGTAGGAATTCGACAAAAGATGTAGAATTCAATATAGTTTGTTGGTCCATGATGAAGCTGCTATTTAGTTTTGGTGTACCCTCAATCGTAATAAAAAAACTCTAACCTAATGTCAGGCTAGAGTTTTTTCTGGGATTATGCTTCTTGAGCAACAGGATATACGCTAACTTGTTTGCGGTCACGGCCTAGACGCTCGAAACGAACGATTCCGTCAACCTTCGCGAATAACGTATCGTCTCCACCACGTCCAACGTTTAGTCCAGGGTAAATTTTAGTACCGCGTTGACGGTATAAAATTGAACCACCAGAAACTTGTTGACCGTCTGCACGCTTAGCGCCAAGACGCTTTGACTGTGAGTCACGACCGTTTTTAGTAGAACCTACTCCCTTTTTGGAAGCAAAGAACTGAAGATCTAATCTTAACATGTATTCCACCTCCTATTTAGAAATGGTTATATAATTTCCATAATCACGTTCAATCGTCTCTAAAGATACGACCATACTTTCCAGTAGCAGCTGTATTTTTTCTTTTGTCGATTCTTCCAGATCCTGGGGAATCGTACAGCGAAGAAATCCATCTGCCCCTTGCTCAATTTGTGGGGTAACAGACAAAAGTGATATAATGGAGTTTACTGCACCGAACGATACAGCGGAAACCCCCGCACACACGATATCCGACCCTTTTTTGGCAAAGTTGGCATGTCCAGTTATGGTAAACGAATCGATAGCATGTTGATCGTTTCGTTTAATTGTAACTTTAATCATCCAATCACCTTAAAATTATAGGTTGATAGCATCAACAGTAACTTTAGTGTAAGGTTGACGATGACCTTGTTTTTTACGGTAGTTTTTCTTAGCTTTGTATTTGAATACAGTAATCTTCTTCGCACGGCCTTGCTTTTCAACTTTAGCCGTAACAGTTGCTCCTGCTACTAGTGGGCTACCAACTTTAACATTGTCGCCACCAACGAAAAGAACTTTGTCGAAAGTTACAGTATCGCCTTCAGCTGCACCAAGTTTTTCGATGTAGATCGCTTGACCTGCTTCAACCTTGATTTGCTTACCACCTGTTTCAATAATTGCGTACATTCTCTTGCACCTCCTCAATAGACTCAGACTCGCCAGTGTCAGGTATATGTAACGAAAAACGCCCATATTTATCAGGAACCTGGACTGTGCGGTTGTAGCACGGGTGCTACAAACTAACAAAGAACATCTTAGCATACTTGAAAGCCTAATGTCAATAAGGTTCCAGCGATTTTAGACGATCTTTTGCATCGGATATGGAACCTGTAAAAACAATCTCATAACCCGGCTTGCCCGCTAACTTTACATAGTGTATTTCCACGCCAGTACGCTCTACCAGATCTGGCAGCTTATCCAAGATATTTTTAACGTCCTCTGTGAGTCGGACAATAATTGCCTCCACATCTGAGCGATAGTACTCAAGGAGCTTCCTCTCCAGTTGAAAGGCGATGGTCTCGGATGAATAAACCGTTCCTTTTCCAACACAGGGATCACACTTTTGCAGGAGCATCCCAGTCAAAGGCTCCCGGATTTTTTTCCGTGTCAGTTGCAGAAGATGCAGCTCGGTAAATCCGATGATCCGGACAACGGAACGGTCCTTTTTCACTTCGTTCCGGACTATCTTAAGCACCTGCTCCTTCTCTTCCACACTCGCCATATCAATGAAGTCGACGATGATAATGCCGCCGATTTCCCTTAAGCGCAGCTGCCTTGCCACTTCCTTTGCCGCTTCAAGATTGGTTTTCAGAACTGTCTCTTCCAACCCGGTCTTCCCGATATATTTTCCGGTATTGACGTCCACTACCGTCATCGCTTCCGTATGCTCAATAATGATGTAGCCGCCACTCGGGAGCCAAACGATTCGCTTTAACGCCTTTTCAAGCTCCTGATCGATCCCTCTTCGTGCAAAAATATCCTCTTTCCCATCGTAAAAGCGCACCGGATAGCCCTGCTTTTTCAAAAGCTGAAAGGTTGGAGCATCGTCAACTTCCACAAGCTTGATCTCACTTTTCGGAATATCCCTGAGCAATTTTGCCAGAAAATGATCCTCTTTTTGCAAGAGCCCGGGAACTTGGGAGGAAGGCATTTTTGCCTGCACATCCAAGAATTGCTCCTGAAGTGCCGCTAATTCCTCCTCCACCACAGACACAGGGGCATGTTCACCAGCAGATCGGAGTATCACTCCCTCTTCCTCGGTACACCAGCTGTAAAGATGCTCCCTCCATTGCTTACGGCTGTCCTCTTTCATCTTTTTGGAAATGGCCTTAAATTTTCCAAATGGCTGATAGACAATATGTACTCCCGGAAATTCAATAAGCCCCGTCAATTTTGGGCCTTTTGCTCCTTCGCCTTCTTTTGCCACCTGCACCAGGACCGCTTCTCCCTGATGGACGAAATGGGAGATGCCACGCTTTTCCTTTTCCGCCTTGGAAAGCGGAGATAATTGATAGGAACACAAATGGTCGCGGTGAAGATACCCGGGCTGCTTTTGTCCAATATCGACAAAGGCTGCCTGCATCCCGGGCAAAACATTCACAACGCGACCGATATAGATATTTCCTTCTGTATGTTCAGTAGTAGGCCTTTCAATAAGAAGCTCTACTATTTTGTCCTGCTCTTTCACGGCAACCCGCTTTTCCGTTGCACGAAGATTCATAATAAGCTCAGTCAATGGAATAGCCTCGACTTTCAATATTTAGTATGAATAAAGGATATCCCCAATATCGATTGTCGTCAACTTCTCCTTGAAATACGCATGCAAAAGCTCATTTTCATCCAGCGGCGTCTGCTTTTTATCGCCTTTCATTACAATGATATTATGCTTGCAGTCCCGCTTGAACCTTTGCAGGACCTGATGGATTTTTTCCGTTTCATCTACGACAATCGGTGTGATTTTCGAAACAGAATTCGTCTTTCCGTAATACCTCTCCAGCAAAAAGCGGATGAATACAAAATGCCGCTGCTTCCATTCCGAGAAAAGGGAGTAAAAAAGAAACAGGGAGATGATCCACATATTCAGATGCAGGGGATCGATCACCAGGTATATAAGGAAAAAAATGCTCAAAAAGACGAAAGAATATTGCAGGGTCCGCTCATGGGAGGTCGCAAAGGACGAGAATTTACTCAATGCGATGCTCATCAGCTTTCCACCGTCAAGCGGCCAGATCGGGAGAAGGTTGACCAGGAAAATCATCAGGTTGAACGAAAAGAACAGCTCCCACATTTCTGATGAAAGAACATTCGTTGTATAAAGAAGGTAGCCCCCTGCTGCGAGCCAAACATGCTGCAACGGCCCTGCTAGTGTAACAATCAGCTCCTCCTTCAAAGGGCGGTTACCATGCTCCTCCATTTCAGCCACCCCTCCAAAAGGAAGAACCAACACCTGCTTGATCCGCCATGAAAAGTAGGTGGCAGCCAGGCTATGACCCAATTCGTGCACCAATACAATAATGAAGAGGATGAGCAGTTCCCAGAAATTTGCCGTCAGGATGGCAAGGCCGATCATCAGCCAGAAAATCGGATGTATATGGATTTTTTGAAATAGCCTGAGCCATTTATTATTCAAATGATATCACCTGCATGGGATCGATAAAATCATTGCCTTTTTGAATCGCAAAATAGAACATTCCCTTCGAGCCATCCTCAAGTGTTGTCGTTCTGCCAATAACCTGTCCGGTTTTCACAAAATCGAACAACTTCACTTCCACTTCCCCAAGCTGCCCATACCATGTGTACGTGTCATCTTCATGCTGAATGATGACAGTTTTTCCTGTGTCATCCTTCTTTCCGACAAAAGTTACATGCCCTCCATCCATCGCCTCCACATCGGAATGTGCCATCGTCTCGACCATGACTCCTTGTCCATTAGCCTCAAAGCTTTCATACACTTTTCCGGAGGCTGGCATCACGAAATCCTCACTGCCCTGTATCTTTTCTGTGTCCTGAGGTATTGGCAACAACGCCAATGACTTGCCGAACTGCTCTTCATACCAGGAGGAGAAGGCGGTAAACTGAAAACTTTGCTTCATGGTACTTGTCACGAACTCCCGAGGCTTCTCAAGGGCAGCAGACTGATTCTGGAACATGATTCCCACAACCAGCACAAGTATGGCAGAGGCTAAAATCTTAAATAGAAAGAGCTCTTTATTGAAAAGCGGATGCTCCTTGTTTCCATCTGGACCACTCTCATAGGAGGTGTAGCTTGCATTTCCGTACTTTTCCTCATCCCGCAACACATATGAGGACACCTGTTTACGCTTGGTCTGCTGCGTTTGTCGTACCCTTTTTCTCTTCGCGGCTCTTCTTCTTATCTCATCCAACCGATCATTCATACAAACACCCTTCCCCCTATTATGTTTGTACCATTTTATGACTTGTCCTTGGGGGTTATGACGATTCCGCTCCAGAATCCCAATAAAAAAGAAGCAGGCGGGAACATATCCCTGCCTGCTTCATCAATTCTTCTAGTCCTTCATCGCCGGACCAAGCAGGTCGATCCTGTTGGTCCAGATATAGCCGGTAAATCGTTCCGGTACGCGTTCAAGGTCCTCGACTTTGTCAAAGCCTTCAGAGAAGCCACCATCGCCAGCAACAAGGATGACTCTTGTATTCACTTCTTCCATGCGCTTGTAGAATTTCCCTGTCCAGCCCCAGAGGAACGGACCGATTTTTTCAGGAATATGAAGCTGACCGTTTTCACAGGATTCAGGTACATAGCCTGTCCAGCCAATTGCAATGTATGGGTACAGACAGCTCTTCATCGTTGCTTTTGACATGACCCGCATCAACGGCATTTCTTCCTTCAAAGCCGCAATCGGGTTATCACCACCGTAGACACTGATATTCGAGCTGTTCCCAACAAAGTCATAATCCTTCAGATATTTTGCTAGGAGCCTCCCCTCTTCCGGATCGTCACTCTTAATGTGAATCAACAGTTCTTTATCCGGGAATGCCTGAAGTACTTCTCCAAGGGTCGGCATAAGGCCTTCACCTTTTCCACGGAACGGATAGGTTTTGCCATCGTCGGCTGTATAGCCGTATCCGATATCCAGCGCCCGGAGTTCTGCCATCGTGTGCTCTCTTGTCACGCCTGTCCCATCGGTGCGGCACTCCAAGGTCCAGTCATGAAAAACGGCAAACTCGCCATCGGTTGTAGGCTGTACATCAAGTTCCACGATATCCGCTCCTGCTTCAAAGGCAGCTCTCATCGACGGAATCGTATTCTCCAAAAACTCATGCTCCGGTTCAAATATCCGCTCAGCGGTACATGTATCATTTTGGATCCCCTCCATACTGAACGTCTGATGGACACCGCGATGCGCCAATAGCAGCGGCTCCTCTTCTACAGGTCCGGAGAAGATCGAGGTATTCGTAATAAAAAACAGGATGCCTAATAGGAAAAGTGCCAGCAATATATTCCTAAATACCTTTTTTCTTGCTTTCATGTAGTAGTACTGCTCCTTCCAAGCTCTCGTTTTAAGATATGTATATATTTTACACCAATCTTAGCAAAAACTTCCGCAAAACAAAAGAAACCGCCCCTTTCCGTTAGGGGCGGTTCCTCACCTGTATTAACGAACACCAAAGAATTTCTTGATTTTAAACATGACACCTTTATTTTCCTCTTCCAAGGATTGCAATGGAACAGACTCACCAAGAATACGGCGGGCGATATTACGATAAGCGATGGATGCTTTGCTTGTAGGATCCATGACAATCGGCTCCCCACTATTGGAAGCACGTATAACGCTGTCGTCATCTGCAACAATACCGATAATATCAATGGCAAGTATGGAGACGATCTCATCCACATCCAGCATTTCCCCGTTTTTCACCATATGGTTACGAATACGGTTGACTACTAATCTAGGTGGCTCGATTTCTTCTTTTTCCAAAAGGCCGATAATGCGGTCTGCATCACGTACCGAAGAAATTTCCGGTGTGGTGACAACGATTGCCCGATCTGCGCCAGCTATGGCATTTTGGAAGCCTTGCTCGATTCCTGCCGGGCAGTCGATGATAATGTAATCGTAGTCTTGCTTCAGTTCGTTTATAAGCTTTTTCATTTGTTCCGGCTTTACAGCTGTTTTATCACTTGTTTGTGCAGCTGGAAGGAGCTTCAGGCATTCAAAGCGTTTATCATTGATTAAGGCTTGATGTGTTTTGCAACGTCCTTCAATAACGTCAACTAAATCATAAATGATACGGTTTTCAAGTCCCATTACGACATCCAGATTTCTGAGTCCAATATCTGTATCTACTAAACATACACGTTTTCCTGCTAAGGCAAGAGCGGTTCCTATATTTGCAGAAGTTGTCGTTTTGCCGACTCCACCTTTACCAGACGTAATTACGATAGCCTCTCCCACTTATTACATTCTCCTTTCAAGCCTTGTTAACATTGGTCTTAGATGCGAAAGCAACTGTAAGCGATCTATAATAATTTGGTCATTCTTATCTATATAGGCGCATTCCATTTCATTGCTTCCCTCAAGCTGTTCGCTTAAGTCCGGGGCACGGTTTATCGTTTCAAAGATGGAAAGCAGCGACGGTCTCATGAGACTTGCAGCGATGACAGCCTCATTATTTCCCAAAAGACCAGCATATGCATTTCCACGCAGGGCTCCCAATACAAAGATATTGCCGCCCGCTTTCACCGTTCCACCCGGGTTCACATCACCAATCAAGAGAAGATCTCCTTTAACTTCCAGGACCTGTCCTGAGCGAATCATTCTTGCTACTGGGACAATTTCATTTTCTTCTTTCCACTGTATGGCCTGTTCTTTTGTAATGACATTACTTTCAATCTCTTCGACAATAAAATTCTTTTTACCGCGAATGACATTGCGTAATTTCTCTTGCTGCTTATTTGTTAAAAAACGATTCCCGACCTTTAGTCTTACACCAAGTAAAGGCGAATCATCCGGATTGCTATTCGACGCTAATTTTGCTTCTATTTCAGCTAAAAGCTCTTGAAACGAGCATGTATCATCGAGATGCAGAGTTAGGCCCTCTTTCGTGCCCTTAATGGTTACATACTGTTGTTTTTGTCTATTCACGACGTTCACCTCAACAAGTATATAATTCGACATAGCCCTTCTATTTCCTTTTTCCTATACGCATAAAAAATAAAAAAAGATTACTAGAATCAGTATGTAGAAGAAAAGCTGACTAAAATAGACAGCTTTCTTAGAGTTCATCCTTTTGTTCATATGCCAGCTTTTCCATGAACAGTTTCAATGGAAAGATGAAGATCAGCGTAAAAATGGCATTAAATATCATTGTCGGAACCAGTCGGCCGGCAAGGAAATTCTGATGAAGAATATCGGTAGTCCCGATTAGAGTATGAATGCTGTACACCAGATACTCCACTCCCGCAACAGCTAATGTGATCATAAAAAAAGCAATGAAAATATTAGCCTGCAACGCCTTCATCAGCTTCGATACAAAATAGGAGGCAACGGGATAAGCAAATAAATATATCCCCAACACTTCCGTATAGACAATATCATAAAGAAGTCCAAATACCATCCCGAAAATAATCCCGATATAGGAACCTGTATAGATCGTGCAAAGAATCAGGGTGATCAGCACATACCTGGGGACAATGACCCAATCAGCCTTTATATTCCCCAGAAAAAACATGTCAACCGTCATGCTTTCCAAAATAAACAAACAGAAAATAAGGGCTGGTAAGACATACTTCCTCACTCAGAATCCCCCTCTTCTGTTTCTTCTTCTTCAACAGACTCTTCCACCGGTTCTTGATCTCCGGATATTAACGTACGTTTCACGATCATCACTTGACTGATATCATAGAAATTTGCTGCCGGTTTTATGTAGGCCATCTGAGTTAGCCCATATTCATCCGGAACGACCTCTGTCACTTCGCCGATAATCAGGCCTTCCGGGAAGATTCCACCAAGACCAGAGGACAAGACGGTCTGTCCTTCTTTCACTTCCGCCTGATGAGGGATCCTTTTCAGCAAAAGTGCACCTTTTTCATCATCATAACCTTCAATCAATCCAAAGATGCTTTCATCTCCCTGGATATAGGCGGATATGCGGTTTTTCGGGTCAAGGGAGCTTAACAGCTGTACGGAGGAAGTAAAAGGATTCGCATGCTTCACCTTACCGATCAAGCCGCCAGCTGTAATAACAGCCATGTCCTTTTCCACACCGTCCTGTTTCCCTTTATTCAAAATGATCTGCTCGCGCCACTGATCCGGATTTCTACCGATAACCGTAGCAGGCAGTGGATCGTAATCCCTGAGCGAGTCCAGCTCACCGATCACTTCTCTTATTTCTGCGTTTTCCTGTTCAAGCTTGTGCGCTTTTGTTTCGAGCATTGCGTATTCTTCTAGTCTAGCACGCAAAAGTTTATTTTCCTCATACGTATTCTTCAAGTAGTCTACGTTCTCAAAGAAACCCGCAACATAATGTGCGGGCCGATAGAAGATGGATTGCACAAAGCCTGTCGAGTCTTTAACAAACTGTTCAGGCCAAGTCAATTGGTCCCGTTCTTTCAAGGAGAAACCAATCAATGCCACTAGAATAATTAAGCTCACCAACAAAATGATCAACCTCTTATTGAGGAAAAATTGCGGCATGACTTAACACCTTCTTTTTAGCGATAATCTCTTGATCTCTTCTTAAATTCGTCAATATAATCCAAAGCTTTACCTGTTCCGATTGCAACACAATCCAATGGATTTTCAGCAATGATAACCGGCATTTTCGTTTCATCACTGATTACTTTATCCAGGTTACGCAGCAACGCGCCTCCACCTGTCAAAACAATTCCGCGGTCCATGATATCTGCTGCAAGCTCAGGTGGCGTACGTTCCAAAGTCGCTTTAACAGAATCAACGATTGCGGTAACTGTATCTTTCAATGCTTCTTCCACTTCTTTGGCGGAAATTTCGACTGTTTTCGGAAGTCCAGTCAACAAGTCACGGCCGCGGATATCCATCGGTTCGATTAATTCCGAATCACCGGCAGATCCCACTTCAAGCTTCAGCGCTTCAGCCGTTCTTTCCCCAATCATGAGGTTGTAGTTTTTACGGATATAAGCAATGATGGCATCGTCCATTTCATCCCCTGCAACGCGTATGGACTGGCTTGTTACAATTCCCCCCAAGGAGATGATGGCAACTTCTGTTGTTCCGCCCCCGATATCCACTACCATGGAACCAGTAGGCTCCCATACAGGAAGATTGGCACCGATTGCCGCTGCAAATGGCTCTTCAATCGGATATGCATCGCGTGCACCAGCTTGACGAGTTGCATCAATAACCGCTCTCTCTTCAACAGCCGTGATTCCGGATGGAACACATACCATCACATACGGTTTACGTGAAAAAGCGCTCTTATTGCGCAACGCCTGCTTAATATAATATTTCATCATAATCGCAGTTGTTTCATAATCAGCGATTACTCCATCCTTCATCGGACGAAGCGCCACCACATTACCTGGTGTACGGCCGATCATATTTTTCGCATCGTTCCCTACAGCAACAATCTGCTTTGTGTCGGTTTGAAGTGCCACGACTGACGGCTCACGCACAACAATCCCTTTTCCTTTAATAAAAACTAGTGTATTGGCTGTTCCCAAGTCAATACCAAGATCTCTCGTTCCAAACATAAATGTGTATCTCCCTTTCTGAAACTAAATGCTGAATGGTGGTTAAAAGTGATAAAAGCGGACAGAATTGCCCTCATTTATTTTATTAACATGTGGATAATGTAGTTTTAAGAAGATAAAGCTTGGAAAGAAAAGTCCCTTCCAAACTCATGAGTAATATTATAGCGTAGGATACGAAAAAAGCATAGTACTTACACATAGCCTTTTTCTTTTAAACTGATAAATTTCTGATCGCCGATGATCAAATGGTCCAAAAGCTCTATTCCAATCAGTTTGCCGCATTCATTGAGCCTTTTTGTCACATCTATATCCTCTCGGCTTGGCGAAGGATCTCCTGAAGGATGATTGTGCAGGCAAATAAAGGAAGCAGCTGAACGACGAAAAGCTTCTTTGAACACTTCACGGGGATGTACGATGCTGGCATTCAGACTGCCAATGAAAATAGTCTGCTGATGGAGCACCTGATTCTTGGTGTTGAGGTATAAACAGACAAAATGCTCCTGCGTTAAAAAACGCATATCTTCCATTACATAATTAGCAGCGTCCTCCGGCGATCGAATCACATAGCGGTCTTCATACTGGAGCCGATGAATGCGCCGACCGAGCTCCACTGCAGCCATTATCTGTACTGCCTTGGCACTGCCGATCCCCTTGATGCTCATCATTTCATCAACGGAAGCATCCTTCAGCAGCCTCAATCCCTCGAAAGTGGTCAACAGGCGGTTCGCAAGCTGCAGGACGGATTCTTCCTTCGAACCTGTACGAAGCATAATCGCCAGCAGTTCATGATTGGAAAGGCTTTGCGGCCCATCCTGAATCAGTCGTTCCCGCGGGCGCTCGTCTTCCGGGAAGTCTCTAATCATTAATGATGTAGTTGGTGCTGTCATTCTTTTTACCCCCTTTGCTTTATTGATACTACAAGCATAAGGGCAACCTACTGCGCTAAAAGAAGCTCTTCAGTTCACGGACCGTTCTAGACAAAGGCAGCCCAACCACAGAAAAATAATCACCATGGATCTCTTTCACAAACAATGCTCCCACTTCCTGAATACCATAGCTTCCGGCCTTATCCATCGGTTCTCCTGAGCGGATGTAGTATTCAATTTCTTCATCCGTCAGCTCCCAAAACGTAACCGCCGTCTTTTCAAAGAATGACACATGCCTATTTCCACTGACAATCGCAACTCCGCTGATTACATAATGAGTATTGCCACTCAGCATCTTTAACATGTATGTTGCTTCGTCTACATCTTTGGGTTTTCCAAGAACCAGTCCGTCATGGACCACTATGGTATCTGCGCCGATAATGACAGACTCCCTATTCTTCCTGGCAACATCTTCAGCTTTCTGAAGAGCCAGGTTCATTGCAATTTCTTCTGGATTTAACATGGGGTCAAAGGTCTCTTCAACCGAGCTGACCTTCACTTCAAAGGAGAGTTTTACTTGTTGGAGGAGCTCCTTTCTTCTGGGGGATCCTGAGGCTAAAATTAGAGGCTTCATACTTTATCACCTTTTCCTGAAATTTTTCAAACAAGAGAGATACAGACCCATCGTATCACAAAAAACTGCCGTACAACAAACAAATACCACCCAAAATCAAAACATGCATTTCCACATAAAAAGAGGTTCCAAAAGAATATTTTGGTAACCTCTTAAGTGTAAAAAATATCCATTTTTCAGTACAGAAATGCTGTTGCTTCTAATACTTTCTGCTGTGCATTCCACAATTCCGAGGTGTCTTTGGAGGTTTGGTATTGCTGAATGTGCTGATACGCACCAACAAGCAGGTCTTTCCACTGTTTAGGGCCTTCTGTCATCTCTTCTGCTTTGACTGCCGAGATCTTTTCAAAGTGTCCGTTCATTTTTTCCACTGCAGCGCTATCAAGCGAACCTCCCTGAAGCAATAAGGAGGATGCTGCAGCCAAATCCTTATATAGCCCTTGTCCTTCCTGAAGGACTGTCGCATCCTGAGCGGTTAGGGAGTTGAAGGTTTTTTCCGGGATGGCAAACTCCTTCGCATAGGTTTCCAGTCCTTTTTCGGTTGCCATCGCACCAAGACTCTTCATTCCTTCGACCGTTTCTCCGATCCCCACCAAAACATAAATAGTATCAGTGCCAATAGCAACAGCTGAAAATCCCTGGCTTTTGAAAGTATCGATCGTCGCATTTGCAGATTCCATATTGGATAACGCTCCCCCCTGCAGGACAGCTACACTTTGCGCAGGAATGGTCACACTTTGTTCGCCGCTTTTTCCAGTAGTGCCGGTATTATTCTTATCCGGTTGGTCTGATACAGATCCAGCAGCAGGCTGAGTTGGATTCAATGGATTATTATCAGATGAAATATTCATGATAGCTAGAATAAGAAAGCCTAAACAAGTTCCAATACCGACAGCCATCAAGATGGATACAATAAGTTGTTTTGAAAAGGACGGAGGAGTCAATTTCTTCTTGCCTAAGGAATGGGGACGCGGTTTCTTTCCGGTTGGTTTATTGATTTGACGCAAATCTTCTATATAGGAAGTTTTTCCTGCTGTTGTTTCCTTCTTCTCCTGCTTAACCGGCTCTTTCGGAAGAACCCATTCGAATTCTTCTTCCTCTTTCTTTTCTGCAGCTGCAGCCGTTTCATCCACGATAATTAGGGGCAGATCGTCCTCTTCCATATGGATATCTTCTTGTACTTGATCCTGGTAGCTTGTCACAGGTGCGTCCGATTGTTTTTTCGCTTTCTTTCTTTTTGAATGATGATGAAATGATTTTTCCTTCCCGTTAATTCGTATTTTCACTTCATGTGAATGATTCTTGTCCAATATTTCCACCTCCACTTACCTTGACAAAATATGTCTGCATTTGATTTGTTTCATCCTATCATAGAGCATAAAAAAAAGAACAAGACTTTTGTCGTCTTGTCCTAATAGTTTTCCGACACAATCCCCTAACATTAGGGCTTTCGACTGTTTCCTCGGAAATAATTTACTCATTGTCGAGAAATGGATTGGTCTTATTACTCGGTTCCGGTGCAGAGATCGGAGGCAGATCCTCCATCAAGTCCGCTAGCTCCGGATGGTAAAACGCTGATAACTGAACCGAATATGTGAGTGATGTCAATTCCTGTGCAATGGAAGTCAACTCGGGAAGTCCAGTGAAAGCAACCGATTCGATTTGAGTGATTCGCGTCAAACCTTCCAATTCCTCAAGGAAGGTAGTGAGATCTTCATAGTTATCGGACTCGATGGATAAATTGACGGTTACCTTCTTTAACCCTTCAGGCAAGTAGGCTTGTTCGGTCTGCTGTTCCGCTGTGCCTTCTGTGTCAGTAGAGCTGTTTGATTCCACATACTCATCCAATGTCGTAGTGGATGCTGAAAAATCCGCATCCCCAAATGTCATGTTCATGATTCTTGAATTGGAGACCACTTCCGCCTTCTCAAATTCGAGAATCAGCTGTTCTACATAGGAGGTGACAGGAATCTTACGCTGGAGTTCCATTGTATTTCCCAAGCCTGTTCCAGCCGATTCTTGCTGCTGATCCAGAACTTGTATCAATTGCTCCTCAATTTCAATTTCCTGCTTTTTCTGCTCCACCATCGTCTGTTTCGGTGCATAGTTTAAATAGTAGAAAAGGATGATTCCCATTACGAGCAATGCTACAACAGAGGCAAAGATGATGTAGTGCTTTCTCTGCAGTTCAATGATCATAGGTCCTCGCCTCCATCCTCTGATTCCGATTCCGTCCCGGTTTCTGTATCCTCTTCATCCGATTCGGTTTCTTCCCCCTCAGTTTCAGGAGCTTCCTCTTCTTCTGCCTTTATGGCAGCCTTGTCAAATTCGAGACTATACTGTGCAATATAACGAGGCAACACATCAGCGTCCTCCTCTTCATCAACAGAGGCGGTAGAAACACTTGATAGATTTACATTCTGGAAATAGCTGTTTCCGTTCAGATGATACAGGTAATAGGCTGCGTCTTTGGATTGATCGAACTGGACTGTTACATTCAATGCTCCACTCTCAGCATAGGAGAAGCTTTGTACAAACCCGCGGTTCGGAAGCATCCTTACTAGCTCCTGCATGACAGGAACCATTTCCACCGGATATTCCTCTGCCCATTGAACCGTATTCTCCAAGCGCTGAGCGGAGGGGGAGTTCTGAGGTGTCCGGATGGATTCTTCTTTAGCCGCACGCAACGCTTGGACGTTTTCAAGGCCTCTTTCAGCCCTTGCGACATCCTGGCTGACAAGATGCTGAAAGATTACTAGAAGAACAACCACAAACAGTACAAAGAAACCGCAAATCCCATATACAAGAGGAGTTGTTATGTTACGCGCCTGTTTTCTTGGCAATAGGTTAATATCTACTAAAGTTTTCATTCCTACACCTCTTTTAACGCTAACCCGAGTGGGAAATAATACTTAGGGTCAACAACCTCTTGATCTTGTGTATAGACATCCTGCTCATATGTATCAACCGGGACTGTAATCCGTTCTCTCAGCTTTGCCAATACCAATGGGAAGTTAGGATGATCCCCATATAGGAGAACTCTCTTCACTTCATCGGTCCCTTGGTTCAAGGAGTAACGGAAGAAATTCATGATCCGTTCCACTTCTTTGATGAAGTCCTCCAAAAATACGTTAAACTGAATAATATCCCCTGCCCACTCCATTCTCGTATTCGTCTCAGATACTTCCCATGTCTTAATATCTGTTGGAATCGCGATGGTTCTGACGAATACAGGAACATGCTTCATAAAAATACTAAGCGTGATGCAACTGATATCAAAATGAATGATTAATAGATGGTCATGCTCGTTCCGCTGTCCAAACTCATAGTAGAGTCTGTATAGGCAAAGAGAAGATACATCGGCCACAGTGGGCTTCATTTTATTTTCTTCAAAAATGGAAGACACCTGTGTGACCATTTCTTCCGGTGAAGCGAAAAGGACAAGGTCCGTTTTCTCGGAACGCTGCAGAACATGGACGTCAAACACTGGATCTTCAAATGGAAGGTGAATGGTCGAACCGAGCTCCAGATACAGGTGGCCGATAATCTCGTCATCCATCACATTCGAAGGAATGCTAAGCTTTCTCGTCACCACAAACTGATCGGGAACGACAAATCTGACATGCTTCCGCTTCAATCCCCATTCTTCCACACATTCCTCGAATATGAGACGAAAGATATTTTCATCGACAATTTTTCCATCACGCACGATGTTCGGCGGCAAAAATCGCTCCCTTGTCCGCTTGACCGTCAAAGGATTCAAACTCTTCAACTCTACCATTCTAATAACATGGTCACGAAACGTAATATTTATAATATTATTATGTTTAGGCTGTAAAAACGAAAATTCCATAGAGTAGAACTCCTTTTTGATTTACTAGAAGAGTAGAGAAAAGTACAGTTTCAAAATTTGCTCGCCTATAAAATAACTGATGAGCGCCGCCACTGCAATAGATGGTCCAAACGGAAACGGTACACCTTTTTTCACCTTACCAAACAGCATTCCAGTGAGGGCTGCAATCATCCCGATCAAGGAGGAGAGAAAGAACGCGAGAATGACCATCTTCCACCCCAAAACAAACCCGAGGACAGCAAACAGCTTGATATCCCCTCCACCCATACCGCCTTTGGAAACCATGGCAACAAGTGCCGGGATCGCAAAACCTACCGCCAGTCCGATCAGATGATTCGGAAGGGTCTGATACGGAATGAAAATTCTTTCAAAAATGAATAAAAGGAAAAAGAACAACAGTATTTTATTTGGAATGAGCATATAGTGAATATCAGTAATGACGATGATAATCAGCATCGAAATGAGGGTCCAAGCAATGACGAGCTCGTAGGTCCATCCCATCAATAGTGGCGCTAGGACAAACAGCACAGCCGTCAAAAGCTCGAATAATGGATAAATAGGAGACACGGCCTGTTTACAGTACCGACATCTCCCCTTGGAAAATACATATGAAAGGACGGGAATCAAATCAATCCCCGTCAATGTCTGCTTACAGCTTGTACAATGTGACCTCGGCGCCACAATTGACATGCCCTTTGGAACTCGTAGGCCGACTACGTTGTAGAAGGAGCCTAGGAGGAGGGCGAATAATATTATTAATAGTATGTTATACATTATTATTCAGTTTCTTCGTCTGATAATTTTGTAACACTTTCTCTATTTAATGATGAAACAGCTACTCCACCAGTTTCAGTGAAGATACCTCTAGTATCATTTACTAATCTCACTTGATCAACTTCACCATTTTCAATTATTACATATGAATCTGTAGTGTCATATGAACCATTATCTGGATCTTCAATCGTTTCAATAAAATCTTCACTTATTAACTTTGCGAGTGTCACTTTTCCTTCTGAATCAACAACATCTACATTAGCTGTTATAGCTAACCGAGCTGAATTCACCATCTGCTGAGCATTCGCAACGTGTGCATCCTTTTTACTATTATCAATCAAAGCCCCAATACTAGGAACAGCAATCGCAGCAATAATCCCCAAAATAACAACAACGGCCAAAAGCTCGATCAACGTCAAACCTTTTTCATTTTTTAACAAACTTCTGAATTTTTGTAACATCTTTAATATTCCTCCCATTTTGGAAATATGTAGCAATCCATTTATACTATAATTCTATTATACTATCTTACAAAATTCAATAAGATTTTACAGCATTTTATGACTGAATGTGGTTAAAAATATCGAACATTGGAACTAGGATGGATGTGACTATAGTCCCAACTATCACTGCGAGCACCACAATCATTAATGGTTCTATTAAACTCTTTAATCTATCCGTTGCATGGTCGACTTCTTTTTCATAGAACTCTGCTATTTTATCCAGCATCGTATCCAGTGATCCGGTACTTTCCCCGATAGAGATCATTTGTGTTACAAGTGGCGGAAAAGCCCAGTGCTCCTTCATTGGACCAGTCATGCTTTCCCCTTTTTCCAGGGACAGTTTGCTTTCGGCCAATACTTTAGCAATAACCTCATTTTCCACAATCTTCTCCACGATGCTTACCGCCTGTAGAATGGGCACGGAACTTGTAAACAATGAGCTTAGGGTTCTGGTAAACCTTGCAATGACTGCCTTTTGAAGCAATGGCCCAAAAATAGGCAATCTTAGCACAAAGTAATCCAGGTAGTACTTGGTTTCCTTGTTTGACTTTAAGGCCATAACCCCTAAAACCATTGCTAGAATCATCAACAGGAACAGCCACCAGAATGACTGCATCCACTCACTTGCTCCAAGCACAAACCGAGTGATTAGTGGAAGTTGTGCGCCAAAGTCGCTGAACATGGCGACAAAGGTAGGAACAACCCCTACCAGCAGGAAGATGACCACCCCAATGGCAATGACACCAAGCACCATCGGATAGGTCAATGCCGAAACGATTTTGGATCTCGTCTCACTCTGTTTCTCAAATTGCGTGGCAAGCCTGTCAAGCGTGTCATCCAGGGCACCGCTCGCTTCTCCAGCCTTGATCATATTGATGAACATGGTGGAGAACACTTTTGGATGCTTAGCGGCAGCAGCAGAGAGCGCGTTACCCTGTTTCAATTCCTCTTCGACATCAAAAAGTACCCTCTTCAGCGCCTTGCTGGATGTTTGGTGTGCCAGAACATTGGTGGCTTCCACAACTGAAATGCCTGCCCGGATAAGGGTAGAGAATTGGCGCAGAAAAATAACGAAGTCTCTAAGCTTTACCGGATTACCTATTGCGATATCCTTCGTGAAAATCGACTCCGGTATCTCCTCAATCCTGACTACACGTATTCCCTTTTCTTTTAATTGTACAATGGCTTCGCGACGGGATGCGCTGGTGATGGAGCCATCCTTCTTCCCAGCTGTATCCCGACCTGTATAGGTAAACCTGGGCATCTAATTCACCGTCTCCTGCAGAAAGCTTTCTGCTGATACTCTGCTGATTTCACTATTTTGAATAAGCTGCCTGATGCTCATTTCCAAGGTGTGCATACCAAGGGCTCTGCTTGTTTGCATCACGTTTTGAATCTGATGAATTTTCTCGTTCCGGATCAGGTTGGCAACTGCCGGCGTATTGACCAGGATTTCCGTCGCCACTTTCCTGCCTTGTCTGTCCAAAGACGGAAACAGCCTTTGCGAAACGATGGCTACAAGCACCGAAGCAAGCTGAATCCGGATTTGCGCCTGCTGCGGTCCTGGAAATACGTCAATGATCCGGTCAATGGTAGATGGGGCACTGGTCGTATGCAGTGTTCCCAATACAAGATGTCCTGTTTCTGCAGCGGTGATGGCAGTCTGGATGGTCTCCAGGTCACGAAGTTCCCCTACAAGAATAACATCCGGATCCTGTCTTAAAGATGCTCTCAGGCCTGTAGCAAAGCTCTTTGTATCGAATCCTACCTCCCGCTGATCGATCATGCATTGATTATGCCTGTGAAGATATTCGATTGGATCTTCCAAGGTAATGATGTGCTTCTTCATTGTGCGGTTCATGTAATCAATCATGGAAGCAAGTGTTGTCGACTTCCCGCTTCCGGTAGGACCAGTAACAAGAATCAGTCCTTGTGGCTTATCTACAAGACTATTCAAAATAGGCGGAAGGGAAAGCTCTTCAAGAGAAGGGACCCGGCTTGGGATGATACGTATTGCAATTGCGACGGACGTTCTCTGGCGATAGGCGTTCACACGGAATCTTGATATCCCTGGGACGCTGTAGGAAAAGTCCAGTTCCCCTTTTTCATCAAATGTCTGCCACATAAAGTCAGGTATCATCTGTTTGGCAATTGTATGGGTATCCTCGGGAGTGAGAATATCTTTCCCATAGCTTTTGAGCTCCCCGTTTATGCGAAAAACCGGTGGAACACCAACGGACAGATGGATATCCGATGCTTTATATTCATAGGCTGCATGGAGCCAATCGTTCATTTTATCCAGCATGCTTTTCTACACCTACTCTTGGAGGGCAACACGGAGAATCTCTTCGGTTGTGGTAAGCCCTTTTTTTACTTTTATCAAACCATCATCAATCAAGAAGACGGTATCCTTTTTATATGCGTACTCCCTTAATCGGGAAATTGGTTCGTTGTTCATGATCATCTTTTTCATCTGATCATTGATGACAAGCAGTTCATGGATGGCAATACGGCCCTTATAGCCTGTCATATTGCACGTGCCACAGCCTTTTCCACGCATCACCTTATCAATCTCCAGGCCGCGTTTTGCAAATATCTCTTTCTCTCTTACTGTCGGATCCTCCGGTTTGGCGCAGTCACGGCATACTTTTCTTACAAGACGCTGTGCAAGCACACCATTAATGGAGGAACCTACTAGGAACGGCTCCACCTTCATATCTACCAGTCTTGTAATGGTACTGATTGCGTCATTGGTATGGAGCGTACTCAGGACAAGGTGACCCGTCAAGGAAGCACGAATGGCAATCTCAGCGGTTTCCCGGTCACGTATCTCCCCGACCATGATGACATTCGGATCCTGACGAAGGATGGCACGAAGACCTTTTGCAAAAGTCATCCCAACATTTGTGTTAACCTGGATCTGATTGATGCCTTCCAACTGGTATTCCACCGGATCCTCAACAGTAATAATGTTTACTTCTTCACTGTTGAGGTGGTTCAGCGCCGCATACAGAGTGGACGATTTCCCTGACCCTGTAGGACCGGTAATAAGGATGATCCCAGTCGGTTTATGGATGAGGTCTGTAAAGCGCTCGTAGTTCTTTTCATTAAATCCAAGCTGAGTGATATCATTTAACGCACTGCTCATATCCAATATCCGCATAACGATTTTTTCGCCAAAAACGGTAGGAAGGGAAGAAACACGTACATCCACTGGATGAAAGTCAACGTTCGTCTTAATTCTTCCGTCCTGTGGAACTCGATGCTCGGTGATATCCATTTTTCCGAGAATCTTGATGCGTGCAATAAGCACATTTTGGGTATGCTTTGGCAAGACCCTCTCTGTCCGGAGAACGCCATCAATACGGTATCTAACGACCACCTTTGTTTCCTGTGGATCTATATGAATATCACTTGCCCGCTGCTGGACCGCATTCTGCAATAGTTGATTGACCAGTCTTACAATCGGAGAATCCTCTTCCGTTATCCGCTCGTCCTCCACCTTGACCAGTACATTCGGTTCGAAGCCTTCCAACAGCTCATCCATGGAATCGGACGTTTCATAATATTTATTGATGGATCGTAAAATATCGTCTTTTGTAGCAATGACAGGTTCAATTTCAAAACCGGTAGAGAGCCTAAGATCATCCATGGCAAAGAAGTCCATCGGGTCTGACATGGCAACGTACAGCCGATCATGTTCCTTTTTTAATGGAATTAAGATATTCCGCTTTGCAAACTCTTTGGACACGATATGCATCAACTTTTCATCAAAAGGGTAGCGGAATAAACTTACATGCGGAATACCCAGCTGAAATTCCAATACTTCAATAAGCTGCTGTTCGGTGATGAACCCCTTTTGGAGCAGAACATCTCCAAGCTTCTGTTCACGCGTTTTCTCCTTCAAAGCACTTTTCAACTGACTTTCGGTAATAATGCCGGCTTCGACCAATAAGTCCCCGAGCCTCTTTCTTGTCTGCACCATATGTTTCACCTTTTCGTTTCTTATTTCCCAGAGTTTGCAGTACCGGAACCTGGCTTGTTGTCCGAATCATTATCATCTTCATCATTGTTATTTTTATTTGTGTTACCGGAGTTGTTGTTTTCTCCGTTATTTGAAGTGTTTCCACCTGTGGTGTTGGAGTTGCCGGTATTTGTTCCACCTGTGTTCGTTTCACCAGTATTTGTACCGCCTGTATTCGAGCCACCAGTATTGCTGGAACCTGAATTGTTGGTGTTCCCTGGTGTCGTTCCTGAATTTGTATCATCATCAGTTCCAGGGTTCGTTGCAACTGTATTTCTGATCAGGCTATGCTGTTCAATCCGGTGAATGGGAGCATAGAAGTCTTCACTATACAACGCCGTTTCCACCACCGCACCAGAGGCATCTTTAGCAACTCGTTGAAGCTTCACAAATACCCCGTCCTCTCCTTCCTCCTTGACTTTCTTTTGACTATTCAGAAGCGCTGCCGAATATTGAACAATCGTTTTCGGAGAATAGGATTCTTTGTTTTCCTCTTCAACACTATATACATAAGGCAACGCCGGACCGTTCAACGTTCCAAGCACCGTAGAAGAATCGATGGAAAAAGTAACAGTAAAGTCTTTATTATTAGGGTTCTCTATCACCAGGTCCATCTTGCCACTTTCCATCCTCGCTTCATAACCCGCTACCGCCCACTCAGGCAGCTCTGAAGAAATATGCCTTTCCAAAACGGTAAAATTAGTGGAAGCGGAAAGCTGATAAATGATTGAAGCAACGATGCTCGAAGCTTCATCCGATAAAGTGACATTTTCCTTTAGCAGCCAATCATGGACAGAGAAGACTTGCCCTGCCAAAAGAGACACTTCTTTATTTGACAGACCTTCCTTAATTTCTTCTAAAACTTTTTTATCAGACACCTTAAGAATGGCATCAATCGATGTTTTCTCCACTAACGTATCATCCAACAGATAATCCACAATGGAAAAAGTTTGATTTTCCCCTTTTAGCATGGTTGCAACTTCTATCAAATCATTTAAGAGTCTTTCAGAATCCAATGCAGCAAAAATATCAGGACTATTTGTTAAAGCTTCTAACTCAGCCAAAAGAATCCTTGACTCCAATTCCACATTTAAGGAATTGGTAGTGGAATCCTGCGCATTATCCACGGATTCAGGAATATAGAAAACAAAATGGTTTTTGTCAAAAGGTCTAAGTTCCCCGGACCATTCCAGAAAAATGGTTCCATCTGTCAGCCATGCATCTTTTGCAGCTTCCAATTTTTCCACAACTTCGTCTTTTGACTTGTTGCTTACCTCTTCATTGGCTATAAGAGTCTGCTCGGAAAATGCACTTTTGTGAGGCAGCCAATTATCCGTGATCATGCTAGCGACAAACGAAAATGTAAAAATAAAAGCTGTACAAACAAGCAATGCAAGCAATGTCTTCAAACTTTGCATACTTTCTCCCCCATTAAACTCCCATCATTTCTTCTCTGTTATCTGATCGGAGAGTTCTTCTAATACCAATTTTCTTCTATGTATTTCTTTTGGTTCGTACTTTTCCGTTTCAATGATATTATTGTTTGGATTAATGGATCTCGCATATCTGGTTGTTCCCTCTTTTGGAGAGCTTGTATGGAATAGATTTTGTCTTTGAAGTAATAGGGCAGCAAGAAGTAGAAGTAACATCATAAAAATAATGCTGTGCCAGATTGTTAGACTCTTTAGCACGAATATACCTAAAACGGAGATGAGAAATGATAATAGCGGGATGATCCATATCCCCTTAGAGGTGAATTTCATCCTGACAAGGAAAAATAATGGCAGCAATAAAGCCGTTGCCATAACGGCAAAAACGTAATTCCCCAAAATTACACCACTTTTCTTTATATTTTTACAAAATTTGTAGAACGAAGTAGACTATTGTTATTGTATAATAAACATAGGTATTTTGAAATAGGAGATTACAAGATGAAACAAATTATTGAAAAAAATGGTGGATTTACTTTAATTGAAGTTTTAGTGTCCATAACAATTTTCTCCATCATCATTCTCGGCATGATGACCTTCTTCACCAACGGACTTTCCTATGTAAAAGAAAACGAATCGAAAACAGTGGCAACCCAGGTGGCACGCAATGTCATGAATTATATGGAGAAGCAGGATTATCAGGTTATGGAAGGCTTTCTTACAAAGTCCCTTCAGCTAGAATCCTCTACAAGTGATGGCTCTCCCTACTACATACATCTCAATCGAACACATTGCAGCATAACAGAAGATCTTCAGGTTAAGCCGTTCCCAACAGCATCTGACAGGAGAGAATGGAAGGCTATCTCCATTTTCAGAGATCCTTCCCAATGCGATTCCATCCTTGCATCCAAGATAAACAATTCCATTTTCAATGAAAATAATGTGAATGTTTATATCATGAAATATAATGACAAGCAGCACATTTCCGGTTTAGCCAATCTAATAGAAAGCAAGGATCCTGCTATCGATCTTCCAGCATCCATTTCCGATGTGATTCTTCAGTGGAAGAACAATCCGCCCCCAAACCAATCTGAATCCGTGGATAATCATCTGTTAAGGGTCTTTGTAGTCGTGGATTGGAAGGATAAGAGAGAGGAAGTTTTGATACAAGGAGTTATTTCCCATGAATCTATTCGTTAAGATTTTAAAGGATGAAAGAGGTATATCACTTTACGAGCTA
Organism: Sutcliffiella halmapala; assembly: GCF_050107295.1. Classification (GTDB taxonomy): domain Bacteria; phylum Bacillota; class Bacilli; order Bacillales; family Bacillaceae_I; genus Sutcliffiella_A; species Sutcliffiella_A halmapala_A. Next base: position 46,338 of record NZ_JBNIKR010000004.1, on the reverse strand, counting down.
TTAGCGGTTCTTGCAATCAGCAGCATCATTATGAGCTCCATGTATGGTGCCTTCATTATGGGAATCAATCTTTATAAAAAAATCGGAATTGAAGCCCAGATGCGTGATGAAGCTGATATTATGGTGGCCTCGTTATTAAACGATCTAAACAGTATCGAGCCTGATGCCATATCAGTTTCTACGCAGAAAGAGTTGAGTCTGTATACTGTAAGTCCAGAAGTATACAAGGATTATTTGACTATTGAAAGTGATTTGTTGAAAATCGCTTCTCCAAGTGCTGTACCACAAGGAAAATTCTATATAAAAGAAAGAGCAGAAAGCTCAGGTTCCTCCATTAAAAAGTACGATCTTTTTAAATACCAGGACGGAGAGGAAATCAGGATAAATGATGGCACATTTTTTCTGCAGCCGATTGACGACTCTACACCAATCATGACCTTTACCTGTTCCCAAAACTCTGTTCAAACCACTACAGGGGATACGATTTGCAGTTCAGGAACAATCAATACCCATTTTAAAATCAGTCACGGCGAATATTCCGCCCCATCCAACCGCCTTTACGTGGAACCGATGGAATTCCATAGTGAATTTGGATATTAGAGAGGTAATTATTATGAATCAAAAAGGGTCCACACTTCTATTAGTACTTATTATTTCTACTGTATTTATGATACTTGGTTTAAGTATTTTAACGATGGCTTTAAACGGAAGCTCCAGAACACAGCTGCGCAGTGAGGCATTCGGAACGATGTACAAAGGGAAGGAAGAGCTGGAGTTCATCGTTGCCACTTTTAAAGGAGAGGTGGAAGACCCTTCAAAAGTTAAGCTGAGCTATGAGCTCACGATGGATTCCTACAATAATTCGTTGCTGGGGATAGTGGATCAGTTGAAGGTAAACTACCCTGAATTAACTGTTACAGATCAGACTCCACTTTTTATTCCAAATCAACTGGAAAGAGATCAGTCTTTTACCAGAATCTTTGAATTTTCCTTACCAGCGGAATCCGACACATATAGCAAAGAAGTGAAGAAACGGGTTATTCTGACCCCTGCTCCGAGTTTTCTGGATTATGCCTTGGGGTCCTATGGGCTGGACGAGTCGGAAGGAAACTTGGATCTTAATGGTTCTTCCAATATTAAAGGAAGCATTATTGCAAACAAGCTCTCTGTGAAGAACTCCGCAAATTTCAAGGATAAGCTGGGCAAAAGGCTTACAGGAACAAACTATCCAGGAATCCTGGGAGATGTCTTTGTACAGAATGAACTGTCCCTGTATAATTATCCAGCGATGGATCCTGTTGAAAAAACCAGTGTGAACAATGTTAAAACCATCAATGATTTACTGAACTACTTCTATCTGGACTCCCGGCCATCTTTTCAGCGATTGAATGAAGAGTTTGTCGAGGTGCAATTTGATCAGTCTTTCCTTTTTAAATTTAATGAACAGTTGAATGTAAGCAAAAAGTTTGGTCTGAGTGATTTTCAAGATGAAGCTCAGCTTATCAAAGATCTTAATAAAGAACTGAGTTTTACTGTCAACCCTGGGGACATTGACCGGTTGGGCGTTCTGAAGCTGGATAGAGTGGATTTCTCGAAACCGATTGTTTCAAAGGAAGCCATACAAATGATGAGCAGTGACCAGGCCATCACTTTTGAACATGACATTATCGTAACCGAGGACCTGACCATTACATCCATCAACAATAACCCGATTACATTGAATGGGAATATCGTGGTTGTAGGCGATCTCGAGTTAAATGCCTACAATGTTCCAATCTATCATAGAGGGACTATTACCGTTCTCGGCAATCTGAGGATAAACGGAAACGATGTCTTGTTCAATAATACCGACAATAATACCGTTTACTTTGACAGTACCATCTATAACTGGAAGGAAAGCTTCATCTCCAATATCAATATCAAGGGACGGGATGATAAACAGCTGGTACTGCTTTCAAGGGATAACATTACCATAACGAGGATAAATGACTTGTATTCATATACCAATCAATATGAAAATAGCAGCTCTCTGGAAGAAATCATGTCCGGTTCATTTCTGAACAATACTGTTTCCCCTCTTGACGCTTATTTTTATACAGAAAAAAAAGCGGAGTTATACGGTGTCGGATCCCTTTTCTACATTAATGGAGGAGTCTTCGCAAAAGAATCCCTAGAAGTGAATGCTGTCAGAGGGAATATCGAGGAAGTGAACGAAGTATTGTCGATTCCGGATGCACTGGCTCAAAACGGAAGGAAAACCCGTTTTCAGGTGATCCACGACCCGAACGTTTTATTAGATCAATTATCGAGGCTGCCTTTATCGGAAAAACTTCGCGTCATCGTGGATGAAACTACTATTCAATAAAAAATCCCGCTGCATTGGCAGCGGGATTTTTTTATGTTTACCAGCGATATTCATCGGATTCTTCATCATCTTCGTCTTTCGGATTATACTGGACGACAATGTCGGTTACGGCAACAATGTTCCCATCCTTTGAAGTAGCGGATAATTGGACATGCCCTTTGGACAGGGTAGTCACAACACCATTTTCATCCACCTTCATCATTTCTTCGTTGCTACTTTTCCAAGTAACTTCTTTATTCGTTGCATTTGAAGGATTAAAAACCAATTCTTCATACATATTAACCGATGAGCCTTCCTTGATTGGGTAGTTCTTCTTTTTAAAGGAAAGTCCGGTCAATGGATAAACTCGATCTGTTACCTTAATAGTAACAAGTGCACGGGCGGAAGAATGAGGTTCTGCCACAACAGAGAGGGTTGCAACCCCAGCTTTTAGGGCAACAACTTTGTTGCCTTCTAATTTAATTATGTCACTACCTTCGACCAGAAGCCATTTGTGGCTCTTATTTTTGCCAGATGGATCCTGAATCTGAACATTGAAACTGCTAAGCTCCTTTTCATTTCCAACCGTCAAGTCAAGGGTACTCGGAGAAACGGTTATTCCTACATCATAGGTATCAAATCCTATTGATTGAAAAGGAAGTTTTTTATTTCCATACTCCACATTTGAATTAGTTAAATTAAACTTCTTGTCTGCTTGTTTAGGAGTTACTTTCGCACGGAATGTGATTTCATCTAGTGTATACTTATTGCCAGATTTTTTAGAGTAATTCAGTTTTCCGAAATCTATGGTGACAACTGTTTCGTCATTACTTTTTTTATGGTAAGTTACTGATTTGGGGCTGTCTAGAATTTCTACTTCAAGACCTGCCGGTAAGGTTTCTGAGAATATCAGGTTATTATTTGATGAAATTTTATCTGGAAGTATTAATCCGTCCTTTAGATAATACCCTTTGAATTTCCCCCATACATCTCCATTTTTTAAATAAAGATCAAATAAACCAATACTTTTGAACTCGTATTCCCTTTTGTTCTTTTTCCCTTCAATTTCAACAACCGGAATTCTCAAGTTAAGGTTCTGGCCTGTTTCTTTCAAATATTCTACACTGTCTTCCACCCATTTGGTTCTTCCATTTCCATGACTACCTGACCATGGTCCAAGTCTGTCAGGCAAGTTATTCAAAGAGTCAATTGTATATATATCTTTAACCCCTGAAATCATCAAATTTTGAAAAGATGGTTTTCCGTTTTTCGTTTCTGGAAAATCGATCGTAACTGTTGAGTCAAACTCATATTCCTTGCCAATCTCGAAGACTCTATCAGTTATCCCTATTGGTTTAAGACCACTTACACCAGAGTTGTTGTTTAACGGAACAATGTCTGTGGGCTTTATTGAATAGTTAATGAAAAACGCCTCATTTACTTTTTTCATGCCGCTTTCAGCTAAAGTACGGCTAACCGAAAAATCAAAATCACTCTCACTCGGGTTAAACTGGGACTGTGCACCGGTTGAAACACTAACAACTGCTATCAGCAATACAACAGTAATGATGGTTAATAATTTCTTCATTGGTCCTCCCCACATCCCGCCATTATGTAAAGTTTATCTGTTATTAGGATGGTTCTTAGTTTTATAGGTATATAGTATCATATCATGTCTATTATATCATTTTTTTGCCAGATACATAGTTTATTTTAGGGATTTTGCTTAATTTTGTCATTTTATAACTGTTGGAAAAAGAAAAACCCACCATTGAGGTGAGTTTCCATTACGACGTCTTCCTATACTCCGCCACCTTATTCCGTCCCGCCTGCTTCGCCCCGACATACATTGCCCGGTCTGCATGACGGATAAGATCCAGGGTATCCTCTGCATCATCCGGCGCTGTCGCAAAGCCGATGCTGGCGGTCACTTTGACTAGCTGGACGGTATGGGAATCGCGAATGTGCTGCTTCAACGCGAAGGATCTGTTGGCAAGGTTGACTCTGATTCTTTCTGCAAGCTCAAAGCATTTGCCTCTGTCCATATCTGGAAGCAGGATGACAAATTCCTCTCCACCGTATCTTGCAACAGTGCCAGCTTCCCCAACGATCCCTACAAGTCGATCTGCCACTTGCTTCAGTATTTCATTCCCGCTTTGGTGGCCGTATATATCATTGATCTTTTTGAAATGGTCAAGGTCCAGAAGAATGAGTGATAAGGAGGAAAGCTCCCCTTTGTCCAAGCTGGCATACTCTTTTTCCAGTACACTTTCAAAATAGCGGTAATTATAAAGTTTCGTCAGGGCACAACGTTCACTTTTTCGTTTTGTCTCCTGATAGTGGCGGGCCTTTTCCATTGCCACCCCAAAGTACGAGGCGAGTATATCTGCAATCATCAGCTGGGACTTATCATACGACCTTTTAGTGGTGCTTGCCAATACGACGATTCCCTCAATCTTTTGATTTCGAGATACTGGGACGCACATGACACTTTGAAGGGAAGGATGCAGATGCGTGTTTGAAAAATGCTTCCATTCCTTTCTAGTAAGATAGCATTGGCTTTTTCCCCGTTTTAATATATAGGACAAAAGTTCCTCGTTATCTATATTCATTTCAGTATTGACTGCCACAAAATCCTGATTGTCGATTACACGGAGGATTTTCAGTGTGCTTTCCCCGTTCACATCAACAATGGCTGCATAGTCAACAGGAAACAAGGTGGAGACCTTGTCCAGGAATACATCCAGCACCCCTTGCGTATCAAGGCGTTCTGTCAGCTGATGTCCGACCTCTGCTGCCTGCTGGAGGTATTTGTTAACCTTCTGGCTGGAATGGTAGAGCTGGAGTATCAATGTCAAGACGACAAACGGCAATCCCACGTAGAAAATCGCCACGATACCTAACTGCTCATATAGCACATATAGAATCAGTCCAACCGGCAATACAATAATACTGGTTACCGCTTCCCACTTAGTATCAGGAGTGATAAATCTGCTTTTTCGTTTATAGATGGACACTTGTATCATATACAAGGCAATGGAGTTCAGCGTGAAATACATCAGTTCATGGAAAAGGATAGGTACGATTACACCTGGCTGCAGAAGTCTTGTGTCCCCATGTCCTCCTCCAAGTGCATAATACACAAAACCGCAAATTAATGAAATCGTGGAAAACATTAATAGATTGATAGGTATTCTAAGTAGGTTGTCCTTGCTCACTCTTATTTTTAGCATCAGCGCTATGACGGAAATGAGGGTAAGGACCATTTCAGCAAAAAGGCCAAATGATAGCAGGATTGCAAGGGATACCCCCTGAGTCAGGAACAGCGGAACATCGCCCACAACGATCGGGATAAGGGCAAGTATGATCAGCAATATCGCAAACCCTACAAGATGAAGCAAGGGCAATTCCTCTATAGCTATAGGAGAAATCTGATAGCCTACCCAAAGGCTCAAAGGAAATATCAAAAAGAAGCATGTCCAAATCGCTGCTTTCATAGTCCCACTTATTGCATGAGGTGCCATGCTTACCCCCCCTTCCTACTAATTTCTTCAACGAAATAATGCAATAACGTAATTTTATCAAATTTTCTAAACTTTGTCACAACAAAAATAGGATAATTCTCCCTTTATTTCATTTCCCGTTTTCTGTGAAATAAGTCCTTACTTCTGAAATAAAATATAGGGAGCCCGTAATGAGCAGCAAATCGTCCTTTCCAAGGTCAGAAAGGATGGATTGCAAGGTACTCTTCCACGGTTCTACCGCTCTTTTTCGGGGGTGTTTACTTTTTCCACATAGAAACTCCGCATCCGCTGCCCGCGAGAAATCAAAGGAGGTAAAGGTGATGGTATCGGCGACTTCATCCAACAGGCTGATCATTTCATCCAATGGTTTGTCGGATAATGCGGTGAACACGATATGAACATTTTTTTCCTTGTATCGATCCCTGACCGTTTCAGCGAGCTTTTCAATTCCTTCTTTATTGTGTGCTCCATCCAGAACCACAGGTGGGTCCTGAGAGATCTCTTCCATTCTTCCAGCCCAGAACGCCTTTTCCAATCCCTTCCGGATATGCTCCCCTTCGATAAAGAAGGAATAGTAGTTTTTCACGTACACACATGCCATGACTGCAAGTGAAGCATTATCCACCTGATGCCGTCCTTTCATGGAAATCTTGAGGTTTTCCATGTTTCCAAAAGGAGTGGAAAGTGAAAAGCTTTCCCCTTGTACGGTTGCTTCATAGTTGCTGATTTTCAACTCTTGCGATAGCTGATACAGACGAGCTTTTTTCTCTTTTGCAACTTCCCCAATAACTCTTCTAGCTTCTTCCTGGGAAACTGCTGTTATCACTGGGACGCCATGTTTGATGATACCGGCTTTTTCAAAAGCAATTTCGGAAAGGCTGTCCCCAAGGATCGCCTGATGATCATGGCCGATGTTGGTGATGACGGATACGAGCGGGGTGATGATGTTTGTTGAATCGAATCTACCCCCAAGACCTGTTTCATACACGGCTATGTCCACGTCTGCCATATGCCTGAAATAGTAGAAGCTCATCGCTGTAATCACTTCGAATTCGGTGGGACTTCCAAGTTCATGGTTTTCCAGTTCATCTGCCAGAGGCTTGACGAGATTTACAAGCTTCACCAGGTCTTCGTTTGAAAATGGTATCCCATCCACACTGATTCTTTCATTGAATTGTTCGATATATGGAGAGGTGAAAGTACCTACCCTGTAGCCTGCCTCTTGAAGAATATGACGAATATAGGTTACCGTGGAGCCTTTGCCATTTGTACCTGCAACATGTATCGTCTTGAATTTTCGTTCGGGATGACTGAGCTTTTCCATCATCCATTCCATTCTTTTTATGCCGGGCTTGATTCCAAAACGCAATCGCGAATGGACCCAATCTAGAGCTTCTTCATATGTATGTATCATCATTCCGTTCCTTTCTGGCGGTTTATTTCTAAAGGAAAGACGAACCCGATACGGATTCGCCTTCACTTTTTTCATTCTTAGCCCTTCAGTTCGTCAATGCGAGCCTGAACAGCCTCTCGTTTTTCCACATAATCCTTTTCTTTCGCTTTCTCCTCTTCAATCACGCTCTCTGGAGCCTTCGCGATGAAGCCTTGGTTGGAAAGCTTCTTCTGTACCCGTTCCACTTCTTTATCAAGCTTCGCAAGCTCTTTTTGGAGACGGGCGATTTCTTCTTCGATGTTGATGAGGCCCTGTAAAGGAAGAATTAGTTCTGCTCCAGTTACAACTGCTGTCATTGCTTTTTCGTCCAAGGAAACGTTCGTACCGATTGTCAGTTCACTTGGGTTACAGAAGCGCTCCAAGTAGGAACGGTTCTGTTCCAGCTTGCCTGCAATTTCTTCTGTTTTCGCTTTTACTAGCAGTTTAACTTGTTTGCTCATCGGGGTGTTCACTTCGGCACGTACATTACGAACGCTTCGGATGATATCAACAAGCAGGCGCATATCCGCTGCCGCTTCCTTGTCTGTCAAATCCGTGCGAACCTCCGGCCATTTTGCAACCGTAATGGATTCACCTTCGTGAGGAAGCTGCTGCCAGATCTCCTCTGTGATGAATGGCATGAATGGATGTAACAGGCGCATCGTGTTATCGAGCACGTAAGCCAAGATAGAACGAGTTGTCTTCTTTGCCTCTTCGTCTTCGCCATAAAGGGGAAGCTTCGCCATTTCGATATACCAGTCACAGAAGTCATCCCAGATGAAGTTATAAAGGGCACGGCCCACTTCACCGAATTCATATTTATCTGCAAGCTTTGTCACTGTTTCAATCGTTTCGTTCAAGCGGGTAAGGATCCATTTGTCCGCAACTGATTTTTCTCCGCTCAAGTCGATATCTTCAAACTTCATATCTCCCATGTTCATCAAGGCAAAACGGGACGCGTTCCAGATCTTATTGGCAAAGTTCCAAGTGGACTCCACTTTTTCGAAGCTGAAGCGAAGATCCTGACCTGGTGAGCTACCAGTAGATAGGAAGTAGCGAAGTGAATCCGCTCCGTACTTTTCGATAACATCCATCGGATCGACACCATTGCCAAGGGATTTACTCATCTTGCGTCCCTGCTCGTCACGGACAAGTCCATGGATGAGTACATCCTTAAATGGACGTTCGCCGGTAAACTCCAATCCTTGGAAAATCATTCGGGATACCCAGAAGAAGATGATGTCATAACCTGTCACCAATACATCTGTCGGGTAGAAGCGTTGATAGTCCGGTGATTCCGTTTCCGGCCAGCCCATTGTGGAGAAAGGCCATAGTGCGGAACTGAACCATGTATCCAATACATCTGTATCCTGTTCCCAATTTTCGATGTCTGCCGGCGGCTCGTGGTCTACATGCACTTCGCCAGTCTCTTTATGGTACCAGGCAGGGATCCTGTGGCCCCACCATAGTTGACGGGAGATGCACCAGTCACGGATATTCTCCATCCAGCGCAGGTATGTGTTTTCAAAACGATTCGGTACAAAGTTTACTTTGTCCTCCTGATTTTGAAGATCGATCGCTTTATCAGCAAGCGGCTGCATTTTAACGAACCATTGAGTGGAAAGGTATGGCTCGACAACCGCTCCACTTCTCTCACTATGTCCAACGGAGTGCATATGCTCTTCAATTTTGAAAAGAACGCCTTCCTCTTGAAGGTCTTTTACAAGCTGCTTACGGCATTCGAAGCGGTCCAAGCGTGCGTATTTTCCAGCCTTGTCATTCATGCTTCCATCTTCATTCATTACAAGGATTCGCTCAAGATTATGGCGGTTCCCGATTTCAAAGTCATTCGGGTCATGGGCTGGAGTGATTTTCACCGCACCACTACCGAATTCCATGTCTACATAATCATCAGCAACGATCGGAATCTCACGGCCTGTAATCGGCAATGTGACGTTTTTGCCAATCAGGTGTTTGTAGCGCTCGTCTTCAGGGTGAACCGCTACTGCAGTATCCCCAAGCATCGTTTCAGGACGGGTTGTCGCGATTTCAATATGTCCGGAGCCATCAGTCAGAGGATATCTCATATGATAGAAGGCACCCTGAACGTCCTGGTGAATAACCTCGATATCGGATAATGCCGTCTTCGTTGCAGGATCCCAGTTGATGATATATTCGCCGCGGTAGATCAAGCCCTTTTTGTAAAGTGTTACGAATACTTCACGAACCGCTTTTGATAAGCCTTCATCCAGCGTGAATCGCTCACGGCTATAGTCAAGTCCAAGACCCAGTTTTGACCATTGCTGGCGGATGTGGTCGGCATATTCTTCTTTCCATTTCCATGTTTCTTCCACGAACTTCTCGCGGCCCAGGTCATAACGGGAGATGCCTTGGCTGCGAAGCTTTTCCTCTACCTTAGCCTGTGTGGCGATACCGGCGTGGTCCATACCAGGCAGCCACAATACGTCAAAGCCCTGCATGCGCTTCATGCGTGTCACGATATCCTGTAGTGTCGTGTCCCATGCATGCCCAAGGTGCAGTCTACCTGTAACGTTTGGCGGTGGGATAACTACCGTGTAAGGCGTTTTATCCTGGTCATTGGTCGCTTCAAAGAAACGGCCATCCAGCCAATATTGATAACGGTTTTTTTCAATTGCTTGTGGATCGTATTTAGTCGGAAGATTAACTTCTTTCATTTCCATCTTCGTTCCTCCTCATTATTTATTAAAAATAAAAAATAAAAAACTCCCCTCATCCAAATAAAAGGACGAAAGGAGTTAAGTTTCGCGGTACCACCTTTTTTTACAGGATATAGATAGACTATCCCCTGTACACTCAAAGCTTGTTAACGGCTCTTCACCGGTTTCAACTACTGACATTTCATTGAAACTACTCGAGGGCGACCTTCCAGACTGACCTTCCTAAGAAACCTTTCAGCAGATGGTTTCTCTCTCTAAAGGAGTCGAGTTCCGTACTCTTCCCTGTCACTGTATTTCATATAATTTTATTGTCCTTCTATGTTACAAAATAAATCATCTAATAGTCAATAAGCTTCTCCAACTTTTTATTAAGATATTCACAAAAGAAAATAATTGTGCGAAATTGGGCACTAATTTTCGCCATAAATCATAAGTTGATTATATAGTGAGTATTGGTCAGCTTCATCATAAGAGGAGGTACACCCATGCGAAAATATAATCCATATTCCTTGCCGCCCTGGTTAAGACAGGTCAGAGCTGTCTGTGCGCAATTCATTATACCAATTTGCATTTTCCAAGGTATACGGACCATTTTTCTCCCAACTACTTTTGATGTGTTAATACTGGCGATCTGCATTGTCATAGCCATATGTTTTCACCTGGAATGGATCTAAAAAACCAAGCGAGACGTTGGACCTTGTTTCCAATCGTCTCTTTTTTCTGATATCAGCATATTCTATGTAGCATATTTCCCTAAGAACCGCCATAATTATACATAAAGATAAGAATTTTTTACCATTTTCTATTCGAAGGAGAATACCATGCTATCATTTTTGCAAAAACAGAAAACGCCACCCTATTCGGCAAACATGCAATTTCCCTCCAGCCAGTCAGTAGTTCGCCTCTCCGATGAGGACCTTTCCAGCCGCCTTTATTATATGGGATTTACCAGAGAACATCTTCAAGCACTTAAGGATGCGAAGCCTGCAGTCTTTTCCATTCTTGATGACGTACTTCGCCAGGTGCTCGAGCATTTATATAAACAGCCGCCATTGAAACGTGTTGCATCCAACAATTCAAGTAAAGAAAGATTGGAAGCTGTATTCCGCCACTATTTTCAGAGCTTGTTAAGTGGAGAGCTTGATGAGGAATTTTTCAAAATGAGAAAGAGAATCGGACAAACCCATAACGGTGTCCACCTTCCTGTGACCTGGTTTTTAGCAACCTACTCAGCGATCCAGACACTTCTGCTTCCAAAGGTGGTCGAGTGGTTCCAGGACTCTCCTGAAAAACTGGTGACCATCCTTACTGCTCTTACACATATTACGAATCTCGATTCCCAGCTTGTCGTTGAGGAATATATCCATGTCAGGATCGACTTGCTCGAGCAGGCGAATGAGGACAATCGCACACTTCAAACTGAGCTGACAAAAATGAGTGAAGAAGTGGCAAGTACAGTGAGCGACACAGAGGAGACGATTCAGAAGGTCACGTTAAAAGCCGAAACCGTTCTTAAGGAAACGGATCTGACCCAAAGAAGCAGCAAGAACCTGCTGAATCTGACCCATGAAAATGAAAAACAGATGGAAAAGATGGTTGGTAATTTCGGTGAGGTCATGCGTGAGGTCACCCAATCCTTAGAAGAAATGCATATCTTGAAAAACGTGTCTGAAGAGATCATCACCATGACTCAGGGGATAGACAATATCGCTGATCAGACCAATCTCCTTGCTTTGAATGCATCGATAGAAGCGGCTCGTGCCGGCGAGGAAGGAAGAGGGTTTGCCGTAGTGGCAAGCGAGGTTCGAAAGCTTGCGGAAAGCTCAAAGGATTTGAGCAGCAAGATCAAGGTGCTCATCGACAAGAGTGACCAGCAGATCTCGAATGTGACCACCCTCATGGACTCCATGCATAAAGTTACCGGGCAGTCCCAGCAGAACATCCAGCAGGTAAAGGGCGGACTTATTACAGTCAAAATGGAAATGGACAACTATGTGGACCGCTTCAACAAAAACAAAGAGGATCTTGATAGCATCGTTACGGCATTCAAAGAGATTAATGCTACCACTACCAATCTCTCCGTGCTGACAGGTTCTCTTCTGAAAAAAGCGATAGATAAATAAAGGCTGTTTTCGCATACATTGTTCCTTTTTACGTATCTAACTCAAAAACGTAATATTACTTGCATTCGTGCTTTTCCCGTGTAATAGTTTTATTTTCTCTTTGAATTTTAAAGTGAGAATTGCTGTAAAAAATCCAAAAGCTATTTTTTACGGACATAAGCATCAAACTTTGTGAAAAGAGCCTAAGTAAAAGAAGGCCCCACCTCTTATCCGGTGTGGGCCTCTTGATTTTTTTTCTGCTCTTCGATCTGATTGATCCTTCCTGCTACATACTCAATATTTTTTGCCATCCAATAGCTGCCTTGCAGTCTTTTGACCAGCTCCCTTTCAGATACTGGTTTTCTTTGTTGGGTTCTCGGCTGCTGGAAATGTTGGATGGTTTGCATGAACGTTTTCGGATGGGAAAGATAGCTTAAGGTCAGATTCTTTTCATGGTCCTGTAGACTGAAGCCTTTCTGATATTCATAGAACCAGTCGATGCAGTCATCGCAATATACCGGGTAGGTGCGCAAATACCGCTGATAAAAGGAGATGAGGTCATTGGCAGGAGGACCATGCTTCGCCCGTTCCCAGCTGATAAAATAGCCTCTGCCTTCTGTATCTTTTACAAAATGATGAAAAGAAACCTTGCCATGATTCATGGATACCCGATGCTTTTTCGTTTCTTTGATTTCCTCCTGCCAGCCTTCCAGCTTTTGCAGGGAGAACTTTTGGGCCAGGGAGATCTCATGTGCATAGGTGCATGCCATCAGTTCAAATGGTGACATATAAGTCTTTTTTTCGCATTCATCCACAAACTTCTCCAGCTCTTCCTGCTCTTTCGTCCATTCCCCTGATAGCCGGTCATAGAAGGCGGTTATCTGCTCTTCCTCATATTCCTTTTCCTTCACCGTCATGCTATGCAGCTTGGAAAGCTCCTTGAACATGAGACTGTCCTTGAAATCCAGTTCCCTCTCTTCCTGATCCTCGATCCATGGCATCAAATAGTAGGCATCCGAGTAATTTTCTATAAAGTAATAGCCCTGTTTCGTCTGATAGATTGGTACGATCGTCTTTATTCCACGACTGTACAGCGAATGGATATTCATGAACAGTGGGTAGGCATGCTCTTTTCTGATTTTCTTCAGGGCAAATGTGCCGTTCTTGGTAGCAACCCTCCAGACCTCGCCATGTTTTTCCACAAATTCCGCCGTGACCCCGTATTGATTTAACAGCTCATCGAGATTATAAACTTGAGTCATCATGACATTACTCTCTTTCCTTTTGAGGTTAGTAATCTCTAAAAAAGGATGTTCAAAAAGTCCGGTAAAAAGCTATAGAATTTCTTCGTCTGCTTGCCTCTCCGCTCCTCTCGTATACAAATCATACGCTGCGGTGCTCGAGCCTTCGCATCCTCGAACTTCTTTGCTCTTTTTATCCTCCTTTTTGAACTTGCACTACAAAAGAAGTGAGAAAGGTCCCCCCTCCCTCACTACTTTTAAAAGTTTTATGTTAATCGACTAGGATTTTGCTTTTGCTTTCGCAGGGATGTATAATAATTGGCCTTCATTTACATTGTCCTCCGTGGACAGACGGTTGATGCGGATAAGCTGCTGGATGGTCACGTCATATCTTTCCGCAATATGGTCAATGGACTCCCCTTGCTGTACAATGCATATTTTCAACCTCGTAAACTCTTCTCCATCCTCTTCTGCAAAAATCTTCGTCAAGGAAAGGGAGTTCTCATCACGCGCCTCTGTTTCTTCCTCGTGATAAGCCTGTTCCACGACTTCCTCTTTTTGCTTTCTTTTTTCGAAGAAGGATGCAAGATTCTGAGGATCCTCCTCTTCCGCTTCCACTTCTTGTTTAGAAGACTGAAGTGCATAAATCGGCGAGAACGGATCTTCCGTATAGACCTTATCCGCCTGATAATAGGAGGTGTCTGCATCAAAGTCCAATTCATCGATTACAGCACTCTTTCTTGCCTCCACTTCAAAAGGCTCATATTCCCCTGAATCATTGTAGCTGTATTGCGTATTTGCATTGACTTCATCCTGATTGAGTATTTCTTCCTCATCATCATCATCATCATCGTCTTCTGCATCATAGTGGAAGTCTTCTTTATCAGCATCAAATTCAGAACGAGCACTTCGGTACATCGGTTCTAACTCCGGCTGTTCCTCCGTTTCAAAAGCATTCTCCTCTTCTTCCTCCTCTTGCTCAAACTCCTCCACTACTGGTGCACTTTGCTGATGTCCATAGATCCCGGAAATGGAGAGCTCTGCATCCAGCTGCAGGCAGCCGCGAGCAGGCACACTGTAGTCAAAGGATTCAATCGACACATAAATCTCATCAAGGCTTTGAATCCGGTTCTTCGGGATGGTGATGTCCACCGGAAAACGATGCTTCAACGCGCAAACACCATCCTCCCGCTCTTCCACCTCCTGCACCACTCTTGCCTGAGTAAAAGGACGATAATCCTCCTCTTCCTCCTCATTCATAAAAGCATGATACTCTCCTGATAATAATAAAGCTCCCCTGATGGAAACATATTGGTCCTGTTCATGAATTTGAATATCTGGATCCAACGCGATGGAGATGAGCTCTGCTACTTCCTGTCCCTTTTGAAACCATACAGACTCTTCTACTGAAAACCGCAAGCACGATTGTTGTTCTGAAGACAAAGGGGTTCCTCCTTTCACACCTAAAAAAAATTTACTATATCAATAAAGGTGTATGTGAGGAAATGACGGAATATGATAAGTTTTTGGTGATGTGGGGGGAGAGAGGAAAACTTATTCTTGTTCGATGAAAATACAGTATCGAACCTGTATAGTATGTTCACATTTTATTGTCATGACGCGATTCTTGCTGCATCCTATTGAATTTCAAGGGCAAATCCAGCATTTTTGATCTCTCTTCTTCCGCTATCCTCACGCATCATGCTCCTATTCTCACGTATCTGCGAATTATCCTCACGCAACTCTCGTTTATTCTAACGCTTCTGCCTCCTATCCTCACGCTACTTGCATTTACCTTCACACTCCCATAAACTCACAAAAAAACCCGCCTCCTACCACGGAGACGGGTTTCCTACCTTACTTTATTTCTTTATAGCTGCAAAAGACTTTTCAATCGCTTCAAGTGTTTTTTCGATATCCGCATCACTATGTGCAGTGGATAGGAATAGACCCTCGAATTGGGATGGCGGAAGAAATACACCGTTATCCGCCATTTCACGGTAAAACGCCGCAAAGTAATCCAGGTTGGATGTTTTCGCTTTTTCATAGTTGGTTACTTCTTCGTTCGTGAAGAAGAAGCCGATCATCGAACCAGCACGGTTGACTGTCAAAGGAACATCGTATTGCTTGGAGAGTGCAAGGATGCCGTCCTCCAATTTGTCCGCCTTTTTGGCAAACTCTTTATATGTTTCAGGTGTCAGCTGTGCCAAGGTTTCATAGCCTGCAGTCATTGCGAGCGGGTTACCGGAAAGTGTACCTGCCTGATAGATAGGACCGCTCGGAGCCACTCGGGCCATGATTTCGGCTTTCCCGCCGTAAGCACCAACCGGAAGACCACCACCGATTACTTTTCCAAGACAGGTCAAATCAGGCGTTACGCCATAGTATCCTTGTGCACAATGGTAGTCGACACGGAATCCGGTCATTACTTCATCAAAGATCAGCAAGGAACCATTTTTCTCGGTTACTTCACGCAATCCTTCCAAAAATCCTGGCTGTGGAGGTACCACACCCATATTACCTGCAACAGGCTCTACGATGATGGCAGCGATGTCTTCGCCGAACTGCTCGAATGCATACTTGATGCTTTCAAGATCATTGTAAGGAACCGTGATGGTGTTCATAGCAACACCATCCGGTACACCAGGACTGTCAGGCAACCCAAGTGTCGCCACTCCAGATCCGGCTTTGATCAATAGTGAATCTCCATGGCCATGATAGCAGCCTTCGAATTTCACGATTTTATTCCGGCCTGTAAAACCGCGCGCCAAACGCAGGGCACTCATCGTCGCTTCTGTACCTGAGCTAACCATACGAACCACTTCAATGGATGGCACGCGATCGATGACAAGCTTTGCCAGCTCATTTTCAATTAGGGTCGGCGCACCGAAGCTTGTACCGGACTCGGTTACTTTTTTGATAGATTCCACTACTCTGTCGTTGGAGTGTCCGTGGATAAGCGGGCCCCAGGAAAGGACGTAGTCTATGTATTCGTTTCCATCTACATCATAAATTTTGGAGCCTTTGCCTCGCTCCATGAAGATCGGGTCCATATTAACGGACTTGAATGCACGTACCGGGCTATTTACCCCACCTGGCATTAATTTTACCGCTTCTTGGAATGCTTGCTTTGACTTTTCATAGCTTCTCATTTTTCGTCATCCTTTCTTTCTATCGAATGGATTGTTCTATTTTTATTCGGAAGCGGTTCCTACACGAAGAACCGCTTTCCTCTATCCTTTAATTTTCGTTCAACCAGCGTGCAACATCTTTGGAGAAGTAGGTGATGATCAGATCCACACCAGCACGCTTCATGCTTACGAGCATCTCCATCACGATCTCTTTTTCATTGATCCATCCGTTTTGGGCCGCTGCCTTGATCATGGAGTATTCTCCACTTACGTTGTAGGCCACAACAGGCACATTGAAGTTGTTTTTCACATCACGGATGATATCCAAGTAGGATAGAGCGGGCTTCACAATCAGGAAGTCTGCACCTTCCATAATATCGGATTCCGCTTCACGCAGTGCCTCTTGACGGTTGGCAGGATCCATCTGATAGGTTTTGCGGTCTCCGAATTGAGGGGAGCTGTGAGCTGCATCACGGAATGGTCCGTAGAATGCAGAAGAATATTTAACCGCATAGGACATGACCGGAATATGTTCAAAGCCGTTCTCATCCAGTCCATGTCGGATAGCCGCAACAAATCCGTCCATCATATTGGATGGCGCAATGATGTCCGCTCCTGCTCTTGCTTGGCTGACAGCTGTACGTGCCAAAAGATCCAACGTAGGATCGTTCAGCACTTGGCCTTCCTCCACAATTCCACAATGACCGTGACTTGTGAATTGGCACAAACATGTATCCGCGATGATAACTAGATCTGAAAAGCTTTCCTTTATCTGCGCAATCGCCTTTTGCACGATTCCATGATCATGATAGGCCTGTTTTCCCACTTCGTCCTTTTCATTGGGGACGCCAAACACAATCACGGATTTTATGCCTAAATCCGTAACTTCCGCCATCTCCGCATTCAGCAGGTCCAAGGAAAGATGATAGACGCCAGGCATGGATGGTACTTCTTTTTTGATATTTTCCCCTTCCACGACAAAAATGGGATAAATCAAGTCCTCTTTATTAAGGTGGGTTTCCCTTACCAGCGCTCTCATATTATCCGAGCTTCTTAAACGACGATGACGAGCAAATTGTAAGTCTTTCATTTACGTATCCTCCCTTTGAAAATAAGTGATGATTTCTTTCAATAATCCATCCATGGTGTATACTTCCGGACTCACCGCCACTGTGAAGCCGGCTTGTACCGCTGCTTGTTCTGTGATCGGTCCAATCACTGCTACAGGGACGTCAGGCAAACCAAATGCCTTTTTAAAATTGTGAACCGTTGAAGGACTTGTAAAAGTAATAAGATCCAGGCTCTGCTGCACAACAGCCTCTCTATCCTCTTTTGTAAGGGATATCGGTTTATTTTCATACACGGTTATCTGTTTAACATTGTACCCTAAACGGAGAAGTTCTTCACGCAATACAGGCCGGGCGAGGTTTCCTTGGATTAATGCAAGCGTATCCCGTTCCGGATCCAGCCTATGTGAAATCTCATTTATCAGATTCTCAGCCGAATAGGAGGATGGAACAAGTTTTGTCTCATATCCTCGCTCCGCTAATGCTTCCTTCGTTTTCGACCCGACAGCAGCTATTTTATTCGTTAACGGTTCAGTATGTAATTCAAAAAAGTGCTTCACGCCATTCACACTTGTAAACACAAGCCAATCATATTGAGCGGCTGCGTCTTCAAGCTCTGCTGAAACCTCCTCTTTATTGTCCGGCAATGAAAATTGAATAAGAGGGACTTCCAATGGGGTCCCTCCGAGTTTCTGCACTTGCTTGGAAAAGTACGATGCCTGTTCCTTGCTTCTTGTAATAAGAATGCGTTTATCGGTTAAAGGCAAAGTACGGTCCATTATTGATCAAGCTCCTTTTTTACCTGATCAATCAGCATTTTTCCACCCTGGTCTGTTAAGCTTTGTGCTGCTTCAAGACCGACTTTGACGGGATCTGTACCTGTAATTCTTTCTTTGTAAAGGACAGATCCATCAGGAGCTCCAACCAGTACAGTAAGAGTGACCATGTCTTCCTGGCTTACAGAAGCAAAGCCTGCGATCGGCACCTGGCATCCGCCTTCCATTTTATGAAGAAATGCCCGCTCTGCCACGACAGCTTTTTCTGTTACGGAATCGGTGAAGAGCTTTAACGTTTCCAGTAATTCATGATCATTTTCGCGACACTCGATGGATAGGGCACCTTGGCCGACTGCCGGCAAGCAAAGGTCTTCATCGAGGAATTCTGTCACTACATCCTTTGACCATCCCATACGGGCAAGTCCAGCCGCCGCTAAGATAATCGCATCATAATCCTCATTCTGAAGTTTCGCCAGACGGGTATCAATGTTTCCACGGATCCATTTGATTTCAAGATCTGGGCGCTTTGCCAAAAGCTGCGCTCCACGGCGAAGACTGCTCGTACCGACAATCGATCCGCTAGGTAAATCTTCTAATTTAACATGGTCTTTGGAGATGAACGCGTCCCTATGATCCTCGCGGAAAGGAATACAACCGATTGTCAGTCCTTCCGGAAGAACCGCCGGCATATCTTTCATACTGTGGACCGCCATATCGATCTCACAATCAAGCATCGCCTGTTCAATCTCTTTTACAAAAAGGCCTTTGCCCCCAACTTTGGATAAGGTGACGTCAAGGATCTGATCCCCTTTGGTCACAATTTCCTTCACTTCGAAATCAAACGGTGCACCAAGGCTTTTCAGCTGGTCGATCACCCAATTCGTTTGTGTTAACGCTAGCTTGCTTCTTCTTGATCCTACAATGATTTTTCTCATATATCCTCCTTACCCTATATCGGGTTCTCTATAGAATCCAAAAATGGAAATTTGATAGTCTGCTTAACAGGAAAAAATTTATCAGTATCACCAAAAAAGCTACTATATTCCAGTTAGCAATAGCCTTGCCTGTTATCCCCTTTGCCAAACGCTGATAAAAATAATAGCTGTATCCTGCAATGACAAGGAAGGAACCAAGCACCTTTGCATCGTACCACACAAACTCGGAAAGCTTCACGGAGGCCCAGATGCTCCCTAAGATCAAGGATAGAAGCAACATAGGGACACCGATGACATTCAATACATAGGACATTTGGTCAAGCTTGGACAGATCCTGTATTCGCAGGAGCCGTTTTCCCCACTTTTTCCGCTTTAACAGATTGTACTGCAGGATGTAGAGAAGCGAAAAGACAAAGGATAGCGAGAATGCACCATAGGAAAGAATGGCCATCGTGATATGAATGATTAAAAGCTCCGAAACAAGAGCCTGTGCCACCACCTGTGATTCGTGCTGAATAGGGGTGAAGGTATGTAGTGCCATGACAAGGAACCCTATTACGTTAGTAAAGAATACGATAAAGTCGACCCGTAGTATCCGGTTGATAATAAGGGAGAAAGTAATGAGTACCCACGTGTAGAAGTACATTCCCTCATAGATGGTGAGAATCGGAAACCTTCCCGTATCAATCATGCGCAGAAATAAAAAAATTGTTTGCAGCACCCAAACAATTGCAAGTAACCAGAAGGCCGTTTTATTGGCCTTCCGGTTATTATGAAGATAATCAATGAAATATAGCAGTACACTCAAGGCATAAAGAATGATGGTAAACTCATACAGCCTTGCAATTGTCATCTCTAGCATATTTTCAGGCCTCTCTTACGACTGGAACGTCGCTGCATGAGGAAGCGGAATGCCCACGGGAGCACTCGTGCTTTTCTCCTTTTTCACAGCATAGTACTGTGTTTGGACTTCTTGTTGTACCGCTTCTTCAATATTAAAGATTTTAGTAAACAATTCTAGAGAATCTTGTGCATCAGGCTCAGAAGAGAGCTCTTTTGCACGAAGGATCGGATCACGGAGCATCTGGTTGATGATGCTTTTCGTGTGTTTGTTCAGCACCTTGATTTCACGCTCACTCAAGTGAGGAAGCTTTCTTTGAATGCTTTGCATCGTTTCTGACTGGATGTCCAAAGCCTTCTGGCGTAAAGCCGAGATGACCGGGACCACTCCTAATGTATTCAGCCAATGCTTGAACTCGACAATTTCCTCTTCAATGAACAATTCAATCTCTTCTGCCGCTTTTTTGCGCTCGGATAGATTGGCTTGGACAATCCCTTGAAGATCATCAATATCGTAGAGGAATACACTTTCCAGTTGATCGAGTTGAGGATCGAGGTCGCGTGGGACCGCGATGTCCACCATGAATAACGGACGGCCTTTGCGGATTCTCTCGACATAGATCATGTCCTCTTTTGTAATAACAAAGTCTTTTGCTCCGGTAGAAGAGATAAGGATATCCGCTTCTACCAACGAACAGGATAGCTCCTTGATCGATTTCGCTTTTCCTTCAAATCGATTTGCCAAGCTTTCCGCTTTTTCCAATGTACGGTTGATGACCGTAACTTTCTTTACCCCGTTGCTGTGAAGATTCTGGACGGCGAGTTCTCCCATTTTACCTGCGCCTAAAATTAAAACATGCTTATCTGTTAAATCACCAAAGATTTTTTTTGCAAGCTCCACCGCTGCATAACTGACGGAAACTGCATTCGAACCAATCTCCGTTTCGGAATGCGCTCTCTTCGCAAGTGTGATGGCCTGTTTGAAAAGCTGGTTGAAAATGGTCCCCACTGTTTGATTTTCTTGAGCGGAGAGGAAGCTTGTACGGATTTGTCCAAGAATCTGGGTTTCCCCAAGTACCATGGAATCCAATCCACAGGAAACCCGGTACAAATGCTCGATTGCCCCATCATTTTCATAGATGTTCAAGTATGGAGAAAACTCTTCCTTGTCCAAACCGAACCATTCAGCAAGGAAAGATTTAATATAATAACGTCCAGTATGCAACTGATCGACTACTGCATATACTTCCGTACGATTACAGGTAGAAACGATGATATTTTCCAAGATGGATTTGCGATCCTTTAATGCTATCATCGCTTTATCAAGATCAGCTGGATTAAAAGTTAACTTTTCACGGATTTCAACAGGGGCCGTCTTATAATTAACGCCGACTACTATAATATGCACTTGTCCGTACACCCCCAGGAAAATTATGATCTATAAAAATTATAACATGACTGATTGGCGAAACATCTGTTAAAATGTGAACAAATGGTTGCCATTTTTAAGTAATATACCCGTTCTTAATAAATACATTTCTCTTATATATTACAAACATTACAATTCTTTTATTCACCAACTTGTACATTAACAGAAATTCTACGCAGAATCAAGGTTTCAGGCTTGATTTCAAGGAGGAAAACATGAAGAAGAACAGCTTTTTGCCGGGATTGCTCCTGCTCTTATTTGGAGCATATTTCCTATTGGAACAGATGAACATCGAGCTATGGCAGGGAACCTTTACATGGCCGACCATTCTCGTTATTACAGGGTTTGCATTACTATTACAAGCTTACAAGCAGAACGATCACGCTAACATTCTACCAGGCTTTGTACTTCTAGGAGTCGGCTTGCATTTTCATCTGAAAGGTCAATTGGCATTTTGGCCAGATCACTTTGCTGTTATTATTCTCATTGTTGGGTTCGGTTTTATACTACGCTCTCAAAAAACAAAAAGTGGACTGTTTGAAGGTGTCGTGCTGACTGTAATCGCAAGCTTCTTTCTATTTTCCAATACCCTTATGGAGATGCTTGGAATCGTAGAAAACGGATTTTCCGCCTTACATACTTTCTGGCCAGCGGTGCTCATCCTTATTGGCGCCTATCTCATATTTAAAAAGAAATAATCAGAAAAAGACCTACGACAATTTCCATACATTGTTGTAGGTCTTTTTCTGTGAAGATTTTATAGTACGGCGTCCAAAAATTCTTTTGTCCGCTGATTCTCTGGATTATTGAAAAGCTGATCTGGGGAACCTTCCTCGACAATTCTTCCGTCATGCATGTAGACCACTCTATCGGCCACTTCTTGGGCGAATCCCATTTCATGTGTTACTACGACCATCGTCATTCCTTCTTCCGCAAGCTCTTTCATAGTCTTTAAAACTTCTCCTACAAGCTCGGGATCGAGTGCAGAGGTAGGTTCATCAAAGAGCATCACTTCCGGTCTCATGGCAAGCGCCCTGGCAATTGCGACACGCTGCTTCTGCCCACCGGAGAGTTTGCTCGGATACACGTTCTCCTTTTCGGAAAGGCCAACTTTAGCCAAAAGATCTGATGCAATCTTTTTCGCTTCCGCTTTTTTAAGCCCTTCCACTTGAATCGGAGCTTCCATGACATTTTCCAGAACTGTTTTATGTGGAAACAGATGGAAATGTTGAAACACCATTCCCACTTTTTGACGGACCTTGTTCAAGTTGTCCTTTTTGACATCCACTTCTTTCCCGTCAATCACTACGGTTCCGCTGTCCTTCATTTCAAGGAAATTCATGCATCGTAAAAGTGTACTTTTCCCCGAACCACTAGCCCCGATAAGGCACACCACTTCTTTATTATTTACTGTCATCGATATATCCTTCAATACATGCAAGGAACCGAATGACTTGTTCAGATTATTCACTTCAATCTTTGTATTCATCCGTTATCCTCCTATCTGTCGCTCGCTGAGAATTTCCGTTCCAGCATATTTACGATAATTCCAATGAATCCAACAAGAACTAAGTAGTAAACGGCTACAACCAATAAGTAGGTCATGACATCGTATGTGTTTGCCCCTTGTGTTTGGGCAACATTAAATAGTTCATAGAATCCGATGAATGCCGCTAGTGAGGAGTCCTTCAGTCCGATAATAAACTGATTCCCAAGTGGGGGAAGAGCCCTTCTGACGGCCTGTGGCAGGATGATGCGTCTCATGGTCAGCTGTCTCGTCATTCCGAGAGAACGCCCCGCCTCCATCTGACCTTTATCAATGGATTGAATCGTACCTCTGAAAATTTCTGCTATGTATGCCCCATTATGAAAAGCCAAGGCCAGAGAAATCGACCAGAATGCCGAGATGTTATACTCCACCAACCCGAAGTAGATAACGAAGATCTGAACAATCAACGGTGTTCCACGGACCAGATAGATATACGCGTTTGCTATCCACTCAAGAACTTTGATTTTGGATATCTTTAAAAAGGCAAAAAATAGACCGATAAAAAGTGCAATTAAGATGGATACTGCTGTAATCTGCAGGGTTTTGAGCATCCCTCTCAGGAACATGTCATAAGAACCCATAAATACTTCTATAAAATGCGCCAAACTTGGCATATTTCTCACTCTCCCTCTGGCGATTTAAAAAATGTGTGGTGTATAGACACCACACATCTAGATCAAATAAAGTAAGATTTCATTTACTCTTTAGGCTCTGTTGTGATATCTTCTCCGAAGTACTTCTCACTGATTTCTTTTAGCTTTCCGTTTTCACGCAATGTTTCCAACGCTTTGTTTACCGCTTCAAGAAGCTTCTCATTGCCCTTGGCGATACCGATTGCCTGTTCACTTCTTTCCAGCAGTTCACGACCCTCGAGCTCCATTCCAGCACCGATGGCTTCCCTGCCGGTGACAAAATCTGTTACTACTGCATCATGACGACCGTTGTTCAGTGCCTCCAATGCGACAACATCACTATCATAGTTCACGACATTGTCTGAAACTCCTTCCATAATATCCGCATAAGTGGATCCTCTGGATACTGCTACTTCCATATCCTTCAAATCATCCATTGTTTGAATATCGCTGTCTGGACGAACAAAAATCTGTGGTCCGGAATAGTAGTAAGGTGTGGAGAAATCCACTGCTTCTGCACGCTCTGGTGTAATGGTGTGACTTGCTACAGCAGCATCGAACCTTCCGCTTTTCACACCTTCCACGATACTCGCAAATGTATATTTTTTCTGAACCGGTTCAAGACCCAGCTCTTCTGCTACCGCTTCTGCAACCTCGATATCAAAGCCACTCATCTTTCCTGATCCATCCGTAACACTGAATGGTTTGAATTCTCCGGATGCTGCATATGTAAACTTACCGTCGTCCACTAGTTCGTACCCTTCATCTGATGTGGTTTTGCCACCTCCGCATGCTGCTAGAATAGTAGATAATAAGAATAAAACCACTAATAATAATCTCTTTTTCAATTTCCTGAATCCCCCTTGAAGTATATTTTTATGTACTAGTTAAATCGTAGCATTTTCACAAAACTGCCACAAATACGGTATGAGAGAGTATCATTTGATAATTCAGTATATTCCCTCGTAAGCAAAGACTACCTCCCATGTAACATAGAGATGCTCCCACATACTCCCGTATCCTTTCTATTCCCTTTCGGCAATTCTGAATAAACCTATATTTTATAACTTTTAAAAAATTTAAAATGAAATGTAAAAAAAGCGGCAGGACTAATGTCCTACCGCTTCATATGTTATTTCATTCTCTTTTGAAGGATACCCCACACTTCATCTTTTCCTTGTCCGGTTTCAGAAGAGAAAAGAACTACTTCATCCTCCTGATCCATATCCAAGGTTTCTCTTACTACCTTCTTATGCTTCTGCCATTTGCCTTTAGGGATCTTATCCGCTTTCGTCGCAATGACGATCACCGGAAGATCATAGTGCTTCAGATAGTCATACATCGTCACATCGTCCTTGGATGGCGGGTGGCGCAGATCGACGATCATCAAAACAGCACGAAGCTGCTCGCGTGATGTCAAATAAGTCTGCATCATTCTGCCCCAGGCGTCACGTTCCGATTTTGGCACTTTAGCGAATCCATAGCCTGGAACATCCACAAAATGAAGCATTTCATTGATCAAGTAAAAGTTCAATGTTTGGGTCTTACCCGGTTTGGAGGAAGTTCTCGCAAGGTTTTTTCGATTGATCATCTTGTTGATGAACGATGATTTCCCTACATTGGAACGACCCGCCAAGGCAAATTCCGGCAAAAGATCACTAGGATACTGTTCTGGTTTTACGGCACTGATTACAATTTCTGCTTGTGTTACTTTCATTGTGTCTCTCCTGTTAATGCGTGTTCCAACACTTCATCTAGATGTGATACTAAGACAAACGTCAAATCTTCCCGCACACTTTCTGGAATATCATCCAAATCTTTTTCATTATCTTTTGGTAGTATTACTGTCTTCAGTCCTGCACGATGCGCACTTAAAGATTTCTCCTTTAGTCCGCCAATTGGCAGCACCCGTCCTCTTAAGGTAATCTCCCCGGTCATTCCCACCTCTTTGCGGACCGGTTTCCCAGTTAATGCGGAGATGAGGGCTGTTGCCATCGTGATACCTGCAGAAGGGCCGTCTTTCGGTACAGCTCCTTCAGGAACGTGTATGTGGATATCGTTTTTCTCGTTAAAATCAGGATCGATATTCAACTCTTTCGCTCTGGAGCGGATAAAGCTGAATGCCGCATGTGCAGATTCCTTCATCACATCGCCAAGCTTCCCAGTCAGGAGCAGCTTTCCTTTACCCGGAGATAAAGAAACTTCAATGGATAAAGTATCTCCTCCAACAGTCGTATACGCCAATCCTGTCGCTACACCAACCTGATCCTCGAGCTCAGCCTGTCCATAACGGAATTTCGGCTTTCCTAAAAATTCCGGTAGGTTCTTATTGGTGATGATGACACGTTTCTTGCTACCCGATACAATGACCTTAGCTGCTTTTCTGCAGATGGAGGCAAGCTGTCTCTCCAGACTACGGACTCCCGCTTCTCTCGTGTGGTAACGGATAATGGAAAGAATCGCTTCATCACGGATCTGAAGCAGGTTTTTCTGCAATCCATGCTCTTTCGCCTGTCTTGGCAATAGATGGTCTTTACCGATATTCAGCTTTTCTATTTCTGTATACCCAGCGATCGTGATTATTTCCATACGGTCACGAAGCGGCCCAGGAATTGTCGCCAGATTGTTGGCTGTCGCCACAAACATGACGTTCGATAAATCATAGGCCTCTTCGATATAATGGTCACTGAAATTAAAATTCTGTTCCGGATCCAGCACCTCCAACAGGGCAGAAGAAGGATCCCCACGGAAATCATTGGACATCTTATCGATTTCATCCAAGAGGAAAACTGGATTGATTGTTCCCGCTTTTTTCATTCCTTGAATAATACGGCCCGGCATGGCACCGACATAGGTTCTTCTGTGTCCACGGATTTCAGACTCATCCCGCACGCCGCCCAGGGAAACTCGGACGAACTTTCTGTTCAGGGATTTTGCAATGGATCTCGCAAGCGACGTTTTCCCCACTCCTGGAGGTCCCGCCAAGCAAAGAATCGGCCCCTTCAGTGATTTTGTCAGCTGCTGTACCGCCAAGTACTCCAGTACGCGCTCTTTTACATTTTCCAAACCGAAATGATCTTCATTCAGGATTTGTTCGGCTCTTTTAATATCAAGCTGATCCTCTGTGGAGATATCCCATGGCAAGCCTAATAGCCAGTCGATATAATTGCGGATTACAGAGCTTTCGGCTGAGCTGGATGGGATTTTTTCATACCGGTCGATTTCTTTTAATGCCGTCTTTTTCACGTTCTCAGGCATGTCAATCTTGCTCAGCTTTTCTTTCAGTTCTTCAATTTCACCTGCTTTGCCTTCCTTATCACCAAGCTCTTTTTGAATTGCCTTCATTTGTTCACGAAGGTAATATTCCTTCTGCGTACGTTCCATCGAACGCTTCACGCGAAGTCCGATTTTCTTTTCCAATTGAAGTACTTCTTTTTCGTTGTTTACATACTTGATTACTTTATGAAGTCGATCCTTTACGTCTCTCGTTTCGAGCACCGCTTGCTTCTCTTTCATTTTTAACGGGAGATGCGAAGTGACGATATCCGCCATTCTTCCCGGCTCCGCAATATCAGAGACCGTATGATACGTCTCGATCGTCGTCTTCTTTGAAAGCTTCGTATATGTATGAAAGTATTCCAATAACGTTCTCATCAACGCTTCATCTTCTGCATCCTTATCCTCTGTATCAGGATAGGTCAGCAACTTCGCTTCCCAATGTGTTTCCTTCTCGATGAACTCTTCAATCTTAGCACGCTCAAGCCCCTCTACCAGTACACGGACCGTCCCATTTGGGAGCTTCAGCATCTGCTTTACCTTCGTCAATGTTCCCCATTCATACAGATCCTCTTCTGATGGTACATCCGTACTTACCTCTTTTTGTGTAGAAAGGACTACAATATTGTCATTCAGCATTGCTGTTTCCAAGGCCTGAATGGATTTATCCCTGCCCACATCCAAGTGAAGCACCATCGTCGGAAACACCATCAAACCTCTTAAAGGCAATAATGGAACATGATATTCCTTATTCTCTGCCATCGTAACACCCCCGTACGCTATCCATTGTTGTTTCATCTTTGTTCAATTCTATCCTAATTGCATAGCCCTGTCTAATTAAGAGTGGGCAAATACAAAGAAAAGATATTGTTTGTACTATTCTTTACTTGTTTCAGGAAGTTATTATCAAAACCAGTAGTAAAAATTTTACCTTTTTAGGGGTGGAAGTGCAA
Organism: Sutcliffiella halmapala; assembly: GCF_050107295.1. Lineage (GTDB taxonomy): Bacteria > Bacillota > Bacilli > Bacillales > Bacillaceae_I > Sutcliffiella_A > Sutcliffiella_A halmapala_A. The sequence continues at coordinate 18,408 of NZ_JBNIKR010000004.1, read as the reverse complement.
TAAATGAGTTTATTTGAGGTGTTAAAGGAGGTTGAATAAGGAATGGTTGATTCACTTACTGCTCTCTTTTCCTGGGGTGAGGGTATCAAAAGGAGGGATTGATTACCTCACTGCTCTCTATTAACTAGAGTGAAGGTTATCAACCAGCGCGATTGATTCCTCTTCACCATCAGTTTAGATAAAGAGAGGGTATCAACAAGCGTAATCGATACCTTCACCTCCCATAATAAACGGCAATGAGGGTATCATTTTCACGATACCCCCACCACAAAAAGTTCTATTTATTGAAGCAACCAGTGTTACATCGATTCCGTTTTCGGTACAGAGATTGGCACCTGTAGTATATTCTCGATAATGGTGTCGGTCGCTTTTTCCCTTACCAAGGCCAGTTCCAGGACTTCCTGGAACTCATGCACCGGAATCACTTCGATTCCTTCTATTTCTCTGATGATGGACTGCATATTTTCTGCTGGGATAATCACTCTCTCAGCCCCCGCCTGCTTAGCCGCCTTAATCTTTGGAATCACTCCACCGATCGGTTTGACTGTACCATGGATACTGATTTCCCCTGTCATCGCAATCAGATTGGAAACAGGCAATTTGAAGATGGCGGAATAGATTCCTGTTGCCATTGCTATTCCCGCTGAAGGTCCATCAATCGGGACACCTCCAGGAAAGTTCACATGGATATCGAAATCAGCAGCAGGTACCCCAAGTGAACGCAGTACCGTGATGACATTTTCCACCGATCCCTTGGCCATACTTTTGCGGCGCACTGATTTGCCGCTTTGGCCACCAAGGCTTTCCTCTTCCACGATTCCAGTTATATTCACCGTACCTTTTTTAGGCTCGGTCGGGATGGCCGTTACTTCAATTTCCAATAACGCTCCTGAATTTGGTCCAAATACCGCAAGGCCATTTACGAGACCAAGCTGTGCTTTTTCCTTGATTTTGTTTTCGTATTTAGGTGCTAGCTGACTGGAATGGATGACCCACTCAATGTCTTCAAGCTTCACTTCGTATCTGTCTTCTGTAATGGCAAGGCCTGCGGCAATCTGCATCATGTTCACCACTTCCCGCCCATTTCTTGTGTATGAGGCGAGCAGACTGATTCCAGCCTCCTCTGCTGTCATATGTATCTTGTCCACAGCGTTCCTTGCAACCACTTCCAACTCTTCTTTGTCCAATTCACGGAAAAATACTTCCATACAACGGGAGCGAATAGCTGGAGGTATTTCGTTTGGTGTTCTTGTAGTTGCACCAACCAACCGGAAATCCGCCGGCAGACCATTTTGGAAAATATCATGAATATGTTGAGGGATTTGATGATTCTCTTCACTATAGTACGCACTATCAAGGAACACTTTTCGGTCTTCAAGCACTTTCAGGAGTTTATTCATTTGAATGGAATGCAGCTCCCCGATTTCATCAATGAAGAGCATCCCTCCATGCGCATGGGTTACAGCACCCTGTTTCGGTTGTGGTATACCAGCTTGTCCCATCGCACCTGCACCTTGATAGATCGGGTCATGCACAGATCCAATCAACGGATCGGCAATTCCTCTTTCATCGAATCTGGCTGTGGTTGCATCCAGTTCAATAAATACCGCAGATGATTTAAAAGGTGACTTCCTGTTCTTTTTTGCTTCCTCCAATACCAGTCGTGCTGCAGCAGTTTTCCCCACTCCAGGAGGTCCGTAAATGATGACATGCTGTGGATTTGGTCCGCATATTGCCGCTTTCAATGCTTTGATTCCGTCTTCTTGTCCGACTATTTCTTTGAAACTGGTCGGCCTCACTTTTTCCGCCAAAGGCTCGGATAGAGAGATGCTTCTCATTTTACGTAATTGTTCCATTTCCTTTTTTGACTCTTTATCAATTGAGACTTTCTGAGTACGTTGATTTCGTAGCAGGTTCCAAAAATAGAGTCCAATGATGACTCCAAAGAAAAGCTGAATAAACAGTGCAATACCTGTCCAAGACATAATTACCCTCCTGCATTCGTGATGTGATTATTTGCTAGTATCTCCGTGCAAAAGATGGAATAAACCACAAATGTGCATTTGGTTAAATTATGAAACTTATTCTTTGCTTACCCGTAAAATACAAGGAAGGGGGTGCTTTTTTGCAGGAATATACATTTACCTTACCACTGTTCAAATATTCATCGAAACCATTAAAAATTTCTAATCTAGAAGGACAAACAATAGCCTCTTTTGGACGGACCTATCGAAAAAAATGGATAGAAATCATATCCAAACTGCCTATCCCGATTTTATCGGAAGGTGTCATCGTGTTTTTCGGGAAAAAGGATTGCAGAGGATCTGCACAAACTGGGGAGGAACTGATAGTACAGGAACGAACCTTTAAAGAGAATTTATTAAGGATGAAGTGGGATATTCTCATACAAAATCAGCAGTTTGAAGAAAAGAAATATATTTTAAAAGATATATCTAAAGTAAAGACGCATGGCAAGTTCCTATATGAAAAGGAGAATAATACCCTTACAATTCAAAAGGAGATGTTCAAGCGGAAAGCCTACATAAAAAGTGATGGAATGCTTGTTGCTGAAATTAAAGTGGAGAAGCGTTTTCCAAAGCCCAGATTCAGTTTTGTCATTCATAGGGAGAATTTGATTTCCCCCTTGGAAATCGGAGCACTTTACTTTATTTTCAATATGCAATTTGATTGAATACAAAAAAGAGCACTCCCAAAGGAATGCTCTTTTACTGTTTATGCAGATGTCTTTTCGTCCTCTTCCAATTCGGATCCATCATCCAGAATCAGTTTTGGAGCGACATTGTTTGCTACGGTATCAGCTGTGATGACACATTTTTTAATATCATCTCTTGAAGGAAGTTCATACATCACATCAAGCATGATGCCTTCAATGATGGATCTTAGTCCACGTGCACCCGTTTTTCTTTCGATCGCTTTTTTCGCAATCTCAACTAACGCTCCATCTTCAAACTCAAGCTCGACATTATCAAGATCCAACATTTTTTGATATTGCTTCACAAGTGCATTTTTAGGCTTAGTCAGGATTTCGATCAATGCATCTTCATCCAACGGCATTAAGCTTGCAGTAACCGGAAGACGTCCGATGAACTCCGGGATTAAACCAAAGCGAAGAAGGTCTTCTGGCAACACTTTAGCAAGAAGTTCCTTTTGCTCCAGCTCATCCGCCTTTGCTTCAACAGTTCCGAATCCAATTACCTTTTTACCTAGACGGCGCTTGATGATTTGTTCGATTCCGTCAAATGCCCCACCGCAAATAAATAGGATATTCGTGGTATCGATTTGAATGAATTCCTGATGAGGGTGCTTACGTCCGCCTTGTGGAGGTACACTTGCAACAGTACCTTCCAAAATCTTCAGCAACGCTTGCTGTACACCTTCACCGGAAACGTCGCGCGTAATGGAAGGATTCTCCGACTTACGTGCCACTTTATCAATTTCATCGATGTAGATGATGCCTTTTTCAGCCTTTTCTACATCATAGTCCGCCGCTTGAATCAGTTTAAGCAGAATATTCTCTACGTCTTCCCCAACATAACCAGCCTCTGTCAAAGAAGTCGCATCGGCAATAGCAAAAGGAACATTCAGTATTCTTGCTAAAGTTTGAGCCAATAAGGTTTTCCCACTACCAGTAGGGCCGATCATGGCAATATTACTCTTCGCAAGCTCCACATCATCAATCTTGCTATTCGAATTGATACGCTTGTAGTGGTTATATACCGCTACGGAAAGCGATTTTTTAGCAGACTCCTGTCCAATAACATACTCGTCTAGAATATCACGAATCTCTTTTGGTTTCGGAACGTCTTTAAACTCAACTTCTTCCTCTGTACCTAGCTCCTCTTCCACAATCTCTGTACAAAGTTCAATACATTCATCACATATGTATACACCTGGCCCAGCAACAAGTTTTCGAACTTGATCCTGCGTTTTCCCACAGAAAGAACATTTTAATTGTCCTTTTTCGTCATTAAATTTAAACAAATTGTTTCACCCCTTATCATTTCTCTCTATTCTCATCCACCGGCTGGCTAAGATAAAACAAAGAATAGAAATGCCGAACAGACATATTATCCTGCCCAGCTTTCTTATCCAATAAGAAAAAATCCATTTTCCCATTAATCAAAACGAATAGTTATGTACTGCATTTTACCACATATTTACCTAACATTTCTAATAATATCTCTTTGGTTATGTATGGATATTTTAGAGGAAGAGTCCGTACTATTGTATCCATGATATGAAATAAATAACACAGCGATGGGTGGAAATAAAGGAAAATCTAATCAGAATCTTGTCCAGATGGTACAAAACAAGGCACGATTAAGTCGCGCCTTGTCTCTTATTTATTATTATGCAACATCTTTACTGTTTTCTACAAGGAAATCAATTGCTTTTCTGATTTTCAAATCTTCTTTAAGACCTTCCAAGCTTCCTAGTGCTTGCTTGATTTGCTCTACAGGCATATTGTACATGCCAGCCATTTTTTCTACCTCTTCGTTCGCTTCTTCATCTGTTACTTCGATGTTTTCAGCAATGGAAATAGCTTCAAGAGTCAAGTTCATTTTCACACGCTTTTCTGCATCCTCTTTCATTTGAGTGCGCAGAGCTTCTTCGTCCTGACCAGAGAATTGGAAGTAAAGATCTAAAGTCATACCTTGCATTTGAAGGCGTTGTTCGAATTCTTTAACCATGCGGTCAGTTTCTGTTTTCACCATAGCTTCTGGAACTTCCACTTCTGTGTTTGCAGCAGCTTTTTCCACTAGAGTGTCACGAAGATGATTGTCAGCTTCTGTTTTCTTTGCTTCTTCTAAACGAGCTTTTGTTTTTGCTTTAAGTTCTTCAAGCGTTTCAACTTCTTCGTCTACATCTTTCGCGAACTCGTCGTCAAGTGCAGGAAGTTCTTTTGTTTTGATTTCGTGAAGTGTCACTTTGAATACAGAAGGCTTACCAGCAAGCTCTTCAGCGTGGTACTCTTCAGGGAAAGAAACTTCTACTTCTTTCTCTGCTCCAGCTGTCATTCCAACCAGTTGCTCTTCGAAGCCTGGAATGAACGTGTTAGAACCGATTTCCAAAGAATAGTTCTCCGCTTTTCCACCTTCGAAAGCTTCGCCGTTTACGAATCCTTCAAAGTCCATCACAACTGTGTCGCCATTTTCTACAGCGCCTTCTTCTTTTACTACAAGCTCAGCTTGACGCTCTTGAAGACCCTTTAATTCAGCATCTACATCTTCGTCAGAAACGTTTGCATCCATACGCTCAACTTCTAACCCTTTGTAGTCGCCAAGTTTAACTTCCGGCTTCACGATTACTTTCGCAGTGAATACCAAAGGCTGGTTCTTTTCGATGTTTTCGATATCGATTTCCGGTTGGTCAACAGGCTCGATACCAGTTTCAGTTACAGCTTTTGCATAAGCTTCAGGAAGAATGATATCAAGAGCATCTTGATAAAGTACTTCCACACCAAAGCGTTGTTCGAACATTCCACGAGGTACTTTACCTTTACGGAATCCAGGTACGTTAACTTTTGTTACAACTTTTTTAAATGCTTCGTCAAGACCCTTGTTAACAGTTTCAGCGTCAACTTCGATTGTTAACACGCCTTGATTTCCTTCTAACTTTTCCCATTTAGCAGACATAATTTTCCCTCCAACATCTATTTTCGAAAAAGATAATGAAACAGTCACTATCTAATCGGCATAACCACATTTTCACGCGGTTGTTTGTTTATAAAATTTGCTGCATGCACATTCCTGATTGCCCCATATTCTGGCACAACCTAAGAAACCTATATGGTATATACAGTTTACAACCCTTACATTATAACACAACCTGCAACGAGTTCAACAGATACCATTATAAATGTAAAAATGAAAAATCTTCAAGCTTCCTAATTTGGTCAAGGATGCCCTCCAGTTCAACAGTCTTTACACCGTATTGCTCAAAAAATTCCTCTTCGTCATCAGGAATACCATAGAGAACATTGCCTAACCTATGCAATCCTGCTGCCCAAATTTTTGGGGAAGAGGGATGAAAAGGGATTGGAAACTGTGCAGTATGTAACCTTACAAGCATTTCCTTCAAGCTTTCGAATAAAACCGGATTTTCGCTATTAACGGAATCATCCAATATTCCAATCACTTTGTTTAAAAATGGATCCTCTTCACCAGTGGGTAGATCCTTTGGTACGACAACAGCGGTTTTCCCCAGTTTCTGTACGTGAAATTCCTTCTCCACTCCTTGTTCCTTCAATATATGGAGGAGAAATGTCTTTAAAACAGGATGCTTATCTACATCTTGAAGATATTGTTCGATGTCAGGAAGATAAGGACGAATATGCATCTGTTTTAATTGTTGAATGATTTCATACTGTTTTTGCAGTGTGCCTGTATGTAGCTTTTCGATGGGAAAAGTGTGCGAATCATCGTTTATTATCGGGTCTTCCTTTTCCTGCGCTTCATCCTGTCCTGGGAGCATTTTTCTCGCAAATTCCAGCAGCTGATAAAAGTTCTGTGCATACTGGGCCGGGATTTTATCTTCCTCTAAGATCGCCTCAATCGTATTCTTCACTTCCCCGTACTCTTTCAGTTGAATAAGGATTGTAATATAGATCTGGAGGATGTGAAAGTAATCCCCGATGTCTTCCCTGAGCATTTTCTTACAGCGGTTTTTCGCCTCGGCAAGCTGTCCCAGTTCCATATAACATACAATCATCCCAAGCTCCACTTCCGCATAGGCATATTCATTTTCTCTTGCTTGTTCAAACAGCGCAAGCGCCTCGGAAAACTTCTTTTCCTTCATTGTGTTCATTGCTTTTTCCAATAATCGCTGTTTAAGATTTGGAAATTCTACAACCTTCTTTATCTGTTTCTGTTTGTTTTTCATATGTATTTTTCCATCCTATTTTTTTGTGGAAATATTTGAAACAAGTGTATCAATGTTTATTGGGGAGTACAAGTGATTTGGGAATGAGTGGTGAATGGATAAATTGTCATTTCGAGATAGATGGCACTCTTTTTTCCCTAAACGAAAAAACACCACATACAATTTTATCAGCACTCAAAGATTAAGTGCTCATAAAAACGTATATGGTGCTTTAGGTAAAATGGCGTCCCAGGAGGGATTCGAACCCCCGACACACGCCTTAGAAGGGCGTTGCTCTATCCAGCTGAGCTACTGGGACATTATTAAAAGTGAATCAAGTCACAAGAAATATTTACTAATTATTATCAGCGACAAGATTTATTATATGAGATAAGGATTCTAAAGTCAACACTTTTTCAAAAACTTTTCTTATATAACTTTTAAAAAGAAGAAAGAGAGAGAAGTGGTCTTTCCCTCTCTACTTGTTGAAGGTATGAGAGGATAATCTCTCTCCCTTTTCATTATAGTAGTGTACGAAAAAGTCCAGATTTGTTTCTTCTATTATAGCATAGGTTTTATCTCGTGTCATACGTGGCAAGCTGATGCTACCAGGGTTCACAAAGAGGATTCCCCCGGTATATTCCGCACCCGCGATATGAGAGTGGCCGAAGCAGACTATATTGGCCTCCTCCTCTTCTGCAGCATACTTGATCGGCATCAAGGAGGATTTCACCTGATGTAGGTGACCATGGGCAATAAAGAGGCGATTATTGGCAACCTCTTTGATTAATTGCTGCGGATAACCACTATCGAAATCACAATTTCCCCGCACCGCGTAAAACCCTTCCATTGCCGCGCTGTCCGAGGGCAATTCAGAATCCCCGCAATGAACAAAATGCTCCACCTCATCTTGATGTCGGGCCTTCAGTTGCTGCAGGACATCAGTTTGTCCATGATTGTCACTGACAACTAGTACTTTCATCCTCTCACTCCTATTTTGTGAGAAATAGATCATCCCACTTATTGGTCAATTGCTTGATCGCATTCCCTCTGTGGCTGATTTCACTTTTTTCCTCTTTAGAGAGCTGTGCCATCGTTTTCCCTTTTTCTTCTACAAAGAATACGGGATCGTAGCCGAATCCATTTTCACCGATAGGCTGATGTGTAATCTTTCCTTCAGAGGTCCCACGGACAGTATGATTATTACCTGAAGGTTGCACGATTGCCAGTACACATACGAATCTTGCCGTTCTCTTTTCATCAGGTACATTTTCCAGCTGTCCTAACACTTTCAGATAATTTTCCCTGTCATTTTTATTAGTACCCGCGTACCGTGCTGAGTACACACCAGGTTCTCCGTTCAGGGCATCCACTTCCAACCCGGAGTCATCGGCAAGGACGGTCTTGCCCAGATATTCCGCTAGCGCTGTTGCTTTCAATAGGGCATTTTCCTCAAAGGTTGTCCCTGTCTCTTCCACTTCCGGAATCTCTGGGAAATCGGCCAACGATTTAACTGTGATCCCTTTTGGTTCAAAGATTGTTTGAAACTCCAGAACTTTTCCGGGATTGTTCGTGGCGATGATAATCTCCTGCATGTTCAACGTCTGTTCACTTCCTCTTTTGATATTCCAATGTTTTCAGCGATCGTGCCAAGCGCCTGCTTTTGGCATTCTACCAGCTGCAGCATCCCTTCCTCTGCAAGATCCAATAGCTCATTAAGCTGTTTTCTTGAAAAAGTGGCTTCCTCTCCAGTTCCCTGCAACTCTACAAAATCCAACGAACCTGTCATGACGACATTCATATCCACTTGAGCCTTTGAATCTTCTATGTAATTCAAATCAAGGATCGGCCCAAGTTGCGCATCGATTCCAACCGATGTAGCTGCCAAATAATCCGTGATTGGCAAGGCTTTGATTTTTTTCGCTTCCACAAGTTTTTGGAAGGCTAGAACCATCGCAACGAAGGCACCTGTTATCGATGCAGTCCTTGTACCACCATCGGCTTGGATCACGTCACAATCAATCCAGATCGTCTTTTCTCCGAGTTTCTCCAAGTCCACCACTGACCGCAGCGCCCTGCCTATCAGACGCTGAATTTCCATGGTACGGCCTGATACTTTTCCTTTTGTGGATTCACGCATGGTTCTTTTTTCAGTAGCTCTAGGCAACATGGAATATTCAGCTGTGATCCACCCTTTGCCCTGTCCTCGCATAAACGGGGGTACTCGATCCTCGACGGTTGCTGTACAGATGACCTTTGTCTCCCCAACTGTGATCAGGACGGACCCCTCCGGATGGGTTATGTAATGAGGAATGATTTCAATCTTTCTTAATTCATTTTTATCTCTTCCATCTACTCTCGGCATATTCTAAACTCCTTTTCTATAGTAGGCAGCATCATAACCGCCCAACAGTAAGAGTGTAAGATCACGAATCAATAGGAAAAAGAGGCAGTTACCCACCTCTTCACATGTCCTCCATTAGTATATCAAATTTTAGAGATTAAAACCTTCCTGTATTCACATTTTCGGGTCTCGCAACAGGCTCGGATACATTCGTTCCGTCTGTAGCCATCAAGTCGCCTTCCCCATTCACTGTAATGGAGATTGTTTCTACTCCGGCTTGCTCGGTTAATGTCAGGACAAGGGAATCCACTACCGCTCTGGACACCACCTTCTCCTCCAGCCCAAGGATATCTTCATTGAAATCCAGGGTCAGGTTGCCATTGGCATATTTCGGTTCAGATAAAAGCTTAATCTCATTGTTCAATTCCTTCGTCAGGCCTGAATTATAGGAGGGTCCCGCAACCAATGCATTGACGATTGCCGTATAGTCATTAGACTCTGTCATCGCTAAACGCTTCGTGACAGGAACGTAATACGGATCTCCTCCATTGTTCTCTGCAACAAAATAGAGGGTTACCGCGCGGGTATTACGGATATCGACCGTTTCAGAAGTATCAAGATTGATACCGTTGGCCCTGCTTACCCCTTTTCCGATTGGTGTCTTATTCACAGGCATTACTTCCTGGTTATGGCCGTTTACCTGGATTTGGACTTTTTTCACGTTTGGAAACTGTGTTAAAGTCCAGGTGATGGATTCCAGGATTTTCATTTCATCATTCGGATCATATTCAATGAACTCATTGGAGAAGTCAGCAACAATGGTGCCATCCTCCTTCAGGTTCACATCCACTTCTGTACCTGCCGGAAGAACCGCACGTAATCCATTAGGCAGCAGTTCCTCGATAGGACCACCCTTCACCAGATATTCCAGGGCTTGTTTTGCCGTACCTTCCGTCTTTGGCAAATCAAATGTTTGGGATACAACATAGCCATTGCTGTCGATTAAGTATAATTCCCTTTTGGTTGTTTCCGTTGCAGCTTCATCCTCACCATCAGTCGCTGTTCCCTCTGTTTCTGTTCCTTCCGTTTCATCCGTTACATCCTCGGCATCATCCACATAGCTGACATCCTTTGGAATATCTGCTTCAGGCGTAGCCTGCTCATCCCCTCCGAATAATCCACATCCAGACAATAATACAGAGGACGCAAGAACAGCTGCAGCAGTCATTTTCACTTTTTTATTAGACATAGGTTTCCCTCCTAAGACGGTTTGTACTAACATGTATACGAACCCTATGTCTAAAATAGACCGGATGAAAAAAGAATTTGTCCAAAAAGAAAAACTCCTTCTGGCATGGAAGGAGTTTTTCTTTTAATGCCTATGGAGTCCATGTTTTTATATCGAGATGGGTTCCAAAACAATCGTCTTCACATTTTTGATCTGCTGTTCAAACAGTTTGGAGGCGATTTTTTCGAAAAGCTCTTGGGAGCCTGTTGTATAGAATACATGCTCGTCTTTGGAGTTTTTCCGGTTCAGTAGTTTCTTGAAGTTCAGGATGGTACTCACTTCCCTTGCCGTTTCATCCCCTGAACAGATCAGCTGGACGTCAGGTCCCATCACTTCCTGGATGGTAGGTCGCAACAGCGGATAATGGGTGCATCCGAGAATCAGCGTATCCATGCCCATCCCCTGGAAAGGAATCAAGGTTTCACGGACAATGCGAAAGGCAGCTTCTCCTTCGAATTCCCCGCTTTCCACCAATGGGACGAAGTTGGGACAGGCAAGGCTGTCAACTGTGACATCGTTATTGATTGATTTTAACGCGTTTTCATAAGCACCACTATTTACTGTCCCTACCGTACCTATTACGCCAACATGGTTGTTGGACGTGACTTTCAGTGCAGTTCGGGCACCAGGATCCACGACACCTATGACAGGAATGTCCAACTGATCCCTGATTTCCTCCAACACAACTGCTGTCGCGGTATTGCAGGCGATCACGAGCATTTTGATATCGTGAAGCAGCAGAAATCTTGTCATTTCCCAAGTGAACCTGCGGACCTCTTCAGCAGGTCTTGGTCCATACGGACAACGGGCTGTGTCACCCAGATAGATAATTCTTTCTTTTGGAAGCTGTCGCATTATTTCTTTTGCAACTGTAAGGCCTCCAACTCCCGAATCAATTACGCCAATTGGTCTTTGCAACTAAATCCCTCATTCTTTCATTTCTAGATGTAATCGTGCTAAACACTTTTCTAACATGAAAATCTCATCTTGTGAATAGTTCTTTAGGATGTTTCGCAAATATTCCTGTCTCTTATGCACTACTTCTTCAATGATCCGCGCGCCCTCTTCCAAAAGATGGATGCGCACCACGCGACGGTCGTTAGGATCTTTTACTCGCTGTACGAGTTCATTTTTCTCCATGCGGTCTACCAGGTCTGTTGTCGTGCTGCACGCGAGATACATTTTGGTGGAAAGCTCCCCGATCGTCATATCCCCGCCCTCCATCAACCATTGCAAGGCAACAAATTGTGGTGGTGTAATCGTATAATTGCTAAGGATTTCGCGACCTTTCTGTTTTACCAGTGTCGCTATGTACCTTAATGATTTTTCAATATCCGCTACCAGTTGATCTTCTGATACTAACTCATTTTGCATTGTCATTCCCGACCCTCTTTCTACATATATGTCTTTTTATCTATATTCTGAAAGGACTTGTGAAGTTATTAGTAACACGAAATTAAATGTTCTCCTTACCATTCTCTTATGTTTTCCTCAAAAATGCAAGATGTAACAATCAATAATCATATGAGAACCAATCGCAATACTTGGATTTTGAATAAAATAACCGACTATCTTCCTTAACAAATTGTTAATAGATAGCCGGCAGATTATTAAAGCTCTAACTCTCCCATGCGAAGAAGCTCGACAACTGCTTGGGACCGCCCCTTGACTCCCAGCTTTTGCATAGCGTTTGAAATGTGGTTCCGAACTGTTTTCTCACTGATAAACAACTCACCAGCAATCTCTTTTGTTGTTTTATCTTGAACTAACAGCTCAAATACTTCTCTTTCTCTTTTGGTAAGCAATGGCTTTGGTTGAAACTCTTTCTCCTTCAATAATTGTAACCCTCCTTGCCTTAGCCAGAGCTGAACTAGCGGATGGGTGTATATTTAGTCATGGTATAATATGTTAGCAGGCAGGATGGAGTTACATCTAAATATGCAGTTTTTCTTCTGAAAGGGAAAAAAAGGCTTTAATTTTTTATAGAGAGCGGAGAAAGGAATAAATTGCGCTGTTCCGCACTCCAGGCTTCCCCTTTTCCTGTATGCTTGTTGAGTTGAACCATCCGTCCTCTTCCAACAAAGCATGGTTCCCCATTCTCTCGTTTTCCGAGGTAATGCAAGTCCACAGAGGATGTCCCCAACTCATTCGCTTTCACATAGATTTTCAGCTTCTCCCCGAAATACACCTGCTTAAGAAAATCGCATTGCAGATCTGCCACCACAGGAATGGTGCTGCTCGTGGGCTTTGTCCAATCCTGCATGAATCCCAATGCTTTAAAGAACTCAATTCTTGACTCTTCAAAATAGACAAATGGAACAGTGTTGTTCATGTGACCAAACATATCGGTTTCCGAGAAGCGGACTGTCACCTCATGACTGAATGAGAACTCATTCATCCAATTATGCATATCATTGATATAAGCTGTATTTTTCATTTGTGATAACCTCCTGTTTATTTTCAATATCTTCAGATAAATCATTTATTTGTAAAAAAACGCCCCTTAACAAGAAAGAGGCGTTCGTTTTATTTATGCTTGGTCACTGCCAAAGAAATTACGGAACATCTGGATAGTCGTATCGCGGTTAAGTGCCGCAATGGACGTGGTCAATGGAATGCCTTTAGGACAAGACTGCACACAGTTCTGTGAGTTACCACAGTTTGCAAGCCCACCGTCACCCATGATTGCTTCCAGGCGTTCTGATTTGTTCATCTCCCCAGTTGGATGCGCATTGAATAGTCGCACCTGGGAAAGAGGAGCAGGACCGATGAAGTCCGATTTGCTGTTTACGTTAGGACATGCTTCGAGACAAACACCACATGTCATACATTTAGAAAGCTCGTAAGCCCATTGGCGTTTCTTCTCCGGCATACGCGGACCAGGCCCTAGATCGTATGTTCCGTCGATTGGAATCCAAGCTTTTACCTTTTTCAAGGAATCGAACATGCGGCTTCTGTCCACCTGCAGGTCACGGACAACCGGGAAAGTGCTCATCGGCTCAAGCACGATCGGCTGCTCCAACTGGTCTACAAGCGCAGTACAGGATTGGCGAGGCTTGCCGTTGATTACCATGGAGCATGCTCCACAGACCTCTTCCAAACAGTTCATATCCCAGTTTACAGGAGTTGTAGCTTTTCCATCTGCATTCACTGGGTTACGACGCACTTCCATCAAGGCGGAAATCACGTTCATGTTTGGTCGGTAGGGCAATTCGAATGTTTCATAGAAAGGGGTTCCATCAGGACCATCTTGACGCTTCACTTTAAACGTTACAGTTTTAGTTTGTTCAGCCATCATTCTTTACCCCCTTTTTTCTTAGAGTAGTCACGCTTACGCGGCGGAATCAAGCTTACATCCACATCTTCATAATGGAATTCAGGTGCTGATTTAGAGCCAGTGAATTTCGCCATTGTAGTTTTTAGGAATTCTTCATCGTTACGTTCCGGGAAGTCCGGTTTATAGTGCGCACCGCGGCTTTCATTACGGTTATAGGCACCAATTGTCACTACACGCGCCAATTGAAGCATGTGGAATAGCTGACGGGTGAACGCCGCTCCCTGGTTGCTCCATTTTGCTGTGTCATGGATATTGATATTATCATATCGCTCTAATAGTTCCTGGATTTTCGCATCTGTCTGTAAAAGCTTATCGTTGTAACGAACAACTGTTACGTTGTCTGTCATCCACTCGCCAAGCTCTTTGTGAAGGACATACGCGTTCTCCGTACCATTCATCGTCATGATGCGGTTCCATTTCTGCTCTTCTTCTTTTACATAGCGATCGAAAAGGGACGTTCCAAGTGAATCTGTAGATTTTTCAAGTCCGTTCATGTATTCAACCGCTTTTGGACCAGCTACCATACCGCCATAGATGGCAGATAACAGGGAGTTGGCACCTAGACGGTTTGCACCATGTTGGGAATAATCACATTCTCCTGCTGCAAATAGACCTGGAATGTTTGTCATTTGGTCATAATCGACCCACAGACCACCCATGGAATAGTGAACAGCCGGGAAGATCTTCATTGGCACTTTACGAGGATCATCACCCATGAACTTTTCATAGATTTCAATGATTCCACCAAGCTTGATATCCAGTTCTTTCGGGTCTTTATGAGAAAGATCCAGGTATACCATGTTTTCGCCGTTTACACCTAGTTTTTGATTTACACACACGTCAAAGATTTCACGAGTTGCAATATCACGAGGAACAAGGTTACCGTAGGCAGGGTATTTTTCCTCAAGGAAGTACCAAGGCTTCCCATCTTTATATGTCCAAACTCGTCCACCTTCTCCACGGGCAGATTCACTCATCAGACGAAGCTTGTCGTCCCCTGGAATCGCTGTAGGATGGATCTGGATGAATTCACCGTTTGCATAGTAGGCACCCTGCTGATACACGATCGATGCAGCAGAACCGGTATTGATGACAGAGTTTGTTGATTTACCGAAAATGATTCCAGGACCACCTGTTGCCATGATAACAGCGTCAGCAGGGAACGAAACGATTTCCATGCTCGTCAGGTTCTGTGCAACAACTCCACGGCATACGCCTTCGTCATCAACTACTGAACCTAGGAACTCCCAACCTTCATATTTCGTAACAAGACCGGATACTTCATGACGGCGAACCTGCTCATCAAGTGCATATAATAGCTGCTGGCCTGTTGTTGCTCCAGCAAATGCTGTACGGTGATGCTGCGTTCCACCAAAGCGACGGAAATCCAAAAGTCCTTCTGGTGTACGGTTGAACATAACGCCCATACGGTCCAAAAGATGGATGATCCCTGGTGCCGCTTCACACATTGCTTTAACTGGAGGTTGATTTGCTAAGAAATCCCCACCATATACGCTATCGTCAAAATGCTCCCACGGAGAATCCCCTTCTCCTTTTGTGTTTACTGCCCCGTTAATTCCACCCTGGGCACAAACCGAGTGAGAACGTTTAACTGGTACTAATGAAAATAAATCCACTGGTACACCGGCTTCTGCAATCTTAATGGTAGCCATTAAGCCCGCTAATCCACCGCCGACCACGATAATTTTTTTACTCAATGGTAACTCACTCCTTAATAGTTGCTATAGGTCTTATACGAATGCTAATAATGCTCGAACTCCTACGACTGAAAGAGCGACAAAGATACCCATTGTCACGTAGGTAGCAATTTGTTGAGAACGAGGAGTTACAGTAATTCCCCAGCTTACACAGAAAGACCAAAGGCCATTTGCGAAGTGGAAAATGGTTGCAATTACACCAACAACGTAAAACCCGAACATAGCAGGACTAGCAAGAATGTTAGCCATCATATCAAAGTTTACTTCCGCTCCTCTTGCAGCTGCAATACGTGTTTCCCATACATGCCATACGATGAAAATCAACGTCACAACACCTGTGAATCGTTGAACCATGAACATCCAGTTACGCCCATACCCATACTTGCTTACATTGTTCTTTGCTGTAAAAGCAATATATAAGCCGTAGATTGCGTGGAATAGAATTGGCAGGAAAATCACAAAAATTTCTAAAGCATAACGGAACGGCAGGCTCTCCATAAAATGTGCCGCTTTGTTAAATGCATCCGGACTCTTTGTAGCAAAATGGTTAACAACCAAATGCTGAATTAAGAAAATACCAACCGGAATGACTCCTAGAAGCGAGTGGAGTCTTCGAAGTAAAAATTCACGTTCTGTTGCCATCACTTAACCCCCTTTTTAATGTAAGAAAATAGATTAGATGTTTACAAGTTCTTTCTTTCACTATCTATTATAGTAAAAAATCACTCGAACTCCCGCATCCCTTTTTTAAACTTCCAATATAATGAAAGCCTTTACAGATATATCGACAAATATGTGACAAGTTTATTTTACTCCCCCATATTGGAAGCGTCAAGAAAACGCGTACAAAAATTGTAATTTTTGAAAAAGTCAAGTGCAGTTTAATATGTCAGAAAAATAAGATAATATTTTTCTAGTATAAAATACTTCTTCCGCTTCATTTATTTGTGAAGGGCTTTATTATATAATGAGGATAGTAGAAAGAGGGGAAGTAAATTGACCGAAGCAAACAAGCTGCAAGAACAGCAAGAAGAAATGGACACAACGTTACAAGTCCCTGTTTTTGGGTACGAACTGATACGCGACATGCTCCTTCCAGACCTTTTAGGAAAAGATCACACACAGATCATCTATTGGTCCGGCAAGCAGCTTGCAAGGCGATTCCCGATTGGCACCCAGGAAGAGATCTCTCAATTTTTCAAAGAAGCGGGATGGGGAGAGCTCGAGATCATTGAACAGAAAAAACACGAGATTAAATACCTTCTGAGCGGCGACATGGTGAAGCGACGCCTTGAGTTGAATAAAGACGCAATCTTCCAGCTCGAAGCCGGTTTTCTTGCAGAACAGATTCAGCGCCAAAAAGGCAAAACTGCCGAGGCAATCGAAGAGCAGAAAAAACGCCAGGAGATCTACATCACTGTCCAATGGGACAAATAACCTATACTTTCTAGCGCATGCTGCGGCATGCGCTTTTCTTTTTGTATGTTTGCGGGGCGTCCTCCGCTTTAAGTTCATTTTTGGAGAGTTGATGCGGATCCGGGGCGAGAGTTCGTGCCCAAAAAGTACAGTTCGTGCGGAATTGTGCAGAGTTCGTGCCAAACCGGGGCAAGTTCGTGCGGAACTACGAAGAGTTCGTGCCAAAACGGGGCGAGTTCGTGCGGAACTGCGCAAAGTTCATGCCAAACTGCTTTTTGACTACCTACCTGACAAAGAATCAATTTCTTCCAAGCGTGGCATCGCTGTCATAGCTCCCTGCTTTGTAGTGGCAAGGGCGCCAAGATGGTTGGCGAATCCAATGCAGTCACTAAGTGCTGCAGCTGTGGAAGGTATCCCTTTTACATGAACATATCGTAGAATCCCCGCCATGAAAGCATCTCCGGCACCCGTTGTATCGACTGTCTCTACTTTTTCCACAGAAAAATGATGGGTAATTTGATTTTGTACGACATAAGTGCCTGATTCACCGACCGTCACAAGGATCAACGGTATATCAAATTGTACAAGGTCGGCTATCCCTTCCTCCATACGCGAAGTTTTAGTCAGAAACAATAACTCCTCTTCCGTTAGCTTGAGAATATCCACTTCTGGAAAAAAGGAACGAATTGTATTTCTGCATTGTTCATCACTATCCCAGCGTGGGCGCCGGATGTTCACATCTAGGGAAAGTAAGGTGCCAGCTCCTTTTGCTAGCTTCACTGCATGGTGAGTGGTCTCGAGCGCTACTGGATGAAACATGGTACCCGAGCTGATATGAAAGATGGAGGCATGCAGGAACGCTTCGGGATCAACTTGGGATTGCTCCACTTGTATGTCCGGTGTTTCATCAACATATTTATGGAAGCTTCGTTCGCCACCGGGTAAAAGATGCACATAAACTCCACTCACTTGCTTTTCGGGAATCATTTGCGAATAATCAAGTCCCACGCCTTCCTTCAGAAGCTCCTTACGGGCGAACATACCGGTTTCATTTTCACCGGTTACCGTGATAAGCTGGGTTGGCACATTCAATCGACTCAACCCAACCGCAATATTTAATGCGGCTCCCCCAAGATGTATGATGTATGATTCATTTGTTGTATCTTTTGCTATGTAATCGACAAAAGCATCACCATAAGTGATAACATGGATTTTCTTCATTCAGCAGGAACCTCCAGGCATATTATTCAATCTAAATTATTATACAAAATTACAAAAAAAAGAGCACCCTCCAAAATAAAGTGTACCCCTTGTAAAGGACATTTTTAAAAAAAGGCTTAAGCAGCCAGAAGAAGATGATCTCTGTATTGCACAGGGGTCATCTTTTTTCTATTCCATTGATACCTAGTATGATTATAGTGAC
>NZ_JBNIKR010000049.1:0-255 GCF_050107295.1 Sutcliffiella halmapala | reverse complement strand
CTCTCCTCGCCTACCTGTGTCGGTTTGCGGTACGGGCACCATACTCCTCGCTAGAGGCTTTTCTTGGCAGTGTGAAATCAGGAACTTCGGTACTATATTTCCCTCGCTGTCACAGCTCAGCCTTATAAGAGAAGCGGATTTGCCTACTTCTCAGCCTTGCTGCTTAGACGCACATATCCAACAGTGCGCTTACCCTATCCTTCTGCGTCCCCCCATTGCTCAAACGGAGTGGAGGTGGTACAGGAATATCAACCT
>NZ_JBNIKR010000048.1:0-256 GCF_050107295.1 Sutcliffiella halmapala | reverse complement strand
TTGATATTACTTAACGTTATCTAGTTTTCAAAGAACATAGTTTCTAAAGATATCACATCAAGTGATATTTCAGAACCTTTATATAGAGAGAATGCTCTCTCAAAACTAAACAAAACAAACAGCGTCTACTTCCTTAGAAAGGAGGTGATCCAGCCGCACCTTCCGATACGGCTACCTTGTTACGACTTCACCCCAATCATCTGTCCCACCTTAGGCGGCTGGCTCCAAAAGGTTACCCCACCGACTTCGGGTGTTA
>NZ_JBNIKR010000047.1:0-256 GCF_050107295.1 Sutcliffiella halmapala | reverse complement strand
AGGTTGATATTCCTGTACCACCTCCACTCCGTTTGAGCAATGGGGGGACGCAGAAGGATAGGGTAAGCGCACTGTTGGATATGTGCGTCTAAGCAGCAAGGCTGAGAAGTAGGCAAATCCGCTTCTCATATAAGGCTGAGCTGTGACAGCGAGGGAAATATAGTACCGAAGTTCCTGATTTCACACTGCCAAGAAAAGCCTCTAGCGAGGAGTATGGTGCCCGTACCGCAAACCGACACAGGTAGGCGAGGAGAGA
>NZ_JBNIKR010000046.1:0-260 GCF_050107295.1 Sutcliffiella halmapala | reverse complement strand
CGGGTCTACGACCACGTACTCATTCGCCCTATTCAGACTCGCTTTCGCTACGGCTCCGTCTCATCGACTTAACCTTGCACGGGATCGTAACTCGCCGGTTCATTCTACAAAAGGCACGCTATCACCCATTAACGGGCTCTAACTACTTGTAGGCACACGGTTTCAGGATCTATTTCACTCCCCTTCCGGGGTGCTTTTCACCTTTCCCTCACGGTACTGGTTCACTATCGGTCACTAGGGAGTATTTAGCCTTGGGAGAT
>NZ_JBNIKR010000045.1:0-261 GCF_050107295.1 Sutcliffiella halmapala | reverse complement strand
AGCATCTTCTAATTCTTGTTGGAGTGTTTGGCATTGCTCGTTTGAGTTAAATAATTCCTGCTGGACTGTTTGGCATTGGTGCTGTGATTCTTCCAATTCTTGTTGAATAGTTTGGCATTGTTCTTTGAAGTCGTCTAATTCCTGCTGGACGGCTTGATATTGCTGTTTTGAGTCATCTAAATCGTTCTGCAAGGTTTGGCATTGTTGTTTAGCATCTTCTAATTCTTGTTGGAGTGTTTGGCATTGCTCGTTTGAGTTAAA
>NZ_JBNIKR010000044.1:0-264 GCF_050107295.1 Sutcliffiella halmapala | reverse complement strand
CCACTTAGGCCCACCATTTTTTAATTATAGAACTTTTTGGGGCCTTAGCTCAGCTGGGAGAGCGCCTGCTTTGCACGCAGGAGGTCAGCGGTTCGATCCCGCTAGGCTCCACCAACAGACAAATATTTCATTTGTCAAATATGTTCCTTGAAAACTAGATAACGTTAAGTAATATCAAGATACATTCACAAGTATCGTTCATCTTAGTAATTTTCTTTTAAGATATCATCGCTGATATCGAAAAAACATGACAATTAGTTTGTC
>NZ_JBNIKR010000043.1:0-267 GCF_050107295.1 Sutcliffiella halmapala | reverse complement strand
CCACTTAGGCCCACCATTTTTTAATTATAGAACTTTTTGGGGCCTTAGCTCAGCTGGGAGAGCGCCTGCTTTGCACGCAGGAGGTCAGCGGTTCGATCCCGCTAGGCTCCACCAACAGACAAATATTCCATTTGTCAAACATGTTCCTTGAAAACTAGATAACGTTAAGTAATATCAAGATACATTCACAAGTATCGTTCATCTTAGTAATTTTCTTTTAAGATATCATCGCTGATATCGAAAAAACATGACAATTAGTTTGTCAAC
>NZ_JBNIKR010000042.1:0-278 GCF_050107295.1 Sutcliffiella halmapala | reverse complement strand
ATCTCCCAAGGCTAAATACTCCCTAGTGACCGATAGTGAACCAGTACCGTGAGGGAAAGGTGAAAAGCACCCCGGAAGGGGAGTGAAATAGATCCTGAAACCGTGTGCCTACAAGTAGTTAGAGCCCTATGTTTTTTCCTCGGAAAAAACAGGGTGATAGCGTGCCTTTTGTAGAATGAACCGGCGAGTTACGATCCCGTGCAAGGTTAAGTCGATGAGACGGAGCCGTAGCGAAAGCGAGTCTGAATAGGGCGAATGAGTACGTGGTCGTAGACCCG
>NZ_JBNIKR010000041.1:0-286 GCF_050107295.1 Sutcliffiella halmapala | reverse complement strand
ACTATTCAACAAGAATTGGAAGAATCACAGCACCAATGCCAAACAGTCCAGCAGGAATTATTTAACTCAAACGAGCAATGCCAAACACTCCAACAAGAATTAGAAGATGCTAAACAACAATGCCAAATCTTGCAGAACGATTTAGATGACTCAAAACAGCAATACCAAGCCGTCCAACACGAATTAGACGACTACAAAGAACAATGCCAAACTATTCAACAAGAATTGGAAGAATCACAGCACCAATGCCAAACAGTCCAGCAGGAATTATTTAACTCAAACGAGC
>NZ_JBNIKR010000040.1:0-328 GCF_050107295.1 Sutcliffiella halmapala | reverse complement strand
CGAATATATCTAGCCTGGCAACGTCCTACTCTCACAGGGGGACAGCCCCCAACTACCATTGGCGCTGAAGAGCTTAACTTCCGTGTTCGGTATGGGAACGGGTGTGACCTCTTCGCTATCGCCACCAAACTATTAATATTATATAAACTTTTGAAAGAAAATCAAGCATTATTTGCTATATTCCTTCAAAACTAGATAACGTTTTTCTTATCAAGATTCACAAATTATCGTTCATTGTTTTTGGGTTAAGTCCTCGATCGATTAGTATTCGTCAGCTCCACATGTCGCCATGCTTCCACCTCGAACCTATCTACCTGATCATCTTTCA
>NZ_JBNIKR010000003.1:0-356035 GCF_050107295.1 Sutcliffiella halmapala | reverse complement strand
AAAGGTTAAAGTGATTCCCTTTAACCTTTCTTCTCGGGGCAACCAAGCGAATGCGCGGTAGAAAATGAAATAATGAGATACCCCTAGAAAGACGGAGTAAGTGTCCAAACTTAGGGGGTTGAACCGCTTTCGCCCGAATATCCCCATTTACGCCCGCTTCACATTTTCGACCCATTCAATCCACAAAAAAGGTGTCCCGAAGACTTCCGGGACACCTTTTGCCTTATTGATCGCTCAGGCGCTTCCCGCCAACAGCGTAATGTCCCTTGGTCATCTCTTCAATGAAGACGACAATCTTGTCTTCTGGTGCGCCGGTTGTCTCGCTGACAGCGGTTGTCACCTTTTCCACCAATGCCTTCTTCTGTTCTTCTGTACGGCCCTCTAGCATTTTCACTGTTACGTATGGCATGTGAAAGACACTCCTTTAATATCTACTAATATTTTCAATCCTTACATAAATTATTGTATACTAATTAGAAAAGCGCAAGCTAAGAAAATGATCGCTTAGAAAAGGGGAGAAGGTTTGGATAGTTTTTTTGGACTTAATCTGGAGTTGATTCCATATTTGGCGATAACGTTAATTATTGCGTTTACGCTACATGAATATGCGCATGCCTTTGTGGCCAATAAATTTGGGGACCCGACAGCGAAAAATCAGGGTAGACTAACCTTGGCGCCTCATGTGCACCTGGATCCGATCGGTACGATCCTGATATTTATCGCAGGCTTCGGATGGGCAAAGCCGGTTCCGGTCAACCGCTTCTATTTTAAAAATCCCAGATTGGCAGGGATACTGGTTTCGCTCGCGGGACCGCTCAGCAATCTGCTGCTTGCCTGCATCGGTTATTTTCTGTACTTTTTTATGCTATCATTCGGGTTGCTGGATGGACTATCCGTGTCCATGCTGGATAAGGTGGAAATGTTCGTTCAGGTATTCACTAGGCTGAACGTGCTCTTATTCATCTTCAACCTTCTGCCGTTTCCGCCGTTGGATGGCTACCGGATATTGGAAGACTTGGCTCCGGCCAATTTAAGGGCAAGAATGACCCGTCTAGAGCCTTTTGGCATCATCATTTTTTTAGTCTTGATTTTCACCGACCTTGGTGACTATACCATCAATCCGTTGCTGTATGATTTTGTCCCAAGTGTGCAAGGGACGATTATGCAGTGGTTTGCAAGCTTATTCTTACGTTAAGGGGGAACCAACATGGACCAGGAAAAGAAAAAGAAACCGATTGGCTTTAATATTATAAAAAATGACCCGACAGACGGACATGGAGGCTTTGGTGTTGGTGCATTGAGCCTTGATAATGTCTCACCGGTGTTTGTTGATGTGGAGGGCGGCGAAGCGTTTGTTGATATCGGCGCCATGCACGCACGGAGCACAGTGGAACGCGGAATCAAGTTTTTGCCGAACAAGGACGATGTGCCGAACGGCAAACCGTACTGGCTTGTATGGGTGACAATCGACCGCAAGCAGGAGGGGCCATATTACGCAGGTGTGACCGCTTGCGAAATGACCGTGGACCGTGAAATCAGAAGAGGGTACAAATCCTTACCGGAACATGTGAACAGAATGGACAAATCGATGAAAAGGCATATCATCGTGGAACACATGGACGACAGGTCTAAAACTATTTTGCAAAACTATCTCATCGGGCATAACAGCGGAATGTGGGAGCGCGCCTCCGACGATTTGAAAAACCAATTAGCTGTAAAATGAGTGTTCAAAAAGGAGGATAAAAGAGCAAAGAAGTTCGAGGAAGCGAAGTCTCGAGCACCGCAGCGTATGATTTGTAATGTTGCGGAGCGGAGAGGCAAGCTGACGAAGAAATTCGAAGCTATTTTTACCGGACTTTTTGAAAATCCTCTAAAATGAAATGTCAATCACATTTGAAAAATAAAGTTGTGACATTTTTTTGAACGTTCGGCTATACCCACTTGAGTTATTACCGCAAAAAAAGTAAACTAAGTCTACATGTGTATAGAGCACATGGAAAGCTAGGACACCTAAAACCCCCGAGAGGCATCTCGGGGGTTTTAACTTTTTTACGATAAAATTTCCGCTACATCCAAGGAACAAGCTTCTTCCACCATTTCTCCTTCTTCTCCGGAGTCGTCGTATCAGGCGGTGCCTGCTCCTGCTCGGTGCCTTCTGCTTGCTTTGTGCAATACTCCGTCGGTTCCGATCCTTTTACATAATACGTCATCCGCGACACCGGACAGTCCTCGGATGCAAGCAATCCGCTTTGTGGGTTGACCTTCACACCCACTACATTGTCTGTGGGCTGGAACGCCACTACTGATTTGTTTTTCAGGGCATTTTCCATAAATCCGGCCCAGATTTCCTTGGCATAGCGCTTTTCCGTCCAAAGGGTAATGTTCTGGTCCTTGTCATAGCCCGTCCAGACGGCACTCACCAGCTGAGGTGTATAGCCGATCATCCAGCTGTCCGTTTCCGTTGAGCCCGATTTTCCTGCATAAGGACGAGTCAGCTTATCCTTGATTGCATTCCCCGTCACTGCCATATAACCGTTCAAGGCAGTATCGAACATGCCTGTCATCAAATGGTTCAGTACGAACGTTACATCCTTGTCCAATACCTGCTTTGCCTTCGCATCGCGTTCATAGAGAATCTCACCTTTGTAGTTGACCACCTTTTCGATAAAGACAGGCTCGACCTCTTTCCCGCCATTCGCAAACGTACTATAGGCATTCGCCATATCAAGCACCCGGACAGGTGACGTACCTAGTGCAAGCGAAGGGACTGCCTTTACGTCAGATTCGATGCCCAACTTTTTCGCCTGCTTGACGAGCTCGGTTTTACCTAGGAGCAGATGGGTCTTCACTGCATACACATTATCCGACAGCGGCAGGGCCTGCATCATTGTCAGCGTGTCATTGGCATAATAATGGTTAAAATTGTGTGGTGTGTACGTCGAACGTCCCTCATCAACCTGGAACGTCGTCCGCTCACTGCGGAACCCGGTTGATGGGGTAAAGCCTTTTTCCAGTGCACGATAATAGAGAAGCGGCTTGAACGTAGAACCTGGCTGCCTTTCCGCCTGGGTCACCCGGTTATATGGGCTCTCCTCATAATTGCGTCCGCCGACAAGTGCCAGCACCTTTCCGGACTTCGGGTCCATCGCTACAAAGCCTACCTGCATCGTGGAGCTCGGATCGAACGTGGCGGCAATCTGCTCTTCCGCAATTTCCTGCATCTTTGGGTCAAGCGTCGTATAGATATGAAGCCCGCCGTTTTCCAGTTCCTTTTCCAGGTTCAAATCATGACGGATCACCGACCGGACCGCATCCTGGAAATAGGGAGCCATAAATTCCTTCGGCAAATGCTCGCGTTCTCCATAGACAAGCGGCTCAGCAAGCACTGCCTCGGCCTCGGCGCGAGTAATGTCCTTATTTTCCACCATCGAATCAAGCACCGTCTTCTGTCTCGCCAAAGCCCGTTCACTATCTGTAAAAGGGGAATACACCCCCGGACCCTTCGGAATTCCTGCTAGCATGCTGGCTTCCGCCATGTTCAGATCTGCTGCAGGCTTTCCGAAATAGTAATAGGAAGCGGATTCGACTCCGTATGCACCGTGACCGTAATAGATCGTATTCAAATAGCCCTCGAGGATCTCTTCCTTTGAATAATTGGCCTCAATACGAATCGTATAGAGTGCCTCATTCAATTTTCGCCTCCATGTTTTCTCATGCTCGAGGAAAAGGTTGCGGGCATACTGCTGCGAGATCGTACTCGCCCCCTGAACCTTTGCCATCGCCTTGATGTCGGCAAGCAGTGCTCCGGCAATCCGTTTCGGGTCAAATCCATGATGGCTGAAAAAACGGCGATCCTCCACCGCAACCGTGGCATCAATCAGATGAGGGGAAATATCGTCCAGCGCCACCCAATAACGCTTCTCCCCGCTATGGGCTTCCCCGATGATCGAGCCGTCCTTGCTATAGAAAATCGAAGACTGTGTCACCGAAAGCGGCGGCGCCCCCTTGGACTTCGCATAAATGATGACGCCGCCTATTAATACCATCAACGAGATTGCTAGGATAGAAAAAATAAAAATAAAGGCACGAAAATACTTCAAAACCCGCTGCAATCGGTCATCTGTCATCAATTCCATTTCAGAAATTCCCCCTTTCCGTGAGACTCCTAGTCCTGCATCATTACTACTCAGTATGAAAACCTTTCCCCCGTTTTAAACATTTTCAAAAAAAAATAAATTTTAACTTGAATTTTTGCTAGATTCATCTATACTTTTTTCTTGTTGTATTAATTTAATTTATGTTTGCATTTTTTATGGTTAGGGAACGATATAAGCGAGTTTATTCGATATAGCACGAGGATTTTGGACGGATTAAAAAACGGAAGGGAATGTTGTACAAATGGAATTATGGTACACAGAATATCAAACAAAAAACTTCGGAATCACAGCGAAGATCAAACGCACTTTACATACAGAGCAAACGGAGTTCCAAAAGTTAGATATGGTAGAAACAGAGGAATTCGGAAACATGCTTATCCTTGATGGCATGGTGATGACTACGCAAAAGGACGAGTTCGTCTATCACGAAATGGTGGCACACGTACCATTGTTTACACATCCAAACCCTGAGAACGTATTAGTAGTAGGCGGCGGAGACGGTGGCGTAATCCGTGAAGTGCTGAAGCACCCAAGCGTGAAAAAAGCGACCCTTGTTGAAATCGACGGAAAAGTAATCGAGTACTCCAAGCAATACCTGCCGGAAATCGCTGGCATGCTTGACGATGCACGCGTAGAAGTGAAAGTCGGCGACGGCTTCATGCACATCGCCGAAAGCGAAAACGAGTATGACGTAATCATGGTAGACTCCACTGAGCCTGTTGGACCAGCAGTCAACCTATTCACAAAAGGCTTCTACGCTGGGATCTCCAAAGCGTTAAAAGAAGACGGTGTATTCGTTGCACAAACGGACAACCCATGGTTCACGCCTGAACTGATTACAAACGTACAGCGCGACGTACGCGAGATCTTCCCGATCACTCGCCTCTACATCGCAAACATCCCAACATACCCAAGCGGCATGTGGACATTCACAATCGGATCCAAAAAGCACGACCCATTGGAAGTAAAAGAAGACCGCTTCCACGACATGGAAACAAAATACTACACAAAAGAACTTCACAAAGCAGCATTTGCCCTACCGAAGTTCGTTGGTGATTTAATTAAGTAACGTAGTAAAGAGGGGCCTGACCCTCTCTGCGGTAATGCGTTGAAGTTATAGTGAATTAAAGAGGGGTCAGACCCTAAAGTAGCTTTAAAGCGCTAAGGGTCTGACCCCTTCTTCAAAGGAGGAAATGTTATTATGCGTTTTGATGAAGCTTATTCAGGTAATGTGTTTATTAAGAGTCACCCAAGTTTCGAAGACAGCCAGGCTGTCATCTATGGTATGCCGATGGACTGGACGGTAAGCTACCGACCTGGATCCCGTTTTGGCCCATCCCGCATCCGCGAGGTATCCATCGGGCTTGAGGAGTACAGCCCGTACCTAGATCGTGAACTGGAAGAAGTGAAATACTTTGATGCAGGCGATATCCCATTGCCATTCGGTAACCCGCAAAAAAGCATCGAAATGATCGAGGAGTATATCGACTCCCTTTTGGCGGGTGACAAGTTTCCGCTTGGAATGGGTGGGGAGCACCTTGTTTCCTGGCCTGTCATCAAGGCGATGTACAAGAAGTATCCCGATCTTGCAATCATCCATATGGATGCGCACACGGACCTTCGTGACGATTACGAAGGTGAGCCGCTTTCCCACTCGACGCCGATCAAGAAGGCCGCAAACCTGATCGGACCTACAAATGTCTACTCATTCGGTATCCGCTCTGGTATGAAAGAGGAATTCAAATGGGCGAAGGAAGTGGGCATGCACATCTCGAAATTTGAAGTGCTTGAGCCGCTGAAAGAAATCCTTCCAACATTGGCTGGCCGTCCGGTATATGTAACAATCGACATCGATGTTCTCGACCCTGCGCATGCACCTGGTACTGGAACAGTAGACTGCGGAGGCATCACATCACGTGAGCTATTGGCTTCCATCCACGAAATTGCACGCTCGAAAGTGAACGTGGTTGGAGCAGACCTGGTTGAAGTGGCACCAATCTATGATCCATCCGAACAAACTGCAAACACAGCAAGCAAGCTCATTCGTGAAATGATCCTTGGCTGGGTAAAATAATTTTGTTGCCCTGTCCGCTGACCGGTTGGTTGGTGGGTGGGGCTTTTGCATTTAATGTAAATCACGCATTCACTCAAGATTGTGCTTCAAGGCTTCCCCCCAGATCCATTTTCTCCTCAAACCGGACACCTCGCTATTGAACTTGCTCTACAACTTGTTTTATACTATGAAGGTTATAGAAAAGTAAAAAGCGCCGCAGAGAGCGTTAATTATAAAGGATGTGTCTGGATTGCTGGACAATCGGAACAGTGCAAAAATGCCGATCCGGGTGAAGTTCAAGTCGGAAATTCTTCAAGAAGAAGAACGGCAGGTTATGGCGTATGAGACAAATGGTCAATACTACCTTAAAGGTGAAACCGAATATATCGTCTTTTCCGAAGAGCAAGGGAACGGGGAAAAGTTGGATGTGATTTATAAATTATCCGATCAAGAGGTTTGGGTGAGCCGTTCAGGCAACGGCGTGAAAATGAAGCAGACCTTTCGTGCAGGAGAACTGACAGCCGGGCTGTATGAAAGTGATTTTGGTATTTTCCACTTGGAGACGGAAACCGAGAAGGTTGTAAGAATGCAGGATCCAGTGAAAAATCGGGGCTCCATACAACTGCAGTATCAGCTGAAGGTACAAGGGCAGGAGACAGGTCAATATTTCATCACCATTCATTACGAGGAGGAACAAACGACATGAATATAGTAGAACAAGTGCAGGAACGTTTGAAAAATGAAATAAAAGATGCCGTGATCAAGGCAGGCTTGGCGACAGAGGAGCAGATCCCTGATGTAGTGCTCGAGACGCCGAAGGATAAAGCGAATGGCGACTATTCCACCAACATGGCGATGCAGCTGGCGCGCGTGGCGAAAAAGGCTCCTCGTATGATTGCGGAAGAGCTTGTGAAGAATTTTGACCAATCCAAAGCATCCATCGAAAAAATCGATATTGCAGGACCTGGATTCATCAACTTTTACATGAACAATTCCTATTTGACGGATCTGATTCCTACGATTCTGGAGCAGGATGCCGATTACGGGAAATCGACTGTCGGCAATGGCGAAAAAATCAATGTCGAGTTCGTATCAGCGAATCCTACTGGTGACCTGCACTTGGGGCATGCACGTGGAGCGGCAGTAGGGGATTCCCTTTGTAACGTCCTGGACAAGGCTGGCTATGAAGTCACAAGAGAATATTACATCAACGACGCTGGAAACCAGATCAACAATCTTGCGTTGTCCGTAGAGGCACGTTACTTCCAGGCACTAGGCCAGGATGTGGCAATGCCGGAAGACGGCTACCACGGAAAAGATATCATCGGCATCGGACAGGCGATTGCGGATGAGTTTGGTGACCGTTTTGTCCATGAATCGGAAGAGGATCGCCGCAGCTTTTTCCGTGAATACGGCTTGAAATATGAAATGAAAAAATTACAGCAGGATCTGGAGGAGTTCCGTGTACGTTTCGACGTATGGTATTCCGAAACTTCCCTTTACAATAACGGAAAAATCGATGAAGCGTTAACGACCCTGCGTGGAAAAGGGCATATCTATGAAGAGGACGGCGCGACCTGGTTCAACTCCATGGAATTTGGCGATGACAAGAACCGTGTATTAATTAAAAACGACGGCTCTTACACATACCTGACACCGGATATCGCGTACCATCAGGATAAGCTGAAGCGCGGCCATGATAAGCTGATCAACATCTGGGGTGCCGACCACCATGGCTATATTCCTCGTATGAAAGCGGCAATTGAAGCGCTTGGTTACGGAAAGGACGCTTTGGAAGTGGAAATCATCCAACTGGTTCACCTTTTCCAGAACGGGGAAAAAATGAAGATGAGCAAGCGTACAGGGAAAGCGGTAACGATGCGTGACCTGATGGAAGAAGTAGGCCTTGATGCCGTTCGTTACTTCTTCGCAATGCGCAGCGGGGACACGCACCTTGATTTCGATATGGACCTGGCAGTTTCCCAGTCCAATGAAAATCCGGTATTCTACGCGCAGTACGCACATGCTCGTATCTGCAGCATGCTTCGCCAAGGGGAAGAGCTTGGATTGGACCTGAACGGTACTTTCGCACTGGAGCACATCAATTCCGAAAAAGAGATCGACCTCTTGAAAAAGCTGGGTGACTACCCGCAAGCGGTGGCAGAAGCGGCACAAAAACGCATTCCGCACCGTATCACCAACTATATTTTCGAGCTAGCTTCCGCCCTGCACAGCTTCTACAATGCAGAAAAAGTATTGGATCCGGAAAATATGGAAAAATCCAAGGCGCGTCTCGGCCTGATGAAAGCAGTTCAAATTACGCTGAAAGACGCACTCAACCTGATAGGAGTATCCGCTCCGGAAAAAATGTAATTCTTATACTAGATATTACTAGAAAAAGGCTCACTACCATTATGAGTAGTGACCCTTTTTTTGGTGAAAAATAGAGAAATAAATAACTGAAAACAAAAGGAGTTTTTCAACTATGAAAGAAAGCATCTTAGCACTCATCACCGGCATGGTCGTCGGATTCATATTCGCCCTATTCCGCCTGCCAATACCAGCACCACCAGTATTCTCCGGCATCATCGGGATCGTCGGCATCTACCTTGGCTACAAACTGTTCTCCTGGATCGCACCAATGTTCCAGAGTACTGGTAGTTGACATAACAACAGGGGTCTGGCCCCATTTGGGTAAAACATCCAAATGGGGCCAGACCCCTGTTTGCTTTTTTGAATAGGATATAGTGGAGGTTGGTGTAATTCTGTTGAATAGTACCGTTAGGGTGCCTGAAATGGCTGTGATAAGGTACGAAAGCGAGCGGTTCGTACCGTTACACTTGGCGAATTTCTCAAGAGGCGGCACGAAAGCAAGTGGTTCGAACCGTCACAATGAGGAAATCACCTAAGAGGCGGCACGAAAGCAAGTGGTTCGAACCGTCACAATGAGGAAATCACCTAAGAGACGGCACGAAAGCAAGTGGTTCGAACCGTCACAATGAGGAAATCACCTAAGAGACGGCACGAAAGCAAGTGATTCGTACCGTCATAATGAGGAAATCACCTAAGAGGCGGCACGAAAGCAAGTGGTTCGAACCGTCACCCCGAGCAAAACACCGAAGTGACGGCATCGACCCCCATCCTCATCACGATCTACCACTCCACCGTAGCCCCGCCGACCCGCTTCACCCCACGAATCGCCGCGACATCCTCAACCAGTTGCAGGGCCGCTTCGTCCTTGCGCTTGGCCTCGATCATGAAGTCAACATCCTGATCAAGTCCAACGACAACCTTCAGAAACTCCGCTAAGAATTGCAAATCCAAATAGTCCGCATGATGGCGCAGCTTCTTTTCCGAAATAGGGGAGGAAACATGGATTTTTGGGATAATGCCAATACCGCGCCACGTTTCATACACCCGCGGCAGAAGCTCCTCCCAGGAAACAGCGCTCGGGTTCGCATATTCATGGTGATAGTCGAAAGCAAGCGGTATGCCGAGCTTCTCGCACAGCACCAACGTTTCTTCCGTCGTGTAGGTCTTATCGTCATTTTCCAGCGTCATCCGCTTGAAAACT
This sequence comes from Sutcliffiella halmapala, assembly GCF_050107295.1. Lineage (GTDB taxonomy): Bacteria > Bacillota > Bacilli > Bacillales > Bacillaceae_I > Sutcliffiella_A > Sutcliffiella_A halmapala_A. Next base: position 346,251 of record NZ_JBNIKR010000003.1, on the reverse strand, counting down.
TCAGAAGGTAGCTGCTTGATATTCTCATAAAAGCGCTCCAAAGCAGCCTCCTTGTTTCCGTAAGCACCGCCGACGTGAATATTGATAGTTCCGCTGTCAGCAAGGCCCATTGCCTCAAGCATTTCATAATGGTACACCATATCCACGACTGCATTCTCGGTAATATGAGGCTTGTCGCTTGTGAAGAGCGTGAACTGGTTCGGATGGAAGCTTGTGCGCATCCCGTACCGTTTCACAAGGTCGCCGATTTCCCTGAACTCCACTCCAAACTCCGAAACGAAATCCCATTTTACCTCAGGATGGGTCGCAAGCGGCACGATGGAGGAGGAGAAACGGAACACTTTAATCTCATTCGCGATGCAGAGGTGAATGGTGCGCAGTGTACTCTCCAGGTTTTGGCGAGTCACCTCCAGTAGCTTGGCACGGCCGTCCTCAGGCGACATCTGCTTGTATCTTGTATAGGTCAGAGTCTTGGCAGGGGAGGCGTCCCAAAGGGTCCATGATTGTGAAACAAAGCCAAAACGTATTCGCAATGGGAATACACCCCTTTCTTTTAGGCTCTTTTCATAAAGTTTGTTGCTTTTGTCCGTAAAAAAACTGCATAAACAACAATGTATGCGAAAACAGCCTTCTTACAGCAATGGTGAGACTAGCTTAGCTAACTGTTCCCGCCCTTTATCTAGGAAGGACCGCTCCCGGATGTATTCAAGCGTCAGCTTCTCGGAATGTTGAATATCCTTCTGAATTTCGTGGATCGTCGCCTTTACGAACTCGGGATCGAAAATCAGGCAATTGATTTCATTATTTAAAAAGAGACTGCGTTTGTCAAAATTGGCTGTGCCAATATCGCACATTTCCTCGTCAATGACTATCACTTTTGCATGATAAAAGCCTATATAAAATCTGTAAACCTCTGCACCAGCCTCCAAAAGGGATGGGAAGTACAGGAATGCAGCGTCCCGGACAAGCACGTGATCTGCTTTGTCTGGCAGAAGGATTGTTACCTTTACACTGCGACCAAGCGCCTTCATCAGCTCGTCAAAAAGCTGCTTATCCGGAATGAAATAAGGCGTACATATAATCACGGACCGCTGTGCCTTCTTCAACAGCTCGATGAATGTTTCCTTCAGAAAGCCGCCGTTTGTCGGAACGAATTGGTGCAAGCTTTTTCCCGTTTCCAACGGAGGATAGTAGGCAGCTGATTCCGAGCGGGGTTTTGACGTGCAATCATCCCAGTTCTCGAAAAACTGCGATTGCAGATCCTGCACCCCTTCGCCTTTTAGCTTCAGGTGGTAATCGCGCCAGACCCCGAACTCCGGATCCTGGCCTAAATATTCCTTGCCGATATTAAAACCGCCGACATAGCCGATTTTCCCGTCAACAACGGTGATTTTGCGGTGGTTGCGCTGATTGATGCTGAAGAAAATGAAGGGGAAGGACGGCTTGCGGCAGTATTCCACCTCGATACCATGTTCACGCAGTTCTTTCACTTGTTTTCTTTTCATCTTATGGGAACCTAGGTAATCCAGAAGAAGGCGAACCTCAACTCCTTCCTGGGCCTTTTGTTTCAGGATGGTGAAGAATTCCTCGCTGACATGGTCCCCATTAACGAGGTAAAAGAGGGAATGGATGTGATGGGTGGCTTCCTTCATCTCCGCAAAAAGATCCTCAAACAGCTTGTTGCCGTCGGAATAGAGGTGGAAGTCACTCCTTCTTTTAGGGAACTCGAGTCTTGTAACTTTCTTTAGATGCATCTTGCGTCCCAGCTGAAAATCAATGACAATCCAAATAAGAATAAGAAGAATTGCTAAACCGATATATAATGCGATAGTCATGTTTACCCCTCCGTCATCCGACTGTTTCTAGTTTCTACCGAACAGACCTGACTTATCCTTTTTACAGGTCCATTGGTACAGGTTAGGCCCAAGTTACTAATGCCATCTCCAATCCATACCCACCGGGGGATAAGCGTAAGCAAAATTTTCATCAAATGTGTTGACTGAATGCTCATTCACAAATAGAATAGAGTTAAAATAAAGTTCTGAAAATTAGATTCTTTCCAAACATTGAGGCTCTTCGCATAAAACAAACAATGGTTTTCGCGAATGCAGCCGACATCAAAAAGGGACATACGAAAGGAGTGGAGAGATGTGGGGAACGGTTTGTTAATAGCCAATTGGATTTTAACGATAATTGTAACCGCTTACGCAGTATCGCTATTTGTTTATTTGATCAGAACAAGAATACAATTCATCAAGCTCGGCAAGAAGGTCGAGTTTGATAAAAAGGTAAAAGAAAGATTGGATAAGGTCTGGGTCAATGTTTTTGGCCAGAAGAAGCTGTTGAAGGATAAGAAGAGTGGAATCATCCATGTTATGTTCTTCTACGGGTTCCTGATGGTTCAGCTTGGCGCGATCGACCTGATCATCAAAGGGCTGTTCCCGGGATCGCACCTGCCGCTGGGACCGCTTTATCCGGCGTTTACGTTTTTTCAGGAGCTTGTAACCTTGATGATCCTGGTTGCAGTGCTCTGGGCGTTCCATCGCCGTTATGTGGAAAAGCTTGTCCGATTGAAGCGCGGCTTTAAATCGGGTCTTGTCCTTATTTTTATCGGAGGATTGATGGTTTCCGTACTTTTCTCCAACGGTATGGGACTTATCTGGCACGACCACGGCCTGACCTGGAGTGAGCCTGTTGCAAGCGGCGTGGCATTCCTGTTCGGCTGGATCAATACGACAGCTTCCATCGCCCTGTTCTATGTCGGCTGGTGGATTCACTTATTATTCCTGCTTGCATTCCTTGTTTATGTACCGCAGTCCAAGCATGCGCATTTGATTGCAGGGCCTGCGAACGTGTTTTTCCACCGCACGACGACCCCAGGAAAGCTTGAGAAGATCGATTTTGAAGATGAAACACAGGAATCCTTCGGGGTCGGAAAGGTCGAGGACTTCACCCAATACCAGTTGATCGATATGTATGCCTGTGTGGAATGTGGACGCTGTACGAATATGTGTCCGGCAACCGGAACGGGGAAAATGCTTTCTCCGATGGATCTTATTTTAAAAATCCGTGATCATTTGACAGACAAAGGAGCGGCGATTACGTCCAAGTCCCCTTGGGTACCGACGTTCGCGTTCAACAATACGCAAGGCAATCAGCTGGCACTCGCTTCTGCCGGAAAAGGTGCAGAGGAAAGTGCGGCAACGATCGAGTACAGCCCTTCTTTGATCGGCGATGTCATCACGGAAGAAGAAATCTGGGCATGTACGACCTGTCGTAACTGTGAGGACCAGTGTCCGGTTATGAATGAACACGTTGATAAAATCATCGACCTGCGCCGTTATCTTGTACTTACGGAAGGGAAAATGGATGCAGATGCACAACGTGCGATGACAAACATCGAGCGTCAGGGAAATCCATGGGGCTTGAACCGCAAAGAGCGTGAAAACTGGCGTGAAGCGGCACCGGAAGTGACTATTCCTACGGTAAAAGAAGTGAAAAAAGCAGGAGAAGAGTTCGAATTCCTATTCTGGGTCGGCTCCATGGGATCCTTCGACAACCGCTCCCAGAAAATCGCGATCTCTTTTGCAAAATTGCTGAATGAAGCAGGCGTGAAATTCGCGATTCTCGGGAACAAAGAGAAAAACTCCGGAGATACGCCGCGCCGCCTTGGTAACGAATTCCTGTTCCAAGAGCTTGCGACAGGCAATATCGCCGAGTTCGAGAAAAACGAAGTGAAGAAGATTGTCACAATCGACCCTCATGCCTACAACATTTTCAAAAACGAGTACCCGGATTTCGGACTTGAGGCAGAGGTATATCACCATACAGAACTGTTGGCTCAGCTTGTAAAAGAAGGCCGTCTGAAGCCGCAGCACGCGGTAAATGAAACCATCACCTTCCACGATTCCTGTTATCTGGGAAGATACAACGAAGTCTACGAGCCGCCTCGTGAAATCCTGAAGAGCATCCCTGGTGTGACACTAGTCGAGATGAAGCGCAACCGCGAAACAGGCATGTGCTGTGGAGCAGGTGGAGGACTCATGTGGATGGAAGAGGATGCAGGAACGCGCGTCAACGTCGCCCGTACCGAACAGGCACTAGAAGTGGCACCAAGCGTCATCAGCTCAGGCTGTCCGTACTGCCTGACGATGCTATCCGACGGTACAAAAGCGAAGGAAGTCGAAGAGAAAGTCAGCACCTACGACGTTGCTGAGCTCCTCGAGAAATCCATTTTCGGAGATATAAAAGAAACTGTAGCATAAAGAGATTACTAGCTTCATAGAAAAATAAATGGGTGTACGTGATATGTCAATTGCGTACACCATACCCTTTTTACGAAACTGAGCGAGCGTTCAGTCGCTAATTTGAAAGCGTTGTCAATTGGTGAGTGTTTGACTTTAGGGACTGCTAGCTGTTGATTGGAGCAATAGGCGAAGACTCCTGCGGGAGGAGGCTCCACAAAACGCCCCGCGGAAAGCGCAGCCTATTGCGGAAATCAACAGCGGTGTTAAACTGAGCCATAAAATATAGAGGAGGAACAAAAATGGGAAAAACAGTGATCGTCAGTGGAGTACGTACGCCAATCGGGAAGTTTGCGGGAGGATTAAGTTCCTTGACTGCAGTGGACTTGGGAGCTGTAGCCATTAAGGAAGCGCTGAAAAGAGCCAATGTAACTGGCGATACAGTCGGTGAAGTGATTTTCGGAACCGTCCTTCAGGGCGGACAGGGACAGCTTCCTTCCCGTCAGGCATCGCAAAAGGCGGGGCTTCCTTGGAACGTCAAAACAGAAACCATCAACAAAGTATGTGCATCAGGAATGAGAAGCGTAGCGCTTGGCGATATACTGATCCGTTCCGGTGAAGAGGAAGTCATCGTAGCGGGTGGAATGGAATCCATGAGCAATGCCCCTTATATCCTGCCAAAAGCAAGATGGGGACTTCGCATGGGCGACAGCAGCGTAAAGGATCTGATGGTACATGACGGATTGACTTGTACCTTTACTGGCGTGCATATGGGAACATACGGTAACAGTGTCGCGAAGGAAATGGAAATCTCCCGCGCGGATCAGGACGCTTGGGCATACAGAAGTCACCAGCGTGCGGTCGAAGCGATGGAGAAGGGCTATTTTGCAGAGGAAATCGTGCCTGTCGAGGTGCCTCAGCGCAAAGGGGAGCCGGTTGTGGTAAGCAAGGACGAATCCCCGCGTAAGGACACGTCCATTGAAAAGCTGGCAAGCCTTAGACCGGCATTTGACCATGATGGAAGCATCACAGCTGGAAACGCACCAGGAGTGAATGATGGAGCAAGTGCGCTTGTCCTGATGAGTGAGGACCGTGCGAACAGGGAAGGCAAGCAGCCGATCGCAACGATCATTGGGCATGCATCCATCGCCGTGGAAGCAAAGGATTTTCCTAAAACGCCTGGACTGGTAATCAACGAGCTTCTTAAGAAAACAGGAACAACACTGGAAGAGATCGATCTTTTTGAAATAAATGAAGCTTTTGCAGCGGTGGCATTGGCATCTGCCAACCTTGCCGGGCTGGATTTGGAAAAGGTGAATGTAAATGGTGGGGCAGTTGCATTGGGCCACCCGATCGGAGCAAGCGGCGCACGCATCATCGTATCGCTGATTCATGAGTTGAAGCGCCGTGGCGGCGGACTTGGCATCGCGTCAATTTGCTCAGGCGGAGGCCAGGGCGATGCAATCTTGATCCGAGTTTAAATGAAGAGGGGGACGCAAGACATGACAATTCAAAAGGTAATGGTAATCGGAGCAGGACAAATGGGATCTGGCATCGCGCAGGTTTGTGCGATGGCTGGCTTCCACGTATATATGAACGATTTGAAGCAGGAATTCCTGGATCGCGGGCTTGCAGGCATCACGAAGAACCTTTCAAGAAGCGTTGATAAGGGCCGCATGACAGCGGATGAGAAGGAGCAGGTGCTTGGCAGATTGACCCAGACAACCACGCTTGAAGACGCAAAGCATGTCGATATTGTCATCGAAGCGGCAGTGGAGAACATGGACATCAAGAAAAAGATTTTCGCACAATTGGACACTCTCGCTCCGGCACATGCGATTTTGGCTACCAACACATCGTCCTTACCAATTACGGAAATCGCGGCGGCGACAAACAGGCCGGAAAAAGTGATCGGGATGCATTTTATGAACCCGGTACCGGTGATGAAGCTGGTCGAGATCATTCGCGGCCTGCAAACAGCGGATGAGGTGTATGGCGCGATTGAAGATATGACGAAAAAGCTTTCCAAAGTGCCGGTCGAGGTGAATGACTTCCCTGGGTTCGTGTCCAACCGTGTCCTCATGCCGATGATCAATGAAGCGATCTTCACGGTATATGAAGGGGTGGCAACACCGGAAGCGATCGATGAAGTGATGAAGCTTGGCATGAACCATCCGATGGGGCCGTTGACATTGGCTGACTTCATCGGGCTTGATACTTGCCTATACATTATGGAAACCTTGCACGAAGGCTTCGGCGATGACAAATACCGCCCATGCCCGTTGCTTCGTAAATATGTAAAAGCAGGCTGGCTCGGACGCAAAACAGGACGCGGATTCTACACATACGAGACTTAAGGCAGCAGGAAAGGGGTCGAACGGGATGAACTTGAGATTCACGGAAGAACAGGAAATGGTACGGAAAATGGTGAAGGATTTTGCGGAAACGGAAATCGCACCTTTTGTGGAAAAAATGGAGGACGGCGAGTTCCCGAGGGAGATTCTGAAAAAGATGGCCGACCTTGGCTTGATGGGAATGACCATCCCGGAAGAGTACGGCGGAGCAGGGATGGACTTTCCATCCTACATCATTGCAATAAATGAGCTGTCACGTGTCAGTGCGACAGTCGGCGTCATCTTATCGGTTCATACAAGCGTCGGGACGAATCCGATCCTTTATTTTGGAACAGAAGAGCAGAAGCAGAAATACGTCACAAAGCTTGCTTCAGGTGAGTACCTTGGCGCATTCGCACTTACCGAGCCAAGTGCCGGTTCGGATGCAGGGAGCCTGAAGACACGTGCGGTGAAAAAGGATGACCATTATGTGTTGAACGGTTCGAAGGTGTTCATCACAAACGGCGGCGAAGCAGATACATATATCGTATTTGCCTCGACAAATCCTGAGCTTGGAACGAAGGGCATCAGTGCATTCATCGTGGAAAAGGACACTCCAGGCTTCATCATCGGAAAAGACGAGCACAAAATGGGCTTGTATGGCTCCAAAACGGTGCAGCTGACATTTGAAGATGCGAAAGTGCCGGCAGAAAACCTGCTTGGCCAGGAAGGCGAAGGATTCAAAATCGCGATGGCCAACCTTGACGTCGGCCGGATCGGGATTGCGGCGCAGTCCCTTGGAATCGCAGAAGCGGCCCTGCAGCATGCAACCGCCTATGCAAAAGAACGCGAGCAGTTCGGCAAGCCGATCGCACTTCAGCAGGGTGTCGGATTCAAACTGGCTGATATGGCAACGGCGGTAGAAGGTGCAAAGCTGTTGACCTACCGTGCAGCGAACCTGCGTGCACTAGGAAAACCTTGCGGCAAGGAAGCATCGATGGCAAAGCTTTTCGCGTCACAGACGGCAATGAATGTTGCGACAGAGGCGGTCCAGGTATACGGCGGCTACGGCTACACGAAGGATTATCCGGTCGAGCGCTATTTCCGCGATGCGAAGGTATGTGAGATCTATGAGGGTACAAGTGAGATACAGAGTATGGTTATCGGAAAACACCTATTAAACTAAAGCTCTTTTCGAAGGCAACAATGTATGCGAAAACAGCTAAAACTAACAAACTTGGGGGATGGAACAGATGAATTTTTTACTTAGCGAAGAACATGAAATGATTCGTAAAATGGTGCGCGATTTTGCCAAGAATGAAGTGGAGCCGACAGCAGCGGAGCGTGACGAGGAAGAGCGCTTTGACATGGAGATCTTCCGCAAGATGGCTGATCTTGGACTTACGGGAATCCCTTTTCCGGAAGAGTATGGCGGAATCGGCAGTGACTACCTGGCGTATTGCATCGCGGTCGAAGAGCTTTCCCGCGTATGTGCATCAACTGGAGTTACATTATCCGCTCACACGTCACTTGCGAGCTGGCCGATCTATAAATACGGTACAGAAGAGCAGAAGCAGAAATACTTGGTGCCACTTGCGCAGGGAACGAGCATCGGCGGTTACGGCTTGACTGAGCCAGGCTCCGGATCGGATGCGGGCGGAATGAGAACGACGGCGAAGCTCGATGGCGATCATTATGTGCTGAACGGTTCGAAAATCTTCATCACAAATGGTGGCATTGCCGATATCTATGTGGTGTTCGCAGTAACTGACTCATCGAGCAAGCATAAGGGTACAAGTGCCTTCATTATTGAAAGCGGCTTTGAAGGCTTCAGCGTCGGGAAGAAGGAAAAGAAACTCGGGATCCGTTCCTCACCGACAACGGAAATCATCTTTGAAGACTGCCGTGTGCCGGTAGAGAACATGCTTGGTGCAGAGGGGGAAGGCTTCAAGATCGCAATGACAACACTTGACGGCGGCCGTAACGGAATTGCCGCTCAAGCTGTAGGAATTGCACAGGGTGCCTTGGATGCGGCTGTAGGATATGCAAAAGAGCGCGTTCAGTTCGGCAAGCCGATTGCCGCACAGCAGGGTGTCAGCTTCAAGCTGGCAGATATGGCGACAACGGTTGAAGCTTCCAGACTATTGACCTATCAGGCTGCTTGGCGCGAGTCAGAAGGCTTAAGCTACGGAAAAGAGTCTGCGATGTCGAAGCTTTTTGCAGGGGACACGGCGATGAAGGTGACAACAGAGGCAGTCCAGGTGTTCGGTGGCTATGGCTACACGAAGGACTATCCGGTCGAGCGTTATATGAGAGATGCGAAAATCACGCAAATCTATGAAGGAACACAAGAAATCCAACGTCTCGTCATCTCCAGAATGCTTACCAAGTAAGTAGGTGGAAAAAGGGATGAAAAAACGTCAAGTACATGCATCCGTCAAAGATGAAAAGCTGATTGAAAAACGGCGCGACCAGATGATCAAGGGTGCGGTGAGCCTTTTTAAGGAAAAAGGCTTCCACCGCACGACCACCCGCGAAATTGCAAAGGAAGCGGGCTTTTCGATCGGTACGCTTTACGAATATATCCGCACGAAGGAGGATGTGCTCTACCTTGTGTGCGACCGCATCTATGACCAGGTGGGGGAGCGGCTGCAGGAGGAGCTTGATATGAAGCGTGGCAATCTTGAAAGTTTGAAGGCTGCCATCTCCTTCTATTTTCGTGTCATGGATGACATGCAGGATGAAGTATTGGTGATGTATCAGGAGGCAAAATCGCTATCAAAGGATGCATTGCCGTATGTTTTGAATAAAGAGCTTGAAATGGTCGCGATGTTCGAGCAGGTGATCCGCAACTGCATGGAGGCGGAGGGGATGAAGCTTCCGGAACAGGAAATCCAGCTGATGGCCCATAACATCTTTGTCCAGGGACAGATGTGGGGCTTCAGGCGCTGGGTGCTCCATAAGCATTTCCGGCTCGAGGATTATATTGCAGGCCAGATCGAACTGTTATTAAACGGACTTACAAAGGGGGAGAACGTGAAGCATGGAAGTATATCGTCCAACTAACCATATCCGATTTGTCACGGCTTCAAGTCTATTCGATGGGCATGACGCATCGATCAACATCATGAGACGCATTCTGCAGGCGAGCGGGGCAGAGGTGATCCACCTTGGCCATAACCGTTCGGTGGAGGAGATCGTCAACGCAGCAATCCAGGAGGATGTCCAGGGAATTGCGATTTCATCTTACCAGGGCGGGCATGTCGAGTATTTCAAGTACATGTTTGATTTGCTGAAAGAAAAAGGAGCTTCTCATATAAAAATTTACGGCGGTGGCGGGGGAGTAATCATCCCGAGTGAAATTAAGGAACTGCATGAGTACGGGATTGCCCGCATCTTCTCACCGGAGGACGGCCGCGAGCACGGTCTTCAAGGCATGATCAATTCGATGCTGAAGGAATGCGATTTTGTGACAGCCAAAAGCTTGGGCGATGAAGTCGAGCGCTTAACTGCCGACAATCACCAGGCAATCGCCAAGCTGATCACGCTTGCCGAGCTTCAGGTGACAACGAATGAAGAGGTGGCAGCAACCGCACAGGCTGCTTTAAGCAAGGTAAAAGAAATGCAGAAAACGGTACCGGTCTTAGGGATAACAGGTACTGGGGGAGCAGGGAAAAGCTCGTTGACCGATGAACTGATCCGCCGCTTCATCAACGAAGTTCCGGACAACAAGGTCGCGATTCTTTCCATCGACCCGACAAAACAGAAAACAGGCGGCGCGCTGCTTGGGGACCGAATCCGCATGAATGCGATATTCAATCCTCGTGTCTATATGCGCTCTCTTGCAACCCGCGGTTCCCGTTCCGAGCTGTCCTTGGCAATCCAAGACGCGATCTCTGTTACGAAGGCGGCAGGCTTTGACCTGATCATCGTCGAAACAAGCGGTATCGGGCAAGGGGATGCAGGAATCACCGAAATCTGTGACATCTCCATGTATGTGATGACAAGCGAATTCGGGGCACCGTCCCAGCTTGAGAAAATAGACATGATCGACTATGCCGACCTGATCGTCATCAACAAGTACGAGCGCAAGGGCTCCGAGGACGCAAAACGCCAGGTGCAAAAGCAGTACCAGCGCAGCCGTCTTTTATGGGATAAAGAGCTCGACGAAATGCCTGTATTCGGAACAATCGCGAGCCAGTTCAACGACTTGGGCACGAACACGCTTTTTGCGGCGCTGCTTAATCTGATCAACGAAAAAACAGGCTCCAGCCATACAACGAACCTGCCGACATCCAAAGACGTGGAAAAGCAGAACGTCATCATCCCGAACGACCGCCGCTACTATTTACGAGAGATCAGCGACACCGTCCGCAACTACCATAAAGAGGCACAGGAGCAGGTGGAACTGGCGCGCAAGCTGTTCCAACTTGACGGTGCAATGGAAGCAGCTTCCGATAAATCGGAGCTGGTAGAAGCGCTGCAGACCATCCGCAACGAATACGAAGAAAAGCTGACCGCCGACTCCCGCAAGATTTTGGCAGGCTGGGCTGAAAAGAAAGAAAAGTACAGCGGCGACCAGTTTGTCACGGTGATCCGCGACAAGGAAATCATCACAAAATTGACGACCAAAAGCTTATCGGGCCTTGCTATTCCAAAAGTGGTCCTTCCGAAATATGTAGACTACGGGGAGATTTTGAAGTGGGTGTACAAGGAGAACGTTCCAGGCGAATTCCCTTACACGGCCGGCGTATTCCCGTTCAAGCGTGAAGGCGAGGATCCGAAGCGCCAGTTCGCTGGGGAGGGTACACCTGAGCGTACTAACCGCCGTTTCCATTATTTAAGTAAGGATGACGACGCAAAACGCTTAAGTACCGCATTCGATTCGGTTACTCTTTACGGCGAAGATCCGGCACCACGTCCGGATATCTACGGAAAAGTCGGAAACAGCGGTGTCAGCATCTGTACGCTTGATGACATGAAAAAGCTTTATGCAGGCTTTGACCTGTGCGCACCAAGCACCTCCGTATCCATGACCATCAACGGACCGGCACCTGTCATCCTGGCAATGTTCATGAACACGGCCATCGACCAGCAGGTTCAAAAGCGTGAGGAAGAGCTTGGCCGCGTCTTGACAGTGGAGGAATTTGCCGAGGTTCGTGCGGTAACGTTGCAGACCGTACGCGGAACCGTTCAGGCCGATATTTTAAAAGAGGACCAGGGCCAGAATACGTGTATCTTCTCAACCGAGTTCGCACTTCGTGTGATGGGCGATATCCAGCAGTATTTTATTGATAAAAAGGTGCGAAACTACTATTCCGTTTCGATCTCCGGTTATCATATTGCCGAAGCGGGTGCGAATCCGATCACGCAATTGGCATTTACGCTTGCGAACGGCTTCACCTATGTGGAGTACTATTTGAGCCGCGGCATGAACATCAACGACTTTGCACCGAATCTGTCGTTCTTCTTCAGCAACGGACTGGATGCAGAGTACACCGTAATCGGCCGTGTGGCGCGCCGCATCTGGGCGACCGTCATGAAAAATAAATACAAGGCCAACGAGCGCAGCCAAAAACTGAAGTATCATATCCAGACATCCGGCCGTTCCCTGCATGCACAGGAAATCGACTTCAATGATATCCGGACGACGCTTCAGGCTTTGATGGCATTGCAGGATAACTGCAACTCGCTTCACACAAATGCCTATGATGAAGCAATCACAACACCGACAGAGGAATCTGTTCGCCGCGCGATGGCCATCCAGATGATCATCACAAAAGAGCACGGATTAGCGAAAAACGAAAATCCGCTACAGGGATCCTTCATTGTGGAAGAGCTGACAGACCTTGTCGAGGAAATGGTACTCCAGGAATTCGAACGCCTGAACGACCGCGGCGGCGTACTTGGTGCGATGGAAACACAATACCAGCGCGGCAAGATCCAGGACGAATCCATGTACTACGAAATGAAAAAGCACACCGGCGAACTGCCGATCATCGGCGTGAACACATACAAGAATCCAAATCCTCCATCCGAAGACGAGCTCAACGACATCGAACTCGCCCGTTCCACGGAAGAGGAAAAAGAAACACAAATCAAAAACCTGCGCGCCTTCCAGGACCGCAACTCAGACAGTGTCCAAGAAGCCCTGAACCGCCTCAAACAAGTAGCCATCAACGGAGAAAACATCTTCGAAGAACTGATGGAAACAGTAAAAGTCGCGAGCCTAGGGCAGATCACAACTGCGCTTTATGAAGTGGGCGGGCAGTTTAGACGGAATATGTAATAGTTTTGTAAGAGGACAGGAGGAAAGTTTCCTGTCCTTTTATATAGGAATTTGTTAGAAAGGCCAGTAGTATTTTCATACTCTCCCCTGTTGGTTTCAGCGCAAGGGGTGAGACTCCTGCGGGAGAAAGCGTTTAGGGGAGACCCCACAGGCGAAGCCGAGGAGGCTCCACAAAACGCCCCGCGGAAAGCGAACCCCTGGAGCGGAAACCAACAGGGTGTTCAATGTTGACACCTTATTTTCCAGGTTGCATAACAACACAACTTCAAAAATTTCCCCAAAGAATTAATTTATACTGGATTAAACACAAAGGATTTGTTTATAATGAATGGTATGGATTTTTCTAGAAATCTTTAATATTATATACCTTTTACATATACAGAAAGGATGTGCAGACATTGGCATTAAACCACCTAACGGCAGAAGAAGTAAAAGAAATGTCGCTAATCGAAATCACGTACGCTTTATTCCAAGAACAGAAGCAATCTGTGACATTTGGTGAACTACTTACGGAGATCAAGAAGCTTACTGGCTTCAAAGATGAAGATCTTCGCAGCAAATTATCACAATTCTACACGGACTTAAACGTTGACGGCCGTTTTATTTGTATTGGAGAAAACCAATGGGGACTTCGTGCATGGTATCCTTATGATCAAATAGAAGAGGAAACGACTCCTCAGGTTAAAACGAAGAAGAAGAAGGCGAAGAAATCCGACGATGACGATCTTGATGCGGACGAGTTCGAGGAGCTGGATGAAGAAGAGCTTGAGTTCGACGACCTTGACGACTACGAAGAGGATGAAGCCGAAGAAGACTTTGACGACGTCGATGAAGATGATGCTGACGACGATGACGATGACGAAGAATTCGAAGAGGATCTTATCGAAGACGAGGAATACGACCTTGAAGACGATGAGGAAGAAGAAGACGAAGAGGATGACGAGGAAAAGCTGTAACAGATTCTCATCCTTGCTGAACCCCCTTGTTGTTTGAGGGGGTTTTTATTTTTGGTCTGCTGATGGCAGGTTATTGATGGGGACGGGCCTCATTTTTTTTGCAATAAAGGGGAGAATTCGTTCACTTTGCGTCATAGTGCACTTTACGGAGGGGTCTCTTGCTCCATTTTTCACCAGAAATTGAGGCTTTCGCCCGGAAAATAAAAAACACGCCCGGAAATTAAGATTTGCGCCCGAAAAATAAAAAATACGCCCGGAAATGGAAGTTTGCGCCCGAAAATCCAGTGGTTTCGCCCGAATGACATATTTCGACAAATTTCGCCAGCTGTAAGCCAACCCAAAAATCCTCCTTGACTTTTCCCCTCAAACTAAGTAGAATCTTTTTTGGGCTCCTTTTAAAAGGACATGAATGATTCGGTATATCAGATACACGCTCCCTTTGCCAGAAACACTGGCAGGAGGAGCGTTTTTTTATTTTATTGGTCAAAAACAGAAGACGGAAATTCCACGCTGTACCTAAACAATATTAGGAACAGCTTCATTTTTTAGTAAATGATTTTCGCACTTTTGACTAATGATAAAAACATTAAATGCCTCTCTAGAATCAGGGTAGTTATGTAAATATCAGTAAAATACATTTAATCGAGGGGGAGACAGCATGACAAAGTATATTTTTGTAACAGGTGGGGTTGTGTCATCTCTAGGTAAAGGGATTACAGCAGCATCATTAGGAAGACTCCTAAAAAACAGAGGATTGAGTGTGACGATCCAGAAGTTCGATCCATACATTAACGTGGACCCGGGTACAATGAGTCCTTATCAGCATGGGGAAGTATTCGTAACAGATGATGGCGCTGAGACGGATTTGGACCTAGGTCACTATGAGCGTTTCATCGATATCAACCTGAACAAATTCAGCAACGTGACTACTGGGAAAATCTATTCCACGGTCTTGAAAAAAGAGCGTCGCGGCGATTACCTTGGTGGTACAGTGCAGGTTATTCCACATATCACGAATGAAATCAAAGAGCGCGTATTCCGTGCCGGCAAAGAAACGAATGCGGATGTTGTCATCACGGAAATCGGCGGAACAGTAGGGGACATCGAATCCTTGCCATACTTGGAGGCGATCCGTCAGATCAAGAGTGATATCGGTCGCGACAACGTTATGTACATTCATTGTACGCTTGTTCCTTACATCCGTGTTGCAGGTGAGCTGAAAACAAAGCCGACTCAACACAGTGTAAAAGAGCTTCGCGGATTGGGAATCCAGCCGAACATCATCGTATTGCGTTCTGAAATGCCGATCTCTCAAGACATGAAGGACAAGATCGCTTTGTTCTGTGATATCGATGAGAAGGCAGTGATCGAATCCATCGATGCGGAAACGCTATATGAGGTTCCATTGGCATATCAGGCGCAGAACATGGACAACATCGTTTGCGAACATTTGAAGCTTGATGCAGCAGCGCCTCAAGCGGACATGACGGAGTGGACGAAGCTTGTCGACAAGGTGAAAAATCTTTCAAACAAAACAACCATCGCGTTGGTCGGTAAATACGTTGAACTTCAGGATGCATATCTTTCAGTTGCAGAAGCGCTTCGCCATGCAGGCTACCAGTTTGATACAGATGTAAAAATCGACTGGATCAATGCAGAGAACGTGACAGCTGAAAATGTGGACGAGCTGCTTCAAAACGCAGACGGTATCCTTGTTCCAGGTGGATTCGGAGACCGTGGTGTCGAAGGTAAAATCGAAGCGATCCGCTATGCCCGTGTCAATAAGGTGCCATTCTTCGGTATCTGCCTAGGCATGCAGCTTGCTTCTGTAGAATTTGCACGTAATGTTCTAGGAATGGCAGGGGCGCACTCTGCCGAGTTGAACCCGGAAACGCCATTCCCGATCATCGACCTATTGCCGGAGCAGAAGGATATTGAAGATCTTGGAGGTACCCTTCGTCTTGGCTTATATCCATGTAAATTGAACGACGGCTCCCTAGCACAAGCGGCATATAACGACGGCGTTGTATACGAGCGTCACCGTCACCGCTATGAGTTCAACAATCAGTACCGCCAGCAGATGGAAGAAGCAGGATTTACGTTCTCCGGTACTAGCCCGGACGGCCGCCTGGTTGAAGTGATTGAGATCAAAGATCACCCTTGGTTCCTTGCATCCCAATTCCATCCGGAGTTTACGTCTCGACCTAACCGTCCGCAGCCGTTATTCCGTGACTTTGTGGAAGCTGCAATCAAGAACATAACAGTATTAGCTTAATTTTATAGATAGAAAAAAGGAGAAGCCGTCTCAATTGGGAACGGCTTCTCCTTTTTGTATTCTTCAAGCTTGGGGATGATGTTTTCTTTTCCATTCATATAAAAGTTGTCCCTGCTTATCTTTGTAAAGAATGTATCCATGACTTTCATAAAAGTTGCGCAAAAAGTCCGAGGCGACGCAATCCAATCGGACTGTTTCTATCTGTTGCCGTGCCGTGTATTCCTTAATCCAACCCATGACAAAGTCCCCGATCTTCCCGCCCCTCCTATCTGGAGCAACTGCAAGCTTATGCAGATAGACAGTGGACGGTTTAGATTCCTCCTGGCCCCAAAGATGGATGTCCCATTCATTTTGACTTGGCGAGAGGAGGAAGGTTGCAACGATGTCAGGCCCCTCCATCACTTTGAAAAAGAAACCTTCCACTACATACTCCTTGATTTCTTCATCTTCCTCGTCGGTCAAAAGGAAATTCCATTGCGTAGAGCCCTTTTCCTTCAACAATGCCGCACGATCCTTCAAGATTTTTAATATGGCAGGACTATCACCCGCGACTGCCCGTTGTACCTCTAATGATTTTATCAGTTCCATGTTATACACCTTCCAACGAAAATGGATTCGCTATTTGAGACTGGATTACCTTTAATATTCGTCTTCTTGCTCATCCAAAATTTCCTTAATGGTAAAAGCTAGTCCGTAATAAGCATAAAGGCCAGCCATGCTGCTCGGAAAACCGAATCGTTCTCCATCATCGCCCGGAATAAGCGGCTTTTTCAGCTTCATGTCGATATGAACATCCGCGATTGAATCCAGCGTTTCATTCGCTTCGCCCTCAGTTCCGGCTGCCATCACAGTGGAAATGCCGACAATCTCGATTCCAAGCTCCTTTAAAGCCTTCGCCGTATCGATTGCCTCTTCATCCGTGGAAAAGCGTGACACAACCAATGCACGGTCCGTATCGGTAAGATCATGATAGCTGTCCAGGTCGGAAAGAAGTTTCGCCTTTGGCAGCGGCTCCGCTCCCTGTGTCGCTTCAAACTCCACACCCTTCATTTCCTTCACCCCATGAATGTAAATGCGCCCATCACCGACAACAGCCTGTGCAAGCAACCGCGCACCATCCTCAAAAGAAAAATCCTCATTGCCCGCAATCCGGCCGAACACACCCTGAAGCTGCGTCGTAAAAATCTTCAACATAAAAACAACCTCCTATACTTACTACCTGCAGTATGACACAAGTCGGGAAATCCCTGCCGGGGTCTGGCCCCTAAAAAATATTTTTTTATTATTCCCAGCGATAGAATTTATTAAAATCCTACATTAAAAGTTAAAATAGTATTGGATATACGTTAATATTTAGTCGTAATTAAAATAATTGTTGGGGGAAAGCAGGAAATAAGTCTATTATAGTAGAAATAGGTGAATGGGTGGAAACGGATTTACTATTTTCTAGGAATGAGGTGGAATGATGGGTCAAAAATTGCTGATAGTGGATGACCAGTATGGGATACGCATACTGCTTAATGAAGTGTTTCAGAAAGAAGGGTACCAGACGTTCCAAGCAGCAAATGGATATCAAGCGTTAGATATCGTAGAAAAGCATTCACCTGACTTGGTCTTGCTAGACATGAAAATTCCTGGAATGGATGGAATTGAGATCTTGAAAAGGCTGAAGGCAATCAATGCAGATATCCAAGTGATCATTATGACAGCGTATGGGGAACTGGACATGATCCAGGAGTCCAAGGATCTGGGTGCCATCACGCACTTTGCGAAGCCTTTCGATATTGACGAAATACGGGATGCCGTTAGAAAAAATATGCCTCAGTCTACCGAAAAATAATCGGGTTTGTGACTGAAAATTAAAACATTGAGAGTGTTACCGCTTACAACGAAAAAGGGGAATGTTCGGTAGTTGTAGTTTTCTTTCAGAGTTGGTATGCTAGGTACTGGATAATATCTTCCGACAAGTTTTACAGTTTGTTTCACTCGCATACATAACTAGTTTTTCAATTGGTCAAGCTAGATTTGATATTGGTGAAACTGTTACATATAAGAAGGGGTACTCATAATAAGAGCGGAATTCCAAGTGTTTTTCTGCCTCTGAGTATGGGTTTGCCATCTTGTAAGAACGGGAAAAACTTTTCGGAGTGAGTATAATACGAAGGAGGATTTTACCATGCCTTTAGTTTCCATGACAGAAATGCTGAAAAAAGCAAATGCAGAAGGCTATGCAGTAGGTCAGTTCAACTTGAACAACCTCGAATTCACACAAGCAATTCTACAGGCGGCACAGGAAGAAAAATCACCGGTCATTCTTGGTGTTTCTGAAGGTGCAGCTCGTTATATGGGTGGCTTCAAAACAGTAGTAGCAATGGTTAAAGCGCTAATGGAAGAGTATAAAGTGACAGTACCGGTTGCGATTCACTTAGACCACGGTTCAAGCTTTGAATCTTGTGCAAAAGCGATCCACGCTGGATTTACATCTGTGATGATCGATGCTTCCCATCATCCATTTGAGGAAAACATCGAAACAACTTCCAAAGTAGTAGAATTGGCACACTTCCACGGAGTATCTGTTGAAGCAGAACTTGGTGTAGTAGGTGGACAAGAAGACGACGTCATCGCTGACGGAGTAATCTATGCAGACCCTGCTGAGTGTGAAGAGCTTGTAAAACGCACTGGCATTGATTGCTTGGCTCCAGCATTAGGTTCCGTACACGGCCCATACAAAGGCGAACCGAACCTAGGCTTCAAAGAGATGGAAGACATCAACAACCGTGCTGGTGTTCCTCTAGTATTACATGGTGGTACTGGAATCCCTACGCATGACATTAAGAAAGCAATTTCTTTTGGAACTGCGAAAATCAATGTAAACACGGAAAACCAAATTGCGTCTGCAAAAGCAGTGCGTGAGACATTGGCTGTGAAAACGGAAGAGTATGATCCACGTAAATACCTTGGACCAGCTCGTGACGCAATCAAGGCAACTGTTCAAGGCAAAATGCGCGAATTCGGTTCTTCCAACAAAGCATAAGACAACAGAACGCATTTCAACAACAACAACCATTCAACCAACAACAAGGCAACAATAGTGCAAAACCGCCACCTCAGGCGGTTTTGTTTATTTCTTATATGAAAGCGCGCACAATATAGTACAACCAAAAATTCAGCAAATTAAAAGGAGAGAATAACATGAAATTTTTCATCGATACAGCTAACCTGGAAGAAATCAAAGAGGCACATGCACTTGGAATCCTTTCGGGAGTTACAACCAACCCAAGTCTGGTTGCAAAAGAGAACATCACTTTCGAAGATCGTCTTCGCGAAATCACTTCTTTTGTAACAGGATCAGTTTCTGCAGAGGTTATCGCGCTTGATGCGGAAGGAATGATTGAAGAAGGCAAAGCGCTTGCTGCGATTGCTCCAAATATCACGGTAAAAGTTCCAATGACCCCGGACGGTTTGAAGGCGGTAAAAGTGTTTTCCGAGCTGAACATCAAAACAAACGTAACGCTCATTTTCAACGCAAACCAAGCACTTATGGCAGCGAGAGCGGGAGCAACTTATGTATCCCCATTCCTTGGCAGACTTGATGACATTGGGCA
The DNA here is from genome assembly GCF_050107295.1 of Sutcliffiella halmapala. GTDB lineage: Bacteria > Bacillota > Bacilli > Bacillales > Bacillaceae_I > Sutcliffiella_A > Sutcliffiella_A halmapala_A. The sequence continues at coordinate 326,549 of NZ_JBNIKR010000003.1, read as the reverse complement.
GAACGGGATGGACCTGGTTTCCACCATCGCTGACATTTTTGCGATTCATGACATCCCGACAGAAATCATTGCAGCATCGATCCGCCATCCGATGCATATCACGGATGCAGCATTAAAAGGTGCTCACATTGCAACAGTTCCTTACAAGGTCATCATGCAGCTGTTCGGACACCCGCTGACAGACCAGGGAATCGAGAAGTTCCTTGCAGATTGGAACAACCGCCAACAATAATCCTGGTGTAAAAATCAGGAATAAAGTACGAAATATTACGTTTCGATAAAGAATTAAGCTTTTCCATATAAGTATTCAAAAATATCGTGTAAACTAATGTATATTGAAAATTTTAAGATTGGTAATAATTGTGTATAATGAAAATAACACTCTTGGAAACCAACCTCGCCTTGAAGGGAGACCTATATGGAAAAGTTAAAAATTCTTGGTGGCAATAAGTTAAATGGAACAGTACGTGTAAGTGGTGCGAAAAACAGCGCAGTTGCACTTATTCCTGCAACAATCCTTGCAGATTCACCTGTAACAATTGAGGGTTTACCGAAAATATCAGATGTAGAAATTCTAAGCAGCCTGCTTGAAGAGATTGGTGGGTCAGTATCCATGGATGGGGAGGACTTAACAGTCGATCCTTCCAAGATGATCGCCATGCCTCTGCCTAGCGGTAAAGTGAAAAAGCTTCGCGCTTCCTATTACTTGATGGGAGCGATGCTCGGCAGATTCAAAAAAGCGGTGGTAGGTTTACCAGGTGGATGTCATCTAGGCCCAAGACCGATTGATCAGCATATCAAAGGTTTTGAAGCATTAGGGGCAGAAGTAACGAATGAACAGGGTGCAATTTATTTGCGTGCCGATGAGCTTCGCGGCGCACGCATCTATCTCGATGTCGTCAGTGTTGGTGCAACCATCAATATCATGCTTGCTGCAGTAAAAGCAAAAGGCAGAACACTCATCGAAAATGCAGCAAAAGAGCCGGAAATCATTGATGTTGCAACCCTGCTGAGCAGCATGGGTGCAAAAATCAAGGGAGCAGGAACGGATGTGATCCGTATCGATGGAGTCGAAAGTCTTCATGGATGCAAGCACACCATCATCCCGGACCGTATCGAAGCAGGTACATATATGATTATGGCCGCTGCAACCGGTGGAGAAATGATTATCGACAACGTTATCCCGACTCACTTAGAGCCATTGATTGCCAAGCTGCGTGAAATGGGCGTACGCATTGACGTCAATGACAACCAGGATCAGCTACTGATCGTTCCAGGCGAAAAACTGAAGTCGGTTGACGTGAAAACGCTCGTCCACCCTGGATTCCCGACAGACCTGCAACAGCCGATGACGACCCTTTTGACTAAAGCGGAAGGGACAAGCATCGTTACCGACACCATCTATTCTGCGCGATTCAAGCACGTGGATGAACTTCGACGCATGAATGCTCAGATCAAAGTCGAAGGCCGCTCAGCCATCATCAATGGCCCTGTACAGCTGCAAGGGGCAAAGGTAAAAGCAAGTGACCTGCGTGCAGGTGCTGCGCTTGTCATAGCCGGCCTGCTGGCAGATGGACTGACCGAAGTGACAGGCCTAGAGCATATCGACCGCGGCTACAGCCATCTTGAAGAAAAGCTCGAGGGACTTGGAGCAACAATCTGGCGCGAGTCCATGACCGAAGAAGAAATCGAGCAGATGCAGAATTCGTAAGGGATAGTTCGGATTCTCCAGTTTGATTCAAAGTGAATTCTTTTACAGGTTGACTAGCTGGTGATTGGAGCAATTGGCGAAGACTCCTCGAAAATGCGAGCATTTTCTTCGTGCGATGTATCGCTGCCGCAGCCTTCCTTGTCCTGCGGGAGGGAGCGTTTAGTGGAGACCCTAGGCGAAGCCGAGGAGGCTCTCGCATCGCCCCGCGGAAAGCGCAGCCTATTGCGGAAATCACCAGCGGGTTTAGAACCGTCTACCAAATACTTAAAGCAGAACCCCACTAACCTGGGAGTTCTGCTTTTTTCATGAAACCACTTTCTCTTTTCGTCAAATGTGATATACTATTAACGAAAAGTATATCACAATGCCATCTTTTGCACATGCGAATGATGACTTGACAATAAATTACTAGATTCATAGTGAATAGAAGGAGTGGGAAAAATGGAAAGAAGTTTATCCATGGAATTAATTCGAGTAACAGAAGCGGCAGCTCTATCATCAGCACGTTGGATGGGTAGAGGCGACAAGGACAGTGCTGATGGAGCGGCAACCTCTGCGATGCGCGATGTATTTGACACCATTCCTATGAAGGGTACGGTTGTGATCGGTGAAGGTGAAATGGATGAAGCACCGATGCTTTATATCGGCGAGAAGCTTGGTACAGGATACGGTCCGCGAGTGGACGTTGCGGTTGACCCTCTGGAGGGAACGAGCATCGTGGCATCCGGAGGCTGGAATGCGCTGGCTGTTTTAGCGGTGGCGGACCATGGCAATCTTCTGCATGCGCCTGATATGTATATGGACAAAATTGCAGTAGGTCCTGCGGCTGTCGGTAAAATTGACATCAACGCATCTGTTTTGGACAATCTGAAAGCGGTAGCGGAAGCGAAAAATAAAGAGATTGAAGACGTAGTTGCAGTTATTTTAAACAGACCTCGTCACGAAAAGATCATCTCCGAGCTGAGAGAAGCAGGAGCACGTATCAAACTGATTGATGATGGTGATGTTGCAGCGGCGATCAACACAGCATTTGACCACACAGGTGTCGACATTCTATTTGGTTCAGGCGGAGCACCAGAAGGCGTAATCGCTGCAGTTGCCCTTAAATGCCTTGGCGGGGAAATCCAAGGGAAGCTATTGCCACAAAACGAAGAAGAGCTGCTTCGTTGCAAGAAGATGGGGATTGAAAACATAGATGCGGTTCTAAGAATGGAAGACCTTGTTCGTGGGGATGACGCCATTTTTGCAGCAACTGGAGTGACAGATGGTGAGCTTCTGCGAGGTGTCCAGTTCAAAGGCACCAACGCAACGACTCATTCCGTAGTTATGAGAGCTAAGTCCGGAACAGTGCGCTTCATCGATGGACAGCATAATATCAAGAAAAAACCGAACCTTGTATTCAAGCCATAAATAACTTGAACCGTAAACGCGTATGCCGTTTACGGTTTTCCTCTATTTGATAGGTCAAAAAAATCCACCTCGTTACGAATTCTATAGGGCGTAGAGCTTTTATTCGACACAAATCGAGGGGATTGTGGAATATTCCCCAGAAAATAATAGAATAGCACTAAGCCTGTCTATAGAAAGTTGTTGCTTAAAAGTATAAAATGTGGGTAAAATATTATATGCTACGCGTTTTATGTTAAAATCTATCCTTTTCTTCCTAGCGATTCTTCTACAATTTCTTCAAAAGGAGAGTTTATCCCACATGTAAAACGGGAGTAAGTCCTCAACCTTTATCCAATTCATCCAATTTATCATGGTGCAGGACTTACATTAGATCCGACTACCGGATTTCCCATCCTTCGAACTTATTTCAGCTTGAATCAGTTCTGGAAGACAAATGAACAAACTTTTTCCCATTGATACTAAATAAAAGAATAGAGTGGTGTTTTCTTTTTATGGATTTGACTATTTCTCATTTAGAAAATTTAAAGCTAAAAGAATTATATGAATTTGCCCGTCAGCATAAAGTATCCTACTACAGCAAACTGACGAAAAAAGAACTTATTTTTGCCATTTTAAAAGCACAGGCAGAAAAAGACGGCCTTCTGTTCATGGAAGGGGTACTCGAAGTAATCCAATCTGAGGGCTTCGGATTCCTGCGCCCGATCAACTACTCCCCAAGCTCTGAGGATATTTACATTTCTGCTTCCCAAATCCGTCGTTTTGACTTGAGAAACGGGGACAAGGTATCGGGTAAGGTGCGTCCTCCGAAGGAAAACGAGCGTTATTATGGACTTTTACATGTAGAAGCGGTGAATGGCGACGATCCGGAATCGGCAAAAGAGCGCGTCCATTTCCCTGCATTGACTCCTTTATATCCGGACAGACAAATTGTCCTGGAGACAAAGCCTAAAGGTCTTTCTACACGCATCATGGATCTAATCGCACCAGTCGGCTTCGGTCAGCGTGGTCTGATTGTGGCCCCTCCAAAAGCGGGTAAAACAATGTTGATCAAAGAGATCGCCAACAGCATTACAACCAACCACCCTGAAGCGGAATTGATTGTCCTTCTAATCGATGAGCGTCCTGAGGAAGTGACGGACATCGAACGTTCTGTAGCAGGAGACGTAGTAAGCTCTACGTTTGATGAGGTTCCGGAAAATCACATCAAGGTGGCTGAGCTAGTACTTGAGCGCGCATTGCGTCTTGTCGAGCATAAACGCGATGTCATCATCCTGATGGACAGCATCACGCGTCTTGCACGTGCATACAATCTGGTCATTCCGCCAAGCGGTCGTACACTTTCCGGTGGTATCGATCCGGCAGCATTCCACCGTCCGAAGCGCTTCTTCGGTGCAGCCCGTAATATCGAAGAGGGCGGCAGCTTAACCATCCTTGCAACGGCGCTTGTGGAAACAGGGTCCCGTATGGATGACGTAATTTATGAAGAATTCAAAGGAACCGGGAACATGGAATTGCATCTTGATCGCAACTTGGCCGAGCGCCGCATCTTCCCTGCGATCGATATCCGTCGCTCCGGTACCCGTAAAGAAGAACTTCTTATCCCTAAAGATCATCTGGACAAGCTATGGGCCATCCGCAAAACGATGTCCGACACACCAGACTTTGCAGAAAAGCTCCTAAGACGCCTGCGCCAATCCAAGTCCAACCAAGAATTCTTCGACATGCTCGAAGAAGACCAAAAGGCAGGAACAGCGAAGCGATAGGATTGTAAAAGGTAAATAATCTACTTTACTTCGCCCCCTGTTGGTTGGAGCGCAAGGGGTGAGACTCCTTGAAAATGCAAGCATTTTCTGCGTGCGATGTATCGCTGTCGGAGCCTTCCTTGTCCTGCGGGAGCAGCGTGTCAAGGGAGACCCCACAGGCGCACTAGCGCCGAGGAGGCTCCCGAGGCCGCCCTGGATAAGCGAACCCCTGGAGCGGAAACCAACAGGGGAGTTTAATGTTAACACTCATTTTTATAAGCGTAACAAGTAGACACTCACGTTTCTTTTACATGGAAAATATTGCGCACCGATTTGGTAAATATAAGTCCAAAAGTAAGGTTGCAAAACCAAACATTACTTGATATAATTTCATCAGTGTGTTTTTAAGATAAATGATGTCGAACTTTGTTTGGTATCATTTCATATCTAACTCTGTTTCGAAAGACTCAGGGCAAAAAGGAGATGACAAGAATGAAAGCTGGAATTCATCCTAATTACCGTAAAGTTGTATTCATGGACATCAACACTAGTTTCAAATTCATCACTGGTTCAACGATGAAAACAAACGAAACTATCGAATGGGAAGACGGTACTACTTACCCTCTAATCAAAGTTGAGATCTCTTCTGATTCTCACCCATTCTACACTGGACGTCAGAAGCATGCTGCTGCTGATGGACGTGTTGAGCGTTTCAACAAAAAATACGGCCTTAAGTAATAAAGTAAAACAGGCAGGTTATCCTATATCTTGCCTGTTTTTTTTTACTTACCTTACATATTTCAAAAATGTGCTTATGTCTCTTGCTTGGACTAAGCACTTTTTATACGCTTATAATCAGAAGGGGGAGGCCGTGCATGTACGTAATGAAGCATTCGGGTTGGGTAGAAGTGATTTGTGGCAGCATGTTTTCTGGTAAATCAGAAGAACTGATTCGCCGCATGCGACGCTCCCAATTTGCCAAACAGAACATTCAAGTATTCAAACCAGCAATTGACAACCGTTATGCCGATGAGGCAGTTGTTTCTCATAATGGGACATCCATCATAGCGATGCCAGTTCCATCTTCACAAGCCATCCTCGATCAGGTGGAGGAGCAGACAGAAGTGGTGGGTATTGACGAAGTGCAGTTTTTTGATGAGCATATTGTGGAAGTAATTCAGGAATTAGCAAACAGAGGCTACTGTGTAATCGCTGCAGGACTTGACCAGGACTTCCGTGGAGAGCCATTCGGTAAGATGCCGGAGCTTTTGGCGATCGCTGAATCGGTGACAAAGTTGCAAGCTGTATGTGCCGTATGCGGATCACCTGCAAGCCGTACGCAACGTCTGATCAATGGAAAGCCAGCATGCTACGATGACCCAATTATTCTAGTCGGCGCTTCTGAATCTTATGAACCTCGCTGTCGTCATCATCATGAAGTCCCTCTAAATGTGTCCGTGTTGCAAGAAGTGAGAAAATAAAGCTTGTGCGAACTAGCTAAAAATAACAACTTTTCCTATAATTTGTCCGAAGATATTTTGAAGAAGAGGATACGCTAAAGGCAGGAGGTGTTTGCATGAAACATGCAATCCTGTCAATAGTCGTATGCTCTTTTTTTATAGCTGGATGCGGGGCGGACAAAGACCTCACAGGCCAGCGTGAAGTGGAAAATGGAACAAGGCTGATTGGAATTAACGCCGACGGTGGTGCATATGAAGAACACCAGGATTCCAATGACTTCAATACCAACCAAAACCCTAATTTCCTTGATTTAACCGAAGACCGGCCCGATTACGGGGATGATCAGGAAAAATTCGCCGAGGTCATCACGCTGAACAGTAACCTCGAACCTGGTCCCGTCTTCGTCACCGGCGACAACGCCCGGGTGACCGCCTATTCGAACGGCTCCCTTTCAGATGAAGAAAAAGACAAACTCCACTCCAAGCTTAAGCGCAAATTCATTGATGTCGTCCCGAGATACAGAGTACATTTAACAATTAAGGAGCGGTAGTGTAGTGGTGCCTGAGTCGTCAGGCACCTTTTCTTTTTGCATACATATTTATTTGTCCACTTTAGAAAACTAATAGGAACATTCTATAAACAAGAGGAGTTCCGCTATGGATTTAAAACTGTTTCTGGCAATTAATCAGCTAGCTGGCCGCTCGTGGTTTTTGGACAGATGTATGATACTGGTCTCGCAAAAAATGCGATATGTTTATTTTTTTATTCTGTTTTTTTTATGGCTGAGAAAGGGGCGAGAAAGAAAAATGGCGATAGATGCCGGTATTTCCGTTCTGATCTGCTTGGTTTCAAACCGTTTGATTAAGTTGCTCTGGTTCAGGCCAAGGCCATTTTTGAAAAGAAGGATTGGTATTCTTATCCCTTCCTTGATGGATTCGTCCTTTCCAAGTAAGCATACCATTCTTGCCTTTGCTGTCTCGACCATCATCTTTCTTCACCACCGCGGTCTTGGCATCATCCTGCACGGATTGTCATGGTTAACAGGTTTTTCCCGGATATGGATAGGGCATCATTATCCATTTGATATTATAGGGAGTGCTTTTATAGGTACCTTCACAAGTGTATTGCTCCATCAACGTCGGGAAATGGAGGGATGGGAGGAATAACTTTTTCAAATACCTAGATGGAAGGAGGTGGATAGGTTGTTGGTACGTTCTTTAATTATCCTATTCATCAGTACAGTGATGATAGGTTGTGCAAATCACGAGGAAAGGCAGCAAAAAATAGAGGCAAATGAGGCAAATCCAATTGCTTTCAAGAATTCCGATTCAAAAAAAGTGGTGCTTATCATGATGGACTCGTTGATGGATACCACCTTAAAGAGAGCGATAGAGGAGGAAAAAGCCCCCGCATTGGAATTCCTGATGGAACATGGCAGCTATAGTGACAAGCTGGTGAGCTCCTATCCGACCATGTCTGTCGTAATCGACAGTTCGATCATTACAGGGGCCTATCCAGATCAGCATAGAATACCTGCCCTGATTTGGTACAACGAAAAAAACAAGCAGATTGTCAGTTATGGTAACGGCCTATTCGAGATTTTGAAGCTCGGTCCGTCCAATGTGGCTGTAAACAGTCTGAATCACTTCAATAATAGGGATCTGGGGAAAGAAGTTTCCACCATTCATGAGGATCTCCACAAAGTGAAAAAGCAATCGGCATCCATCAACACCTTCATCTATCGTGGCAATCAAGCTCATACCCTTCATGTACCGGATGCCATATCAAAAATGACCGATTTAAAGGAAGAATATCAGACCATGGGACCGAAATATCTCTCCATCGGTTCACTGGCCAGACTTGATCCGGAAAACAAGCACACAATCAAAAGGCTGGGAATAAATGATACCTTTGCAACTGAGGAACTGATTTATTTGCTGAAAGAAAATATCCTTCCTGAGTTTACGATTGTTTATTTTTCTGAGAACGACCGAACCGCCCATAAAAAACCAGCTTCCATCAAGGGAATTGTAAAGATGGATCGGCACCTTCAGGATGTGCTGAATGCTTTCCCATCCTGGGAGCAGGCCCTTGAGGACATTGTCTGGGTCATCATCAGTGATAGCAATCAATCCTATGTGAAGAAAAAGAAAAAGGAAGCATTGATTGATTTAAGAAAACCTTATTCGGATTTCAACATTCTTGAACTAGGTGAGCCTGTCCGTCAAAAGGACGACTTAGTGATTACAGCTAATGAACGAATGGCATATATTTATAAAGTGAGTGATAAATCTAATTTAAAAAAATTAGCCCAAAATCTTGAAGTCGACCCGCGAATTGCTTGGGTGGCGTGGAAAGATAACCAAATGGTCCATGTGATATCCGGATATCATGATGGAATGCTTTCTTTTGATACCGGTGGGAGCCTGGTGGACATCTATCAACAAAAATGGAAGGTTGAAGGCAATACTGACATCCTTGATTTGAAAATGGAAAACGGCAATATAGGGTATGGGGAATATCCTGATGCCCTTGCAAGACTTTACGGCGCTATGTATTCCCAGGAAGGAGAATTCATCATTGCGGATGCAAAACCGGGCTACGAATTTATAGGCGAAAGTTCTCCTGAACACGCAGGAGGCGGAGCGCACGGCTCCATGCACCAAATCGATTCCCTGAGCCCTATCATCGTAGCAGGAACCGATAAAAATATAGAAAACCTGAGAATTGTCGACTTGAAAAAATGGGTCCTGGAGGTTTTGAGTGGGAAATGAGGACAGACTGAAAAAGTAGTGCCTGACCCGCAGTGTGCTAATGTGTTAAAGTGAATTTTACGAATGGATTGTTAGGTTAGGACTCGCTCCAGGTCGGGGCGGGTTTTTATTTTTTGTTGGGATTTGTTTCTTTGCTGAAATTCGGGTGACGTACCTGTACAAGTAGGGGGTTACATTGTCTTAACCGCCAGTAAATGCCGGAAGTCCTCCAAGAAGCCGCATCAGGACACCGCCTTCCAAACTCCGTTTCCATCTATTTGATTTTGACGCACCACCTAACCTATACTATAATTAGAATGTTATAGGTAAGGACAAAAATACAGATGCGGACTAATTCAGGTTTGCACACATTACATAGAGGTGAATGCACGTGTTTGATCGTTTGCAGGCAGTAGAAATGCGTTACGATAAATTAACGGAGCTATTGAGTGACCCGGAAGTTATCAGTGATACGAAAAAGCTTCGCGAGTATTCGAAGGAACAGTCCGATATTCAGGAAACCGTGGAAGCATACCGTGAATATAAGGATGTCAAAGAGCAATTAGAGGGTGCGAAAGCGATGCTCGAGGACAAGATGGATGCGGACATGCGCGAGATGGTGAAAGAGGAGATTTCGGAGCTTGAGGAGCAGCAGGAAGCTTTGGCTGAACGTTTGCACATCCTTCTTTTGCCGAAGGACCCGAACGACGACAAGAACGTTATCATGGAGATTCGCGGTGCAGCAGGCGGAGACGAGGCGGCATTGTTTGCAGGCGACCTTTACCGCATGTACAGCCGATATGCGGAAGCGCATGGCTGGAAGACGGAAGTGATGGAGGCAGCATCAACAGGTGTCGGCGGCTATAAGGAGATCATCTTTATGATCACCGGTAAGGGCGCTTATTCCAAGCTGAAGTTCGAGAACGGCGCACACCGTGTACAGCGTGTACCGGAGACGGAATCCGGAGGGCGTATCCATACTTCCACAGCGACGGTTGCAGTATTGCCAGAGGCGGAGGAAGTGGAAATCGAGATCCATGACAAGGATATCCGTGTAGATACGTTTGCATCCAGCGGCCCTGGTGGACAGTCGGTTAATACGACGATGTCGGCGGTCCGTTTGACTCACATTCCGACAAACACAGTGGTTTCCTGTCAGGACGAGAAATCACAGATCAAGAATAAGGAAAAAGCGATGAAAGTTCTTCGTGCACGTGTGTACGATAAGTTTCAACGTGAAGTCCAGGCTGAATATGATGCCAACCGTAAGCAGGCTGTTGGTACCGGTGACCGTTCCGAGCGTATTCGTACGTACAATTTCCCGCAGAACCGTGTTACTGACCACCGCATCGGCTTGACAATCCAGAAGCTCGACCAGATCCTGCAAGGGAAGCTTCAGGAAATCGTGGACGCTTTGATCATGGAAGATCAAGCGCTGCGAATGGAACAGATGGAGAAATGATGAAGAGCATGAAGGTTTACGAAGCCCTGAACTGGGCTTCTTATTTTTTAAAAAAGAATGAGCGCGACGAGAATGCGGGAGAATTATTGTTGCGCCATCATATGAAGCTCGATCGGGCCCAGCTTTTCAGCCGGATGCAGGAAATGATGCCGATGGACACCCAAAGCTCCTTCGTTTTCAATGTCCATAAGCATGCTGCGGGAATTCCGGTGCAGTATCTGATGGGAAAAGAAGAGTTTTACGGCCGCAGCTTTTTTGTCAGTGAAGAGGTGCTGATTCCAAGACCGGAGACGGAGGAATTGGTTGTCGGCTTGTTGGATAGAGTGAAGAGGCATTTTGCTGACACTACAGAAAAATTGAGTGTCGTCGATGTTGGGACAGGCAGTGGCGCGATTGCGGTGACGCTTGCGCTTGAAAATAGCAACCTGAACGTGATGGCAACCGATATTGCCGGTGAATCATTGGAAGTTGCAAAGGACAATGCAGAAGCTCTTCATGCAGATGTGGAATTTTTGCAGGGTGATCTGCTCTTGCCGTTTATTGAGCAGGGCATCAAGGTGGATATCGTGGTTTCCAACCCGCCGTACATTCCGGAAAAGGAATACGAAGGCCTGTCAATAGTAGTGAAGGACTTTGAACCGTATCGTGCGCTTGTCGGCGGTGTTTCCGGATTGGAATTCTACGAGCGTTTCATGGAGGAATTGCCACAGGTGTTGAAGGACCGTGCCATTGTTGCGTTTGAAGTGGGAATGGGACAAGGGGAAGCGGTGAAAAACTTGCTGCTTGCGACTTTCCCTGAAGCGCGTGCGGAAGTGGTACTGGACATTAACGGAAAAGATCGAATGGTATTTGCGGAAATAGGATGAGGGGAGTTGGCGAGTCGTTTCGATGCGATCGCCATCATTATATATATGGGAATAAGGAGCGGCACCTTGCAGCTTGGTGTGGGGCAAGGTGTTGATGGATTGCTTGATTTAAATGATAGCTCCTTCTTCCGTATGGGGTCTGGCGAGGGTCAGGCCCCTATTTGTCTTTTCTTCCACATAACTGACGATAGCTTGGCGGATTTCTTCCTTCTGCTCCGCTTTTGCAAAGTTAATTAATTGGGATAGGTTGGAGTCGTAAGAGATGCTGCGGTGATAATGATGGTAGAATGCCTTGCCATTCATCCACCGGCCGCCTACTAGGATTTCGAAATCAATAGGAATGCTAATATGGTTAAAAGCACTCTTCATTTCCCCAATGCGAAAAGATTCAATGTTGCACGTAAACGATCTCATATTGCGTCTTCCTTTCCTGAGAGTTGTATTCTTATCGTGCTCCGGAATACGGGATGCACGTCCTATTTCTATACCCCCTCATACATGGTACAAAACCTCCTAACTAGCAAACTATCAAAAGAAAAATCTTCCTCAAAAAATTAAATTTGCTAGTTTAGGATTTTTAACTTTTGACCAGACTGTTTCCTAGAGGGGAGAGGAATTGAAATGAGAACATTAAAAAAGAATGTAATCTTTTTATATATAGTATTGTTGTTTATGGGAGCATATGTGACGGTGGCAGGGGAGCAGGCTGCAGCCGGTGTGGAAGTGAAGAACGGGGCAATGGTCATTCCGGATGAGGCAATCAGGCTTCGCATCCTGGCCAACAGTGACAGCACAGAGGATCAGGAGCTGAAAAGAAAGATCCGCGACCGTGTGAACGAAGAGATCACAGTTTGGGTGGAGGGCCTTACGTCCATGGAGAATGCCCGTGAAGTCATCCAGGGGAACATCCCGGAGATCGAGAAGATTGTAGAGGAAGTCATGGTGGAAGAAGGAATCGTTCAGGAGTATAATGTAGACTTTGGCAGAGTGGATTTCCCGACGAAAATGTACGGCAAGTTCATCTATCCTGCCGGTGACTATGAAGCGATTCTGATCACACTCGGTAAAGGAACAGGAGCCAACTGGTGGTGTGTGCTGTTCCCGCCGTTATGCTTCCTAGACTTCTCCAATGGGGAAGCGACTGCGACACCTTTTGAAGAGGAAGAAACAGGTGCTGCTCCAAAAAAAAGCAAGTCCAAAAAATCAGCGGGAGCAAGCATCCTTGAAAATGAAACAGAAATGAGCGTAACAGCCGCATCAGCGGAACCACGGGAATTTGTTGTCGATGAAGAGCCGGAGGAAGTGGAAGTGAAATTCTTCGTATTCGAGGCTCTATCATCTCTATGGGAAAAAATCACGGCATAATCGTTCTACTTTTTCATCCACCTCAATAGAGTAGTAGTAGAAAAAATACTAGAAGAGGTGGATGAGATGAAAAAATTGCGCGCTGCAACAAAAGAAGATCAATGGGCCATGCAGGTCTTTTTAAGACAAGCAAATATTAGTACAATAGGGTTGGAAGAGAAAATTGAGGATTACATCATTCTTGAGGAAGAGGAAACCGGCATCTGTGGAACCATCGGAATTGAAAAGATAGAAAAGGACGGCCTGCTGCGCTCCCTTGTCATCGGTCCTTCTGTCAAAAAGATGCACCTGCTGCAGCTGTTCGAGCACACCCAGCAGCATGCCCGCCGAAAAGAACTCGACCGCTTATTCCTGGTGACCAACAAGAAGGACTACATACAATTCTTCGAACTCCTGGGCTTCTTTCCACAAGAAATCCACAACGTCCCGAAGGAAATCACCCAATCAGCACACCTAAAAGAAACACTCGAACAACAAACCTGTACATTTATGATGTGTAAACTATAAAATGAGGAGGGGCCAGACCCCATTTGCTTTAGTACGCTAATGCGGAGCGGGTCAGGCCCCCTATGATATTCACAAAGTTATCCACCGAACACACATACCTTATCCACAATTTGTGGATAAATATTGTGTAATGTAGGTAATTTGTTTATATTTGATGGAATGAATCCTTTTCTATTCACATGTTGATAGATTTTTAAATGAGGTAGATAAGATGTTGACGAAAAAATGGACTGTGGATAACGCAGATCCTTTAAAAATGAATTATCCACAGCTGAAAGAGGCGGCCGCACTTCTCCAACAGGAAGAGGTTGTGGCTTTTCCTACTGAAACGGTATATGGTCTTGGGGCAAATGCTTTGTCAGACAAGGCCGTACAAAAGATTTTTGAAGCGAAGGGACGTCCAGGTGACAACCCGTTGATTGTGCATATTACGAAAAAAGAACAACTTACAGACCTTGTGGATAACCTGCCGGAAGTTGCGGAGAAATTGATGGTGGCTTTCTGGCCAGGGCCACTTACGCTTGTGTTGAAAAGCAAGAATGGTGTTTCCGAGTTTGTGACTGCTGGTCTGGATACGCTTGCTGTCCGGATGCCGGACCACCCGGTAGCGTTAGCGCTGATGGAAGTGGCAGGCCTTCCGCTTGCTGCACCGAGCGCCAATCTTTCCGGAAAACCGAGTCCGACAACCGCCGCACATGTGGACGAGGATCTCGACGGAAAAATTGCCGGAATCGTGGATGGCGGACCAACAGGAGTCGGCCTGGAATCCACGGTGGTGGACTGTACAACCGAAATTCCGGTCATTCTGCGGCCTGGTGGGGTGACAAAAGAGCAGCTCGAAGCGGTCGTCGGACAGGTCGAAGTCGATCCTGCCTTGACCTCGCAGGACCAGGCGCCGAAATCACCGGGGATGAAATATAACCATTACGCACCCTTTGCACCAGTCTTTTTAGTGGAAGGCGGGTTGGATTTTCTGAAAGCAACCGTCCTGGCGGCACAGAACGAAGGAAAGAAGGTCGGCCTGCTCGTGACAGAGGAGACGAAATCCGAAATGGGTGAAGCAGGCGATGTGATGATGACCTGTGGAACAAGAAGCGATTTATCCACAGTTGCCACAAACTTATATGATGCACTCCGAGCGTTCAATTCGACCGATGTGGATATCATTTTCAGCGAAACCTTCCCGAAAACCGGGGTAGGGGCAGCGATCATGAACCGCCTGGATAAGGCGGCAGGCCATAAAGTCATCAGTGAGAGGTAGGTTCCCATTTAGCGGAACTTGCCTCTTTTTTTGCCTTCTAATCGGGATTTCCCGTGCATATCTTGGAAGTAGACAAGTCCTGAGGGAGGGATATGCGGGGGATGGCAGTGATGGTTGGAGAATGGATGACACTCTTTTTAATGGCAATAGCACTTGGAATGGACGCATTTTCAGTGGGGCTCGGCATGGGGATGATCAAACTGAGAGTGCGCCAGATCTTTTACATAGGCGTCACCATCGGGGTTTTCCATGTGGTGATGCCACTAATCGGCATGAGTATCGGAAAAGTGCTGTCGGAGCAGTTCGGCTCCATCGCCACGTTGATAGGAGGGCTGCTCCTCATCATGCTAGGTGTCCAAATGATGCTTTCCTCGTTCAAGAAGGAGGACGGTCCGCTGATCACACCGGTCGGAATGGGGCTGATCGTCTTTGCGCTTAGCGTCAGCCTCGATAGCTTTTCTGTGGGCTTGAGCCTTGGCATTTATGGGGCGCGAACACTATTGACGATTCTCATGTTTGGCGCAGTCAGCATGCTGCTCACCTGGATGGGGCTCTTTTTTGGCAAAAAGCTTCAGGGCTGGCTCGGTTCGTATAGCGAGGCGCTCGGCGGGAGCATTTTGCTTGGGTTTGGATTGAAGCTGTTATTTTTTACTTAGGCTCTTTTCGTAAAGCTTTGTTGCCTGCAACGGTAAAAAATCGGCTTTTGGATTTTTTACTGCAATTAACTTCGCTTAATTAGAATAGTAAATAAACTAAAACACAGAAAAGAGCACGATGGTAGGTAAATTTACGAGTTTATGTTGTATTCGTCAAAAACAACAATTTCTGCGAAAGCCGCTAATAACTAATGGAGACCTTTCATAGGTCTTTTTTCATTTCTGGGTTAAAGGTTAGAGAAGGATAGCCGAAATAAAACATGTAAACTATTTTTCTTCTCCTTCCTTTTGTCTATAATGGGGTAAAAAGGAGGAGTGGGGTCATGAATATTTTGTTTGTGTGTACCGGAAATACGTGCCGGAGCCCGATGGCAGAGGCAATTTTGGCAAGCAAAAAGCTTACCGATGTAGAGGTGCGTTCTGCAGGGGTTTTCGCCATGCAGGGCAGTGCGGCGTCCCATCATGCGCAAGAGGTGCTGAAGGAAAACGGTATCCCATCCAATCATGCTTCTTCTCTTGTGACGGAGGAGTCGATCGACTGGGCCGATTTTATTTTGACAATGACTGGCCATCACCGGGCGTTGTTGGAGGAGCGTTATCCGCATGCTGCCGGTAAAACATTTTCGCTGAAGCAGTTTGTAGGCGAAACCGGCGAGGTATCCGACCCTTATGGAGGCAGTGTCCATACATATCGCAGCACGTTTGAAGAATTGCAGGAACTGATTGAGTTGGTAATGAAAAAAATCATATAAAGAAACCTTGGTGATGCTTTCTTTCTTTTGGACTGCAGCAGCAAGGGAGGAGGAAGCATCATGGTGAAAAAGCGAAAGTATAAGTTTGGATTGCGCTATAAGCTGGTTTTATTTGCGACAATCCTGGCAGCAATAACGTACACAGTAAGTGGGATTTTTATTTATGTGGTAGTCAATTACGTGGAAAATTACATAGGTGCTAGTGTGTTCACGATTCTTACACTCGTTCTTGGTGTGGCATGGTCAGGTATTCTGGCGTTTTTCGCTGCGCGGTTTATCACCAAACCACTGCACCAGCTGGAGGAAGTGGCGCAGAAGGTGGCAAATGGCGACCTCACTGAGGATGTACCAGTCACAAGCTCACGCGATGAAATCAGTGCAGTAGGTGATGCTTTCAATCTGATGCTTCACAATCTTCGTGAAATGGTCACGTCGATTGACCAGCATTTCCAGCAGACGAACCGTAAAGTGGAAGAAATTTCAGACGTATCAATGCAAGCATCCGAGCAGGCTGATAATATCTCCATGACCATCGAGGAAATTGCAAAAGGTGCCGAGAGCTCCGCGGCCTCGATTCAGGATACGGCTGAATCGGTGGAAGAAGTGATCAAGATCGCGGACGAGGTGCATGAGAAGGCAACATCTTCCCAATCCTTGTCCGAGGAAATGGTAAATGACCTTGAAGAAAGCAAAGAAGTCATTCATTCCCTTGTTTCCGGCATTCAACGTCTCGCAGGAGAAAATAAGCAATCGCTCGATTCTGTAGAACGTTTGGAAAAGCATGCAAAAGAAGTGGAAAATATCATCTCCCTTGTTGGAGACATTGCTGGACAAACAAATCTGTTGGCACTGAATGCTTCTATCGAAGCGGCTCGTGCAGGTGAGCATGGACGAGGATTTGCGGTTGTTGCAGAAGAGGTCCGTTCCCTTGCTGATGAAAGTGCCAAAGCGGTTCAGGGCATTTCCGAGCTGATCAAGAACATCCAGGAAGAAGTAAAAAATGTGGTCACGCAGATCACAAGCCAGGTAAAAGCGGCAAATGTAGAAGCGGAAAAAGGAACCGCCACCAACACCGTCATCGCCGAAATGACAGATTCCGTTCTCGAAGTGGCAGCCGCGGTCAAACAGATTGCCAGCCTCGTCGACCAGCAGATGGATAGTATCCGCGTAACAGCCCGACAATCCCAGGAAGTCGCAGCCATCGCAGAAGAAACATCAGCCGGAGCCGAAGAAGTAACAGCCACCACCCAAGACCAAGCCAGCATGATCGCAAATGTGGAGAAAATTTCACAAGAGCTGGCGGCGCAAGCGAGTGAGCTGAAGCGTACGATTTCGAAGTTTCGGGTTTAGGTGGGACGGTGGGACAGGTTCCTTGTCCCGCGCGCCTGCATGAAGGGACAGTGGGGACAGCTTTCTTGTCCCACGCACCTGCAGGATGGCGAAACCAATAGATAGCATGTTGCATGGAGTCGAAGAGAACATTCTCTTCGGCTTCTTTATTATCTACATGTGGTAGTCTAGCGGTGTGGCTCCGTGTGAAGGTAATTGTAACTTTTTGTAAAGTGGATAGATTAACAAGGGAAGTGGATAGATTAGGTCTTAAAGTGGATAAATTAATTCAAAAAGTCGATAGATTATTGGATGAACTGGATAGATTAAGACCTGTTTTGGATAGATTACGGATTTCACTTGTCTCCTTATAGCTGAAAAGCTGCTAAGGTCAGCCCGAAAACAGAAAAGTACCCAAACATCATAAATTAAGTACTTTTAAAAGCAGGTAATTGATCTCTTTTTAACTATGATTCAGGCAAAATCCAACCACAACAATGGATTTTTTTGCAGAGCAAGGGTAAGATGTACATATAATACGAAATCTTCAATTTTGGAGGATGAAAAGATGAGAGTGGCAATCGCGTCAGATCATGGCGGAATCAATATTCGTGAAGAGATCAAGGGACTTTTAAAAGAGTTGAATATAGAATTTGAAGACTTTGGATGTGAATGTGAAACGTCCGTGGATTATCCGGATTATGCATTACCGGTTGCGGAAAAAGTGGCAAACGGCGAATTCGACCGCGGCATCTTAATTTGCGGAACTGGGATCGGCATGTCGATTGCAGCTAATAAAGTGAAGGGCATCCGCTGTGCGTTGGTGCATGATCTGTTCAGTGCAAAAGCGACCCGTGAGCATAATGACAGCAACGTTCTGGCAATGGGCGAGCGCGTAATCGGGCCAGGGCTAGCACGGGAGATCGCAAAAGTTTGGCTGACTACGGAATATGAAGGCGGCCGCCACGCGAACAGAGTACAAAAAATCCACGATATCGAAAAGTAATGAGGAGCCCATGGGTGTCAGAGGATAGGGACATTCGTGGGCTGCTTTGTTTATCCTAATTGTGAAAGGAGAGGGATCTTATGCACAAAGAGTGGAAAGAGCAATTAAGTCAGGCGCTAGCTGACCTGCAGGCCCAAGCATCGTTGCGAAGTGGGCAGGTGCTTGTGATCGGGTGCAGTACGAGTGAAGTGATTGGCGAAAAAATAGGTACAGCGGGTACGGAAAATGTTGCCGAGACCATCTTTGCAGCCTTGGCAGAATTTCGTGCCAGCACTGGGGTCGAGCTTGCCTTTCAATGCTGTGAACATTTGAATCGTGCCCTTGTCGTGGAGCGGGCTACAGCAGAGCGGCTCCACCTCGATGAAGTGACCGTCATTCCCGTTCGCCAGGCTGGCGGTGCCATGGCATCCCATGCCTATCATCATCTTGACGACGCGGTTATGGTCGAGCATATCAGAGCCGACGCCGGCATCGATATCGGCGATACGCTAATCGGCATGCACATCAAGCATGTCGCAGTTCCGGTCAGAAGCAATGTCAAATCCATCGGCGAAGCACACGTCACTATGGCAAAAACACGTCCGAAGCTGATTGGCGGAGCGCGTGCGGTGTATACGGGGACATAATCGTACAATTCCGAAAGGCTCCCAAGCAGTGGAGCCTTTTTTCAGTAGTGGTTTGGGACCCGGGACCTGTCCCCAGTCCCAAACCGAAAGTTTTTCATAGTAAGCGCTACCAATCTTCCTTTTCTGTTTCTATTGTGTGGACACCGTGATAAAATGATAGAGGTAATGGTTGAAAAACCGAATGAGAAGAAGTTGTGGCAATTTTAAACTAATTAATAGGATGTTTATTTCTAAAGGGGGATACCGGAGTGAAGTTAGCGCAACAGGATCAACAAGTGTTTCAATCGATTCAAGATGAGTTAGGAAGACAACGTACGAAGATTGAGCTGATTGCTTCTGAGAACTTTGTGAGTGAAGCGGTAATGGAGGCGCAGGGTTCTGTGCTTACCAACAAGTATGCAGAAGGATACCCAGGTCGTCGTTATTATGGTGGATGTGAACACGTGGACGTGGCGGAAAATATCGCTCGCGATCGCGCGAAGGAAATCTTCGGAGCGGAGCACGTGAACGTACAGCCGCACTCTGGTGCCCAAGCGAACATGGCCGTTTATTTTACAATCCTTGAGCAAGGCGATACGGTTCTTGGAATGAACCTTTCCCATGGCGGTCACTTGACGCACGGTAGCCCGGTTAACTTTAGTGGAATTCAATATAATTTCGTTGAGTATGGAGTGGACAAGGATACTCATACGATCAACTATGAAGATGTGGCGGAAAAAGCAAGACAGCATAAGCCGAAGCTGATCGTGGCTGGAGCGAGCGCGTACCCTCGTGTCATCGACTTTGCGAAATTCCGTGAGATCGCGGACGAAGTGGGAGCGTATCTGATGGTCGATATGGCACATATCGCCGGCCTTGTTGCAGCAGGATTGCATCCAAACCCGGTTCCTTATGCTGATTTCGTGACGACTACTACCCATAAAACATTGCGCGGACCTCGCGGTGGAATGATCCTTTGCCGTGAAGAATGGGCGAAAAAGATCGATAAATCCATTTTCCCAGGTATTCAAGGTGGTCCATTAATGCATGTAATCGCAGCAAAAGCGGTAGCATTCGGGGAAGCATTGAAGCCGGAATTCAAGGAATATGCACAAAAAATCATCGATAATGCACACCGTCTGGCTGAAGCGTTGAAAAAGGAAGGCTTGTCCCTTGTTTCTGACGGAACGGACAACCATCTGCTATTGGTGGATGTAAAATCAATGAGCATCACAGGCAAAATCGCGGAGAAAGTGCTCGACGAAGTGGGAATCACAGTGAACAAGAACACGATCCCTTTTGACACGGAAAGCCCGTTTGTCACTAGCGGAATCCGTATCGGTACAGCTGCTGTAACAAGCCGCGGATTTGGCTTGGAGGATATGGACGAGATTGCGTCTTTAATCGCCTACACGCTGAAAAACCATGAAGACGAGGCGAAGCTTGAAGAAGTGAAGTCCCGTGTAGAAGCACTTTCTGGAAAATATGTATTATATCCTTCACTAGGATAATAGCTTTACGGAGGAGGTCTGATGTTAGACCTCTTCTTTTTGCGTAAAAAAACGAAAGATTAACTTGAATCGCCAACCCTTTTTATGTAGAATCAATGGAAGTGTGATTAGGAAGCCAGGCCTTGAGCCGGCTCATGAAACCAATAATAATGGAATAAAAAGGAGAGATTTCGAATGGCAAAAGTGTACGTCTTTGATCATCCATTAATTCAGCACAAACTTACATACATCCGAGACAAGAATACTGGTACGAAGGAATTTCGTGAACTGGTTGATGAAGTAGCAAGTTTAATGGCATTCGAGATTACTCGTGATCTTCCGCTTGAGGAAGTAGAAATTGAAACTCCTGTATCTATCTCTAAATCCAATGTTCTTTCCGGTAAGAAGCTGGGGATCATTCCGATCCTTCGCGCAGGCCTTGGAATGGTGGAAGGGATGCTGAAGCTGATCCCAGCTGCAAAAGTTGGACATGTCGGCTTATACCGCGACCCGGAAACATTACAACCTGTTGAATACTATGTGAAATTACCTTCTGATGTGGAAGAGAGAGACTTCATCGTGGTAGATCCAATGCTTGCAACAGGCGGATCTGCAGTAGAAGCCATCAACTCCCTGAAAAAGCGCGGCGCCAAGAACATCAAGTTCATGTGCCTCATCGCATCCCCAGAAGGCGTTGAAGTCGTAAAAGAAGCTCACCCAGACGTAGACATCTACATCGCAGCCCTCGACGAAAAGCTGAACGAAAAAGGCTACATCGTCCCTGGACTCGGCGACGCTGGAGATAGATTGTACGGAACGAAGTAAATGGTAGGGGGGCCTGACCCTCAGCGCTTTAAAGCGATAAAACAATGGGGGCCTGACCCTCAACACTTTAAAGTGTTAAAATAACGGGGCCTGACCCCCACCGCTGTTATGCAAAAAAACAGTGGTGGGGGTCAGGCCTTTTTTGTTGTTTTTACAAATTGAATTTTTCGGCGAGAGGGAAATCAAGGTGTTTGCTGTACCTTCTCGTGCATATTTCCGACCCTTAAGCAAATGCTATTTGTTAGAGGTGAGGGACGTGAAATTACGGAATTTTATGATGACAGTTTGTTTAGCAAGCGGAATCATATCGACCGCTCTGCCTACATATACGATTGCTTCAGATAGACTGCAGATAGATGCATTACAAAACTTTAGTCCGGCCCAGATGGTGCCCGCGCCGCAGCCGCAATATCCGGAGCGTCCGCCTCTACCTGCAGCTGGATCAGAAAAAGAGGATGAAGAACAGACCGTCATACTTATAGTGGAAGAGTCCGAGCATGAAAGAATGCGGCGGAAGATAACTACCGACTATCCGAAACTCCATATCAAGCGGACCTATACCGCGGTGTTCAAAGGATTTGCCATCAAGGGTCCCACAAAAGATCTCGAGCGGCTGCAGCAGGAGGATGGCGTGGTGGAAGTGTCCCCGGTTACGAACTATACACCGATGATTGATGAGAGTGTGCCGTTCATCGGCGGAGACCGCATGCGGAGCTTCTACGATGAGGATGGTCATAGGCTGACCGGAGAAGGGGTCAAGGTCGGAATCATCGATACGGGGATAGATTATACTCATCCGGATTTGAAGCATAGTTATGGTGGAGGCTATGATTTTGTCGATGAGGACGAGGATCCGATGGAGACGAAAAAGTCACAGGGTATCCCCACTCTCCATGGAACGCATGTTGCGGGGATCATTGCGGCGAACGGCCATCTGAAGGGAGTAGCGCCGGAAGCGAAGATCTATGCGTACCGGGTGCTTGGTCCAGGTGGTCATGGGACGAGTGAACATGTAATTGCCGCAATTGAAAAAGCAATCCATGACAAGGTGGATGTGCTGAATCTGTCGCTTGGCAATACTATCAACGGTCCGGATTGGCCGACAAGCCTGGCCCTCGACAAAGCGGTGGAGCATGGTGTCGTGGCGGTGACCTCAAGCGGCAATTCTGGGCCGAATCTTTGGACGGTCGGGTCACCTGGAACCTCGGCACAGGCCATCTCGGTAGGTGCCTCGACACCGCCTTTGAACATTCCGCATCTTTCAGCGTTTTTTTCCAAGAAGGAAATCGAGATGCTTCCGCTTCAAGGGTCGGCGAAATGGATTTTCAACAACAGACCGGTCAAGATGGAGTATGTCGGACTTGGGGAAGATGACGATTTGAAGGACGTTGACCTGAAAGGAAAGATTGTCCTCATGGAACGGGGGAAGATCCCTTTTTCGGAAAAAGCGTGGAATGCCCGGAAGAAAGAAGCAGTGGCGCTTGTTATCTACAATAATCTCGAGGGGAATTTTACAGGATCCCTCGAGGTGGAGATGGACCTGCCGGTTGTATCCATTTCAAGGGAGGACGGCCTCTATCTAAAAAAGCAGATCAACAGGAAGTTTTCCTATGTGAGGACGACCTATAAGTGGCATAAGGACGACATCGCAAGCTTCAGTTCGAGGGGGCCGGTGACGCACAACTGGGAGATAAAGCCCGATGTGGTCGCACCTGGTGTCGCGATTGACAGCACAATTCCGAATGGCTATCTTGCGCTCCAGGGAACGAGTATGGCGGCGCCTCATGTGGCAGGTGCCAGTGCGCTGCTCAAGCAGGCCCACCCTGACTGGTCGCCGAGCCAAATCAAAGCCGCACTCATGAATACGACCAAGCCGCTTGAAAAAGAGGACGGCACCCAATATTCCGTCCTCGAACAGGGGACAGGGCGGATCCAGCTTGAGGAGGCCATGAACACCAACAGTCTCATCTACCCTGGTACGCTCAACTTCGGCATGTTCGAGAAAAAAGATACCCGTACGGAAAAGGTGATCGAGATACAGGTGGAGAACGTATCGGACCGCGATATAAAGTACACGTTTACTCCACCAAAAGCGTCAAAAGGAATCCAGTGGAAGGTCCCGATCTCTTTTACCCTAAAGCCTAATGAAAAAAAGAAAACGACCATAACACTCGATATCACCCCTAATCAGCAGAGCACCGGAATGCATGAAGGATCGGTAATCGTAAAAGCGAACCACCAGGAGCTAAGGCTGCCTTTCCTCTATATAATAGAAGAACCTGACTATCCAAGAATCATGGGCTTCCAGTTCGGATACGGCGACAAGGAAGGGGAGTATCAATACGAAGTGTATCTACCCGAGGGAGCGGAGGAGCTAGGAATTGCCCTCTATGAGTCCGACACCCTCCACTTCATCAAATACCTCGACTGGGAACGCGACCTGCCAAGAGGACTCTTCAAAAAACAGATCTCAGCCGATAAAGTGAAGGTAAAGGGGCTTGTAAAGGCAGTCGTATTCGCGAAAAAGCGTGAAAAGGAAGACTCGGTCGAAGCGGATCTTTATTTTGAATGAGGGTGTTATAGGGGTTTAAAGGGGCAAGTATGAATGAACCTATTCGCCCCCTGTTGATTGTAGTGCAAGGGGTGAGGCTCATGCGGCAGTAGCGCGTCGAGGGAGACCCCACAGGCACAATAGCGCCGAGGAGGCTCCCGAGACCGCCCGCGGAGAGCGAACCTCTGGAACGGAAATCAACAGGGGAGTTTAATGGCTACACCTCATTCATGGACACATTTCCCCAAACCGGTCAAGCAACCCGACCTGAAAATCGTGAATAGTCACATAATGTTCACAATCGACAAAGTTAAACCCGACAATATCTATGTTAAAATATTGATATACAACAGCCGAATGAGGAAAACGTTCATCATTTGGCTGTTTTTTTCTGGGTAATAATAGGAGAGATTTTGAAGCGCTTCACCTGCAAATCTTACCAAGAAAACTTTGTCGATTTTTTCCGTATAACACATTGACATTGAATTTTGGCTATTGTATGCTTACAAAGGGTATAAAATGATAAGGTTTTCATAAACCTTTTACAACCATTTTTATACATATTTAGCATCGTTTTTGAAGCAAGACCTCAGTATTTTACCGCATGAAAAACGGGGTGTTTTCTATGAATGATAAACGCCGCCCATTCCAAGCAATGGCCTTGATGTCCGCGATCCTTTCCTACCTTGTCGGCCCAACCTTAGTCGGATTATTTGGAGGAAGATGGCTGGATGGCAAAATAGGCACAGAACCATTATTTCTGATCATTGGACTTCTATTAGGACTAGCAGCCGGAGTATACGGCGTGTTGTATGCAGTCCGCCAATTCTTCTCAGGAGAGTCATAATATGCCTGAATCAAAAGAAAATCTCTTAAGGCACATAAAGTACTTTTTGTTCTTATTGGCCTTGTATGTTCTCGGTTGGGGGTTTACACCTTACCAGGACTGGTTTCTGGGGTTGATCCTCGGGACCGCGGTAAGCTTCTATAACCACTGGCTTTTGTACCAGAAGGTGAAAAAGTTCACAGACGCAATTGCATCTGGAGCGAAGGCTTACACATTAGGATCATTTTCAAGAATGGCTGCTGCAGTCCTTGCTGTAGTCATCGCTGTGAGATTTCCGGAATACCTGAATCTCTACGGTGTCATCATAGGGATTATGACATCCTATATTGTCATTATCATAGATTCATTTGTTAAACTCTTTACAAGCAGTGGGGAAGAGAGGTGAGTAGTGTTGAATCACAGTGCTCCAATACGGACGCTTGAAATATTTGGCTTTGACCTACATTTCAATTTGTCTAATATTTTAATGACAACAATTGCGGCAACGATTGTGTTCCTGATAGCTGTACTGGCTACAAGAACGCTTGCGTTGAGACCTACAGGCATGCAGAACTTCATGGAATGGCTCGTAGATTTCGCAAAAGGAATCATTAGCAGTACAATGGATTACAAAACAGGCGGAAGATTTCTTGCGTTAGCATTGACTCTATTAATGTATGTATTCGTTTCAAACATGTTAGGTCTGCCATTCGCAATCATCCTGGGCGACGAACACACTTTATGGTGGAAATCCCCTACAGCCGACCCTGTAATCACACTTAGTCTCGCGGCAATGGTTGTTGCCTTGACGCACTATTATGGGATTAAGCTGAAAGGCTTCAAGGAATACGGGAAAGACTTCTTCAAACCGATGAGTTTCCTATTCCCACTGAAGATCATAGAAGAATTTGCAAACACCTTAACGCTTGGTCTTCGTTTATACGGTAACATCTTCGCAGGGGAAATCTTGCTAGGGTTACTGGCAGGACTAGCAGTTACAGGCTATGAAACAGGCATCCTATCCGGGGTTCTTGGAACATTGGCAGCTTTCATACCGATGCTGGTATGGCAGGCATTCAGTGTTTTCGTAGGTACTATCCAAGCATTTATCTTTACCATGTTAACAATGGTTTATATGGCACACAAAGTGAGTCATGACCATTAATTTATAAATCTTCAATAACAAAAAAACAATTTTTTTAAACATAAGGAGGAAATAATCAATGGGTGCTTTAGCAGCAGCAATTGCAATTGGTTTAGCAGCACTAGGTGCAGGTATCGGTAACGGTCTAATCGTAAGTCGTACAGTAGAGGGTATCGCTCGTCAACCTGAGCTTAAATCCGTACTACAAACTACAATGTTCATCGGGGTAGCACTAGTTGAGGCTGTTCCTATCATCGCGGTAGTAATCGCGTTCATGGTAATCGGTGCGCAATAATACACCAAATATCTTTTGGTTCAAAATGGCGAAGTCCGTCTCAGTAGAGAACCTTCGCCTTTCCTTTATATCACTATGAAGGAATGTTCAAATCAATAAAGTTAATTGTAACTCTAGATAAAAGCAAAACGTTTAGCAAAAGCGCCATGTTTTGAATCTTTAACAATCGCAAAACATCTTAAGGTGCTTGCGCTTTTCTTATGTATTCCTTGAAGGGAGTGAAAGCATTGTATAGCTTAGATCACTTAGTTCTTGGTGCAGGAGCCCTTACTTTGGGGGACGCACTATACCAACTGATTGTATTTTTAATCTTACTATTCTTACTTCGTAAATTTGCTTGGGATAAGCTTATCGGAATGATGAAGCAGCGTGAAGATCACATTGCAACTGAAATCCAGGCAGCGGAACGAAGCAATGAAGAAGCTCGCGTTCTTGTAGAAGAGCAACGAGCATTATTGAAAGAAGCACGTCTTGAAGGCCAAGCGCTTGTAGAGAATGCCAAGAAGGTAGCAGAAGATCAGAAGGCAGACATCATCAGAGCTGCACAAGAGGAATCTGCACGTCTTAAAGAATCTGCAAGAAAAGAAATCGTACAAGAGAAAGAGCAAGCGGTTATCGCATTACGCGAGCAAGTTGCTTCCTTGTCTGTACTGATTGCTTCTAAAGTAATCGAAAAAGAATTAAACGAAAAAGATCAGCAGAAGCTTATCGATGATTATGTGAAACAGGTAGGCGAAGCGCGATGAGCAAAAACGTAGCAGCAAAGCGTTATGCACTCGCTCTTTTCGAACTTGCAAAAGAACATAATCTTTATGGGCAATTCGATTTGGAGCTTGCGGAAGTAAAAAAGGTATTTGAAAGCAACCATGATCTGATCACGGTGCTTGGCAATCCTAAGATCCGCAAAGATTCTAAAAAGCAGATCATCCAGGAAGCATTTGCAACTGCTTCTCCATTTATCGTCAATACGTTAAAGCTTTTAATAGATCGTCACCGTCAATCCATCGTGATCGACATGATCGATGCGTACCAAACGCTTTCCAACGAAGCCCGCAATGTGGCAAACGCAACAGTGTATTCTGTACGTGAGCTTTCTGAAGCAGAACAAGCGACGCTTTCATCTGTTTTCGCGGCGAAGGTTGGTAAAGCATCCTTGAACATCAGCAATATTGTAGATTCCTCATTAATCGGCGGTGTGAAGATTCGCATCGGGAACCGCATTTTTGACGGAAGTGTCAGCGGAAAATTAGAACGTCTAGGACGTCAACTTACAACGAATAGATAGTAGATAGGGGTGAAATTCATGAGCATCAAAGCTGAAGAAATTAGTGCACTGATAAAAAAGCAAATCGAAAACTATCAGTCAGAAATCGAAGTTAGCGATGTTGGTACTGTTATCCAGGTTGGTGATGGTATCGCTCGTGCTCATGGTCTCGACAACGTCATGGCTGGAGAGCTAGTTGAATTTTCTAACGGAGTTATGGGTCTTGCCCAAAACTTGGAGGAAAACAACGTCGGTATTATCATCTTAGGACCATACCGAGAAATCCGCGAAGGCGATGAAGTACGTCGTACAGGCCGTATCATGGAGGTACCGGTAGGTGAAGCACTTATCGGCCGTGTAGTAAATGCGTTAGGACAACCGGTTGACGGTTTGGGTCCTATCGAAACTTCAAAAACTCGTCCAATCGAAGCACAAGCTCCTGGTGTTATGGATCGTAAATCCGTTCATGAGCCGCTTCAAACTGGTATCAAAGCGATCGATGCGCTTGTACCAATCGGACGTGGACAACGTGAGTTAATTATCGGAGACCGTCAAACAGGTAAAACATCTGTTGCGATCGACACGATTCTTAACCAAAAAGACCAAGACATGGTGTGTATCTATGTTGCAATCGGTCAAAAAGAATCCACAGTTCGTGGAGTAGTTGAAACACTACGTAAAAATGGTGCCCTTGATTACACAATCGTTGTAACGGCATCTGCTTCTGCACCAGCTCCAATGCTATTCCTAGCACCTTACACTGGAGTAACAATGGGTGAAGAATTCATGTACAACGGCAAGCACGTTCTTGTTATCTATGATGACTTAACGAAGCAAGCTGCTGCATACCGTGAGCTTTCCCTACTATTAAAACGTCCTCCAGGTCGTGAAGCATACCCTGGTGACGTATTCTACCTTCACTCCCGCCTTTTAGAGCGTGCAGCGAAGCTTAGTGATGCAAAAGGCGCTGGATCCCTGACAGCTTTACCGTTCATCGAAACACAAGCTGGTGACGTATCCGCGTACATCCCGACAAACGTTATCTCCATCACTGATGGACAAATTTTCTTACAATCAGACCTATTCTTCTCCGGTGTTCGTCCTGCGATCAACGCTGGTCTTTCCGTATCACGTGTTGGAGGATCCGCTCAAATCAAAGCGATGAAGAAGGTATCAGGTACATTACGTCTTGACCTTGCATCTTACCGTGAGCTAGAAGCGTTCGCGCAGTTCGGTTCTGACCTGGATAAAGCTACTCAAGCGAAATTGAACCGTGGTGCTCGTACTGTAGAAGTACTGAAGCAAGGTTTGAACAAGCCGCTTAAAGTAGAAAAGCAAGTTGCGATTCTTTACGCACTGACTAAAGGCTTCATCGATGATGTTCCTGTACAGGACGTTACTCGTTTCGAGGACGAAATGTTGACTTGGTTGGAGCACAACCGTAAAGAACTATTGGAAGAAATCCGCACAACTAAAGGATTACCAAGCGACGAAGCGATGGCTGAAGCAATCACTGCATTCAAAAAGACTT
This sequence comes from Sutcliffiella halmapala, assembly GCF_050107295.1. Taxonomy (GTDB): domain Bacteria; phylum Bacillota; class Bacilli; order Bacillales; family Bacillaceae_I; genus Sutcliffiella_A; species Sutcliffiella_A halmapala_A. The sequence continues at coordinate 297,737 of NZ_JBNIKR010000003.1, read as the reverse complement.
TCGTAGCTACTGAAAAGTAATAGATCGACAAAGCGAGTTTCGCACATAGTAATGGAGGAAACCGAATTCCCTTCGATTCCTCCTTTCCATGTGTCTGACCGCTCTGAATAGGGTTAAAAAAGGTGGTGAGAACCTTTGGCATCATTACGCGACATAAAAACGAGAATTACCTCGACGAAGAAGACAAGTCAAATCACCAAAGCCATGCAAATGGTATCTGCATCGAAATTAAATCGTGCAGAAACAAATGCTAAAGCTTTTGGTCCATATATGAATAAAATTCAAGAGGTTGTTGCAAGCATCGCACTGGGAAGCACAGATGTGACGCATCCAATGCTTCAGACCCGTCCGGTCAAGCGTACTGGATACATCGTCATCTCCTCTGACCGTGGACTTGCAGGTGCATACAACAGCAACATCTTACGTACGGTTCATCAAACTATTCAAAAACGTCATAAGTCTCAAGATGAATACGCAGTAATTGCCATCGGTCGTATTGGCCGCGACTTCTTCAGAAAACGCAACATTCCTGTGTTTTCAGAAATCACAGGCCTTGGGGACCAAGTCTCTTTTGCGGAAATCAAAGACATCGCAAACCGTGCAGTAAGCATGTTTGCAGATGGTACGTTTGATGAATTATACGTGTACTACAACCACTTTGTAAGTGCCATCTCTCAAGAGGTAACGGAAAAGAAACTCCTTCCTCTTACAGACATCGCTCCTACAACAGGAAAAATCACATCCTATGAGTTTGAGCCTTCCCAGGAGGGCATCTTGGAAGTACTACTGCCACAATATGCTGAAAGCCTGATTTACGGCGCATTATTGGATGCAAAAGCAAGTGAGCACGCTTCTCGTATGACAGCGATGCAAAGTGCAACGGATAACGCGAAAGAGCTTATCCATGGACTTACACTTTCTTACAACCGTGCCCGCCAAGCAGCGATTACGCAAGAGATCACCGAGATCACAGCTGGTGCTTCCGCTCTGGAATAGAACGTATCGAACAAATATTGCAAAAGTAAGTTAGGAGGGAATACGATGAAAGGTCGCGTTACTCAAATCATGGGTCCGGTTGTTGACGTTAAGTTCGACAGCGGGCATCTTCCTGAAATATACAACGCTCTTCATATTAATCATAAAGCTCGTAGCGCTAACGAAGTTGATGTTACTCTAACGCTTGAAGTTGCTCTTCACTTAGGGGACAACACAGTTCGTACAATCGCTATGGCTTCTACTGATGGTGTCGTTCGCGGCATGGAAGTAGAAGATGCTGGTCATCCTATTTCTGTACCAGTAGGTGACGTAACACTAGGTCGTGTATTCAACGTACTTGGAGAAAACATCGACTTGGATGCTCCAATCCCAGCAGGTTCTCGTCGTGATCCGATTCACAGACAAGCTCCTACATTCGAACAATTGTCAACTGCTGTTGAAATCCTTGAAACAGGTATCAAAGTAGTAGACTTGCTTGCTCCTTACATCAAAGGGGGTAAAATCGGTCTATTCGGTGGTGCCGGTGTAGGTAAAACAGTTCTTATCCAGGAATTGATCAACAACATCGCACAAGAGCACGGTGGTATCTCCGTATTCGCAGGAGTTGGTGAGCGTACTCGTGAAGGAAATGACCTTTACCACGAGATGACAGATTCCGGAGTTATCAAGAAAACTGCCATGGTATTCGGACAAATGAACGAGCCGCCTGGAGCACGTATGCGTGTTGCACTAACAGGTCTTACAATGGCTGAGTTCTTCCGTGATGACCAAGGTCAGGACGTTCTTTTCTTCATGGATAACATCTTCCGTTTCACGCAAGCAGGTTCTGAGGTATCCGCGCTACTAGGCCGTATGCCATCTGCCGTTGGTTACCAACCGACACTTGCTACTGAAATGGGTCAATTACAAGAGCGTATCACGTCTACATCCGTAGGTTCTGTAACATCGATCCAAGCGATCTATGTACCTGCCGATGACTACACGGATCCAGCTCCAGCAACAACTTTCGCTCACTTGGATGCAACAACGAACCTTGAGCGTAAGCTTTCTGAGATGGGTATCTACCCAGCGGTGGATCCTCTTGCTTCCACTTCCCGTGCACTATCACCGGAAGTAGTTGGAGAAGATCACTATAAAGTAGCGCGTGAAGTGCAATCCACTTTACAACGTTACAAAGAACTACAAGACATCATCGCCATCCTTGGTATGGATGAGTTGACGGATGAGGACAAGTTGATCGTTCAACGTGCTCGCCGTATCCAATTCTTCTTATCTCAAAACTTCCACGTAGCGGAGCAGTTCACTGGACAAAAAGGTTCTTACGTTCCTGTTCAAGAAACTGTGAAGGGCTTCAGGGAAATCCTTGACGGCAAATACGACCACCTACCTGAAGATGCATTCCGTCTAGTCGGACGCATCGAAGAAGTAGTGGAAAAAGCGAAGCAAATGGGTGTAGAAGTTTAATTAAAGGGACCTAGGAGGGAATGAAATGAAGACGTTAAAAGTCAGTGTAGTTACTCCCGATGGCCCGGTTTATGAATCAGACGTAGAGATGGTAGTAGCACGAGCTCAAAGCGGAGAGCTTGGCGTCCTACCTGGACATATTCCTATGGTTGCCCCACTTCAAATCGGTGGCGTCCGCATGAAAAAAGGCGGCGTTACAGAACAAGTGGCTGTCAGTGGAGGATTTCTAGAAGTGCGTCCTGATAAAGTTACGATCCTTGCCCAATCTGCAGAAGCAGCTGAGCAAATCGATCTTACTCGTGCTGAGGAAGCAAAAAAACGTGCGGAGCAAAGACTTCAATCCAAACAGGATGACGTCGACTACCGCCGCGCAGAGCTTGCACTCCAACGCGCAATCAACCGCATCAATGTAGCAAAAAGAGGGTAACTTTTGGTGACCCGTGTATAGATAGAATGACCCCCACTTTTGGTAGTGGGGGTTTTTTGTTTGCTGTGATATAGCGGAAGAATGATCCTAACGACTATTCAATTCCAGTAAATTGAAAATTCATATTGCCTTTTAACTGGTTAAAAACTATAATTAGTTGGAAAACTAATCCATTAGGGGGATCTTTTAGAATGAGCTCAATTTTACAAAAGCAAGGTTTGACGGCTGAGCAATTAGCCATGGTACAGTCTGAGATGGATAAAAAGAAAAAATCGAAGACGCTTGGTTATGTTTTATGGTGGTTTACAGGTACTTTTGCAGGACATCGCTTCTATGCTGGAGATACGGGCTACGCTGTTTGCATGCTATTATTCGGTATTTTTACTTTATTCATTTGGAATCTAGTAGACGTATTCTTCATTGGTCGTAGATTGGAAGAGAAAAACGATGAGATTGAAAGAAAGATCATCGAAAAAGTAAAGCTATATGCCAATGCACCTGGCAACGCAACTGCATAATAAACCATTCTAAGAAGCTCCTTATTGGGGCTTTTTTTCATTTTGAAATATCCAATCCTTCTACTCCATTAGACTCATTTTCATCCATTTACACAAAATTCATCCTATTTTTACACCGGATGTTGTACGCTAAATATGCAGAACACTCAAGGAGGCGGATTATTTGAACAGAAAAATCCTCAGCATCATTGCTCTTCTTTTCTCTTTTACCATTGCATGTGGCCAAGTGTCACCAAGTCAGATGAATGCAGATGGGTCTGGTTCCTGGACATCACCATTGACAGTCAACCAGGCAATATCCAGTCAAAATGGATCCACGCAAACAGTGGAAGGGTATATAGTGGGGCAGCCGACATCCACGACAACGGTCGTCACGGGCAATTTTCCCAACGATTATGCTTTCGCATTGGCAGACACCTCCACCGAACCTAATACTAGCAAAATGATATATGTACAAATTCCTTCATCATTCAGAACAAGCTTCGGCCTAAAAAGCAATCCGGACCTGTTAGGGGAAAAAATTAAAGTGACAGGCTCTCTTACGGCTTATTTTTCCCACCCTGGCCTGAAGTCGGCAACAGCATTTGAATTGATAGGAGAGGATGATCCGACTGACCCGCCGCCAACGGACCCTGAAGACCCGGTTGACCCTCCACCGGCCTATGAAGAATACTATAACGACGCAGAAGGCAAAACAGGCTCAGCATTGAAAACGGCACTCCACAACATCATCGATGACCATCAGACTCTCTCCTATGCCGCGTTATGGGCAGCCTTGCGAGAAACAGATGAAGATCCTAACAATCCAAACAACGTCATCCTTCTTTATACAGGACGCTCTCAATCGAAAACCTCAAATGGAGGAGGAGCGAATGATTGGAACCGTGAGCATGTCTGGGCAAAATCCCACGGTGACTTCGGGACAGCGAGAGGGCCAGGCACCGATCTCCATCACTTGCGACCGACAGATGCTTCAGTCAACTCCTCACGCAGTAACCTTGATTTTGACAACGGGGGCAGGGAGCATTCAGAGGCTCTTGGCAATTTTTACGACAGCGATTCCTGGGAGCCTCGTGATGAAGTGAAAGGCGACGTCGCTCGCATGTTATTTTATATGGCAGTTCGTTATGAAGGGGACAGCGGAGAACTCGACCTGGAGTTGAACAATAATGTGAACAATGGAAGTGCCCCGTACCACGGGAAAATGTCCGTCCTGCTAGAGTGGCATGAGGAGGATCCAGTTGATTCCCGTGAAATCAGACGGAATAATATCATTTTTGAAGATTACCAGGGCAACCGCAACCCGTTCATCGACCACCCGGAATTTGCGGATATGATTTGGTAGAGAAGAGACGCTTGGAAGCTCCCAAGCGTCTTTTATATTTGTTGAGATTAAAAGGTTATGAGACCACGATAGAGCGCGAAAAAGGATATTGCGGTTTTAAAGATGCTGAATGAGACCACGATCGAACGAAAAACAGAATATCGCGGTTTCAAAAAGGTGGAATGAGACCACGATTGGGCGAAAAACAGGAAATGGTGGTCTCAAAGAAGCGGAATGAGACCACGATCGAACGAAAAACAGAATATCGCGGTTTCAAAAAGGTGGAATGAGACCACGATCGGGCGAAAAACAGAATATCGCGGTTTCAAAAAGGTGGAATGAGACCACGATCGGGCGAAAAACAGAATATCGCGGTTTCAAAAAGGTGGAATGAGACCACGATCGGGCGAAAAACAGGAAATGGTTGTCTCAAAGAAGCGGAATGAGACCACGATCGAGAGCAAAAAAGAATATCGTGGTCTCAAAACCACAGATTGAGACAACGACCGAGCTAAAAAAGAATATCGTGGTCTCAAATGAATTCCTAAAACAATACCTTACTTCGTACTAAATGTGAAAAACCCAGTTGATGTCCTTAAAGTCAGACGGAACCTCATTATTTTTGAAGATTACCAGGGCAACCGCAACCCGTTCATCGACCACCCGGAATTTGCGGATATGATTTGGTAGAGAAGAGACGCTTGGAAGCTCCCAAGCGTCTTTTATCAATGGCTTTGTTAAGAATAGCGGTAAAAAAGGTTGCTAGCTGTTGATTGGAGCAATAGGCGAAGACTCCTTGAAAATGCGAGCATTTTCTGCGTGCGATGTATCGCATCCAAAGCCTTCCTTGTCCTGCGGAAGACAGCGTTTAGTGGAGACCCCACAGGCGAAGCCGAGGAGGCTCAACAAACACCCCGCGGAAAGCGCAGCCTATTGCGGAAATCAACAGCGGCGTTCAACGTTTTTTTCTTACATACTTCAATTAAATGTGAAATAACAAACAACAAATTTCCACACGCGAAGCAATAGTCATAATAAGGATATATGATGGTGACACAGATATTGGTATTTGATATAATTGTTATCGGTTACAAATTTAAATATTGAGAGCAGTCTGAAAAATAGAAAGCTTCGGAGGGGGCGGGCATGAATCTACTAAACTTATATCAAAATAACTATTTGATCGTGGTTGTATTCTTGGCTCTAGGGATTTTACTACCGGTCGTTGCGCTGGCAATAGGAAGAGTGTTGCGTCCGCATAAACCGAGTGCAGCTAAGCAGACAACCTATGAAAGCGGAATTGATCCCTTTCATGATTCACGTGTCCAGTTTAATGTTCGTTATTACATATTTGCTCTGTTGTTCGTCATTTTTGACGTAGAGACAGTTTTCCTTTATCCATGGGCGGTGGCATATGAGAAATTAGGTATCTTTGCATTGATTGAGATGCTTATTTTCGTAGTGATGCTGCTGATCGGATTAATCTATGCTTGGAAGAAGAAGGTGTTGAAATGGATCTAAATCTAGAGAGTATATCACCAGAGGAAATGGAAGAGCTCAAGCAGACCGTCTTCCTGACAACTTTAGAAGAGCTGAAAGCATGGGCGCGCTCCAACTCGATGTGGCCGATGACATTTGGATTGGCCTGCTGTGCGATCGAGATGATGGGGGTAGGTTCCTCTCATTACGATTTGGATCGCTTTGGATCCTTTTTCCGTACATCTCCGCGCCAATCGGACTGTATGATCGTTTCAGGAACCGTGACGAAGAAGATGGCACCAGTCCTGAAACGCCTATATGATCAGATGCCTGAGCCGAAGTGGGTCATTGCAATGGGATCCTGTGCTACTGCAGGTGGTCCATATATCAAATCCTATGCCGTTGTCAAAGGAGTGGACCAGATTGTACCTGTAGACGTGTACATACCGGGATGCCCGCCAAATCCAGCGGCTCTTATTTATGGAATCAATAAATTGAGAGAGAAAATTCGCCACGAAGCTAAGACAGGGAAGCAGGTGATCTAGTAGTGAGCGATGAAAAAAGCCTAGAGGAACAAAAGAGGGAAGCCGCGGCGAAAGCGAAGGCAGCAGCCCTGGCAAAATTGAAAGCGAAGCAGGAGCAAGAAGCGGGCGGCGATTCAGCCGATGACGTGGACCTTGCGAAAAAGAAAGCGGCTGCGGCGGCAAAAGCCAAAGCAGCGGCACTTGCGAAGCAAAAGGCGAAAGAAATGCAGGGAGCAACACCACCGGAAGAAACAGTAGCACCAGCTGAGGATGACGCAAAAGAGCTTGCGAAAAAGAAAGCCGCAGCGGCAGCGAAAGCAAAGGCAGCTGCACTAGCTAAGCAAAAAGCGAAAGAGCAGGAAGCAACGGCTGAACCAGCAGAACCAGCAGGAGACTCGGACGACCTCGACCTCGCCAAGAAAAAAGCGGCAGCCGCTGCAAAAGCGAAAGCCGCAGCAGCAGCGAAGGCCAAAGCGGCCGCTCTAGCGAAGCAAAACGGTGAAAACGCCGACGCAAGTGACGCAGGAACTGATGAAAAAGCAAAAGCGATCGCAGCAGCCAAAGCCAAAGCAGCGGCAGCCGCCAAGGCAAAGGCAGCGGCACTCGCAAAGCAGAACCGCGAAGGTGGAGCATCAGAACAGCCTGCTGAAGGCGATGACCTAGCCAAAGAAAAAGCAAAAGCAATCGCAGCGGCGAAAGCCAAAGCAGCAGCGGCAGCAAAGGCGAAAGCGACTGCAGCAGCTAAAGCGGGCGGAGGGGCAACGGAGGATGCAGATGCACCATCAGCAGAGCCATCCCCGAACCAGAAGTACTTGGACAAGTACGTCAAAGTAATAAACGACCATCTCGGCGAGGACGTTTTAGAAGATTCCTATATCAATGCTCTTTCCAAAGATGTGCCGACTTTGGTTGCCAAATCGGAGACCTATTTTAAAATAGCAGAATTTTTAAGATATAATGAACAGCTGACGTTTGAATATTTGTCGGAGATGCACGGATCTGATTTTGAGACGCATATGGAGATATACAATCATTTTTACTCCTATAAGAATCGTCAGTCAGTGGCATTGAAGGTGAAAATAGATCGTGACAATCCTGTCATCCCATCCCTTGTGCCATTGTGGGAGGGAGCGAACTGGCCGGAGCGTGAAACGTATGACCTGCTTGGGGTCCAGTTTACCGGTCATCCGAATATGACGCGGATCATGATGCCGGATGAGTGGGTCGGTCATCCGCTTCGAAAAGATTATGAGCCGTACGATGTGGAGGTGTAGCAGATGATTCGCACGGAGGAAATGCTTTTAAATGTAGGACCGCAGCATCCGAGTACGCACGGGGTGTTCCGTCTGGTGGTCAAGATTGATGGAGAGATCATCAAGGAGGCTACACCTGTCGTCGGATACCTGCACCGCGGGACGGAGAAGCTAGCGGAGAACCTGCAATACACACAGATCATCCCTTATACGGACCGCATGGACTACCTGTCTGCGATGACAAACAACTATGTGCTTTGTCACGCAGTGGAGACGATGATGGGGCTTGAGATCCCGGACCGTGCCGAGTACCTTCGCGTGCTTGCGATGGAGCTTGGCCGTGTGGCGAGTCACCTTGTCTGGTATGGAACGTACCTCCTCGATATCGGGGCAGTAAGTCCATTCCTGTATGCGTTCCGTGAGCGCGAAATGATCATCAATCTTTTGAATGAGCTGTCAGGTGCCCGGCTGACCTTCAACTATATGCGTGTTGGAGGCGTGAAGTGGGACGCACCGGAGGGCTGGATCGAGAAAGTTGCCGAGTTTGTTCCTTATATGAGGGAGCAGCTGAAGGGCTATCACGACCTGGTGACAGGGAACGAGATCTTCATGAGCCGTGTAAAAGGAGTAGGACGCTATACGAAGGAAGATGCACTTGCATACTCACTTAGTGGAGCGAACCTGCGCTGTACCGGCGTAAAATGGGATCTGCGCAAGGATGAACCGTATTCGATCTATGACCGCTTTGAGTTTGACGTGCCGACCCGTGATGGCGGGGATGCATGGGCACGCTACCATTGCCGCATGGAGGAAATCGAGGAGTCCTTGAAGATCATTGAACAAGCGGTGGAGCAATTCCCGGCTGAAGGTGAGATCATGGCAAAGGTGCCGCGGATCATCAAGGCTCCAAAGGGTGAGGCGTACGTTCGAATCGAATCTCCACGTGGGGAGATCGGCTGCTATATTGCCAGCGATGGGAAAAAAGAGCCTTACCGCCTGAAGTTCCGCCGCCCATCGTTCTACAACCTGCAGATTTTACCGAAGCTGCTTGAAGGGGAGAACATGGCGAACCTGATCACCATTTTGGGGGCAATTGATATCGTTCTTGGGGAGGTTGATGGTTAATGATACAAAATCTGCTGGAATCATCACCGTCCTGGACGAACTTTTTCATATTCTTCGGACTCGCAACGGCCCTTTTGCTTGCGGTGCTTGGCTTCGTTACATACGGAATCCTCGCTGAGCGTAAAGTAATGGGTTTCATGCAGGGACGTATGGGACCAAACCAGGTTGGGGGTTCATGGGGCCTCCTGCAAACTGTGGCCGACGTCCTGAAACTGTTAATTAAGGAAGATACCATCCCTAAGGATGCGGATCGACCATTATACATTTTGGCTCCAGTCATCGCATTTACACCGGCATTCCTGGTGTTGGCTGCGATTCCGTTCACCGACAAATTCCAATTTGCCGATATCGGGGTCGGCTTGCTGTACTACATCGCCATTTCCGGCATCACGACAGTCGGGGTTGTGGCGGCAGGCTGGGCGTCCAACAATAAATACTCGCTTCTTGGGGGCATGCGTGCTGCGGCACAGATGATTTCCTATGAAGTACCGCTTGTCATGAGTGTAATAGGGGTGGTTCTTTTAGCAGGAAGCTTGAACCTCAACGAAATCGTGGCAGCACAAGGTGAAACAACCTGGTTCATCCTTTTGCAACCGGCGGCATTCCTGATCTTCATGATTGCCTCTGTCGCAGAGTTGAACCGTACACCATTCGACTTGCCGGAAGCGGAGTCGGAGCTTGTAGCGGGTTACCATGTCGAGTATTCCGGCTTTCGCTGGGCATTCTTCATGCTTGCAGAATATGTGTACCTATTCGCAATGGCATCCCTGACAACCGTTCTTTTCCTTGGCGGCTGGCTGGCTCCATTCGGCGGGTTCCTGGACTTCATTCCAGGTGCCATCTGGTTCGCGTTGAAGTTCAGTTTAGTCGTATTCTTCCTTATCTGGATTCGTGTCACGTTCCCTCGCCTCAGAGCGGATCAGCTCATGGAATTCGGCTGGAAAGTACTACTGCCGGTTGCTTTGGCAAACATCTTTTTCACAGCGATCATTAAGGAAATCTTTTTCAAATAGGCTCTTTTCGTAAAGTTTGTTGCTTATGTCGTAAAAAATCGGCTTTTGGATTTTTTACAGCATTTATCCCCATAGTATTCAAAAGGAAAATAAATCTATTACACATGAAAAGAGCACGAAAGCAAGTAATATTACGTGTTAACGTTGGATACGTCAAAAACAACAATGTATGCGAAAAAAGCCTGCAAATAAAAATGCCTTTCTTACTTAGCGTAACGGAAGAATAGGGGTGAAGCGAAATGCGCGGTCTTGCAAAAGGTTTGAAATATACCCTACAAAACTTATCCAAGAAAAAAGTGACATACAACTACCCGAAGGAGCCGCTTCCACTACCGGACCGGTTCCGCGGCATCCAGAAATTCTACCCGGAAAAGTGCATCGTCTGTAACCAGTGTGCCAACATCTGTCCGACAGACTGTATCCAGCTTACCGGGAAAAAGCATCCGGATCCGACGAAAAAAGGGAAAATTATTGATACGTACGATATCAATTTTGAAATCTGTATCCTGTGCGACCTTTGTACAGAGGTCTGCCCGACAGAAGCGATCATCATGACAAATAACTTCGAGCTTGCGGAATATAGCCGAGACAGACTTTTCAAGAATCTCGAGTGGCTTGATGAAAACGACACGAACATCAGAAGGGAGAATAAAGCATGAGTATATCCGGTGAATTTATTGCCTTTATAGGCCTCGCGCTTGCTGCGATTGCCGGTGGCGTGCTCATGCTGAACTTGACGAAGGTCGTGCACATGGTCGTCGCCCTTGTGTTCACCTTCATCAGCATCGCCGGCATTTACGTGATGCTTTCCGCTGAGTTTGTGGCGTTTGTGCAGATTCTCATTTACTCCGGTGCCATCACGATCATCATGCTTTTCGGAATCATGCTCACACGCCATAACGATGAAACCGAAACTGCGGGACTTACTCGGAAAATCCTTGTGGGCCTCGGTGTCCTTGGTTTCGCCGGGCTGATGTATTTCGGCGTGTACAACCTCGATCTTGGCAGTGGTGCGGCTGACCTGCACGTGGACAACACAGAGCAGATCGGTCTTGCAATCTATGCAAAATACGTGATTCCATTCGAGCTGACTTCGGTGCTGTTGCTTGTGGCGCTTGTCGGAGCGATCATACTGGCAAAACGTGATGATGAAGAAGAGGAGGCGACAAAGGAATGACAACAGTTCCATTATCAGCCTACCTGGTATTAGCGCTTATTCTATTCTGTATCGGCCTTTACGGGGCACTGACGAAAAGAAACACGGTCATCGTGCTGATCTGTATCGAGCTGATGCTGAATGCAGTGAATATTAACCTAGTTGCATTTAGTAAATTTGGTATTAACCCGTCGATTACAGGGCAAGTGTTTTCTCTGTTTACCATAACGGTCGCAGCAGCTGAAGCAGCGGTAGGGTTAGCTATCCTGATTGCGCTATATCGCAACCGGAAGACGGTAAATATCGATGAAATGAATTCGTTGAAAAATTAACGAGATAACTTGCTTTACAAAAGCGTGGGAAAATTACAAGCCCGCGTAAGAGAAGGGGACTTGATACGATGATGGAAAATGCTTGGATCATCCCGCTTTTTCCGCTGATCTCCTTTATCCTGCTTTTGTTCATTGGGAAAAAACTGAAGGAAGCGAGTGCATTCGTCGGAATCGCGCTCATCGGACTTTCCCTCATTTTTTCTGTGATGGCACTATGGGAAAGGTTTTCGGCACCAACCTTCAAGGCCACATTCGAATGGCTGCAAATCGGCGATGTGACTTTGACGGCGGGATATGAAGTGAATCAATTGAATGCCTTGATGCTTGTCGTAGTATCACTTGTCAGCTTATTAGTACATATCTATTCTAAAGGGTATATGCACGGAGATGAGCGTTTCCACATCTTCTACGCCTACCTTGGGCTCTTTACCTTTGCCATGCTGGCCTTAGTGATATCACCTAACCTGCTGCAGCTCTATATTTTCTGGGAGCTTGTGGGACTGGGATCGTTCTTGCTCATTGGATTCTATTTCTTTAAAGAAGATGCAAAAGCTGCTGCCAAAAAAGCGTTCATCATGACGCGTATCGGGGATGTCGGATTGTTTATCGGGATCATCCTATTATTCTGGCAGGTTGGAAGCTTTGAATATGATGCGATTTTTGCAGCTGTTAATGCAGGAGTGATTTCTGCAGGCATGCTTACCCTCATTGCGATCCTGATTTTCATCGGGGCAATGGGGAAATCCGGTCAATTCCCGCTTCACTCCTGGCTGCCGGATGCGATGGAAGGTCCAACACCAGTTTCCGCCCTCATCCACGCCGCGACTATGGTTGCAGCAGGGGTCTACTTGGTAGCGAGCCTGTTCCCGCTATTCGCAGCAAGTGAAACGGCATTGATGACAGTTGCGATCGTCGGTGCGTTCACCGCGATCTTTGCCGCATCGATCGGCCTTGTACAAAAGGATATTAAAAGAGTACTAGCATACTCGACTGTGAGTCAGTTAGGCTTCATGATGCTTGCGCTAGGTTCTGCAGGCTATGTGGCAGGGGTATTCCACCTTACCACACATGCCTTCTTCAAAGCCCTGCTGTTCCTTGCAGCAGGTAGCGTCATCCATGCCGCACATACACAGAACATCGATGAAATGGGCGGACTTTGGAAAAAAATGCGTACAACCGGAATCCTGTTCTTGATCGGAACGCTCGCAATCACTGGGGTGCCATTGTTCTCTGGATTCTTCAGTAAGGAGGAGATCTTGATTGCCGCTTGGGTAAACGGGAATCCGCTCCTTTTTGCACTAGCGTTGATTGCAGCATTCTTTACAGCGTTCTACATGTTCCGCCTCTTTTTCCTTGTCTTCACAGGCGAGGCACGCGGGGACCAGCGCCAAACCCATGAATCGCCGTCCGTCATGACCATCCCGATGATGGTGCTTGGCGTCTTGGCAGTCGCGGCTGGGTACATGAATACCCCGTGGTTCGGTCATTTCCTGGGAGATTGGCTGACAGAAGGAACCGACATGTACGGCCCGTCCCATATTGAAGGCCCGGCATGGATCATGATTGCCGCAATCCTCGTTTCCGTCGCTGGAATCGGCATTGCCTATCTGATCTACTACCGCCGATCCATCGATCGTGCTACGTTCAGCACCGGGGCACCGCATCTTTACGGTATTTTAAGAAACAAATACTTTGTCGATGAGTTTTATAAAATGACGTTCGTCTACGGAACAAAGGTTATCAGCCTGTTCCTGAAGTATGTCGATGAATTCCTCGTTCACGGGACGATGAAGGGCATCGCCTATGCGACCCAATCCATCGGACGCCTTGGCGCGAAAATGCAGAACGGCCAGACGCAGGTCTATAGCGCTGTCGCATTTGTCGGCCTGGCAATTCTATTGATTATTTTTGCATTCACAGGGGGGTACATAGGATGAACAGCATGTTCTTGTCAATCTTGATTTTCGCCCCTCTTTTAGGTGTACTGGCATTATTGTTTATACCAAAAACAAATGAAAAGCTGATCAAAATAGTCGGCTTCGCGGCTACCTTGCCTTCCTTGATTTTCGCCATTATCGCGTTCTGGCAGTACAAGGCTGGAGCGGGGCTGGAGCAATTTGCGGTAAAAGCGGAATGGTTCAGTTTAGGTAATAAGGAAGCGATGCAAGGCCTCTACGGAATCGAGCTCTATCAGCCAATTTCCTATGAGCTTGGCATCGACGGATTTTCACTTGTGATGATCCTTCTGACCGCCGTGCTCTCGACGCTTGCAGCGATTGCCTCCATCCATATCAAAAAAGAATGGAAGGGATATTTCATCCTGTTCCTTCTTTTACAGATCGGGATGCTGGGAGTCTTTGCTTCTGAAAGTCTATTATTATTCTTCTTTTTCTTTGAACTGACCTTGATCCCGATGTTCTTTTTGATCGGTAAGTGGGGCTATTTTGAAAAAGAGAATGCCGCCTATCGATTCTTGATTTACAACGGACTTGGATCAGCGATATTGCTTATCGTCTTTGTCATTCTTTTTGCAAAAACAGGAACGATGAATATTGCGGATATTACGTATCTATTTCATTCCGGCAACGAGGCCTTGATCGGCGGCATGACGGATGATTTCCGACTTGGCATGTTGATTGCGCTTCTTGTTGCATTCGGGATCAAGCTGCCGATAGTGCCCCTGCACAGCTGGATGCTGAAGGTGCACGTTCAGGCGCCGCCATCGATCGTCATGCTGCATGCCGGCGTGCTCCTGAAAATCGGGGCATTCGGTCTGATCCGTTTCGGGGTGGGGATCTTCCCTGAGCAGTTCCAACAGCTTGCATTCGTCCTTGCAATACTTGGTGTCGTGAACCTTCTGTATGGAGCGTTCCTGGCACTGATTCAAACAGATTTCAAAATGGTACTGGCATACTCCAGTATCTCGCATATGGGAATTGTGCTGATCGGACTCGCTTCCATGAACGAAGCGGGCGTCCAGGGAGCCATTTTCCAAGTCGTATCCCACGGCTTCATCGCAGCACTCCTGTTCTTCCTGATCGGCGTGATGCATGAGCGTGTTGGCACGACAACGATAGACAAGCTTGGCGGCTTGGCAAAAGTGATGCCGCTTACGGCGGGCTTTTTCCTCGTCGGCGCGATGGCATCTCTAGGCTTGCCTGGCATGTCCGGCTTCGTCAGTGAGTTCCTCGCATTCCTTGGAATGTTCAAGGAAATGCCGGTTGTGGCGGCAGTCGGGACGCTCGGGATCATCCTGACAGCGGCGTACCTGTTGCGCGCAGTGATGGGCATGACCTTCGGAAAGACGGCGGCTTATGGAGAAAAGGTGGTCGACATTCGCGGATTGGAATTCATTCCTGTTGTTGCGATGCTGTTCTTCATAGTATTTATCGGTGTTTATCCAAGCATTCTGGCAGAACCGCTTCAAGCCACCATCGAAGCCATTATTTTAGGAATAGGAGGGTGATGAAAGATGGATTTAGATACGCTGCTCAGCTTTGAGTGGGGAGCAATGGCACCGGAATTCATCATCCTTGGTGTAATCACTCTTTTAACTCTGTTAGATCTATTCATGCCAAAAGACGTGGACCGACGCATCCTCGGATGGATCGGGTTTGCAGGGATTTTGGCTGCGATTGTCTTTGTGGTTCTGTCCTACTTTGATGAGGGCGGGGTCACAAGCATCCTTTTTGAAACCTATCGATTGGACAGCTTTGCAAAAGGCTTCAAGCTGCTGTTACTGGCTGGTTCGGCACTTGTGATGCTGATGGCAGTCAGCTACGAACCGAAGGAAGGCTTGAAGGAATATCGCGGGGAATTTTATTATTTACTTTTGGCAGGAACCCTTGGGACCATGTTCATGGCGTCAAGCGGCGACCTGATTACCTTGTTTGTGGGATTGGAGCTATTGTCTCTGTCCTCTTACGTGCTGGCTGGACTGCGTAAAAAGAATTTGAAGTCCAACGAAGCGGCGATGAAATATGTCATCAACGGCGGAATCGCCACTGCCATCACACTATTCGGGATGAGTTATGTGTACGGATTGACCGGCACGACCAACCTGTTGGAGATGCAGCAGATCCTGATGCAAACCCGTGCCGGTGACCTGCAATTCCTGTTGATGATCGCATTTGTCATGATGTTTGTCGGATTATCCTTTAAACTCGCCACCGCCCCGTTCCATATGTGGGCGCCGGACGTGTACCAAGGTTCACCGACACCTGTTACGGCATTCCTTGCGGTCGTTTCCAAAACTGCCGGCTTTGTCATCATCGCACGATTGTTCATTTCACTGTTCCTGATGACGCCTGCTGCAGCGGAAGAGAACTCGATGCTCTTCTCGCTAAAAGATATGATAGCAGTACTTGCAGTCGTGTCGATGGTAGTCGGGAATGCGGTTGCTTTGCGTCAGCGCAACGTCAAAAGAATGCTCGCCTACTCTGGGATCGCACACGCAGGTTACCTGCTTGTCGCAATAAGCTCGATCAACCTGTTGTTCCTTTTTGAAACAATGTGGTTCTACTTGGCGGCTTACCTTCTGATGAACATTGGTGCATTGGCAGTACTGCAGGTGCTTACATCGAAGGAAGATTCCGAAGATCTGAGCCAATTCGCCGGATTGTACCGACGCTCGCCGGTGTTGGCTGTGCTGATGAGCATCTTCCTATTATCACTTGCCGGAATCCCCGGAACAGCCGGATTCATCGGGAAGCTTGGGATTTTTGTCGGCGCGATCACCGAACCGTCCAAGGCGTACGTCCTTGCATCGGTGCTGATCGCAACTACCGTCATCTCGTATTTTTACTATTTCGGTATCATGACACAAATGTTCTTCCGTCCCGCAGCAAACCAAGAGAAAATCACCGTACCAGTGGGAATCTGGATAACGGTCATCCTCTGTGCGCTCGGGACCATCGCACTTGGAATCATGCCAGGCCTGGCACTCGACTTCTACAACGGAAACCTCGACGTGCTCATGGACTTCTTCGCACCTGGCAGATGATATAACTAACTATATGCTTAGGCAATCGGTTTGAAAGTGAAAAGGGGTATATGTTTTAATGTGAGAAGGAGCATGGGGATGTGCTCCTTCTTTTTTAGGGGCCTGACCCGCTGTGCGTTAAAGTGCTAAAGGGACGGTTTCCTCCAAACACTTTTATGATTTCAAGTGCGGAAAAAAGTATACATAAATAATGATTACGAATTGGAGAGAGGAGATGCAGTATGGTTGATATTGGCGTACAATCATTGATCAGCATCCTGTCGCATCTGCTTTTCATCAGCGTCACCTGGTGGGCGCTGCAGGCGATCAACTACGAAAAATGGATGAAGCCGAACCGCGTGATGCAGATGAGACTGCTGCTTATACTTGTGACAATTGCGATCGGATCAACGGTGAGTAATTTCTTTTTGGATTACCTGTTCTTATCGCAGCGATTGCCGATGATGTGGTAGGCAGGAAAGAAACGTTTATAAAGTTAGGAGCCGAGGCGAAGTGGTGTGCCTCGGCTTTTTGATTTGTTTAGGGGGGCTGTATTAGAAGCGGAGCGGCGAGTGGGCTGTCGGCGGGATGGCCAATTAGCGAATCGGGGTGAATCGGGGAATGACGGATTATGCCGAAGATTGCGTTTTGTGCATATCACTTTCATTTTTGAGCGCAAATCAAAATTTTTGAGCGAATCGACATGATTTTTCATCGCAAATTGAAATAATTGTGCAAATCCTCGTCATTTTTGAGCATAAGCACGCATTTGGCGTAGTCGCTGACCATTTCAACCTAAGAAAATGGAGCTAATCCTCGTGAAAACACTAAAAACAGTTACCCAACACCATTTTTAACGACACCCCTTCAACCCTTAAAGATCCAAATCCACCAAACCCCTGGGAATATACTCCATAGAAGCCCAAACCCATGCAAAAAGTCCTGCCATAAGCTGACATCAGTCAACAAAAAATAAAAATATAAAAATTGTGCGCCTTTCGACATATGACGAAAATCTCCTGCCGGGGTCTGGCCCCTATTTGATGTTTTTTCAAACTCTTGCGGCCTTCTCCCTATGAGAAATTTGACGATTATTCCCATGTATGACGCTGCTTTAGGTGGTAAGAATGGATAATAAGGAGAGAAGAGAGAAAGGGACGTGGGGGATATGAAGATGAGAACGATTTGGAGCGGTGAAACGGGGAAGAAGATGGTGCAGCGGGTAATTAGTTTGATTTTTATTTTGGTAATATGTTTTACTGGGGTAATTCTTGGGAATGAAAGAAGCAGAGCTCAATTACCAAACGAAATCAGTACTGAGATACTTGAAATTGCTCAAGTTTTTCAAGAGAAAGAAATTAATATTAGAGAGTGGAAACTTTATGGCAGAAACAACGTCTATAAAATTAGGGATTTAGTAGGTTTTCAAAAAGAGGTAAATGGTTTAAAACAGAAGATGGGCCATTTAAACTGGACTGTGGAAGTGGAAGAGGATCAGTGGAAAGCGATTGGAACTCATTATAACGATTCATTAAAGCAGGAAGAATCCCTTCAGCTCATCACAACCCACACAAACTCAGCCCCAACATCGTACTTATTATATGAGGTCACTGGATATGGTTGGGAAAATACCTCGGCTAGGGAGATACTAAAGGACTTCCATTCTAATTTTACCAATATTTCTCAAGAGAACATTGAAATATTTAGTTGTATGACAGGCGATTTCAGTGATAAAATTGAAGGTGGTTTGCAAAATACGACAAATATTTTGCTGGACGCATTTTCAGCAAGTGTAATCGAAGAGTTGAATGAAGATACCTTTGTTTCAGTTTCAGCATACACTGAATTATGGAATAATGTTCTTCCGACACATCATGGAAAGATGAACTTACAAATTGGGTTACGAAAACAAGGATTGGGCGATAAGACTACCGTGATTGTAGGCACGCCAATTATTACTGTTGAATATTAATATATAGAACATATGACGCGGAGGGGAAAATTTTGGAAAAAATTATCGTCCGCGGCGGACAAAGGTTGAAAGGTACTGTAAAAGTAGAGGGAGCAAAAAATGCAGTACTACCTGTTATCGCCGCAACATTATTAGCTAGCAAAGGCAAATGCGAAATCTTAAATGTACCAGAGCTCTCCGACGTTTATACGATTAACGAGGTTTTGCGTTTTCTTAATGCCGATGTTGATTTTGAAAATAATCGTATAACTGTCGATGCAACGAGAGAGTTGAATATCGAAGCACCATTTGAATATGTAAGAAAGATGCGTGCATCTGTACTTGTAATGGGTTCACTGCTTGCTCGTAACGGAAAAGCGAAAATTGCTTTGCCTGGAGGATGTGCAATCGGTTCTAGACCGGTTGATCAGCATTTAAAAGGATTCGAAGCGATGGGTGCGAAAGTGAAAGTAGGAAATGGTTATATCGACGCTGAAGTAGACGGAAGACTAAAAGGCGCGAAAATATATTTGGATTTCCCAAGTGTAGGGGCTACGGAAAATATCATGATGGCGGCGACGCTTGCAGAAGGTACGACTATCATGGAAAACGTAGCAAAAGAGCCGGAAATCGTGGACTTGGCGAACTTCTTGAACTCCATGGGAGCGAAAGTTCGTGGCGCGGGTACTGGAACATTAAGAATTGAAGGTGTGTCTGAGCTTCACGGCTGCAAACACGACATCATCCCTGACCGCATTGAAGCAGGTACTTTCATGGTAGCAGCTGCAATCACAGGCGGAGACGTAATCGTTGAAGGCGCAGTACCGGAACACTCCAGCTCACTTATTGCCAAAATGGAAGAAATGGGCGTTAAATTCGAAGAAGTCGAAAACGGATTACGTGTTATCGGACCTGAAAAGCTGAAGGCGATTGACATCAAAACAATGCCTCACCCTGGATTCCCGACTGATATGCAATCTCAAATGATGTCTCTTCTACTAGCGGCTGAAGGCACAAGTATGATCACGGAAACTGTATTCGAAAATCGTTTCATGCACGTGGAAGAATTCCGCCGCATGAATGGTGACATCAAGATTGAAGGTCGTTCTGTTGTAATAAACGGACCATCAAACTTACAGGGTGCAGAAGTAGCGGCGACAGACTTGCGTGCAGCAGCAGCATTAACCTTGGCGGGATTAATTGCAGATGGATATACACGCGTTACAGAACTGAAACACCTAGATCGCGGCTACGTGAACTTCCACAACAAGCTAGCAGCACTTGGTGCAGACATCGAACGCGTAAGCTCAATGGAACAAGAACAAACAGTCATCCTTGAGCAGATCAAAGAAGCATAAACCTTCCTAATAACATATATTCTACGAAGAGGGTCAAACTCCTGCCGGGGTCTGGCCCTCTTTTTCATCTTTTTTAATTTTTTTCACCTCATTTATTATGGATTGTTCTATTATTTTTATTCTACTTTTTTTAAGAAAATGCATTTTCACAGGAATGTAACATTTTCCAGTTATGCGTAATGTGATGGGAATATTTTTTTTCTTCCGCTTTGCTTCTTATAGAAACGGCTAGCCAAAACTTGCCCAGTTTTTAGTCATAATTGCTTGTCCCCTCCCATAAGAATGAAAGAGTAAAGGTGCTTACAACTACTCAATTTTTTTAACGGAGGTTCGACGCTATGAGAAACTTAAAACCATTCATCGTACTAACATCCATCCTTTTCGTCATGGTATTAATGATACCAACATTGCTAGTCATGCCGTTCACCGACAAAGTGAGTGGAAAACTCGCCGAAGAACTCCAGAACAAGCAGCAGGTTCAGACATCAGTAACGGAATCACCCATCGATGTAGCGGTGTACCGTGCGAATAAAGATGTAATTGAAAACATTCCATTGGAAGAGTACGTGGTGGGGGTGGTGGCCTCAGAAATGCCTGCAGAGTTTGAAGAAGAGGCATTAAAGGCACAGGCGCTCGCTGCTCGAACATTTATTTTAAGGCACCTATTGGCAGGGGAGAAGATTGGGACGCCAGAGGGTGCTGATGTGACGGATACGGTGAATCATCAGGTGTATAAAGGGATTGAGGAACTTAAAGTACAGTGGGATGAACCAGGTGAATATGATGCTAAAATTAAGAAAATAACTGAAGCCGTAACGGCCACCGCCGGCAAGATCCTTACCTATAACAATGAACCGATTACCGCAAGCTTCTTCTCCACAAGCAACGGGAAAACGGAAAACTCGGAGGAATACTGGCCAAACGAAATTCCTTACTTACGAAGCGTGGAAAGCCCATGGGACATTGATACACCAAAATTCCTGAAGCAGGTCAGCCTATCTGTTGCCGATTTCCAAAATAAACTCGGCGTTCAGCTCGGCTCGGATAGTACGGTAGGGAAGATCACCGCCCGCACCACCGGAAACCGGGTCGACACGGTCGAGATCAACGGCAAGCAGCTGACAGGAAGGGAAGTCCGCGAAAAGCTGAAGCTGCAATCAAGCGACTTCAGTTGGGAGCGGAAGGGCGACAACATCGTCATCACCACAAAAGGCTACGGGCATGGCGTCGGGATGAGCCAGTACGGCGCGAATGGCATGGCGCTCGAGGGGAAAAAGCATTCGGATATTGTGGCGCATTACTATAAAGGCGTTGAGATCGGAAGTGCGGAGCAGTATTTGACGAAGCTGACGGCGAAGCAATAATATAATGGAAAAAACCCGTATCATTTATTTGAGTGATACGGGCTTTTTGAATTTGTTTTCGATTTTTCGTAAAAGGTTTCCTAGCTGCTTGAAGCGGTTTCCGAAGTAAGCATGATGTATGAAGAAATATGCTATGAGTACGCCGATTGTGTCCTTCACGAAGTCGATCACAGTTGCCGACCGCGCAGGGACGAATGATTGGTGGATTTCGTCTGTGAGGCCGTAGGCGATGGCGATGGCCGCGCAAAGTATGTTAGTTTTTGTTGTGAGTTTACCGTCTATAAGGAAGAATAGAGCGAGCATGACGTACAGGATCCCAAATTCAATGAGATGGAGTGATTCTTTGAATGCATTGTCCCAGGACATTCCGGTGTCGACGAACGAGTCTGCAGGATTGCTGGATAGTAACCAGATGAGTGCCATGTAGGCGAAGGGTGCGAGTTTTAAACAAAATCTGATTGTATTGCGAAACATATTTGATGCTCCTTTATTATATATGTTGTTATGGCTTCATTGAGCGACTTGAGGTTTCAAAGGATTTATGAGACCATCAAACCCGAGAAATTGTGAGATGGTGGGATTAAAAGCAGTTTATGAGAACATCAAATCCGAGAAATTGTGAGATGATCGTATCAAAAGCAGTTTTTGAGACCATCAAATCGAGTCATCAGTGAAATGGCGGTATCATAAAGTGATAATGAGACCATCAAACTCAAGAATTAACAAAATGGCGGTATCAAAACCGAAACTCAACACTCTAATCATACCAAAACTCTATACTATTCGACACCCATCCCGCATCTCCTGCCGGGGTCTGGCCCCAAATTTTGGCCCCAAATTTAACTCAAAGTTATCCCCCTCAAAAAAAACTTTCCCCCCTCATGCATAATTCCGCATACTTTGAAGGAAAATAAGTTTTTAAAATTTTTTTCGTCTGTGTGTATATTATTCTCTGATTCTGTTCAGAATGATTGCTGAGGTGATGATACAATGAGAGAGGAAGAAAAGAAACGGACTTCTCAAAATTCAAATTGGCAGCGTTTAATGAAAAAGCGTTGGGTATTCCCAGCAATCTATCTAGCTAGCGCAGCAATCATTTTGACAGCGGTTTTGATGTTCCAAGCAGGTAACACGGAAACAAATCCAGAGGATGAAAACAACAACGGACAAGGACCAACTACTTCATACAATGAAGACGATGCAGTAGAGGTTAACCGTCCAGTCGAAAACTTCGTAATGCCGGTAACGGACAAAAATTCCGCAGTGATCGAAAAGCAATTCTGGGATGCAGATGCGTCCAAGGAAGAGCAAGAGGCATCTTTCGTATACTACAATGGTATGTACCATCCAAACACTGGGGTAGATATCAAGATGAAAGATGGCGAAACGTTTGACGTCGTAGCATCTTTAAGTGGAACTGTCATTCGTGCAGAAGAAGATTCGCTTTTAGGTAATGTTGTAGAAATCGAGCATTTGAATGGTGTTAAAACTTACTACCAAGCACTTTCCAATGTAACAGTTAAAGCTGGAGATTTCGTTGACCAAGGCCAAAAGATCGCAGAAGCAGGCACAAGCCTGATGAACAAGGATTCCGTCCACGTTCACTTTGAAATCCGCAAAGATTCTGTAGCAGTAAATCCTACTGAGTACTTTGACAGACCGGTAACAGCACTTCTTGACGAAGAGGGACAAGCTTCCGAAGAGAGCAGCGAGCCGGCTGACGAGCAGGAAAAAAAGCCAGCTGAAGGCGAAGACAAGCCTGAAGACGGAGAAGAAAAAGAAGGCGACGAAGGAACTGATTCCGAAGAGGAAGAAGAAAACGTCAGCTATCTAACTTAATTACGAAGTCTTGTAAAATAAATGATTGCGAGAGCACCCCTCCTGATGAGTGGGTGCTTTTTTCTTGTCACTTTTCCCTTTCCCCTTTCTTTAAAAATGTCAACAACCACATTGCCAAATAGGACTTTACTATCAGTGGATTATCCAATGAAACCGCTTTAATATAAAGATAAGAAATGACAAGGGGGGCATAAAATATGAGCTCTAATAATTCAAATTCTAATTATAAAGTGAAAATACAGCGTTTTGGCAGTCATCTGAGTGGTATGATCATGCCTAATATCGGAGCATTTATTGCTTGGGGGTTGATTACGGCATTATTTATACCAACTGGTTGGTGGCCAAATGAAGAATTGGCAACATTGGTTGGACCGATGATCAATTACCTGCTGCCGATCTTGATTGGTTTTACAGGTGGACGCATGGTCTATGACTTGCGAGGTGGGGTAGTTGGTGCCACTGCGACAATGGGTGTCATCGTTGGGGCGGACATCCCGATGTTCCTTGGGGCAATGGTAATGGGACCTCTTGGGGGCTATGCAATCAAGAAGTTTGATAAAGCCATTGAGGGCAAAGTGAAGCAAGGGTTCGAAATGCTGATCAACAACTTCTCAGCTGGGATTATCGCCGGAATTCTTACGA
This sequence comes from Sutcliffiella halmapala, assembly GCF_050107295.1. Taxonomy (GTDB): domain Bacteria; phylum Bacillota; class Bacilli; order Bacillales; family Bacillaceae_I; genus Sutcliffiella_A; species Sutcliffiella_A halmapala_A. The sequence goes on along the minus strand of NZ_JBNIKR010000003.1, from coordinate 273,991 downwards.
TTATCGGATTCAAGGCAATCGGACCAATCGTATTAACGTTGAACAAAACATTGGCAGCCGGAGTAGAAACACTGGTTGATGCAAACTTACTGCCACTAGCGAGCATTCTGATTGAGCCGGCAAAAGTGCTTTTCTTGAACAACGCCATCAATCATGGAATCCTCGGTCCAATCGGAATTGAACAGGCTGCCCGAGAAGGAATGTCCATACTGTTCCTGCTTGAAGCGAACCCTGGACCAGGTCTTGGTATCCTCTTGGCATTCATGGTTTTCGGAAAAGGAATGGCAAAACAGTCCGCTTCCGGTGCGACCATCATTCATTTCTTCGGAGGGATTCACGAAATCTACTTCCCGTATATTCTGATGAAGCCGGCACTTATTTTAGCGGCAATCGGTGGGGGGGCATCTGGCGTATTCACCCTACTATTGTTCAATGGTGGATTGGTCGCAGCGCCGTCACCAGGAAGTATTTTTGCAGTAATGGCCTTGACGCCTAGAGGCGGCTTCCTACCGGTTATTGCAGGTGTGCTAGTTGCTTCTGTTGTATCGTTCCTGATTGCATCCGTTATTTTAAAAGGATCAAAGGAAATCGACGAAACAGAACTTGCAAAAGCGACAGAAAAAACTTCCGAATTAAAAGGAAAAGAAAGCAGAGCCTCTGTACTGGTTAAAAAAGAAGAAACACCTGTCGAAGAGAAAGAAGTAAACAAAATCATTTTTGCATGTGATGCAGGCATGGGCTCGAGCGCAATGGGAGCCTCCATCATGAAGAACAAAATGAAAAAGGCGGGACTTTCCATTGATGTCGCAAACTCGTCCATCAATAATATCCCGATGGATGCTGACATTGTCATCACGCATAAAGATCTAACCGATCGTGCAAAAGCAAAACATCCAGAAGCAAAACATATTTCTGTAGAGAACTTCTTGAACAGCCCGAAATATGATGAGCTTATCGAAAAATTGAAATAACCACAAAGAGGGACGGAGCTCATTAGCTCTGTCCTTTCTTTTTGCTCCAGGCACGAAGTTCTTTTTAAAAAATGGCAACAACTATTCCGCCGAATCTGTATTTTCCTTCTGTTGAACCTATAAGAATGCTGGCGTATGATTAAACTATCAACATAGTAATTAAATTTTGTCATCATCCAAGTGTATTGGAGTGAGCGCTATGTACGTTACTGCCAGAGAGCGGCAGATACTCGAGATACTGCTATCGTCAGAGAAAGAAATGACGGTGAGGGATCTCGCGGATGAAATCGATGTCAGTACCCGCACCATCCATCGTGACCTGAAGGATGTTGAGGATATTTTAAAGAATTATGACCTGTCACTGATTAAAAAATCAGGTGTGGGTGTACAAATCATAGGGGATAAAAAGAATATAGAAGATTTAAAGCTGTTTTTGTTCAAGGTGGACCACAATCAGTATACCGCCGAGGAGCGGCATGTCATCATTTTATGCACACTTCTTGAGTCAGTGGAGCCGGTCAAACTCATTGCCCTGGCCAACGATCTGAATGTCACCATCGCGACCATCAGCAATGATCTGAACAAGGTTGAGGAGCGGCTGCACAGGATGGGCAATTTATCGCTCATCCGTAAAAGAGGGTATGGGGTCGAGATAACCGGCGATGAATCTGCGAAAAGAAAAGCGATGAGCAAGGTCATCACAGAAAATGTGGATGAATATGAACTTCTTTCCCTGATACGGGAGAATTTACAGAAGAAATCCACGCCGAGTGACTCCATTTCGGAGCGGCTACTCGGCCTGGTGGATAAAAATAATCTGCTTATCGTGGAACGGGCCGTGGATGATATCAATAGAGAGCTTCCTTATTCGATAGCAGACAGTGCCTATATGGGTCTGGTCGTCCACCTTGCCTTGGCAATGGAACGAATCCTGCGCGGAGAAAATATCTCCATGGATCAGCACTATTTGGCGACACTTCAGGAAACACCCGAATTCAAGGTCGCGGAGAAAATTCTCGACAAGCTGGAAAGGGTGTACCAAAAGGTGATTCCGACAGCGGAGACAGGGTATATCACCATGCATCTCCTTGGTGCCAAGCTCCGGCAGGACAAAGAATATTTTATAGAAGATACGGGACTGCAGGATGCGATACGGGCAAAGAATCTGATCCGCTTTGTGGAGACGAAGGTGCACCAGGAGCTATCGGATAACCAGTCCCTCCTACAGGGATTGATGGCGCACTTAGGGCCAGCGCTTTTCCGGATCAAACAAAATATGGGGATCAGCAATCCTTTGTTGACGAGAATCAAAATGGAATACACGGAGTTGTTTTCCATCGTCAAAGAGGGCGTTGAGATTGCTTTCCCGGACCTTGATGTGCCAGAAGAGGAAATTGGCTTTCTGGTGATGCATTTCGGGTCTGCGCTGTTGAACATTCATCAGCGGAAGCCGTTGCGGGCACTCGTGGTGTGCTCTACAGGGATCGGAACGTCCAAGATGCTGGCTACGAGGCTGCAAAAGGAAATTCCTGATATCAAAATCTGTAAAAATGTCTCCCTGTTTGAGATGCAGCAGACCGATTACGAAAACTATGACCTTATCATTTCCACGATTCGGCTTCCTGAGATCGAAAAAGAATACTTGATCGTCAATCCGATGCTGACGGAAAAAGAAGTCGAGAAAATCAAACAGTTTATCCATCAGCAGACGAAAAAGAAGCTGCTGGAAATAGGAGACTATCAAAAAATAGCACAAGAGCTGCAGGAGCTGCCCAGAGAACTTGTGGCAGAAAACATGAACAAACTATCTCGCTATGCAGAAACGATTTCAACGGTTCTCGCAGGCTTTACTGTTTTAGAGAATGATCAAGAACTAACTATTCATGAGGCGTTAAGCGAGACCTGCCATCACATGGAGAAAAAAGGGACTCTCTTGTCGGCTAATGAAGTTCTAAGTGACCTGCTGGAGCGGGAAAAGCTTGGCGGACTGGGGATACCTGATACGAAGCTGGCGCTATTCCATGCAAAAAGTGGTGCTGTCAAAGAGCCGGCATTTACGGTATTTGCGCTCCAACAACCGCTTGCAACAAGAGGAATGGATCAATCCGAAATGGAAGTAGCGTCCCTTTTGGTACTGCTGTCTCCAGAAAGCATCCAGCACGAGTCCTTGGAGGTGCTTAGTCAGATAAGCGCCATCATCATCGAAAACGAACAGAGCATATCCCGGTTCGAATCACAAGATGAACAATCAATGGGAAAATTTTTGGCTGCAAAGCTGCATCAATTTTTTCAAGAAAAACTAACAGAACTAAGGAGTGTTTAACCATGGCATTACCAATCTTGGCAAAAGAAAACATCGTATTGAACGCATCAGCAGGAACAAAAGAAGAAGCAATTGAAATGACAGGCAAACTTCTTGTACAACGAGGATATGTAGAGCCTTCCTATATCGGAAAAATGCTCGAGCGCGAAGAACTGACTTCTACTTATATGGGCAACTTTGTAGCGATTCCACATGGCACGGAAGATGCGAAAAAAGCGGTAAAAGAATCAGGAATTGCGATTTTACAGGTTCCGAATGGAGTAGAGTTCGGCGCAGGCAATGTGGTTAAGCTTCTTATCGGCATAGCAGGAAAAGGGGACGAACATCTGGAAATCCTTTCTCAAATCGCGATTGTATGCTCAGAAGAGGAAAATGTCCAAAAAATTGTGGACGCAAATTCATCAGAAGAAATCCTGGAACTATTCGAAGGAGTCAACTAACATGCAGGCACTTCATTTTGGAGCAGGTAATATCGGGAGAGGATTTATCGGCGCACTTTTATATCAAGCGGGCTACCATACCACCTTTGTCGATGTGAACAGCGAAATCGTCGATCTCATCAATGATAGACAAGCTTATCGCGTCGTTTTGGCAGACCAGACACAAGAGGAATTGCTGGTGAAGAATGTTTCTTCTATCAACAGCATGTCCCAGCCTGAAGAGTTAGAAGAGGCCATAGTAAAAGCGGATATCATTACGACCGCAGTGGGCCCGTCGATTTTGCCTATCATTGCAAAAGCTTTGGTAAAAGGACTTCGCAAAAGGATTGAAAGCAACCGGTCCCACCTTAACATCATCGCATGTGAAAATCTGATAGGGGGAAGCTCCTTGTTGAAAATGCATGTGTATGAGCAGCTGGCACCGGATGAGAAGGAGGCGTTCGACCAATCCTTTGCATTCCCGGACGCTGCAGTCGACCGCATCGTGCCGAACCAGACGAACGAAGACAAGCTGCTGGTAACAGTAGAGCCCTACTACGAGTGGGTGGTGGACCGTTCCGCAATCATTGGCGAAACGCCGGACATCAAGGGAATCACCTATGTGGACGACCTGACCCCCTATATAGAACGCAAGCTGTTTACCGTTAACACCGGGCATGCCGTAGCGGCATATATCGGCTATCAGAAAGGGTTCCCTACGATCGATGAAGCCCTGCAGGATGAAACGGTGAAAAAATTAGTGGAGTCGGCATTGAATGAAACAGGAATGGTACTGATCGGGAAGTATAGATTCGATAAAGCCGAGCACCAGGCATACATTCATAAAATACTGGCACGCTTTGCGAATCCCTACATTACCGACGAAGTAACCCGTGTCGGAAGAGCCCCGATGCGAAAGCTAAGCGAAAATGATCGACTTATAGCACCAGCCAAGCAATACCAGGAGCTATACGGCCACTCGCCTGCAAGTCTTGCAAAAGCCATCGCTGCCGCACTCACCTATGATGTAAAAGAAGATGAAGAAGCAGTAGCCATCCAGCAACTCATCCAACAAAACGGCCTCGAACAAGCCCTTGAGGAGATCACCGGGCTTAACAGAAGTTCAGATCTGGCTAAGAGGATAGTGGCGGAAGTGGAAAAGCTAGTTTAAAAGGTCACAAAAAAGACAAAATAAATCGCTACTTACAGGCATAAATCAAAACACAACTGGGTATAATTAAACTACCGATACAAAGCAACACAACAGCGCAACAAATAGAGAATGTCTCGACCGTTGAACGTGGGTACCGTTCAGCGGTTTTTTTCTGTTTTTATGGGGGGAGGACGAGGGGTTTTTATAAAAATATCAAATCGGGGCCAGACCCCAGCAGGATTTTCCTCTCCCATGTAGAACCTATAACAGTTCAACATCAAAATACCCAAACTAGAAAGGAAGATGTCACAAAGATGCCCAGAAAACAAAGATTGTGGTTCAAGGGAGCGAAGTACCACGTCACCACACGGGGAAACCGCCAGAGCAATATTTTCATGGAAGCGGACGATTACATCATGTACCTCTACACCATCAAGCAAGCCAAAAAGAAATTTCACTTCTACCTTCACGCCTACTGCCTCATGTCCAACCACACCCATCTCCAAATTGAAACGACCGACACCGACATCAGCAAAATCATGCACTATATCAACACAAAATACGCGGTGTACATCAACCGCAAGTACAAATGGAACGGACATCTTTTCCAAGGTCGATTCGGCGAAAAGCTGATCAAGGACCTCGTCTATGAAATCGAGGTCAGCAAATACATCCATCTGAACCCCGTCCGCGCCAAACTGGTCACTAGGCCAGAAGAATACCCCTGGAGCAGCTACCGCACGTACTTTTACAACCGCAAGGACGACCCCATCATCACCACGGGCCACATCCTGAACTACTTCACCGACCACCCAACAGGATCCTATGCCAACTACATCCAAACCCCCAATACCAGAATCCATTTCACACCCAACCGAAAAGTTGAATTTTCTATTTTGAAAAAATAAAGAAAATTAAGTATAATAGGTATTAATTCGAAATACGAAATAATAGGGGGAACTTACATAATGCACAACATCGACTACTTAAACAATCCATACCCATCCCAGCGAAACACCATATTTGCCAAAAACGGGATGGTCGCTACCTCACAGCCGCTTGCAGCTCAAGCAGGCCTCGATATCCTGAAAAAGGGCGGAAATGCCATTGATGCAGCAATCGCGACAGCGGCATGCCTAGCTGTCGTGGAGCCGACTTCCAACGGAATCGGAGGCGATGCCTTTGCACTCGTCTGGACAAAGGGAGAACTTCACGGCCTGAATGCAAGCGGACCGGCACCACAATCCATTTCCATCGAAGCGGTAAAAGAACGTGGACACGAAACCATGCCAAAAATGGGTCTGATTCCAGTAACCGTACCAGGTGCTCCATCTGCATGGGCAGAGCTTTCGAAAAAGTTTGGTAGATTACCATTATCTGAAGTTCTTCAGCCTGCCATCGACTATGCGGAGAACGGATATCCTGTGTCACCAACCCTCGGCAAGTACTGGAAAGGCGCCTATAATGCCTATAAAAAAGCGTGCACGACCGAAGAATTTGCACATTGGTTCGAAACCTTTGCACCAGAGGGACGCGCACCTGAAATCGGAGAGATGTGGTCATCAAAAGGACATGCAGAAACTCTCAGACAAATTGGGGAGACAAACGGGGAATCCTTCTACAGAGGAGAGCTCGCACATAAAATTGCTGACTTCAGCAAGCAGCATAACGGCTTCCTGACCTATGATGATCTTGCAGCCTACCAACCGGAGTGGGTGCAGCCGATCAAGGTCAATTACCGCGGCTACGATGTATGGGAGATTCCGCCGAACGGCCAGGGAATCGTGGCGTTGATGGCACTGAACATGCTGAAAGAAGACACGTTCACAGAAAGAGACTCTCTCGAAACCTACCATAAACAGATCGAAGCAATGAAACTGGCATTCGCTGACGCAAAAAAATACGTATCTGACTCGACAACTATGACACACACATCCGAAGACTTGCTCTCCGACTCCTTCGCAAAAGCGCGACGCGAACTTATCGGAGACACAGCCCTGACGCCGGAACCAGGAACACCACCTAAAGGCGGAACGGTCTACCTGGCAACAGCGGATGGGGAAGGGAATATGGTATCCTTTATCCAGAGCAACTACATGGGCTTCGGTTCAGGTGTTGTCGTACCAGGAACAGGTATCGGCCTGCAAAACCGTGGCCATGACTTCTCCCTAGACCCTGAGCACGAAAACGCACTGGCTCCAGGAAAGAAGACGTACCACACCATCATCCCGGGCTTCCTGACAAAGGACAACGAGGCAGTAGGCCCATTCGGCGTTATGGGTGGCTACATGCAGCCACAGGGCCACATGCAGGTCGTCATGAACACCGTCGACTTCCACCTCAACCCGCAAGCGGCTCTCGACGCCCCAAGATGGCAGTGGATGGAGGACAAAAAGGTTGTGGTCGAACACCACTTCCCGCAGCACCTCGCCCAAGCCCTTGCGCGCAAAGGCCACCAGATCCAGGTAACCCTGGACGGAGGCAGCTTCGGCCGAGGACAGATCATCTGGCGCGATCCGAAAACAGGCGTGCTGAGCGGCGGAACAGAATCGCGTACCGATGGGGCGATATTTGCTTATTGATAAGTAGGGTCAATTTATAGGGGGCCTGACCCGCACCACAGTAAAGTGATAAAGAATGTTGCCCTGAACATGCATTCTAACAACACCTGCTTTATCGCTTTACTACACTGAGGGTCAGGCCCCCATCATTAGTTTTAGGAGGCAGCACACCATGCATCAAACACAAATCTTCCTTTCCTTCTTCCGCATCGGCATGCTTGGCTATGGCGGCGGTCCGGCGAGCATTCCGCTTGTACATAAAGAGGTTGTAGAGAAAAACAAATGGCTCACGGACGATGATTTCTCGGATATCCTCGCCATGGCCAATACGTTACCTGGTCCCATCAACACGAAAATGGCCGGTTACATCGGCTATCGCGTGGCTGGCTACCGCGGGATGTTCAATGCTTTGTTGGCATCCACCATACCGACCATCATCCTAATGATTGTCCTGCTTACCACACTTGCAAGCTTCAAAGACCAAGCATGGGTGCAAGGCATGACCAAGGCTGTTCTGCCGGTGGTCGGCGTGATGCTTGCGGTTCTTACGTGGGATTTTTTCGACAAATCGAAAAAAGGCTTAGGTTGGATAGCGGCGGTCACCCTAATCATAGTCAGTTTCCTGACCATCGAATTGCTGGGGATTCACCCAGGTATCGTCATCGCAGTCCTATTGGCTGCAGCCATTTTCAAAAAAGATAAACCTAAGCCGACGCACGAAAAAGGAGGGGACGCATCATGATTTACTGGGAGATTTTCCTCGCCTTTTTCATACCGGGCATCCTGGGGTACGGGGGAGGCCCCGCATCGATTCCCCTTGTAGAAAACGAAGTGGTCCTCCGCTACGGCTGGCTTACGGTCAGTGAATTCAGTGAGGTCCTTGCATTGGGGAACGCTTTACCAGGACCGATCGCCACCAAAATGGCCGGCTACATCGGCTATGAGCAAGCCGGAATTCTCGGAGCAGCCGTAGGAGTATTTGCCACAGTCGCACCATCACTAATCCTGATGATTGCGCTAATGAGCCTGCTTTACAAATTCCGAAACTCGCCAAAAGTAAAAAGAATGTCCAACTACGTCCGCCCGACCATCGCCCTGCTCCTTGGAGTCATGGCATACCGCTTCTTCTTCGAATCATACGAAGGATCAGGAGCACTCCAAACACTATTCCTAATCGTCGCAAGCTACCTGCTGCTAGAGCGATGGAAAGTGCACCCTGCCTACGTAATAAGTGGAGCATTGGTTTATGGAGCGGTTGTGCTTAGTTGACATAATGACGGGGGTCTGGCCCCACCATTAGTAAGTTAACATAACAACAGGGGTCTGGCCCCACCATCAATAAAGTTAACATAACAACAAGTGCCAGACCCCCCACCCCACATAAGGAGGCCACACAAAATGAAAAAACTACTCTTAACAGGCTTCGTTCCTTTCCTTGACTTCCCTGTAAATCCCACAGAGGAGATCGTGAAGTCGTTGGACGGAACTACTATAGGAGACTACCAGATTATCAGCAAGGTGCTGCCGGTAGACTTCCAGCAGTCTGAAAAGGAAATCCTGCAGCACTACACGGAATTCCAACCTGATGCAATCGTATCGCTGGGTCTTGCTGCCGGTCGCGCGCATATCACACCGGAGCGCATCGCCATCAACTGCAAGGACGGCGCCCCAGACAACAACGGCGTCACGTGCCAGGACGAGCCGATCAACCCCGACGGTCCAGATGGCTACATCTCGACACTACCGATTCGCACCATGGTCAACCACCTTACAGAAAACGGCTTCCCAGCAAAAATTTCGAACACCGCCGGAACCTATCTTTGCAACAACGTCATGTACGCCATCCTGCACAAAATCGCAGAAGAACAGAAGCAAGACCGAATCAAAGCCGGATTCATCCATATCCCGGCATCCCATGACCTGGCTATCAAACTGAAAAACAGTCCAAGCTGGTCACAGCGAGATTTGACAGAAGCAATCCGCTTAGCATTACAAACGCTATAATATAGGAGGCAACCAAAATGACTTATTCCATCATTGGTTTTGATCCGAAAGAAAAAGAGTGGGGGATTGCTGTCCAATCGAAGTTTCTCGGTGTCGGGGCAGTAGTTCCTTTTGCTGACGCCAACGCAGGAGCCATCGCGACACAGTCCTACGCCAACACTACCTATGGTCCCGAAGGGCTCAAGCTTTTAAAAGAGGGGAAAACCGCGCAGGAAGTGGTCGACCTTCTGACAGAAGCCGATGAGGACCGGGCATATCGACAGCTTGGCGTAATCGATGCACAGGGCAACGCAGCTACCTACACCGGTGATAAATGCTACAACTGGGCTGGTGGGCAGACGGGTGCTTATTATGCTACACAAGGAAACATCCTCGTAAGTGAAAAAACTGTCCATGCAATGGGAGAAACGTTCACCCAAACGGAAGGCACCCTGGCCGAGCGGCTTCTTAAAGCTCTGGCAGCTGGACAAAATGCAGGGGGAGACAGCAGAGGGCAGCAGTCCGCCGCACTGTTAGTGGTAAAAGAAAAAGGGGGATACGCGGGATTCAACGACCGCTATATCGACCTGCGAGTGGATGACCACCCACAGCCGATCGAGGAGCTAATCCGAATCTATCAGCTGCAGCAGTTGTATTTCGCCCCCACAAAACAGGAGAACATTCTCGAAATTACAGGGAACTTGGAACTGACCCTCAAAACACAGCTCGAAAAACTTGGCTACAAAACTGACAATCTGCAAGAAGCGCTCACCACCTACATCCATACAGAGAACTTCGAAGGCCGCGAGCAGGCAAAAGGTTACATCGATAAAGAAGTCCTTGACTATATCCTGGCACAAAAATAGAGCGTTCCTTTAGCGGACGCTCTTTCTTTATAATGGAGCAAGCTGAAAAACTAGCTTTACCCACCCAACTATAGATATCCATAAAGGAATGCAAAAGAATGCCCCCCATACAAGTCCTTTAAAAAAACGTTCCTCCTCCATAGCAACCCTCCATCTTACAATAAAATTACTATAGTTATTGACCGATAGAGCTACCCGTATACTTCCCACAGAAGTTAAACCCCTTTTGTTCTAATACACCTCCCCATATTCCTCTAAAACTATGTTCAATTTGGTAGTTGACTAAAGTAACAGCATGTTTCATAATCTAATTATTAGAATTATTATAAAATTCTGTTTTATAACAATGCAGACTTTTACCGAGGAGAGGGGAGGCCTACAACCAAAAAATAAAAGCGCTTACAACAAGAAAGAGGTGGAAGCACAATGTATTTCTTCTTTGCATTCCTGGTCGTCGTCGTTCTTTGCATATTCTTCGCCATCAAAAAACAACGGCCAATCCTGCTGTCCGTACCGGTATTCGCACTCGCATTCTACGTAATCGTGGAAATCGCACTTGTGCCCGGATCATTCATTGACACCGTCAAGTTCATCTTTACCCTGCAATAACAAATCTTTTGCAATAAAAACTTTAAATATTTTTTTATTTATTTTTATTTATTTTAAGTGCCTGACCCCGGCAGGGATTTTCCCTTCCGTGTCGAAACCCCAAAAGTTCATGAAGGAGGTTTTCTTTTGAAGAAGATTGATAAGTCTGTTGCTGATGCGTATTTTCGCGAGAAGACGAGGTATATTTTCATTTATCTGGCCATTTGGTTTGTTGTTTCTTTTGGCGTGGTGATGTTTGCGGAATCCCTTGATTTCACTATTTTCGGCGGCTTTCCTTTCCATTATTATATGGGTGCACAAGGTTCAATCCTGGTCTTCATCGTTTTGCTATTCGTGAATGCGAAGGTGAGCGACAAGATCGACCAGAAGTATGGCATCGACGAAAAGGCAAACGAGCAGATGAGCTACGGCAAAACGCTCGACCACTAAATCCCGTAAGCAGCACACATAACTATGCATCAACCCAATCGTAACCCTAGCCACCGGATCTAATCCACCCAAGACCCTCACAATGAAGAATCTCAGTTTCAAACAATCGACCCATCACTGTTTGAAAAAGAAATCTCTACTCAACTAACTCAAGTTAAAAACCACAGAATCATCACATACAAAGGGGGATGTACAGTTGGATAATCAGTTTATTGTATCGCTATCATTGATATTGGTCACCTTTGCGCTCTACATTGGAATCGCCATTTTCAACAAAGCACGCCAGACCTCGGATTTTTACGTAGCGGGTCGCGGGGTGCCACCGGTATTTAACGGGATGGCCATCGGAGCGGACTGGATGAGTGCGGCTTCATTCATTGGAATGGCCGGAACCATCATGCTTCTCGGTTATGACGGACTTGCTTACATAATGGGTTGGACCGGAGGTTACCTGCTCCTTACCTTCCTGCTTGCACCGCAGCTTCGCAAATCTGGGCGCTACACGGTGCCGGAGTTTATCGGGGACCGTTTTGACTCCCACACCGCACGCGTAATCGCTGCGATCTGTACGATCATCATCAGTTTCACCTACTCTATCGGGCAGCTTTCCGGCTCCGGAGTGGTAATCGGACGTCTTCTTGAAGTGGATGCAAAAGTTGGAACGATGATCGGGGTCGTCCTGATCGCCTTCTACGCAGCCTTCGGAGGAATGAAGGGGATTACATGGACACAGGTGGCGCAATACGTCGTCCTGATCATCGCCTATTTGATTCCGGTTATTTTCATGTCCTTGCAGCTTACCAGTAACCCGCTGCCATGGCTGACTTATGGAAATATTGTCAATGAGATGGGTGCGCTCGACCGCGAGCTAGGTATATCCGAATATTTCGCTCCATTCACCAACGGAACGAAGTGGCAGTTCCTTGCGCTTATGTTCACCCTGATGGCCGGTACTGCGGGATTACCGCACGTTATCGTTCGTTTCTACACCGTTTCCACGATGAAAGCGGCGCGTTGGTCAGGAGCATGGGCACTACTTTTTATCGGACTACTATACCTCTCTGCACCAGCCTATGCGGCATTCTCCCGTTTCATCCTGATGAAAAATGTAGCAGGACAGCCGATTGACCAACTGCCAGCTTGGACGGAATCCTGGGTCAACACAGGTAAACTGCAGGTTGCCGACACGAACGGCGACGGCATCCTTCAATGGGCAGAGCTGATCATTGCCAACGATATCGTCGTAATGGCAACACCTGAAATCGCAAACCTTGGAGCATTCATCATCGGACTAGTGGCAGCTGGAGCCATGGCAGCAGCCCTTTCCACAGCAGGCGGACTGATGATTGCCATCTCGTCTTCCTTTGCACATGACATCTATTACCGTGTCATGCGACCGAATTCCACTGATGCAAACCGTCTGATGGTCGGTCGTATCACGATTGTGACAGCAACCGTACTAGCGGGACTTGTGGCGCTTAACCCGCCAGGCGCGATCACGCAGATTGTCGCATGGGCATTCGCGCTCGCATCCGGAACATTCTTCCCATCGCTGCTTCTAGGAGTATGGTGGAAACGTGCCAACGCACAAGGCGTCATCGCAGGAATGCTCGTCGGTCTAGCAGTCACGCTTTCCTATATCTTTGCTGCAAAATATGGCGGCTTCACGATTCTCGGAATCATCGACACTGGAGCAGGAGTATTCGGCGCAGCATCCGCCATCCTGACCATCGTCATCGTTTCCCTGATGACCAAAGCACCATCACAAAAAATCCAGGACGAAGTAGCCGATCTTCGTTACCCGGAACAGATGACATACAAGGACGGAGACGTCTGGTTGAACAAATAAGCTATAACCCTGAGGAGCAGTCCCACCCGCTGCTCCTCTTTTTCTACTAAAAGTAAAAGGAGGCCGCCAAAATGCACCATCCCCTATTCCACAACCTCACCAAAGAAGAAAGAACAAACCTACTCACCCGCTGCCAAATCCACACCTTCACCCACCATCAGCCAATCCTGAAAGCGAATGAAACCCGGGAAGGGCTCTTTCTCATTCAATCTGGAACGGTTGAAGTCTATCTCCATTCGAACAATCAAGATGAAGTCTTGGAAATTATCAAAAAGGACCAACTGATCGGCCTCTCCCATTTCATCCATTTTCTCTCTGATTCACCCACCACCGACGAGGCATCCCTGCTCCAAGTCCGGGCCATCGACGATGTGACCACCCTCTATATCCCTTTCTCTGTGCTAAAAGAAAGATGGAGCGACCCAACAGTCCGAGAATACCTGCTCACCCAGATCAGCGCACGCCTTCATGATGTCTATCAATCTCTCGCCGAACAGGTCCAACTCTGGAAAAAGCTCACAGAATCCGACACAGCGACACTGAGAGTGCAGGATGTCCTATCAAAAAAATTCGTCCAAGCGACAAGCACCGATACCATCCAAACGGTCGCCCAGAAACTCTCGGAAAACAACCATACAGCTGCCGTTATTACAGAGGACAACCAACTACAAGGCATCATCACCATGCACGATTTCGTAAACAGGGTCATCGCAAAAGGGGAAAGCCTCACCCAACCCGTCCATAACGCCATGACATCCAACCCGATCACCATCGAACACACCGCCTACTTCTATGAAGCTCTCACGACCATGCTGCTCCATGGCATCAAACACCTGCCTGTTACAGACGGCAAAAAAACTGTTGGACTCCTCACCCTAACCGAGCTCCTCCAGATCAAAAGCACAAACTTCCTGAAAGGGACAACACAAATATCTGCAGCTACCACAGACACCCTGCCAACCATCAAGACAGCCTTATACTCCACACTCGGCACCATGCTGCAGCAGCAAGTCCCGACCCTGCATGTGCTGGACGTCATGAACACCCTGTTCGACCAGCTCATCCATCGCTGTGTCGAGCTTGCCATCGAGGAAATGCCTGCAAGCCCTCCGTCCAGTTTTTGCTTCTACCTCATGGGCAGTGCCGGCAGAAGGGAGCAGTTCCTCCTCACCGACCAGGACCACTTCCTCGTCTATGAGGCCGATAGCAACAAAGTGTACTTCCAAGAACTATCGAAAAAAATCGTCGCAAACCTCGAGCTGGCAGGCTACAAAAGATGCCCGGGAGACATGATGGCCTCCAACCCGCAGTGGAGTGGCACCCCTGAGCGCTGGAACAACCGCCTTAGAGAGTGGGTGCTGCACGCCACCAACGACCGGCTCCTGCTCGCACAAAACTTCTTTTCCTACAGGCTCATATACGGGGACGATACGCTGCACAAGCAATTCAAAACAAACATCGAGCAGTCCCTGGACAGGGCGAAAATCTTTTTATATCGCCTGTCCCAGCTCGAACGCGAAAACCCGATTCCGGCCTTGGAACAGCCCATCCGTTCCATTTTCCGGATGCAAAAGAAAACCATCGACCTGAAAAAGCACATTCTTTTTCCGTATCACCATAGCCTGCAGATCCTCGCGCTGATGAACGGGATCACATATGGCACGCCAATCGAGAAAATCGACCTGCTCCACGAGAAAAGGATCCTTTCCAATAGCTTTCAAAAGGATCTCAAAGCATCAATCGAATCCATCCTGGACTATTACGTGAAAAACCGCTGGAACCAGCACCAAAAAGGGGAGAAGCTGACCTCAACACTGGACATCACCACCATGACAACCCGTGAAAAAGAAGAGCTCATGCTCAGCATCCGGCTCATCAAGGAGTTGCAAAGCCACATGCTATCGTACTATTAGGAGAGGAGGTAAACACAGATGTTTCCATTCGCCCGAAAGGATTATTTCCCGAGCAATTTAGTAGAAAACCTACCGCTTTCTACACCAATCGACAAACTGGAATTCACTGTTTTCGATACAGAAACGACCGGATTCAACCTGGCAAAAGAGGACAGATTAATTGAAATCGGTGCAGTGAAGGTGAAGGGAATGGAGGTGGTGGAGGAGAGTGCCTACCAAAGCTACATCAACCCGAATCGACAAATCCCTCGGGAAATTACCGAACTGACCGGAATCGCCAATGAACAAGTGGAAAAAGCGCCTGACGCTATGCAAGCGATACAAAAACTGACCAGTCTAGCCAACCAGACGTCCGCCTGCTATGTCGGGCACTATATCGCTTTTGACATGCACGCCATCAAGTACGAGCTCAAGCGCCTCAATCTGTATTGGAAAGCACCGAAAGCCATCGACACCCTCAACCTGATCGGCTATATCGCCCCTAGCTACGACATGCGTGATCTCGAAAAATATGCCCGTGATTTCGGGACAAGGATCTATCAACGCCACTCGGCAATCGGGGACGCCATGACCACGGCCTATCTGTTCGTGGAGCTTCTCCACATCTGCGCTGACAGGGGGATCAACACTTGGGGGGACTTGTTGAGGATAGGGGAAGGTGAATAAAAAAATGCCTCTACCGGACATGGCAGACGCATCACTATCTATTCTTCTTCCTCCAAATAAACATCCACTTTATATTCCTCAGCCGTCTCTGCAAATAACCTCTCATGCTTATCGAATTCTTCGAACGATAAATCATAAGCTGCAGATGCCTCTTCTGACATTTCGAAGTTCCCGCTGCTCATATCCTCTGCATAAATGACATAGCTTTCAAGCAGCTTTTCATTAGAAAGTATCAAGGCCTCGTGGGATGCCTGCAGAGGCTCCCAATCCACCGTCACCTCTTTGGTCTTTTGTAGCACCTTTTCCAAAGCGGGAATGGTGGTTTCAGTTAGAAATGCGAGTGCTTTTGCATCATCCTCTTCCGCCCAGAAACCAGTTTCAGCAGCAACTTCAATATCGTAACATTCTTCTATGATAGGATTGGTGGCATCCAGATAATCCAATATCGCAGTCTCCGCATCAAGATGATCCGTTAGTTTCACAGCCGTTTCTTCCAAAAGTGAACATCCAGCCATCATCATTGCCAATACGACGATAAGGCCAACCTTCCATACCCCTATACAATTACGCATTCCCATTCCCCTTTTTATGTAAAAAATGTCCATTCCAAATTTAAATATATCCGACAAGGCCTTTTACGTCTACAGATAATTCTACGCCATAAAAAAGAGCCTACGACATCAAATCGTAAACTCGAGCTCTCCGCGTGCTTTTGGCCAATTACCGCCTGTAAGCCATACTTTCACCTTATAGTTTCCGGGAGTTAAGTTCTTCAGAGGAATGTCGAAGCTCATTTCATCCCCTGGTGCCACCATGATTTCCTCATAGATCATGATGAAGAACTTGCCTTCTGAAAATTGTTCGACGCGCTTGCCATCCCGATACAAAATGTAATCGTAACGCTGACCGCTAGTGAATATTACCTTGGCCGCGCTGTTCCCCGTGTTTTCAACAATAAAGTGCAGCATCACCGAATCCGGCCCTGAGGGTGAATAGGTAAGAGTGGCTTCCATTGCCATAATCTTCACTTCCTTCGCATAAACTGAGTATCCCTTTCTATATATATTCCACACTCCTAACCTTAACCCTGCCATTTTTCACCCTGAATGGTTCCTCAAAACAAAAGAATTCAAAAAAATCGAACAAATCCCTTGTCCCACTTGACATTATTAGCATAAAGCAGGACACAAGCTAATAAACTGTAACTAACCAAACATACAAAGAGAGTGTTTGAGGTGAGGGATCGTAGATTGTCTCGAAGCATAACACCAAACATCCTAATCGTTTTTCTATAAAGCACAACTGTAAGCACTAGGCACTTCGTTACATCGGAATAAGCGGGTCTCATTTCACATTCCTCAACATCCAATTTAGGGAGGGCGAGTGGTGTGCACGATTACATCAAAGAGAGAACTATCAAGATTGGAAAGTATATCGTGGAGACAAAGAAAACAGTTCGCGTGATTGCGAAGGAATTTGGCGTTTCCAAAAGTACTGTCCATAAAGACCTGACAGAAAGACTGCCAGAGATCAACCCAGACTTAGCGAATGAAGTGAAGGATATACTCGATTACCATAAATCCATCCGGCATCTGCGCGGCGGGGAAGCCACCAAGATGAAGTACAAGAAGGAAGAGGAAGCCGTAAAATAAACAAATTCCAGCGGACAGCACCAATACTAATGAAGAACAGTCCCTCCTAGTGGCTGTTTTTCTATTTTTACGGGGCAGCAGTAGGAGCTTTCGCCCGGAACTTTAGATTTGCGCCCGATTAGAGCTAACTTTCGCCCGGAAACAAAGATTTGCGCCCGAAAACCAAGGACATTCGCCCGTAAAATCTAAAATACGCCCGAACACTGAAATTCGACAAAAATCGCAACACAAAAAACCTCCTCCAAAAAACTGGCACAAAAGTCCCATACCCCCATCTGCCAACGTATCAGCCGTAACCTAAAATATTCGACAAAAATATCAAATTTTTGACATGAAATTAATGTTAATTTCAACCTTTTATTTGTAATTTGTGATAGAATATACAATTAGGACTATAAGTTGTTCGGACAACAGTCGCAAAGCATATGCAAGGAGGAAAATAGTAACATGTTTGCTAGGGATATAGGGATAGACTTGGGGACGGCAAACGTTCTCATCCACGTAAAAGGAAAAGGAATCGTTCTGAATGAGCCGTCGGTAGTGGCACTTGATACAAACACAGGTAAAGTATTAGCGGTAGGAGAAGAAGCCCGCAAGATGGTAGGGCGTACTCCAGGAAACATTGTAGCGATGCGACCGCTAAAAGATGGAGTAATCGCAGATTTCGAAGTCACAGAAGCAATGCTGAAGCATTTTATAAAAAAATTGAACGTCAAAGGCTTCCTTTCCAAGCCGCGTATCCTGATCTGTTGCCCAACGAACATCACTTCCGTTGAGCAAAAAGCAATCAGAGAAGCGGCCGAAAAAAGCGGCGGCAAAAAAGTATACCTGGAAGAAGAGCCGAAAGTGGCAGCAATCGGAGCGGGAATGGACATCTTCCAGCCTAGCGGCAACATGGTAGTCGACATCGGCGGAGGAACAACCGACGTAGCAGTACTCTCCATGGGGGACATCGTAACAGCGAGCTCCATCAAAATGGCCGGCGACAAATTCGACGCCGAAATTCTTCAATACATCAAGAAAAAATACAAGCTGTTGATAGGTGAGCGCACAGCGGAAAACATCAAGATCTCAATCGCGACCGTCTTCCCTGGCTCACGCAACGAATCCATTGACATCCGCGGACGCGACATGGTCAGTGGCCTTCCACAAACAATCACTGTCTCATCCGAAGAAATCGAAGAAGCTCTTCGCGAATCCGTACAAGTCATCGTACAAGCAGCGAAAAGCGTCCTAGAACGCACACCACCAGAACTATCATCCGACATCATCGACCGAGGTGTCATCCTGACAGGCGGCGGCGCACTCCTCCACGGCATGGACCAACTCCTAGCCGAAGAACTAAAAGTGCCCGTCCTCGTCGCAGAACAACCAATGAACTGCGTCGCGATCGGCACTGGAATCATGCTAGACCATATTGATCGGTTACCAAGAAAAAGCTTCGCATAAAAACCCAAGAGAGCAGCCCCATAAAAACGGCTGCTCTTTCCTTATCCTCCAATAAACAAAATTTTATAAGACTACCTCACAACAGTTCTTCGAGCTTCAAGTAACAAAAATTCTAAAGAACACTGCTATATGGGGTCTGACCCTTCAAAACAAAACAACCTAAACGCAACTCTGTCTATCCTACCCTCGCAACCTAAATACCAATAAAGCCGCAAGGGTCTGACCCCGGTCTTGTGCATCCTACGAAACGAAAAATTCAAAAACCAACACCAAAACCCCATCTAGAAAAAAGGGATCCGAAGCCCTTTAACTAAACAACACAAAATTCAACCCATCCTTCAAAACACACCTCACTCCCCCTCATACCAAAACTCCGCCTCCACCTCAAACCCATCAATCTCCATCTCCGCCAACCCATCAACCAACAAGCTCTCCCCATCCAAAAACAACGTCATCAACACCGAATTACCAGCCTCAATCGTACCAATATCACTAAGATCAAACTCACCCTCACCAATCAACACATCAACCAATCTCCCGCTTTCATCCGGCTGCTTCACCAAAACACTCACCTCGGCAACCAACCCACTCACCGGATGATCAAACCCATTCCGAATAAAGCTGCCAAACATAAAAACCCCATTCTCCAATTCTTCAGGATAAAAGTTCAGCGCCTCCATCGTAATCGTATCCTCTACCGGCGGCCCCAACCCATTCAATATCGCCTGCACCTGCTCTACCGCCCCAGGCGCAAATAAGTCACGCTCCTCCTGAGTCATTTGCAAAGGCTGATTCTCAAGCGCAACAGCATCTAACTGTTCACGCAAAACCTCTTCAAACCACTCACTCGGAACAAGCCCAAGGCTAAACAACCGCTTCCGTTCAGCCCACCAAGCAATCTTCGTATCATAATTCATATAATCAAAATTCCGATCAGGCTGCCCCTCACCATCAAGAACAGTCAACGAAACAGCATGATCAACAATAAACTTCCAGCCATCATCCACCCTATGCAAAATGGCATAACATGTAGAATTCCGATTAAAATTCATATCCGGATTAAATACTTCTGTCATAAGATTTAAATCGTACACAACCAGTACCTCATCATCCTTATGATACATAACCTCAATATTCTCCACGCTACTTATCGTATCTGCCTCAATCATATCCTGAATCAAAGAGAGGAGCTCATCGTTCTTCTCTGCATCAACAGTCGCAAGATACCCCTCATAATCCCCTTCGTCCAACAACCTGAACTTATTATGAATGGCATCCTCCCCCTGACGAACAACTCCCATATCAACCCCATGCTCATTCGTCTCGATCTCCTTAGCGGCAGACTCAACAACTTCAATTTCTTTAACCTCTACCGTCCCGTTCGCTTCTTCCTTTACACCCTCTTCCTTACCACCACAGCCAACAAGCAATCCGCTCATCAACACAACCGCAACAGGTATCCACACGTATCTCAGCTTCCTACTCACCGCCATGTGCTAACTCCGACTCGATCTCAAACTCCCCATACGCCAAAAAGTCATCAAGATTACTCACCATAATACTCTCAGGACCAAAATAAATAGTAGCAAGTCCAGTGCCACCAGGCTCAATTGTATCCAACCCAACAAATTTCATGGTCATCCCTGCGACTTCAGTGTCGACCAATTCATCATTCTCATCCAATGCCTCAGCAGTCAGGGAGATTGGACCATGCAGATTGCTGACCGGGTAATCGAATCCATTACGGATAAAAGCATTAAAAAATATATAATCATTACTTTCCAGATGCTGTTCATAAAAAAAGAAATTGTTGATCGTAATCGTATCCTTTGGCGGATCACCGAGCTCATTCAGAGATTTTTGCAACGTTACCAATATCTCAGGCGCCAGCCAATCGCGCATATCCTGGGTAAGTTGGAGCGGCTGGTCCGGAATGGCATCATCCATTCTCTGGAGTTCAGCAAGAAATGCACCAGCCCATTCGGACGGAAGCTGCTTCTCCCGTTTCAATTTCGCAAGCTCCTTGGACCAGATGAATAGATTTTCCACGTCCATGTGATTGAAGGATCCTTGGTCTCGCTCTCCATAAAAATCAAGATAATGCAGGGTAATATAGTCCAGGTGACTTATCTGCCAGCTGCCGTCCTCCATGACTTTAAAAATGATAAACCCATCTCCACGACGGTTAAAATTATTATATGGGTCAAATACTTCGGTTATCTGCGAAATATCAAATGTAGCCAACACTTCATCTTCTTTTTGGTATATTACCTTAATGTCCCTTAGCTCAGAGCTCGGTTTTAGTTCCATCATCTTCTGAATTGTAGTAGCACGGTCCTCATCGGCAGGTGTCTCAAACAACCCCATATACCTCTCAAAATCACCCTCGTCCAAAAGCTTGAAGTGGGATTGGAGAGCCTCCTCCGCCAATGCCTGAGCAGTCGCAGCATCAATCCCAGGTTCACTTTTCTCTGTCTCTACTTCTGTACCCGCAACCTCGGTCTCGTCTATCTTGTTCACTTTCTTCGTCGCAGCACCCTCATTACCGCTACAGGCAACCAGTGTGCTTCCAATCATCAGCACTGCAAAAGGAACCAATATCTTCTTCATCCACTAACCCCCATTAAATAGAAATACTGTTAAATTATACTATTAAATAGAACTAAAGTGTCAGAAAATATAGAAAATAACACGAAATGGTTTTGCTTCTATATACTTTTACCCATTGAAAAAAGCTTTATTTTCATTTATTAGTAAAATATTCTATTTAACAGATCTAAAGATTCAGCACTAAAGTCTAGCAAACTTTCAATATTATCTTGTTAATCCTTTTTATGTAAAATATAATTAATATGCAAGGATATGTGTGAAAATATCTATGATGAGGTGAGAAACGTGAAAAGGGTTTTTAATAGTTTTAAGTCCAAAAACAAGCAACATGAAGAGATTGATGACCGTCCCCTTCAACCTGCTACAGAAAATGAAGCTGCATTATTGCAGAATAGTGAAAGCAGCGAACCATCCGAAATCGCCCCATCACAAAGTGTATCTGAAGATTCGAACACCCCACAAGAGCCTGTTCAGACCTTACAAGATGATGAACCTAATATGGAAATTATTGATTGGAAGGAACTTGGGGAAGTGGCGCCTGATCCTGGAAATGATGAAGAAAGAGAGCCTAATCTGGCAGAGACCCAAAAAGACGTTGGAAAAGACACAAATTTCTCTAGAATAGATGAATTGGATGCAAGATTAAAGGAATTGGAACAGCAAAAGCCCAGTGAAATGCAAGAACTTGTATCCCAAGTGGCAGCTTCTAGTTCAGTAGAAACAGAGGGAATGTTCCATGAATTGAAGCGGGAATTCACGGAGTTGCACAATTTGCAGAAGTCATTACAGGAAAGCTTTTCTGCAAAACTAAAATATGATCAACATAAAGAAAGTCTCATAGATAGTCTACATAAAGAAGTGCAGGAATATAAACAAGACTTAGTGAAGAAGACAGTCATGCCGATGATCAACGATCTGATCATGGTGATAGACGGCATTCAAAAGCTTACGGAAAACCACAGGGCATCAGAGGATCCTTTAAATCCGGAACAGTTGTTGAATCAAATGGATATGATCACAGAGGATATTGAGGAAGTGTTGTATAGACAGGGCGTGGAGCCATATCAACAAATCAATAATATCTTTGATCCATTGAAGCAAAAAGTGCATTCCACGGAGATGACGACAGATAGTGAGAAAGAGAGAAAGATAGCAAAACGTTTCCGTAAAGGATATGAGTGGGATGGAAAGACAATCCGCAAGGAGTTTGTATCTGTATATACCTTGGATAAAAAACAAAAAGTTGCGTCAGCAAATACGGACGAGCAAGAGTAAAAGGAGCGAGGAAAATGACAGAAAAGCTAAAAAAGGTGTTTGGGATTGATTTAGGGACAACATATTCTTGTATTTCATATGTAGATGAAAATAACAAAGCGGTCATCGTGCCGAATGCAGAAGGGGAGCGTATCACTCCTTCCGTTGTGTATTTTGAAGAAGGCGGGGACAACATCATTGTCGGGGAAGCGGCAAAAGAAATTTCCAAGATGTATCCGGAAAACGTAGTATCCTTCGTAAAACGTTCTATGGGAGACCCAAACTTTGTCTTTCCTTATGAGGGGAAGGACTACCGTTCTGAAGAGATTTCGGCCCGGATCCTGACGAAGCTCGTAAACGATGCGCAAGAAGCGCTGGGAGAAAAAATAGAAGATGTGGTCATCACATGCCCGGCCTATTTTGGCATCAACGAGCGCGAGGCCACTAAACGAGCAGGGGAAATAGCGAAGCTGAATGTGCTGCAGATCATCAATGAGCCGACTGCCGCTGCGATTGCCTATGGATTTGCGAATAACTCGGGTGAGCAGGCAGAAAGAACGGTATTGGTATACGATTTGGGTGGCGGGACATTTGACATCACCATGATCAAGATTGCGCCGAGTAAAATTGAAGTGGTGGTAACAGGGGGAGATCATAACCTTGGTGGGAAAGATTGGGATGATGCGATCATCAACTACCTGGTTCAACAGTATCAAGAGCAGACAGGCAGTGACGAGGACATCCTACTGGATCCTGAAACTTTCCAAGATCTTCAACTGGCAGCTGAAAAAGCAAAGAAGACATTGACGACACGCAACGACACAGGTATTTCGTTTACCCACGGTACGGATAGAATCAAAGTGAAAATCACGAAAGAGAAATTTGAAGAATTGACGGCTCACTTGACAGAGAGAACCATCAGTCTGACAAACCTCATGCTGGATGAAGCAAAGAAGAAAGATGTTGATACGTTTGATGACATTTTACTTGTAGGTGGTTCTACGAGAATGCCGCAGATCAGCGAGGCCATTACGAAAGAATTCGGCAAGCTGCCAGTGACCTTTGATCCGGATGAAGCGGTATCAAAAGGAGCGGCATTGTTTGGTCATCAGTCCATCATCAAGGAAGAAATCATCAGGATCTATAATGGGATCGTGAATGAAGATGGTGGGGCAGCGGAAGCATTGACGGCCGGCAGTGATACAAGCATGGCTGATCAGGAAAAATTAATAGAAGCTTCTGAGGAAGTTGCAAAGAGATTCCATTTAGGCGGAAGTGTAAGAGAAAGCTTGAATACGACGATCATTGATGTATCAAGTAAGAGCTTTGGTATCATCGCTTTCAATGAAGATGACGTGGAAATGGTCATCAATATCATCTTTAAGAATGACCAGGTGCCGACAGAAGTGACACAAACGTTCTTAACGAGGGTCGATAACCAGGAAAACGTGGAAATTGTCATTAAAGAGAATGAAGTGTCAGATGAACAGATCGAAGTGGATGCTGCAACGGAAATCGGGACAGCGACTTTGGATATGCCATATGGCCTGCCTAAAGGGGCGGAAATCGACGTGACGTTCAAGTTGAATAAAGAAGGTCGTCTCGAAGTGCTTGCAGTGGAGAAAGCGGAAAACCGCCAAGTTACCACTGCCATTGAAACAAAGTCGGTCATTTCTGGAAAAGAACTGGAAGAAGCGATAGAAAGAAGTAACTCTGTTAAAGTGAGCTGATGGGAATGCAGAGGGAGTATGCAATCGGGATTGATCTAGGGACCACTTTTTCGGTGATCAGTTATGTGAATGAGCATGGGAAGGCGCAAATCATCAAGAACGCGGAGGGGAAATCGACGACCCCTTCCGTCGTTTATTTTGGTGATAAAGAGCCGATTATTGGTGAGGAAGCAAAAGAGAAGCAGGCTTTCGGTGACACGGATGTGGCTTCATTTTTTAAACGGTCGATGGGCGATGATTCTTTTGTGGAATTTTTTAATGATCGTGAATACTCGGCTACTGATCTGGCTTCCCTTGTACTCAAAAAGTTAAAGGAAGATGCAGAGAGGGAACTTGGGGGAACAGTGAGGGAAGCAGTGATCACTGTTCCTGCTTATTTTGAAAACAAACAGAGAAAAGAAACGATGCTGGCTGGGGAAAAGGCTGGCCTGAAAGTCAGTGCCATCATCAATGAACCCACAGCGGCGGCCCTGGCCTATGGGATAGACCAATCAAGGGATCAGAAACTTGTTGTGTATGACCTTGGTGGCGGGACATTCGATGTTACCATTGTTCACTTGTCTGCCGATAAGATCAAAGTGTTGGCAACTGCAGGGGACCATGCATTAGGCGGGAAAGATTGGGATGACCGCATCGTATCGTATGTAACGGAACAATTCCAGGATGACCATGGCATGGACCCTCTATCAAGCTTTGATACGATGAACGATTTGATCATAAAAGGCGAACAGGCAAAAAAAGCCCTGACGAATAGAATGTCCACAAAGATATCTGTTGTGTTTGGTGGAGTAAGGGACAGCTATGAGATAACCCGTTCGAAATTTGAAGAGTTAACAGAAGACCTTATGGAAAGGACATGGAGCCTCACCAATCAATCATTGGCGCAAACTAACTTGAGGTGGGAAGAGGTGCAGCATGTCTTATTGGTGGGCGGTTCGACAAGAATGCCGATGGTATCGCAATACATAAAAGAAAAAACAGGCCAGGACGCTCTAAATGGGGTCCATCCGGATGAAGCGGTAGCCCTGGGGGCGGCGATAAAAGCGGATATGCTGCAACGGCAGGCCAAAGGGAAGAAATTCTCTATAGGTGGAAAAAAGCAAGTGGAAGATGTGATGAGCCATAGTTTGGGGATGATCGCAATCAATAAAAAAGGCGATCGCTATCTGAATTCGATCATTTTACCTAAAAATGAACCTATTCCTTCTTCCCGTAAGAAGACCTATCAAATCCAGACCTATCAGGGGAGAAGAAACAGCCTGGAAGTCTTTGCGACACAAGGGGAGAGTAATGACCCCTTAGAATGTACAGTGGTGGGCAAATATGTCGTGAATAGCATCCCCCACAGCCCCGATGGCCTCGCGGTACTGGAAGTTTCCTATTCTTATGATGAAAACGGAATAGTGAAGGTCACAGCCGAAGATAGTAAAAATCGCATCGTGTTGCCTGCGGAAGAACACGAGGCCCCGGAGGACTTAAGTTGGCTGGGCCGCCCACCGGTGGTACATGAAGTGGTAAGTCAGAAACCTGACATTTCTGTATGCATCGCGCTGGATCTATCAGGAAGCATGAGCGGAAAACCGCTGAAAGAAGCCCAGGAAGCTGCAAGGGAATTTATTAAAAAGCTGGATCTATCCCACAGCAGCATCGGGCTGATTGGATTTGCCGATAGAACGAAAGTGTTGCGACATTTAACATCAGAATATTCTGAACTCATTGAGGGTGTAGAAGAATATGCCAGGGTCTTTAGCCGCAAAGAGACCGGGTATGGAAACTCCGATGATCCATTTTACGAGGCGAAAAATCAATTAACTAAGAAAGATGGATATAAATTCCTCATTGTCCTCACTGACGGACTTTGGGACCATCAAGCACAAGCTATCACAAAAGCAGAATCCTGCCACCTGGATGGGATAGAAGTGATTGCAGTAGGATTTGGAAGCGCGGATAAAAAGTTCCTTCAACAAATCGCCACATCGGATGAGAGTGCGCTCTTTACCGATTTGTCAGAGCTGGTAGAATCCTTTTCGAAGATTGCTCAAGTATTAAGCAGTCAGGACCTTGTTTCTGCAAAAAAGAAAAAGGGTGGTCTAAGAATATTCAAGTGAAAGGATACATACATCGATGTCTAGAAAAAACTATTACTTACTGCTTGATTTGGATGTTTTCAATGTGCTGGAAGACGAAGAAGCGCTTCTTACACATATAAATAAGAAAAAAGCGGAATGGTCCAAGCTGCGCAATCATCCTAGCAGAAGCACAGAAGCAAGAGAGAAGCTGGCGCTTGTAAATGATATGGTAGCTGTCTTTACGAAAGAGGATTCACGCAAAAGAGAAATAGAAGAAGCGATAAATCTAGTAAACGAAGAGAAGCTTGCCAAGGAAAAAGAGGTCTTTGAATCTTTGGATAATATGATCAGGATTCTCTCAAGCCGTGGATGGATCTATGAACATGAAGCAACCGACATGGCTAAAACCTTCGGGCTTGCCGAGACTGCTGTAAGGAGCAGGATTTCTCATCCCATTAAGAAGGCTTCAGGGAACAAGAAAGAAGAAAAGAAGAAAGTGGATGTATCCAAGGCGAAACAGATAGCAGATTTGTGCGGGACGATAGGCATTGTCTCCCCGCATCCTTCAGGCGTGCCGAGCATCTATGATTTTCTTCAGGAATCTCCCATGGCTAGCTCTGAAACATTGATTGCCAAAGCGGATGAAAAATATGTGGAGCTCTCAAGGAAAAAACGTGACGCAAAAATAGAATACGAGACGAAACTCCAATCCTACTGCAAGTCCATCCTCCAAAGAGAACGGGAAGAGTACGACCGGGCACTGACATTATTACGGCTGGAAATTCTGGAAAAGCCACTGGCAATAGCCTGTTCGACAGGTAAGATGGATACGATTGTATTTGAACAGTTCATACAAGAGGGAATGAATCTCGGTATCCAGCAAAAGGAAGTCTCGGGATTTGTAAAAGAATATTGCACGAAACACCATGTGACGATAGGAAATGGTGAAAAAAGTGCAGTGTTGACGCCCTTAAAGCAATGTGGGAAATGCGGACTAGTGAATAAAGACAGAAACAAACATTGTACGAGGTGTTCATCCCCCCTTGAACTCGAATGCCCAAGCTGTAAAAAGGTATCACCTTCCTCGACGCATGCTTGTGGAGATTGTGGATTTGTTCTAGGAGATATCTTTGCCATCAATGAAATGATGCGAAAAGCGAACTTTCACTCTTCCTTGGAGGAGTGGAAAGAAGCGGAATATCTCTATCAGCGGGTTCTGAGCATCTGGAAGAATCATAGAGAGGCAAAAAGATGCCTGCAAGTCATCGGCAGAAGGAAAAACGAGCTGGAAGAAAAGATCAGTAGCATCCTAGAGATGATGGAGAACAAGCAATATTACACAGCAAGAAGTGAACTGATCAAGTTGAAAATAGGATCTCAAGCGGAATTTCCTTTTCAGAATCTGGATGAAGAATGCAGGGACAGGATCCATTCTGCTGAATCCCTGCTTAGGCGGGCAAGGGGCATCCAGGATGAAAAGCAGGCCATTCAGTATTATATGAGAGCGCTTGAAGTGGCTGCAGACTGTAAAGAGGCCAATGAAATGATTGAAAAGTGGCCGCCGGATGCACCAAAAAGTATCCAGGTCATGACAATATCGTCACAACTTCATTTGAAATGGGATCTGAGTGCATCACCAGGAACCATCCATTACCGTGTGGTCAGGAAGAAAGATCATCCGGTCGAGCACAGTTCAGATGGAGAAATCGTCCAGGAAGGACCATCGTGTACTTTTATTGATACAAGTGCAATCGGAGGTCATGCATATTATTACAGCATCTTTTCTGTACGGGGGAAATCGATTTCCGAAAACGGTATGCTGCAAGGGCCGATTCTCCTGCGCCCTGATGTGCAAGATGTGGTGATCCATCAGGAAGATACCATGATTGAAATGAAATGGAAGGCTCCAAAAGGCGCGACCTCTGTTGAAGTATGGCGCAAAGAAGGCGAAATACCTAAAGGAAGAAATGATGGAGTCAAACTTGAGAATGTATCCCTTAAAGGTATGAAAGACGATACGGTTGTCTTTGGAAAAAAATACGGATTTCTGATAGTTGTCACGTTCCCGGGCGGCAATGACACCGTTTATTCAGAAGGCATTTCCCAATTTTCCAAAGCAATCAGGATGCCAAAACCGATCGGTGCACTCTATATGAAAAGGGAAGTCGGTGGAGTCACCATTACGGTCCCGGAAACAGATGAAAGAATCCAAGTCTTCTATTCTACCAAGCCATTTCCTTTTAAGAAAGGTGAAGTGTGTGCGCCGGAGAAGATGGCGGAACTTGGAGATAAGGTGGAACTTTCCGCAAAGAATACAGGTTTTGCGAAAGTGAATCTGAAAAAGCCTGTCTACTTCATTCCGGTTTCATATAATGAGGAGGCGGCAGTGTTCGGAGAGATGGTGGTGTCAAAAGTGCACCCGGAAGTCAGCGGTATCTTCCATAAAGTAGAGAAGGATTCGCTCGTCATACAGTGGGACTGGCCGGAAGAGATCAGTCGCGTCATTGTCGCATATAGAAAGGACAGTTTTCCGATCGCACATGATGACCCGAATGCTTCAAAGATACAAATTGCCAAAGGGAGCTATCAGGTGCTCAAAGGATATAAGATACCAGGCCATGAACAAAACTACTTCATTACGATCTATACCGTTTATGAAGAAAATGACAAAGAAGTCTATTCCAATGGTGCCGATTATCTGTGCATGAATACCAAGCCGGTTGATATCAGTTATGAAATATCCGCTTCAAGCTTCTTCAAGAAAAAATTAAAGCTCTCTCTCTATACCGATACGGCTGTCACCCTGCCCGGCCTTGTACTGGTGAAAAAAGAAGGGGGCCTTCCGATGCATCGAAATGACGGTAAAGAGATTTTCCGGATCATGGACCATCCAGAGGTGAAGGGAACTTTCAGTGAGACCATTCCACAAGAAAATTTTGAAAAGAATTATTACGCGAAGCTATTTTTTATCAATGAAAAGGAAGCGCCTAAGGTCCGTTTGCAGACAATGGGAGGGAAGGACGCCCTGAAGCTCTTTTAGAAAGAAGAAAATAAAAGAAGTATGAGGTATGAGAATATGGCTGTGAAGACAATGTTGAAAAAAGATTATATCTGTCCTTATTGCTTTGATAAGCATAAGTTGCAGGATGTGAAGTTCCGATGCAACAGTGAAACGGAAGATTGCATCAAAGAGCCTGATGAAGTGCTATCCAAGTTCAAGGGGCACAATAGGGCCAGCATGATGGGTCATGTGTTCAGTCCAAGCAAGGAAGGGAACGGACTGAACCAATTCTTCAAGGGGATGCCGGAGGATGCGGACTGCGACCAGTGTGCGAGGAACTCTACCTTAAGGATCTGCCCTAGCTGTCATTCGGAGTTGCCTTCCACCATCGGGCAATATGAAGATATGATATTTGCGGTGATAGGGGCAAAAGAAACAGGTAAAAGCCACTTTATTTCTGTCCTTATCGATAAAATAAAGCGTGAAATCGGCCATAACTATGAATGCAATCTGCATCCGATCGATGATGAGACGATCAATCGTTATCGGGATGATTTCTGGGCTCCGATTTTCAAGAGAAAAGAGACCATCCACGCGACACATTCGGGTCGTTCAGATTCAAGGGTAAGGACCCCGTTGCTTTATACGCTGCAATTCACCAAGAAGAATGTCCTCAATAAAACTGTGATCCATAAAGTGATTACCCTTGCCTTTTTTGATGCGGCCGGGGAGGACTTGAATGATGAGAATACGATGCTTACTGTCAATAAATATATTTATAATTCTGCAGGGATCATCTTGTTGTTAGATCCTTTGCAGTTGGACTCTGTCAGGGAATCGGTGCATAATGATGTCCGATTGCCGAATGTGAACACGGACAGCTCAGAAATCCTTTTCCGCCTGACCAATCTTATAAGAAAAGCGAAGAACTTGAAGCAAAATGAAAAAATCAAAATTCCTTTGGCTATCGGCTTTTCAAAGATCGATGCAGTCCAAAAAATCTTGGATCCATCGAGTGCCTTGAATTTCCCAAGCTGTCATTCAAATGGTGCGTTTGATCTGAGGGACTTTGAAAATGTCCATTCGGAGATCGAAACGCTTGTACAGGAATGGACGCACACAGGGATGACGAGAGCGTTGGAAACAAACTTCAAGGACTATGGATTTTTCGGTTTTTCTTCATTGGGGCATAATCCCGATTCTGACATGAAAATAAAAGATTTCAATCCATATCGAGTGGAAGACCCGTTCCTCTGGTTATTATACAAGCACAAAATCATTAAGGGTGTTAAGAGAAAGTGAGCGTGGAAGAATGAAGTTTTTACAACTCTATTATACCTCGTGTCAAAGGGGAAGGACTCCAGGTAGCGGGTTTCAGGTTTATGCTGCATCAGAGGGATTATCGGAACAAGAAATACTGGAGATAGAACGATATGGGGTATATATTCCGCCCTCCCATTTACCTGGTCATCCAACGGAAGAAGAGATCAAGCAAGCATTTCCGATGGCTTTTTCCACTTTTCAATTAAGCAGCGGGCGCCATGGCGTGTGTCAATCCGTATATACCGGCAAGGATTATTCCGGGAGGTATGGGAATTATTTCTCCCATGCCATCATCCTTGATGAAGGAGAATGGCCGTTTGATCCGGTACTGTTATACAATTCCCCAACATTCCGAAAGGGCCTGACGATGGAGGAACAACTGGTCGACAGGGAGCCTGCCCCCCTACCTTCTTTGTCTGCAATAACTAAAGGTGGGGATGTTACCCCTTCAAAGGTAGATCAGTTCTTGGACTCCGGGGACAGAAGAGCACAACTGAAAAAGATGCTGGATGTTCTGATTGCAGAAAAAGGTCAGGCTGGTTCTTTATACCTGACAGATGAAACGCCTAATATCCCATTCTGGATAGCGGCCATTCGTTTGTCTTTTCCAATACAAATAGCCTCTTCCTTATTCTTTTCTACCTACTCCTTCGACCCGGAGCGGGAAAACTTTGTAATAAATGGAACGATGGACAAAGGAACACGATTCAATTTTCGTGATCATGCAAATCAATATTATGTCTTTAATATGAACGTACCTTCCAGAGACAACGCTGTACCAAAGACCTTTACCTATTCGGAACGTGCTGCTACAGATTCCTCTTTCCTTAACCAAATCAAGGAGTTTTTCACTAACTTTGATTACAGAAAGGTAAATGAGGAAATCGATAGTGCCATCGTTCTCTATGAGATGGAACATGCGGGGAAAAGTTTGTTAAGCACCAAGGAGTGGTTGGAGGGAATAAGTTTTGCGCGTAAGTATTTGCGACCGGAACGGACTTCTCATTTTATGGATCGATTGTCTGCCGAACAGCTTTACGATATAGCCTCACGATGTGATATTCCGACGGGCAGGGAAATTGCTTTATTCCTTTTTGAATCTGCAAATAAAACAAAAAAAGCCCCCCATCTTGAAAAGGCGGTAGACTTCTTCCTTCAGGTTGTAGACGACTTGATGACGAATGCAGAAGATACAGCCACCATCAGGAACATAGAGCAGTTTTTCTGTGAAGTTTATGATCCGATGAAAGAGCGTCGGACGTTTCATGAAGCTTTTCTGCATCCAGAAAGGCTCGATGAAAGAAGGGCGGCATTAAGGGAGTTCACTCATAAAGAAAAAATGGATTTCTATCATAAACGAGTGATCGACATGGTAGTGGAAGAAGGGTATGCGTGGGAGAGCCTTTATGAGAGCCAGAAGCTTTTCATCGTGGGCGATCTATCCAAAGACTCGACGCTTTATAAGGAAGTCAATGGGTATCTGTTTGCGAAAAGTATGCTGTTTTGGCAAAGCAGGGGCGCATCCGAATTCACTGTCATGCATGTATTGGAAAATGCATTGCGCGGAAGAGCAGAAGACGCCGCATGGTTGAAGGATGCCTATGAAGTTCTTGAGCAAGAGGAAATCGGACGGGAATGGCTCTATAGAGCTTATGTCAAGAACCTTGAGGCTGCAGGGAACAAAACGGATTATGTGAAAAGCTATGTAAAAGAAATGTATCCATATAAAAAGTATCTTAGTTACTACTTGAAAAAGATTCTGACCTTATACAAGAATTCCGCTATCAACCAGAAGAGTCTGTTTGAAATGGAACGCCTTTTTGCGGATACTACCATTCCGACGGCACTAGATAAATATGGCCTTTTGAAAGGCTTATTGCTGCAAGGCGAGTGGGAAATCCCTTTTCATGATGAGTATGTGGAATCAAATCAGGATTTCCTGCAGCTTTTCCATGAGAAATACAAAGAAGTGACCGGCATTCATCACCCTAAGCTTGCTTTAATCTTCTATATACTTTCTGTTCGTCAAAAGGATCCTGAAAGGTCAAGCAAGCTTCTGACTGTAAATATCCAGGCGTTGGACGAGAGGGAATATAAAGAATTTCTTGTGTGGTCGCTTCCGGTCCTGATAGATGAGTATTATAAAGGAAAAACCATCATCACTACCCTCATAGAAAAGATGGATAGGGAGATGTTCCGGCCATTGATTTTTGAAGCGTTGACCGAAGCTAGGGAGAATAACAAAATGAAGTTTTCCCCTAATTTTTTTGTAGAGTGCTTCTATCTATACCACAGGGAGAAACAAGCCCCAACGAAAAAAGTGGAGATGCAAATGAAAGAATATCTTCTTGCTTACCCTTCTGAAATAAAGAAGGTGGATGACCTGATAAAAGGGCTGGATCGGGATGTATCACTGCAGAAGAAGTGGAGTGCCATCTATAAAGAAGTAGAAAAGCAGCAAGGGAACATTTTCTCCCGCTCCATGAAGAAGATCATTGGAAAGCGTTGATGGAGAGGGGATAGTGGTATGAGACGCAGTTTTGAGAAAGTTTTTCTTGCATTGAATATACTTTTATTAGTACCTGGCTTGGCCTACTGGACGACAGATATCGATTCCTTGAGTTTCAAATTTCTCATGGGGATATCAGGGACCTTGCTCTTTTTGGCGCTTGGATTATATACAACAAGACCCATTTTTACCATCTTGGGATATTCGGCATTCATATGGGCATTTTGGCCGGCCATCTATTATATCGCCACAGGGGATGTATCTGAAGGCAGCTATATCTACCTTGCTTTATTGATCGTATTTGTCGTATTCATCAAAGCTCCGCCAGCCTTCTTGAGTGGCTTTATGTACAGCTTCATGAGTTTTTATCTGTACCATATGATTGCTTTCTTTTTGGAAGCAGATATCCCTTTCTCCCTGGAAGCATTTCAGGACATAGATCTCATCACTTATGGAATCGTACAGCATTTCTGGATTCATGTCGCGGTGGGGTATGTGGTGAGTGTGGTACCTTACTATTTTTCAAAAACGAGTTCAGATGAACCGAGATTTCATTTTATCGGACTGATTCCAGTATTTTTCTTGACCCTTCCTGTTCAGGTAGGAACCGGAGTGATGTGGGGACTATACAGGGCGATGATGAATTATAAATCGATGCTCCTGATGTATGCTTCTAAACAAACGGAAACAGAGGCAAGGAGGAATGTACAGCCTGCTTATCAAATTTATTGGATGAAAAAGGCGTTCCATGACATAAGAAGTGTCTACCGTCATACTGTGGAAGCGAATACGTTCAGCATGAAGAAGTTCATTCAGCGCTCGAATCGCTTAAAGAGTATATATGGATTCAGTCTGGGACTGATCCCTTATGTAACGATGCGAATAAGCGCCTATACCGCTCTCTTGATCGGCTATCTCTTTCTAGTGTGCTGTTCCATTCTTCATTTCCTTGTTTGTGGCGTGATTTCTCTTGGTACCTACCTATACCTCGGTGTTTTTTACATATTGGATCAATTCCGCCTGAAGAGTAAAAAAATCGAGACCGTCTGCCCCAGCTGTTATCATAAATCGGAACTTCCCGATTATGTTTGTTATGGCTGTGGTGTCTCCCATACGAACTTGCGCCCGGGATTGTTTGGTGTGAGAAAAAGGAAATGTCAGTGTGGCCAGGTGCTGCCTGCAACTTACTATACACAACGCCAACAGTTGGAGGCAAAATGTAAAGGATGCCAGAAGACGCTGCGGGTGAAAGAAGCGACTCCATTCTGCGTCTCTGTGATTGGGAGCCCTTCTTCAGGCAAGACAACCTTTGTCACTTCCATGATAAGGAATCTGCAAGAAGGGGTGGCTGCAGAAAGCGGGTTTGAGGCGGATTTCCTTTATGAAGAAGAAAAACTCAAGCATGAACAACATGTAGTGGGCATGAGGCAAGGGTCATTTCCGATGAAGACAATCAACAACAAGCCGCTCGCCATGAATATCAAGCTATCCAGCAAGAAATGGAGAAACGACAAGCTCCTTTATATCTATGACCCAGCAGGGGAAGCATATAACAATACAAAGGAACTGGCGCTGC
The DNA here is from genome assembly GCF_050107295.1 of Sutcliffiella halmapala. Lineage (GTDB taxonomy): Bacteria > Bacillota > Bacilli > Bacillales > Bacillaceae_I > Sutcliffiella_A > Sutcliffiella_A halmapala_A. Next base: position 239,076 of record NZ_JBNIKR010000003.1, on the reverse strand, counting down.
ACCATTATTATAGCTATTTGAACGGATTGGTATTGATCATCGACCCATTCGCGATGCCTGATCTTGCGGAAGCATACAAGGAACAGCTTACTGATGATCCGGCTATCGCCAACAGAGCAAGAGACCTTCTGGATGACACCTTCGACAAGCTGATGGTCCATCTTTCAAAAAATATGGGGATCAAAGAAACGAAAAAATTGAACATCCCCATTGCAATCGTGATAAACAAAGTGGATGCCTACGGATTAGACGAGATGATATCCTCCAGGGAAGTCAGCGCTGCAAGTGCCGAACCCGGTACAAACACCGTAAACGAAAGCTGTAAATCTTTCCTTTCCTCCATGGGATACCAATTCTTTGTAAAACAAGTGGAAAGCAAATTCAGCAACCACCAATATTTCTATTCCACCTCCCTATCCCAAGCAACATCCAAAAACAAACACAACAGCGCAGACCCAATCATCTGGCTCCTAAAACAAAACAAAGCAATCAGCTAACACCAAAAAAGCGGCCAAAAAAATGGCCGCTTTCTTTAATGCAAATACACATCCCAACAGCTCTTCGAGCTTCAAGAAACAAAAAATCTAAAGAACACACTCCTATGGGGTCTGACCCTTCAAAACAAAAATAACCTAAACACAACTCTGCCCATCCTACCCTCGCAACCTAAACCCCAAAGAAGCCGCAAGGGTCTGACCCCGGTCTTAAGCATCCTACCCAACGAAACATTCAAAAACTACAACAAAACCCCCTCAAGAAAAAAGGGTCCCAAGCCCTTTAACTAAACCACACAAAAATCAAAACATCTCAATGCAACAAAACGAACTCCTCCATCCTCCATACAATCACCAAACATTTCACAATTCGACATATAGCAATCCTTCGTAACAATCTGTAACCAACCCTTAATATAAAATCCCCCCACTAGTTACAAAACCCAAACGAAGGGTATATAAGAAAGACCAATACCTTCGGAGGTGCTTCTAACATGCTTCATAAAATGAAAACTGCATGGCACAAAATTAGAGCAATGTACCACGAAATACTCATCCAAGACTGCTTGGACGAAAAATTAAAGCAATCCCTTACCAACAAGCTGAACTACCATAGATCTCAACTCACAACACAGATGAAAGAACAGGGGAGGCAAGCAGGATGAAACGATTAATCAAAGATATTATCTGTAAAATAAAGCTATTCTGGTTAAACAGAATAAAAGGATTAACCTATGGGGAAAGTCTCCAGTTAGCAGGCATGCCCATGATTGACATCAGAAACGGCGGGAGGGTGGTCCTCGGAGACGGGGTTACATTAAACTCTTCCAACAAGGGCTACCATATCAACATGCATTCCCCTGTAAAGCTATTCTCTGACCGTCAAGGTTCTGAAATAAGAATCGGCAATAACACAAGGATCCATGGAACATGCATCCACGCCTACGAAAAAATAACAATCGGTCATAACTGTCTGATCGCTGCCAACTGCAACATCATGGACGGAAGCGGACATGACCTGTCATTTGATGATGTGGCAAACCGCATCAATACTACAGGTGATTCCTCCCCGGTAACAATCAAGGACAATGTATGGATTGGCGCCAACTCGATCATCCTTCCAGGTGTTACGATAGGGGAAGGCTCTGTCATTGCTGCAGGAAGCGTGGTCTGTAAGGACATTCCTGCTTATTCAATTGCCGGCGGTAATCCGGCACGGGTGATAAAAACACAACCTCAAACAATAGCCAAACGCAGAATAGTGTAGAGGTTTCATCCCTTTAAGGGGATGAAACCTTTTTTTATCCTCAAAATAAACCTTCATTCCTCCCACAATAAGTAAACATTCACAAAATTACATATATCGACATTTCCAATTATGTACTATAATAGAACCTAGATAAAACTGTACGTCAAACTAAGAGGTGAAACAAAATGTTAAGAGGCTTCCACACAGCAACCGCCGGTATGATCTCCCAGCAGCGCCGCATGGAATTGCTGTCCAATAACCTGTCCAACGCAAACACACCAGGCTATAAAGCAGACCAGTCATCACTTCGCGCGTTTCCGGAAATGCTTTTGAGTAAACTGGACGTGACGAGCGTTCCTACCACAAAACCGCTAAAATTCGCGCAAAACCAACTTATCGGTCCAATCAACACAGGTGTCTATGTCCAAGACATCGCACCAAAGTTCACACAAGGGGACATGCGTCCAACAGGAAACAGCACAGATCTTGCCATCCTGAACCAGACCCTGTCGGAAAATGCTTATGTCTTCTTTACAGTGGAAAATACCGACGGCACACCGAGATACACAAGAAACGGGAACTTCACTCTAGATTCCCAAGGCTACCTGACAACAAACAACGGACTTTACGTTCTGGATGAAAACAACAACCGAATCCAAATCAACGCAGGCGCCTTCACACTGCAACCGGACGGAACCATCCTTGTGGACAACACTCCACAAGCCAGAATCGGCATCGCCCTTGCCAATAACGCGAACGAACTGATCAGAGACGGCAACGGCCTGTTCCGAGCATCAGAAGGCCAGCAACTGACAAATGCCAACAACAACCCGAACATCAGTTTCCAGATCATGCAAGGCCATATCGAGCGCTCCAATGTTGACTCCGCTCAGACGATGAGCGACATGACATCTGCCTACCGGGCATTTGAAGCGAACCAGAAAATCATCCAGGCCTATGACATGAGCATGCAAAAAGCGGCAAATGAAATTGGTCGTATCAACTAACCGTCCACATAGCCTCACGAACGAACATTACGGAGGAATATATAGATGAACAGAATCATGCATAACGCCACAAACACGATGTACAATCTACAAAAGCAATTGGACCTGATCGGACACAATGTGGCAAATGTCGATACAATCGGCTACAAAAACCGCAGCGCATCCTTCCAGGAGCTGCTTGCCCAACAGGCTAACAACCAGCCTCTAGGTCAATACGAAACGATGAGACAGACTCCTGCAGGAATTCGTCTTGCCACTGGTGCCGGCTTAAGCCAAACTAAGCTTAACCTCACACAGGGCGCTTTAAAAACGACGGGTCGTATGTTAGACTTTGCTCTAACGAAGGAAGACCAGTTCTTCAACGTCCAGGTTACCGAAAACGGTCAGACAAGCACGCAATACACAAGAAATGGTGTATTCTACTTGTCGCCGATCAACAACAATGAAGTGATGCTTGTCAATGCAGACGGCCATCCTGTACTGGACAGCATTGGCGATCAAATCATCTTCCCTGAAAACATCAAGGAAGTGAAGCTTCAGCCAGACGGCATCCTTTCTGCATCCTTGAACAACGGTACTGCGATCGCACGTGAGCTAGGCATCACCCAAGTGATCCGCCCGCAAATGCTCGAAGCAAGACCTGGTTCACTATTTGCTCTGCCGAATGACGAAATTGGAAACGCAAATGATATAATAAACGATATTAATGGGCCTCAGCGTAACGGCATTGGTCTCCAACAGGGCATGCTCGAGCAGTCCAATGTGGACCTAGCGTCAGAGTTGACAGAAATGACATTAATGCAGCGGAATTATCAATTTAACGCAAAGTCTGTTCAATTTGCCGATCAGATGATGGGGCTTGTAAACGGCCTGAAATCTTAAGATAGAAATCCATAGGTAAAAGGAGGTTGCGCAATGGAACAAAACGAAGCAAGACAAGAGAGCTTAACAAGGGAAGAGTTGCGCAAAGCTCAAAAAAATAAAGCAAAACAGGAAAGAGAAGAAGCGGCTGCCAGTGAAGAAAAACCCAAGCGCTTGAAATGGCGGATACGTCTCATTCCAATCTGGTTAAGAATAGTGATTGTATTGGGTGTCATGGTGATAGCTGCAATAGCTGGTGCAATGTTCGGCTACGGCGTACTAGGCGGCGGCAGTCCGATGGATGTCCTCGACAAAAGTACCTGGCAGCATATTTTAGACCTCGTCAACAAAGAGTAAGGAAGTCGATACAAAGACTTCCTCTTTTTTATGCCTTCGTATATAATTGTAAGTAACTATTAGTAGGAGGTCATAAAAATGTTAGACATCAATCAGATAAAAGAAATCATTCCACATAGATATCCGTTCCTGTTAGTGGACAAGATAATAGAAATCGAAGAAGGCCAACGTGCAATCGGGATTAAGAATGTAACTGCCAATGAGGAGTTCTTCAACGGACACTTTCCTGAATTCCCGGTAATGCCTGGGGTTCTTATTGTGGAAGCTTTGGCTCAAGTCGGTGCGGTAGCAATGCTAAAAAAAGAAGAAAATAAAGGACGCCTTGCCTTCTTCACAGGCATCGACAACTGCCGATTCAAGAAGCAGGTCATCCCTGGAGACCAGCTTCGCCTTGAAGTAGAAATGACACGCGTACGCGGCAGCATCGGTAAAGGAAAAGGAGTCGCAACGGTCGATGGGCAATTGGTCTGTGAATTGGAAATGATGTTCGCATTAGGCCAAAAGTCGTAAAAAGAAAAAATTTGTTCATTTATGCAATCTTTTACGAATATTGGGGAATATAAAAAGGGACCAAACGAAAAAAGCATTAAAGGTCTTCATTGATAAAACCCATATGCGAAAGGAGTAGGTTAGAATGAACAAAATGTTAATTAAATTAACTGGTACAGCGTTAGCGGCAATGTTGATCACTGGATGTGCAGCAAATAACGAGGATGTTCCACCACCTGAGAACGAGCAGCCTCCTGCGGAAGAGCCTATGGATCCTGATATGGAACAAGATGAGAACAACATGGAAGAAGATATGGAGCAAGACGAAGAGAACATGGAAGAGGATACTGGGGACGACCAGCAGTAATCTTTCAAAAAGCGGGGGACAGTGTTTACTGTCCCTATTGTTATGCAAAAATGTGGGACCAGTTCCCAGTGACCCGCGTGACAATAGATTAGTCCCATAGATCACTTGTAATCCCAAACAATCCTCCACTCCTTCTCTTCCTTCACCACATACACATACTGAACAAACAAGAAATGCCCGTACTTTCCCCTGTATGTCTGCTCTACCTCAAACTCGTAGGCCGTATCAAAGGTCTTCCCGCCCTTCTCGACTTTCCACTCTTTGACCTTCTTGGCGTCACTAATCTCATATTTAAATGTCTCTGCACCAAAATGTCCATTAAATACGTGAGCCCGATCCTGTATGTAGGCACCACGGCGAAACCTCTCCTGCACATAGGAATGCAAGAGCTCCCAGGAACGACCATAGTCCCCCTCTGCTTCATAAGAATAAAAATCCTCTACCACTCTCTCCGCTTTGCCTTCTGCGCTAATTAATATAGAGGTGAATAAGTAAATAATGATACCTAATAGACCTGCCCCAAGCAGTAAAAGGATAAACTGCTGTCGTTGTCGCCGTCTCCGCATGATGGATAATCTCCCCTTAAAGTGTTGCCTGTCTCTTATTCACTTATATGCAAAATAGTTGCAATTCATATCTATTCGACAAACATCTGACGTCATTCGACATAAAACGATATAAATGTCAATATTTACTCCGAAAATAATACCGCTTTCATCATTTTTCCACTTTTATTACAAACAAATTACATTTATCATGTAGATATGTCAGTTAAAGTAACTTATAATAGTTTCTTGTAGGTAGAAAAAGAATTTTGCTAAAATACCAAAAATTAATCATCGAACATCTATATTGGAGGTCAACATGGAAGAAACTATTAGTCTCAAGGAATTATTTCAAACCATAAAGAAACGTCTTTGGCTTATCGTCCTCATTACTGTTATCGCAACAACGACAAGTGGAGTAGTCAGCTATTTCCTGCTCACACCAATCTATCAATCTTCTACTCAGCTATTAGTGAACCAATCAAAATCTGAACAAGGTACGGTTGATGTCAACCAGATCCGTTCCAATATAGAGATTATCAATACGTATAACATTGTCATTAAAAGCCCGGCTATTTTAGAAATAGTCAGCTAGGAATTAAACGGTGAAGAAACTGTAGCCTCCTTGAACTCCAAAATTACAGTTGGAAATGAAGGGAACGCCCAAGTATTAAAAATCACGGTTCAAGATCCAGACGCTGCGATGGCCGCTAAAATAGCAAATACCACAGCGGAAGTTTTTCAAACAGAAATTGTGGAACTCATGAATGTAGACAACGTAACCATCCTTTCACCAGCTCAAATCGGTGAAAATCCATCACCTGTCAAGCCACAACCTGTACTTAATATGGCAATAGCCATGGTAGTGGGATTAATGGCTGGTGTCGGTCTGGCGTTCCTCATGGAATATCTGGATAACTCCGTAAAGAGTGAGCAGGATGTAGAAAAGCTATTAGGATTACCTGTACTCGGTACCATTACGGTTATTGAAGATAAGGATATTCAGCTAGCGCAGGAAGCAATGAGAAAAGCAAGAACGAGAGGTGAGACGGTTGGCTCTTAATAGAAAAAGAAACAGAAAACAAAGTACAGTAGCAAAGACAAGCCGCCATCTAATCACAGATAAGCTTCCGAAGTCTCCGATCTCAGAGCAATATCGTACCATTAGGACAAATATCCAGTTCTCCCTTGTAGATCAGGAGCTACGTTCTATGATGGTGACTTCTTCGGGCCCATCTGAAGGGAAGTCCACGACAGCTAGTAACCTGGCAGTGGTGTTCTCCCAGCAAGGGAAACAGGTCCTGTTCATAGATGCGGATCTACGTAAGCCGACAGCGCATTATACGTTCCAACAGGAGAACTTCAAAGGGCTCACAACTGTGCTCACGAAGCAAACCGAGTTGATGGAGACCATTAAAAGTACCCGTATTGCAAACTTGGATATTCTCACAAGTGGGCCGATCCCTCCAAACCCGGCAGAGCTTTTAAGTTCAAGGGCGATGGAAGAGCTGTTGACGGCAGCATATCAGCATTACGATATGATTATTTTTGATACTCCTCCAGTATTGGCGGTAACGGACGCGCAAGTACTTGCCAATCAGTGTGATGGGACCATCCTGGTCATTGGAAGCGGATCTACCGATAAGGACAGTGCCGTAAAGGCAAAAGAACTATTGGAATCTGCAAAAGCTAAACTTTTGGGTGTTGTCCTTAATAGGAAGAAGCAAAAGGATAGTTCTTATTACTATTACTATGGAACAAAATAAGGGGCAGGCTTGTCCTCCTCTTTTTTTGACCGACACCATGACTATATTACTATAATTCTTACAACATATTGAAAAGGGGGTGGGATTTGTGACGTACAAAAAGCGGCTTTCCTTATTAATCCTGGTAGATTCCTTGATTGTTCTTTCTTCGATCTACATAAGCTTTTGGATGTTAAATCCTGAAATGAATATCTTCAGTAGGGGAACGCTGCTGCTAAGCTCATTAAGCCTGATCATCTGGCATCATTTATTCGCTTATTCCTATAAGTTGTATCATAATGCTTGGCAGTACGCGAGCGTCGGGGAACTGATCGGAATACTGAAGGCCGTCACCTTTTCCGTAGCGGTTACGGGGTTTGTCCAGCTCTTTGTCGTTGAAAACGTGTACGTCAGGGTTCTCATCATCACTTGGATGCTTCATATGATCCTGATTGGCGGTTCACGATTCTCTTTCCGTCTTTTCCGTGATTATTACCGCAAGACAAGGACTGATAAGAAGAAAACCCTCATTGTCGGTGCAGGTGCAGCGGGAACGATGGTTGCAAGGCAATTGCTTCAAAACCGTGAAGCAGATCTACAGCCAGTTGCTTTTGTGGACGATGATGTAAAAAAACAAAGGCTTCAGATCCTTGGTATCCCTGTGCTAGGGGATGTGACTGATATTGAGTCCATCGTAGAAAAGAATGAGATCGAAAATATCATCATAGCGATTCCTTCTTTAGGTAAAAAAGAGATCAATACGATCTACAAGGAATGTGGCAAGACTGAAGCGAAGACTCAAATCATCCCGATGCTAGAAGATCTGATGCTTGGAAAAGTATCTGTCAACGAGTTCCGTGACGTCGAAGTGGAAGACCTTCTCGGCCGTGAGCCGGTAAAACTCGATATGAAGAGCATCTCTGAATCGATTACAGGAAAGACAGTCCTCGTAACCGGCGCAGGAGGATCCATCGGCTCGGAAATATGTCGTCAGATATCAAACTTTAATCCAGAGACACTTGTTCTATTGGGTCATGGGGAGAACAGTATCTATACGATCGAAATGGAGCTTCGTTCAACATATAATGAAGCATTCACAATCCTGACGGAAATCGCAGACATACAAGACCGGGACAAGATGTTCACGATCATGGAAAAATATCAACCGGACGTCGTCTACCATGCAGCGGCGCATAAGCATGTGCCTTTAATGGAAAGAAACCCGGAAGAAGCCGTAAAGAACAACATTTTCGGCACCAAAAACGTCGCAGAAGCGGCCGACACATTCGGAGTGGGAACCTTTGTACTGGTATCCTCCGACAAAGCCGTCAACCCGACCAACGTTATGGGTGCAACGAAACGTTTCGCAGAGATGGTCGTCCAGCAGCTGGCCCAGGAAAGTCAAACGAAGTTCGTCGCCGTACGTTTCGGTAACGTCCTTGGCAGTCGAGGCAGTGTCATTCCACTATTCAAGAAACAGATTCAGGCTGGAGGACCGGTTACGGTTACGCATCCTGATATGACGCGCTACTTTATGACCATCCCGGAAGCATCCAGACTCGTTATCCAGGCTGGTACTCTAGCCCGAGGTGGGGAAGTATTTGTTCTTGATATGGGAGAGCCAGTTAAAATCGTGGATCTGGCAAAGAACCTGATTACACTTTCTGGATACTCCATTGATGAGATTGGTATCCGTTACTCGGGAATCAGGCCTGGGGAGAAGATGTATGAAGAGCTTCTGAATGAGGATGAGATTCATAAAGAGAATGTGTTTCCTAAGATACATATTGGGAAAGCGAGTCTCAAAGAGGAAACTGTGTTGGGTTACTTCTTGAGTAATTTTTCGGATATGAGTATTGAGGAAATTAGAAGTTACTTATTGTTGGTTGCGAACAATAGAGAAAATGAAATACAGCATCTTAGCAAGACTAAGATCCCTGTTTAAGGACAGGGATTTACAAACAGAAAACCTATTTACCTGTACATCGCTTCAGGGATAGGTTTTCTGTTTGTAAATGGGTGGTGATGTCTCCTTACCCTTATCAATGGAGGCACTCGGTTGCACTGTGGGTGGGAGACTGCCTTAGATAGGATTGTCGTTGGTGTGAGGTGGGGTTGGATGCCCTTTTATATTTGTTGTTTAAAAACATTTGAAAGTTGGTGTATGTAATTCTTGAAGGCTTTTTAGGAAAAGTGATATGATGACACTTTTCGAAATACTGGCAGCAATAGTAGAACCTTCTGTGTTGGGGAATATCAAGAAAACAGAAGCTGAGGTTTATGATGTTAATTCTTCCAAGTTAGAAAAGAGGTATCATCGGGAGTTAATGTTGAAGGCTAAAGACCATAGTGAAGCTATATTCACTTCGTTTTTACTTGAACATGGTGAATATGTTTGTCCGATAGGTGGGACTTATCATTATGTTGATGGGGAAGTGGAGTGTAGTGAGCATGATGATGAAGATGATGATGAGAGTGATGTACCGTTTTTGTAGAGGTGGAGGAGAGTATAGAGTTGCTACATAAGATGAGGGAAATGTGCTCTATTGATTGAGTGGGGAAAGGGAACTGACTATCGAGCTTAGATAACGTACTGAAAGCAATGTGGGATAAGGGTATTAAAGAAATGGATATCTATTTCGAATTCGTAAGGTAGATTGAATAGATATTACGAGGTGAATATCAGAATTAGATAACAATTTTAGTGGTTTAGAAGTTGGTTGGAGTAAAAGTACTGAGGATTCCAAGTAAGTCCTAAACCTACTAAATATAATTATAAAAATTAAGTCCCACTCTGTAAAAATAAAAAAGAAAAAAGGAGTTTGAACTTATTATGATTTATAAAAAAATTAAAAGGCTATTGGATATTGTTTTATCTTTAACTGGCCTAACAGTACTTTTACCTATCTTGTTAATAGTAGCTATTGCTATCAAATTAGAGTCTAAGGGACCAGTAATTTTTCAGCAAGAACGCCTTGGTTTATATGGGAAAGTGTTCAAGATTTATAAATTCCGCTCAATGTGCGTTGGTGCTGAAAAAAGCGGTGTATATGAAACGAAAGGTGATGCTAGAGTTACAAAAGTCGGTAAATTTATTAGGAAGACCAGCATTGATGAGTTTCCTCAGTTTGTTAATATCATTAAAGGCGATATGTCAATAATAGGGCCAAGACCAACTCTAACTTACCATCCTTGGCCTCTTGACGAATATACTGAAGAGCAAAAAAAGAGATTCAATGTTAGACCAGGTGTTACAGGTTGGGCACAGGTAAATGGTAGGAAGGAAGTTCAATGGAATAAAAGGATTGAGTATGATGTTGCATATGTTGAGAACCTTTCATTATGGTTCGATTTAAAAGTATTCTTCAAAACAATCTTAAAAGTTCTAGCAATGAAGGATAACGTTAATGTTGGTGAAACTGCTACAAAGGTTACAGGGGAAGGTCAAAATTCTGAAGTAGCAGCAACCATAGAGGAAAGAAGGAATCCCTAAATGGCCTTAAAGTTAATGTACATTACAAATCAAGAAGAAATTGCCAAGGTAGCAGAAAATAGTGGGGTAGATTGGATCTTTATTGATCTTGAGATTAATGGGAAAGATGCAAGACAAGGTCATTTAGATACAGTAATATCTAGACACAGCATTGATGATATAAAAAAAATAAAAAAAGTACTAACAAATTCTGAATTACTTGTGCGAGTAAACCCAATATATCAAGGATCAAAAAATGAGATTGATAGAGTAATCCTAGATGGAGCGGATATTGTAATGCTCCCATTTTTTAAAACAAAGGAAGAAGTTGAGCTTTTCGTTAATTATGTAAATGGTAGGGCCAAGGTTTGTCTGTTATGCGAAACTTCGGAGGCGGTAGAAAATATAGACTCAATCTTAAAAATTGAAGGTATTGACTTTATTCATATCGGACTAAATGATCTACACCTTAGTTATAATATGAAGTTTATGTTTGAACTTTTAGCAAATGGGACAGTAGAAATGCTTTGTAAAAAATTTGAGACGAAAGGAATTCTTTATGGTTTTGGAGGGATAGCACAACTTGGACAAGGAACTCTTCCGGCAGAGAACATTATTTCTGAGCATCACCGTTTAGGTTCTAACATGGCGATTTTATCAAGAAGTTTTTGTGATAGCAAAAAAAGTAATGATGTTGGGCTGGTAGAAGAGGTATTTAAATTAGGAATAAATGAGATAAGAGACTTTGAAGCTCAATTAAAGTGGAAAGAAAAACATTTTTTTGTAGAAAACCAAAAATATGTTAAGGATAAAGTTACAGAAATTGTATACACCATAACGAAATAATAGTTTAAAAAGGAATGTATTATTATGAAACTATTACTTACTGGGGCATTTAATTATAGTGATAAACAACTGAATAAGATTAAGTCAATTGGCTACGACATTGTGTATGTTCAGGATGAAAGAATTCCATTGGAAATAGATGTTTCAGATATTAATGCGGTAGTTTGTAATGGCCTTTTCCTATATAACGACATCCAAAAATTTAAGAACCTCACATTCATACAACTTACAAGTGCAGGACTAGATAGGGTACCACTTAACTTTATAAAGGACCAAGGTATCAAGCTTTTTAATGCCAAGGGAGTATATAGTATTCCTATGGCTGAGTGGGTAATTTCTAAGATTTTAGAAATATATAAAAATAGTCGGAGCTTTTATGAGGCTCAGCGTAATCATAAATGGGAAAAACATCGGAATCTATTTGAATTAGCGAATAAAACCGCTGCCATAATCGGATTTGGTGATGTTGGCTCAGCAGTTGCTAAAAGGCTTAAGGCATTCGATGTAAACGTAGTCGGTGTTGGTAGGAGAGAGATTAGATCACAAGTTATTGATGAGTTTCATTTGATTGAAAGTTTAGATGATGTTTTAAGGAAAAGTGACATTGTTATTTTGACTCTTCCACTTACTAAAGAAACAAGGCATTTAATCAATGACCATAAGATTGCAAATATGAAAAATAATAGTGTCCTAATTAATGTCTCCAGAGGTGGAGTCATTGATGAAGAAGCTCTTAATAATGCGCTTCAAATAGATAAATTTCTTGGAATTGCTCTGGATGTGTTTGAAAATGAACCGTTACCAATGGATAGTCAACTATGGGATTACAATAGAGTCATAGTTACACCTCATAATTCATATGTTTCGGATAATATAAATAACAGATTGTTTGAGTTGGTTATGAAAAATTTGGATGATAACATGAATCATAATTTTTTAGAGAAGGTGTAGTTAATGAAAGTATTAGTAATTTCTCCCAAAAATAAGACCTTATTTAATTTTCGTGGAGATTTAATTAAGGAGATAATTTCTAAAGGTCATGAAGTCATTGCAATTGGTCCAAATAATGATTATTTAGAAGACGTATTAGCACTTGGGGTAAAATTTATTGAAATCCCCTTTAGTAAAGATAATACTAGTATCTTTGGTGATATAAATTATTATAAAAAACTCAAGAAAGTAATTAAAGAACAAAAACCAGATTTAATATTCAGTTATACTATTAAGCCGGTAGTATACGGTAGCTTAGCAGGTCGTATGGCTGGAATTAAAAAAATATATCCTATGGTTACTGGATTAGGACGTGTTTATGGCTCCAAAAGCTTAAAAGCAAAAGCATTAAGGACTATTACTGGATTACTTTATAAACAAGCTTTTAAAGGGTGTGAAAAAGTAATTTTTCAAAATAGTGACGATTTAAAACAATTTGTTAATCTGGGATACCTTTCTGAAGACAAAGCTGTGCGTGTAGATGGTTCAGGTGTAAATATGGAGAGGTTTAATGTAAATAAATTGCCCGAGAAACCAGTATTTTTAATGATTGCTAGAATTATAAAGGAAAAGGGTATATTTGAATTTGCTGAAGCTGCTCGTAAAGTGAAAAAAGAATATCCAGAGGCAAGGTTTGTTTTAGTTGGCGGATTCGATAATTCAATTGGTGCAATTAAGCCTGAAGAAATAGAACCATTTATAGCTGATGGCTCAATTGAATTTCCTGGAGAAACAAAAGATGTTGTTCCTTACTTGGAAAAATCCAGGATTTTCGTTTTACCTACGTACTATCGAGAAGGTCTTCCAAGAACCATATTAGAAGCGATGGCAATGGGAAGACCAATCATAACAACTGATTGGCCCGGCTGTCGGGATGCAGTAAGCAATGGTGTTAATGGATTCTTGGTTCAACCTCGAAATAGTATAGAATTAGCTGAGAAAATAATTTACATGCTAGAAAATCCAGAAAATGTAAAACAAATGCATGAAAATAGCTTGCGTCTATGTAAAGAAAAGTATGATGTAAACATTGTAAATAAGCATATGCTTGAGATTATGAATATCATTTAAGTTGGAGGAGCTTATGCCTAAAATTAGTATTATTGTGCCAGTATATAACACTGAGAAATATTTAAGGCAATGTTTTGATTCTTTAATCAATCAAACATTTAGGGACATTGAGATAATTGCAGTTAATGATGGATCACAAGATGGTAGCATAGAAATATTAAACAAATATAAAGAAAAAGATAAAAGGATTGTTGTTTTAGACCTAGAAAACCAAGGCCCTTCAGGGGCAAGGAACTCTGGTCTTGAAGAGGCCAAGGGTGAATTTGTTATGTTTGTAGATAGTGATGATTGGATGAATCTTGACACATGTGAAAAAGTATACTATGAAGCTAAAATAAATGATGCCGACACAGTATTGTTTTGTTATACAAGTGAGTCATCATCGGGAAGTGTTGAGAAATACCTTTTTGAAAATGAGAAAAAAACCTTCAATGAGCAAGAAGTTTTTGATGAGTTATTCTGTGGTGTCCTGGGTTTAAAAGGTGAAAAATTAAAAAATCCGAAAAAGCTTGATGCGCTTGTTTCAGTCTGGGCTAAATTATATAAGACAAAAATAATTAAAGAAAATAACCTTTCATATATAGACTTAAAATTAGTACCATCTGAATGTCAACTATTTAATCTCCAATATATGGAACATTCAAAGAGAGTGGTTTATCTTAATGAATGTTTATATCACTACCGTAGAAATAATGTCACATCGTTTACAAAAGGTTACAGAGAGGACCTTTTTAAGAAATGGTTATATTGGATTGATTATGTTAATGAATATCTTGAAAAAAATATAAATAATGAAAGTGTATACGATGCTTATTATAGCCGAATTTGTTTCAGTGTTATTCCATTAAGTGGAAACAGCATGAAGCAGAAAACCTTTAAAAAAACATACACCGAATTGAGAAAAATACTAAATAATGCACATTATAAAGAGGCATATAACAAATTTGATTATAAAAAATTACCGATACATTGGAAGGTTTATTTTCTTTTAGCAAAATATCGAATAGTGCTGGGGTTTTATGGAATGTCAAAGGTTATGAGAATGATGATAGAAGCAAAAAAGCGTTAGAATGCTCGCAGGGGAGTACATTATAATGGAAAAAAAAACTATTATCTATATTGGTGGATTTGAGTTGCCAGATAAAAATGCAGCTGCACACCGTGTTTTAAACAATGGAAAAGTTTTAGAGAAATTAGGATATAATATCGTATTCATTGATTGTGATAGAACATTGAAATGGGGGACTGATTGGAAAGACACACTTAAAAATGTCCAAGGTTTTGAATGTTATTCAGTTCCCTATCCTTCCAACAATATAGAAAACTTTAATTATTTTTATAGCATTAAAAATCTAGTTGATATAATAAAACTGTATCAGAATGTCGAAAGTGTTATCTGTTATAATTACCAATCAGCTGCATTATTACGGTTAATGAGATTTGGTAAAAAGAATAATATTAAAATTATCGCTGACAGTACGGAAGGATATGAACTATCCTTTTCCAAAAATTTTGTTAAAACGGCTAAAGCCATTGATGACTATATTCGTATAAAATACTTGCAACCTAACTTAGATGGGGTAATTGTAATTAGTTCTTTTCTTTATAATTACTATTCACAAGTGAAAAATAAAATTCGGATACCGCCATTAGTTGATAAAAAAGAAGGGAAATGGGCTCCTATCATAGAAGGTGAAGTGAAAAGTCCGAAATTAAATTTAATTTATTCAGGGAATATGGGTAGTAGTAAAGATAAAATTGATAAAATAATACAGTTCATTGCAACCAGGAAGTTACAATATGAAATAAACTTTAAAATTATTGGTATTTCTAAAGACGAATATATAGGAAAGTACCCGGATCAGAAAAGTATAATAAAAAAAATGGAGCACTCTATTCACTTTATGGGAAAAGTCAGTCATAGTGTCGCTTTGGAGCATCTAAAGAAATCAGATTTTCTTATATTTTTTAGAGATATAAATTTAGTTTCATCAATGGGATTCCCTACAAAGTTTGTTGAAGGGATTAGTGCTGGAGTGCCGATTATCACAAATTTATCCAGTGACATAGAAGAATATTTAATTGATGGAAAAAATGGGTTTGCAGTTTCTGAAAGTGTTCTTGAAGATTTAGAAAGAATATTTGAAATGCCTTTAAGTGAATTGAAAGATATTAAAAATACAGTAGAAAATAGTTTATTTGATTATAAAAACTTTATTAGTCCTATGAAGGGGTTTATAGATAGTTTATAGATTCGAGGTTGGAATTATAAACTGAAATTTGGAGGAAT
Source organism: Sutcliffiella halmapala (assembly GCF_050107295.1). GTDB lineage: Bacteria > Bacillota > Bacilli > Bacillales > Bacillaceae_I > Sutcliffiella_A > Sutcliffiella_A halmapala_A. Next base: position 223,293 of record NZ_JBNIKR010000003.1, on the reverse strand, counting down.
TATATTGAATGCTAAAAGGGGTTTTAAAAAAGTACTAATAATTAATAATTCTTCGTTTAATACAAGCAATGCTACAGGGATAACACTAAGAAGTACTTTTCAAAACTGGCCAATGGAAAATATTTTTGAGATTTCTTGTTCGGCTTTTTCTATGGGAGGAGAGTATAGGAGTTTCCCATTATATACATTACCAAAAAGAAACTATCCCTTTCATTATATTATGAATTCAAAATTGTTTAAAAAAGCAAATGAGAATTCAAAAGCACAAAGTGTTAAAGAAAATACAGGCGAGGGAAATAAAAACAAATTCAGAAAGATTGTTATATCATATGCTGATATGTTTCCATTGTTTCCACCACTCCAACTATTAGAAAAAGTTAAAAAATTCAATCCCGATTGTATTTATACTATGGGTGGCTCAATATTATCTATGAAGTTAGCTCTTTATTTTTCAAAAAAGTTAGATAAGAAAATTGTAATGCACTTTATGGATAACTGGCAAGATACACTATATAAAGATCACTTGCTTATGAGACCGTGTGATAAAAAAGTTCAAAATCTTACTAACAAGATTTATCAGCGAATGAATGTTGGACTAACTATTAGTGAAAAAATGGCAGAAGAATATACAGCAAGACGGGGAATCCAACATTTTCCGATAATGAATTCGGTATCAAATATAGTTGATCACCCAATGGTTGATGTAAATAAAAATGATGATTTTATAATTACCTATGCAGGAGGACTGCATTTACAAAGATGGGAATCGCTAAAAGACATTAGTGAGATGATTTCTCAATTAACTAATAGTAATAATAAGAATATAAGACTTCACATTTATACTTCTGAACAAGATCGCCATAATTACGAACGGTACTTTGATAAACAAGTTGTAAAGTTCTTGGAATATCTACCACATAATAAGGTGCATATTGCATACTCTAAAGCAGATGTCTTGCTTCATATAGAAAGTTTTGACAAACAAATTATGAATTTTACTAAGTATTCTTTATCCACGAAGATTCCAGAATATATGTCTAGCGGAAAACCACTTTTGGTATATGCTTCGAGACATTTAGCTGTTTCACAATATGTTAAGGAAAATAAAGTTGGTCTAGTTTGTGAAAATAAGAAGGACTTATATGAAAATATTAAAGCAATAATAGAATCAGGCAAGCTAAGATATGAATTAGCTAAAGAAGGCATTAACTGTGCAAAGCAAAAGCATTCGGCAGATGCAACCACAAAAATACTTGAAAAAGTATTTAATTATGAAGACGAGTAAAATCTAAGGCTGGTGTAACTAGTTATGGAACTAAAAAACTATAATACTGATAAAATCTTTGATATTCCGGTTGTTTTGTTTATTTTTAAAAGATACGATACCGTTTTAAGGATATTAGAAAGAATTGAAGTGGTAAAGCCCTCTAAGCTATATATAATAGCAGATGGACCTAGAAATGAACAAGAAAAGGAAATGGTAGATAAGTGTAGAAAAAAAGTTGAAGAAAATATAACTTGGGATTGTGAAGTTGTAAAGAATTATGCAGATACAAATAAAGGAGTTTACGATAGGATCGGCCTAGGAGCAAAGTGGGTGTTTTCAAAGGAAGAACAAGCAATATTTTTAGAGGATGATAATTTACCAGAAGTATCATTCTTTTATTATTGCAAGGAGTTATTAAATAAATATAAAGATGATACACGTATAATGTGGGTTTGCGGTACAAATTACTTGAATAAATATGAACCTGAAGACGGATCAAGTTATGTATTTACTCAACATTTACTGCCTTGTGGATGGGCTTCTTGGTCTTCTAAGTTTTGCCATTACTATGATGGTGATATGGAATTGCTATCTAACAATTACATTATTAAAAATATTGAAGATAGCTATTATGACAAAAGGCTTTATGAACAACAAATAGATAGTGTTGAGTCAGAATATTATAGAATAAAAAAAGAGAATAGACCTTCTTCATGGGATTTTCAAATGGCGTTCTCTATTAGAGCCCATAATGTATATGGTATCTCTCCTAAATATAATCAAATTGAAAATATTGGTGTTGATGAATTCTCTACTCATGGGGGTACTAGTTTCTCAAATGAAATGACAAAAAGATTTTGTGGGATTAAGTCTTTTTCATTGGAGTTTCCGCTTGTACACCCTCAGACGGTTATTACTGATAAATTATATGAAAGAAAAATAGAGAAAATTATTTTATATCCTTTTAAAGTTAGATTAAGAGCAAAAACTGCCCGTTTTATAAAGAAGATGTTTGGTTTAAATAAGTATGAAAAATTCAAATTCAATTTACGGAAGTAAGCTTTGGTATTGCATAGGAGAGAATATTTATGGGAGTGTTAAAAAAAGAAAGAAATATGACCCTTATTCATTGGGTAATATGGTTCTGCTTAAGTTTAACAATTATTTATAATAGCGGGTATCTAATAATGACAACTTCTTCAAGTATAGGGGTTTATTTACTGATAATAGCAACAGCTCCGTTAGCAATATTAATGTTAAAGTCTGGTTTGTTACTTAGACCAAATAATTGGTTTGTGATTGGATTTTATACCTTTTTTGGAACCTATGTATTTTCATTTATTGTTAATATGGAAATAGCGTCAATGAACTTGTATTTACATTACTTGTTAAGTTTGGTATTTGTTTTTTCTCTAGTAGTAATTTTAGATTTCGATAGATTTGTAGTTAGTTTTTTATTATTAATGAAATGGATAACGGTAATTTCATTAATAATGTTTTTTCTAATTGAGTATCTAGGAATAGTGTTTGATTTCAACCTTATTGAAAATATAAACGGAAGAATGTACTTTGATGCTATACTATATTTTTATCCGCAATATGGTTTAGCCGCAAGAAATCAAGCTCTGTTTTGGGAACCTGGACTGTTTGCATCTTTTTTAATTATAGCAATGGTTTTTGAGATATGTTTTAAGAAAGAAAAAATAAGCAAGTTGAATATGGTGATCTTTTTCATAGGCCTTGCAACTGCTCAGTCTACAGCAGGCTTTGTACTTTTTTTGTTGGTAATAATCCTTTTGATATCAAAAAACAAGAAGAATAGTTCGTTAATAATTATTTATCTGTTTATTCTTTTATTGGGGACTCTATTATTAATATTTTACAGGGATGTTGTCCTATTTTTATCACAATTTAGCCCTGAACTATTCAATAAACTCATTTATGAAGGTGGGTTTGAGTCTACTCGTTTTAGTGCTCCGTTAGTAAATTTAAATATCTTTTTTTCTAATCCATTATTTGGAGTAGGGCTAGGAAGTGCTACAAGATTATTTACTGATTTAGGCGCTATGTATGGTGTGTTTTCCCAAACGTCAACATCAACATTTTTTCTTGCAGCATTGGGTTTTAGTGGTATTTTTTATACGATTTTTTGGGTTTATAGTATTTTAAATTTAAAAAGGTTAAACTCACTTTCAAGGTTTATTATTCTTACTATCTTCTTAATTATATTAAATAAAGAGCCGCATTATAGCATTTTAGTAACAAATTGCATTTTATTTTATTTTCTAAAAGAGGCTTCAATTGGGTACGGAAATAAACTATCTAAATACAAACAATAGTATGTCTACCATTATGTATGAGGAGAATGTGATTTAATGCCGATATTTCCCATTTATATTTGGTGTTGAGTGGTACATTGGGAGGTGAAAAAAATATTAAGTAACATCAAGAGTAAAATCTCTAAAGCTGGTACAAATAGTAAAGAATTAATAAGAAACATCACAGGTTCTTTTTTAATTAAAGGTTTAGCAATGATTGTTAGTTTGTTTACTATGCCTGCTTATATGTCATATTTTACTGACCAAGCAGTATTAGGAATATGGTTTACACTTATCTCAATGTTAAACTGGATTTTAAGTTTTGATTTAGGTATAGGTAATGGATTGCGGAATAAGTTAGTTAAACCATTGGTTGAGAAAGATGATGAAAAAGTAAAGAAATATATTTCTTCAGCTTACATTATATTAGGTATTATATCAGGTGGTTTAACTATAGTCGGATATATATGTATAGGGTTACTAAATTGGAATAATATAATGAAGATTTCACCTGATATATTAACAAATAGCACACTTATTTTGGCGGTAAGATTTTTATTTATAGGGATTATGTTGCAGTTTTTTTTACGTATTATTGTTTCAATTTTATATGCCCTACAAAAAACTGTTTTACCCAGTATTCTAACTCTTATCACAACTTTGTCTATATTAACATTTATGATGATATACAAAGGTAGTGATATGAGTAACAATATAATCATTCTTTCTATAGTAAATATTTTAGCTGTTAATATTCCGCTATTGGCCACTACGGTTGTTTTATTTATCACTAAGCTTAGAAAATCAATTCCTTCATATAAGTCTTTTGTGAAAAACTATGCATATAACATTATGAAATTGGGTGGCGTATTTTTTTGGATTCAGATAATGTTCATGGTAATAACTTCGACTAACCCAATCTTAATTACTCAATTTTATGGGCCTGAAAATGTAGTAGAATATTTAATTTATTATAAGCTCTTTTACTTGTTTGTTACCTTATTTTCATTGATTACTAATCCAATATGGTCTGCTGTATCAAAGGCGTATGCCGAGAACAACTTTACCTGGCTTAAGAAAGTGTATAAATATTTAAATTTGGTATTAATAGTTGGGATATTTGCTTGTTTAATTTTAACTGTATTTTTACAAGTAGTGGTTAATTTATGGTTAGGATCAAATTCGATTACAGTTAGTTACAGTTTCGGAATGGTATTTGCTATCCACAGTGGTGTGATGATGTATATTCTTGCTATAACAAGTATTGCAAATGGGGTTGGAAATCTAAAACCTCAGTTAATTTGTTATACCATTGCAGCAGTTTTAAAAATCCCATTAATTTATTTGGTCTCACTTTATAACGATAGTTGGTTAAATGTTGTAATAATAAATATTGTTGTAATGTTGCCATTTGTTATCATTCAATCAATTATTATATTTAAGTTAATTAATAAAAACCAGCAAAAAGTGGTAGAGGCGGTAATTTAAGAAGCTGGTCATAACATAATTAAAACTAATTAATATAAAGTATATAGAGGAAGGAAGATTGTTATGTTTAAGAACAAAACTTTATTAATAACTGGAGGGACTGGTTCCTTTGGGAATGCAGTTATGAAGAGGTTTTTAGATACAGATGTAAAAGAAATTCGCATTTTCTCTAGAGATGAAAAGAAACAAGACGATATGAGAAAGCAGTATAAAAATGAAAAACTCAAATTCTATATAGGTGACGTAAGAGATTTAGCTAGTGTTAAAAATGCAATGCATGGTGTGGACTACATTTTCCATGCCGCTGCTTTAAAGCAGGTTCCATCTTGCGAGTTTTTTCCCTTAGAAGCTGTAAAAACTAATGTCATGGGTACAGACAACGTATTAACAGCTGCCATTGATTATGGTGTTAAAAAGGTAATCTGTCTTTCAACGGATAAAGCAGCTTATCCAATAAATGCAATGGGTATTTCAAAAGCAATGATGGAAAAAGTATTTGTAGCTAAATCAAAAACTGTTGATTCAGAAAGGACATTAATTTGTGGCACAAGATATGGAAATGTCATGGCCTCACGTGGTTCAGTTATTCCATTATTTATTGAGCAAATTAAAAGTGGACAACCTTTAACTATTACGGATCCTAATATGACAAGGTTTCTTATGAGTTTAGAAGAAGCAGTGGAACTTGTAGTATTTGCGTTTCGAAATGCGGAGGCAGGAGATATTATGGTTCAAAAATCACCTGCAAGTACAATCGGCGACCTTGCACAGGCAATAAAGGAACTCTTTAAAGTTGATAATGAAATAAAAATTATTGGAACCCGTCACGGAGAAAAACGTTATGAAACACTTCTTACAAAAGAGGAATATGTAAAAGCAGAAGATTTACCTGGTTTCTACAGAGTTCCGGCTGATCAAAGAGACCTAAACTATGATAAGTATTTTGCAGAGGGAGACCAAAAGTTGACTACTGTAGGAGAATATAATTCGGATAATACACAGATCCTTAATATTGAACAAATTAAGGAAAAATTACTTGAATTAGATTTTGTAAAAAGTGAATTAGAGAACTGGAATAAAAAGCTTCATGTAATGAACTAAAAGGGGGGAGATTGATTGATGAATATCCTTATTACTGGATCTAAAGGTTTTGTAGGTAAAAATCTTGTCGCTGAACTGAAAAATATGGGTTATAACAATATATTTGAGTTTAATAGAGAAAGTGATCCTTCATTACTTGAAAAATATACAAAAAAATGTGATTTTGTATTTCATTTAGCTGGGGTAAATAGACCAAAAGACGAAAAGGAATTTATGGAAGGTAATTTGGGTTTAACATCTCAACTACTAGAATTATTAAAAAAGCATGGAAATAAAGCTCCCGTTCTTCTAACTTCTTCTATTCAAGCAGCGAAAGATAATCCGTATGGAAGAAGTAAAAAAGCTGGAGAGGATTTGCTATTTAATTATTACTATGAAACTGATGCGAAAGTTTATGTATATCGATTACCAAACTTATTTGGTAAGTGGAGTAAACCTAACTATAATACAGTAGTAGCTACATTTTGTCATAACATAGCTAGAGACAAAGATATACAGATAAACAATTCGGATGCAGAGCTTAATCTTTGTTATATAGATGATGTATTAGATGAGTTTATAAGAGCCCTAGAAGGAAATCCTACTATGCAAAATGACTTCTGTGTTGTTCCTGTAACCCATAATATTAAACTTGGAGAATTGGCTGACATTATACAAAGTTTCAGAGATAGTAGAATAAATCTGAATATTTCTGATATGAAAAATGCATTAACAAAGAAGCTTTATAGTACTTATTTAAGCTTTTTGCCTGAAAATCAGTTCTCATATAATCTTAAAATGAATACCGATCATAGAGGCTCTTTTACAGAATTTATCAGAACACCTGAAAGAGGACAGGTGTCTGTTAATGTATCAAGACCTGGGATTACAAAAGGAAACCATTGGCATCATACTAAAAATGAGAAATTTTTAGTTGTTAGTGGAGAAGGTTTAATCCGCTTTAGAAAGATAAATTCTGATGAAATTATTGAGTATAGAGTAAGTGGAGAAAAGATGCAGGTTTTAGATATTCCAACTGGATATACACACTCTATTGTAAACGTGGGAGAAAATGATCTCGTTACAGTAATGTGGGCGAATGAGTGCTTTGATCCTGAAAAACCAGACACCTACTTTGTGGAGGTATAGTAATGAAAAAATTGAAAGTCATGACAGTTGTTGGCACAAGGCCTGAAATTATAAGACTGTCGGCTGTTATAAATAAATTAGAAGAATCAAATGCTATAGAACATATACTTGTTCATACTGGACAAAACTATGACTATGAATTGAATGAAGTGTTTTTTAAAGACTTTAACCTTAAGAAGCCTGATTATTTTCTTAATGCAGCTACTGGTACAGCAGTAGAAACTATTGGTAATATATTAGTTAAAATTGATCCTATTATGGAGGAAGTGAAACCTGACGGCTTGTTGGTGCTTGGAGATACAAATAGTTGTTTGTGTGCAATTGCTGCAAAGAGAAGACATATTCCAATCTTTCACATGGAAGCAGGTAATAGGTGTTTTGATCAAAGAGTACCAGAAGAAACTAATAGAAAAATTGTTGATCATGTAGCAGATATTAATTTAACCTATAGTGAAATAGCAAGAGAATATCTTCTTAGAGAAGGTTTTCCTTCAGATAGAATTATTAAAACAGGTAGCCCTATGTTTGAGGTCCTTAATTCTAGAAAAGAAGACATTGAAAAATCTCAAGTACTAGAGCAATTGGAGCTTGAAGAAGGGAGATATTTTGTAGTATCGGCTCATAGAGAAGAAAATATTAATTCAGCAACTAACTTTCTAGATTTAGTTGATAGTTTAAACTCAATTGCAGAAAAATATAAAATTCCTATAATTGTTAGTACACATCCTAGAACGAGAAAAATGATTGAAGGTAAAGGGGTAGAATTTAATCCTTTAGTGAAAACTATGAAACCTTTAGGGTTTAATGATTATATTAAGCTACAAATTAAATCAAAGGCTGTTCTAAGTGATAGCGGGACAATTAGTGAGGAATCCTCTATCCTAGGGTTTAGAGCCCTTAATATCAGGCAAGCACATGAAAGGCCAGAAGCAATGGAAGAGGCATCAGTAATGATGGTTGGATTAGAAAAAGAAAGAATATTACAAGGCCTTGAGGTATTAGAAACTCAGGATATAAATACATTAAAACTTGTTCGAGATTATAGTATGCCTAATGTTTCTGATAAAGTGTTAAGAATAATATTATCTTATACTGATTATGTAAATAGAGTTGTTTGGGGGAAAAATAAAAACTAGTTATAAATTTTTGTAGCATCGGGGACGGTTCTCACTGCTTCCAAAGTAAAAACAGCAGACTTCAAATAGTTTTTCATCCATTTGAAGCCTGCTGTTTTATATTCTACTAACTTAATGCATTTTGATTTCATTTTACCAGTTAAGTAAAAAGTTAAGGTTGTGGGAGTGAAAAAAACTAATCCCTTATTTTCAGTGGAATTAGGCATCTAATCTTCCGCAATCCCACTTGGGTGAGGAAAGAATTTTCTATTGGATAGTATGGTTGAACTGCGCAGTTAATGTTATTGTTATTCTTCAAATAAACCCCTATACAAAAAAGGCGCATTTCCTATTACGGAAATGGCACCCGATTATTGAATATCCTTTTTCTATTAAATTTAATTGCTAACTATGTGGTCATAATAATTTTAAATCTTTAATTATTGACCCTTTTCGTCATCCCTGGTCTTTAATTTAATAATTCTAAATTGATTTTCTAAAGCTAACTTAATCACCTTAAATAAATTCACTTCAGATAAAAGCCCTGTAGATCTAAGAATAAAAACTCCTATAATAAGAAATAATGTTTCAATCGCTGCAATCGAAATAATGAATTTCCAGAAAGAAGCAATATTTGTTACTAAAAAATATACACTTCCTACAATAGTTAGAAAAAGAAGTAAGTAGAAACTCCCAACTGATCAATATTTAACAATTGGAAAGTCAATTAACTTGTTTTCAATTTCAATTTTGTTGATAGCTTTTCTATTTACTTGTTTCATAAAGTTTAAAAGCTCCCTATCTGAGTGATTTTCGTCATAAATATTTCTCCAGTTTTTAAGATTCTCTCTTAAAAATACCTTAATATTATTCTCCATAGCTATACTTCCATCCAAATACTGCCGCTACTCTGGGTTTGTTTCATATGCATTATTTGCTAATCTATATGCATCTAAAAGATAAGAAAGTAGAATTTTACAGAGCTTATTAACTTGTTCTTGGTCAGTTGTTTTTATCGCTTTCTGATAATTGATTTGTGCCAAACACGAGCTCACATTTGTCATCATTCCAATGTAATTTCCAGAGGCAATGCGAAGATACTTAGGGTCAATATGATTATCTTTCACCAATTTTTCTACAGTTGATATCAATTCTTTTGATTTGTCTGCTACTAATCTATAATAATCTAGAGAGTCTAAAAAATTATTATTTTTCCATGCTTCTTTAGCAATAGCTGCATATTCAAATAAAGAATCATTTTTTAGAAGGTATTTCCATAGTGCCTTATGACTATTAAATTTAATAAGTTCTGATTCATTTAGTTCACAATTATCTATTAGTTTATTAGTTGAACAGGTCGCAGTATTTAACCACTCTTGGCCCTTCTGTATATAGCGCCGTGTGGAATTGATATCTTGATTCTGATATTTTAATGCTGAAAGACAAGATGTTTCCTCATAAAAATAATAAGAACTGAAGGCCATTTTAATTAATTTGTTTTTAATGTCTTCTTCCGATTCTACTTCTTTTGATAAAACTCCAGCTGCTTTATTAAATGTATTAGCTGCTTCAACATATGTTTCAGTATTACTTTTATCAGTCCTTGCGATTTCCTTCAAATTGCATGCTTCCTCAAATAAATCAATTACAGTTTTTTTCATTAAAATTACTCCTAAAAGTTTTACTACACCATTCTTTTATAAATCCTACATATTTACTACAAATACCTTCATACGAGAATTTACTTTGTATTTTTCAAATAATTGATGTTAGGTAATCCTAAAATAAATATACTTAACTAAAACATAATTCGACAAAGTTTGTAAAAAACCTCCATAAATAATTAAGAAATACCTTAGTTCTGCATCTTTTTTTGCAACTATGAAGTAAAGAATAGTAACTTTTTCTTTATAAATAATTGACCATGAGCTTAAGTGAAATCCTTACGAAGTCCCTTGAAATAGGAGTTACTTATTGTGCAGTATAAGTCTACTAAGCAATACAAGAGTTAATCTTGATTTTTTACTAAAGACTGATCAGAAGGATTGTAGTGGTAAACAGTATGTCATCCTTTGGTACACTTTTTGTCATAGGGTGATAAAGGCTATGGCAGAGGTGGAACAATTTGAAGCATTTGGGACGGTTCCGGTTGCTTCCAAATCTAAAACAGCAAACTTTTAAGCGGTATATATACCCCGCTCAAAAGTCTACTGTTTCCATCTGCTCTATCACTAACCTAATCCAGCTGCAGCTTTGTTTCATCCTCAATAATATGGAAAAGGTTATCCTTTTAGCTAAACATTAAGGTATATTAATAATAAAGATTAATTACATAAAAGTGAGGAATAAAATGGAAGTGAAAAGAAATCATTAACCCACGATGCGATTATGAAAGCCCTAGACTGGTTATCTCTTGGGAAGCAGCAATTCATCAGACTGTTAAAGAAAATAAGTATTTTGTTACATTTTCAGTTGAAGAAAGCTACTTTTTGGGATGACTTTCAGTCCGATAGCTGGTATGTAGTTTGTGTAAGATGGTGGAAAATAAATAATGAAATTTGTCGCTACAAATAAAAAACGCAAAAAACATAAGGTTCCTTGCGTTTTTCGATGCCCCAAATACCTAGGGGATTACAATGTATGTGTCCAATAGATAAATTAAATTAATGATAAAATCTACTTTTTTCACGTGCTTTTTGTAATGGGAACAATCTTTAATCCAGGCTCAAATGCTCTTTCAATACAGTCGAAACACGTAAGCGTTCTTCTTCAGGTACCTGAAAGTAATAAATTCCTTCTATAGTAGCTCCTGAGCCGGTGATCTGAAGTACCTCCATGTCGTGTCGGGCTTCTGCATAGTTCTTTTGAATGTCCAGCATTTCACCTGAATCCAGGTCGGTTTTCACATTTTCACCGATGGCCCCAAGAAGGTTGTCCAGTTTAGTGAAGCCGGAGAAGGAGGCACCTTTATTGATGACGGCTTGTACTACCTGCTTCTGACGATCTGCCCGCCCGAAGTCTCCACGGGGATCCTGCTTACGCATTCTGACGAAAGAAAGGGCGGAATCGCCATCTAAATGTATGTTTCCCTCATTGAATGTCTTGCCGTTCTGTGTGAAAGCGAACTTGTTGTTTACTTCCACCCCTCCGACAGAGTCAACGATATCCTTGAACCCTTCCATATTAATTTTTACATAGTAGTCAATAGGGATATCCAGAAAGTTCTCAACGGTAGGAATGCTCATCTCCATGCCACCGAATGCATGCGCATGGTTTATCTTATCCAGTGTACCCCGGCCGATGATTTCTGTTCTTGTATCCCGGGGGATACTTACCATTTTCATCGTCTCTGTATTTGGATTGACCGTTAACACAATCATGGTATCAGAACGGCCCTTCTCGATATTCCCACTTTCTTTATCAATACCAATCAAGAGAACAGAAAAGGGCACCTTTTTACTAAACTCAACTATCCCGTCCCGTTTATCGGAAAACTCGCGATCTATTGGTTCGTGCATCGTAGTTAATGCCTTATTTACCGTGTACAGGAAGTATCCCGCCACCCCTCCAACCAATAACAGTAAAACAGTCAAAATACTAAGCGTTATCTTCTTCCACTTTTTCATCGGTTTCTTCCTTCTTGTGCTGCTGCGTGACAACTATCTCAACTTCTTTCTACTAGTAATTTTTTGAAATAATAAAAATTATATACTAATAAGGTTAATATGACCATAGGGAGGAGCTACTTATCAATCCTGGAAGCGTTGGGACGGTTCTCTGCTTCCACAATAATAAAGATGAAGTCTAAGTAGACATAGAAAAGGTGCCTGACCCTCAGGTCAGGCATACTCGTATAGAAATTTACGATAGGGAAGCGAGGGGACGGTTCTCTGCTTCCTGATTCAAAATATTCAGAATTTAATTCCGTATAGTTTTTAATGTTGCAATTGCCCTAAGATAGTCGATAATGGGTGTCGGGAGGTTGAGATGACAACATCCATCCGGCGGTACCATCGATGCCATGTTTTTGGTCCACTGCTGCCATCAAATTGTTCCACCTCTGCCATAGATAAGTCCACATAAGAAATGCATTTGTAAGAGCCACTGGATGCGGACGATTGAGTGAATGTATTCCAGGGAAGTCAAGGGAACGATTCCACTCCCACAGCTTAGAAAGCAGGCTTTAAGTGCTAGGTAACCCCCTTAAAGCCTGCTTTTTATTCTGACCTAATGCAACTTCACTTCATCCTTATAATAGTAAGGATACTTATCACACATCTCCTTAAAAGTGCCAGATCCGAGAATCGGGGTGATGTATTTCTTTCGACAGTCAATATGAAAGATAGAGTAAATGCTGTCTATGAATACAAGGTCTTCTTCGATGAATTGTACCCTGCAAACAGGACATAAAATGGTATGGTAGATGGACATGAACCGGAACACTCCTTTGGAATTTTTAGCTGGGCTAGGTTGAGTTATTGGTTGCTGGGTATTCTTGAAGCGTGTTTTTTGTTGTGTGGTACCTTTAATCATCCTCGGATTATATTGATTTTTCTACGTCTGCTTTCAGACGATCTAGGCTGATATTCAAAGCAGTACTGATTTTGAAAAGGGTAGGGCCAATGGGGTGCGCTCGCCTCGTTCAATTTTACCAATTGTGGTTTCATCTATGCCTGCCCGTTCCGCAACCTCATCCTGGAACAAACCAAGCTCCTGTCTCCTTAATCGCAGGTGCAACCCTATGTATTTTTTATATTGATCGTCCTCTTTCATCTGTTTCTCCCCTTTTACAACAATTATCAAGTTGCAAAATTCGAGGCTGAACAGACAGGTGACCTTTTAATGGAATTTTAAGGGAAAAACGCAATATTTATTTTTCATGCTGGGTCTGATCTCTGCTGAAATAATGAATTTGTCCTTCCTAATATTTTCATAGGAAGCGTATGGACGTTACTCCGCCAAATATATTAAGCAATAAAACACATATAAGAAAAATTAAAAGCACTTAACTAGCGGAATATTATGAATTATTTTACATTCAGACTATGATAGATTACACTCCCATTCCGATGTATATTCTCTTCAACTAACCCCAGGTCCAAATCTAAGAATCAAGTTAACCACCCCTATAAAACTTTTACACAACCAACCCATTGATAAGCTTTAAAATAATATAGTCATAACAAAGGAGGCCTTTTTATGTCCACTAATGTTACCAGTATCGGATTAAAAGGATTGGAAGGATATCGCATCAGAGTCGAAGTCCAGGTAAAGGAAGGAATGGAATCGATCGTGATCGTCGGTTTGCCAGACGCTTCTGTAAAGGAGTCCAAGGAGCGGGTTTCGGCAGCCCTGCATACCATGGGATTCCCTCTAGTAGAAAAGAGGATAGTCATAAACCTATCTCCCTCTGAACAAAAAAAGAATGGCCCGCTTTTGGCCATTGCACTTGGGATATTAAAAAGTGGAGGGTTCATCAAAGAAAGCATTTCCAGGGATACGGCTTTTATCGGTGCACTTTCCCTCGATGGGACAATTAATCCAGTGGAAGGCATGATCGCCGCAGTCCTTGCTGCAAGGAAATTGAGGATACGTAAGCTGGTTTTCCCTTACGACCCCACCATCCCCCATCTTGATATCCCCGATGTAGAACTCGTCTACGTAGAAACCCTTCAGGACGTCATTGATCATCTGAGCGGACAGCCGACACTTCCCTTCATCAGGAGAGCATTATGTATTGATGGATGGCCCTCCCGGATGCGGTAAAAGCTTGCTGGCTGAAACATTCCCATCCATTTTGCCGCCGTTATCGCAGGAGGCGCAATTGGAAAAATTGAGCCTTTACCAATTGGCACAGGCGACCTATCCTTCCCTTCAAGCCCCACCATTTCGTCATCCTCACCACTCTGCATCCGCAACATCCATTATAGGCGGCGGGACCAATCCGAAGCCTGGTGAAGTATCTTTAGCCCATAACGGGGTACTTTTTCTCGACGAATTAGGAGAGTTCTCCAAGAAAACCCTGGACATGCTCCGTCAGCCACTGGAAAACGAAAAGGTGACCATCAGCAGGGTCCATTCCACCGTGACCTACCCCGCAAAGTTCATCTTCCTTGCAGCAATGAACCCATGCCCCTGTGGCTATTTGGGATCTGAACGACATTACTGTACCTGTTCTGAGAAGCAAATCAAGGCATATAAAACACGCATATCAGGCCCGATCCTTGATCGAATCGATATCCTTCTATCACTTAGACCCGTAAATTTGAAAACATCTACCCTCTCTGGGATGGAAGATTCCAATAATGTGAGGGAAAGAGTGGAAAAAGCGAGGGAACGTCAATATGAACGTTATGGGAAAGAGCGATGCAATGGGAGTGCTTCTTTTGAGGAACTCACAAAATCCGGCTCCATTTCCCCCATTCAAATTGAAACTTTGCAGGCCATTTCCATAAAGCTCGGACTGAGCAACCGAGTCCAAATGAAAATAATCCGGCTGGCCAGAACCATTTCCGATATAAATGGGGAGAAAAGCATAACAGATGAAGCTTTAAAAGAAGCAATGGTGCTCAGAAGGTTGAAATTACCTGCGGGGATAGAAAAGGTCCCTTCCATGATAGGTGAATCACATCACACAGGGCTAAAAGGCGAGGGATGAGATGCCGAGAAAAGCCCGCGAAAAAAGCGTCAGCAACATCTACCATATCATTTGGCGGGGAGCGAACGGACAAGATATCTTCCATGATGACGAAGACCGCATCAGATTCCTCGATACACTGGAAAAATACCACATCAAAACCAAGATGACGATATACTGCTGGTGCCTGATGAGTAACCATGTCCATCTCTTGATTAAAGAGGGGATAGAGGACATATCCATCACAATGAAGCGCCTTGGTATAAGTTTTGCCCTCTACTATAACCGAAAATACTATACCGTCGGCCACCTCTTTCAGGACCGCTTTAGAAGTGAAAGGGTGGAAGCAGATTCCTATCTCCTCACAGTCACCCGCTATATCCACCAAAACCCGACCAAGGCAGGAATGGTACAGAGCCCGGCTGAATGGAAATGGAGCAGCTGCCGCGGATATTATGGCCAAGAATCACTGAATATAAAAATGCTCTATGTAGACTATCTACTACAGCTTTTCTCCGATGATCTGCTGATCGCAAGAGACAGATTCAAAGAGTTTAATGAAAGAAAAAATAACGATCAATGCCTCGAGGAAGCAGAAGAAATAAAAAGGAGACTGAACGACCACGATGCAAGAGCAGCCATCAAACTAGTCCTCGGAGACATACAAATCCCCCAAGTGAAAAGCCTCTCCCGATATAAAAGACTACCATTGCTTCGAAAGATAAAGAGGATAGAAGGGATTTCTCAAAGGCAAGCAGCCAGGATATTGGGAATTTCGGTGAATCTGATTTTTAAGGCGTGAACACGTACAAGTACTAACAGAAAAAAAGGAAGCAGAGAACCGTCACGTTTCTCCAAGCACAATTTCACTGAAAATATGTATATATAGTAAATTATTTAGAGGCTCATACTTCTGCGGTTTTTTTTAGGAGTGTGTTGGAGGATAGAAAATTTAATTCATTTGATTGTTGAATTGATAATTATTGCATTAACACCAATCATTAATGAAATGGGTTTACTGTTATTGAAAAATAAAACGAAAATAGGTACTTAGGAATAAAAAAACTAAATAGTTTTTACAAAGGAGAAGTAGAGCCTAATCTCTACCTACTCCTTTGTAAATAAATTAAACAAAATTAGCCATTTTAAAAGTGGCTTATTTTGTTAGTCCCAACCAAGTAAACTTAAAAATCCTAGAGCTAATTTTCAAATTCTGGCCGACTATCAAAGTGACACCACGAAGTTGTTATCTCTTTCACTGGAAACCAGTAATAGGATAGCCACCAATTAAAGATATTCTTTTTCAATTATTTAAATAAAAATAGTAGAAGAACGACTGATTCCCTTAAACTCATTTCCATAATTTCACAATATGGTATAATAGTCTCAGAATTTATTGGATTAGAAGGGATGTGTATTACTTGAATTCCGCCTACCTACATAATTCTGTTTTTCACATTGAACAGAAAAGAAGAGAGCTCGAACAGCAAAAATTAACACGTTCTGAAGTCAAACGGTGGTTTGAAGATAATTATCGTGTTTTTTCAAAGAAGAGTGCATTTACCTGTTTATGTTGCAACAAATCAGTAAATATGAATTTAACCAAAGATGAAGGAAGACCTTTTTATTTTCGCCACAATGATGAGAGTGAATGTTCTTACTATGAAAACTCGAGGACTTATGATAAGCATGTTTCTAAGCTTGAGGATAAATCAAAAAAAGAAATTGGTCTTACCATTTTTAGAGAGATATTACAAGGTGAGCTGAAGCCTTACGATGTTGAGATTGAGAGAGGGTACCATTACAAAAAGAAGCTCTCGTTTATCCCGGATTTTATCATTAAATTTCCTAACTCTGAGGAACGATGGGCGATTGATTATTTTACTGCAATTGATCAAGGGTTAACCTCTGGTAGCTATGCCCGTCATTTATCTAAACGTATGAAAATCTATAAAGAAGAAGGTTTTAAGCCTTTTTCATTCGTGGATTATAGTTGGCTTTCTTTTTTAGAAGAGACGAATAAAGGCACCCTCCTTACGGCTGAAACCTATGTAACTAGTAAAACTCATGAAGATGATTTGTGGGATAAGTTTCTTGAGGGAAATGTGCAAGGTGACTTATTAAACTTTTTTATGAAAGCTACAGGGGCAACCATGAGAGAGTTTAATGCTAGAAATATCGCATATGTAGATGTATTTAACCGTCTATGTACAATTTTTCGCTTCATTCCAATATCACAACATGATCGGAATATAACTTTTTATAAATTATCATCTTCTGAAGTACCTCTGGCACGAGCGTTATCAATGAATGCTGATCAAAATCATTTTGTGCTCTCAAAAGAGAACGAGGATGATAAAAGGAATGAATTCTTAAAGGAATTAACGGAACAGAAAAAACAATTTGAAATAGAACAACAAAAGTTAATAGAGGAACAGGAAAGAATTAGAGCTGAGGAAGAGCGAGTTAAACAAGAGGAAGAAAAGCGAAGAGCTAGATAAAGGGCTGAGGAAGCGGAAAGGCTGAAAAAAAGGCAGAGAGTCCAAGAGATGGAAGACGAACAAATGGAAAGGGAAATGCAAGAAATTGCAAGAAGAGCAGCACTAAGGCCAATTGAGGTTCATCCAGACGGTTGGAATTATAGAACAAAAAGACAAGCTCAATTTAGCAATTATACCTATCAACAAACTCCTACTGTAACTAGCTATGAAAATACAGAGGATAAAATAGATAAAAAGAAAAAAGAAAAGGTTAGAGAATTGCTGTTGTCTCAACCTATTTCTGGAGAGCTCTACATCGATGGAGATACGAAGTATTGGCGAAAAGTGGTATTGAAGTGGATAAACGAAAATCAATCAGGTAATACACTTACCGTTTCGTTACAGATGATCATTGGTTATATGAAAAGTGCAGGGGTTTCTTTTAATCAGAATGACAAAATCGTTAAGTATCCAATAAAGGACTTCCTTGAACTATATGCAAAAACCTTAAAAGCAGAATTAAACAAAAAGATAGAACTAAGCGTTCAAGAATAAATAGGGGGCTTCAAATGGATGTAGAACAAAAGATATCCTCTAAACAAAAAGGCGATGTCACAGAAAGTAGAGTTGTAGAGTTAATTACTTTAGGCTCGTTTGGACAGTTGACTTGTTATACTCCAAAGTCAGATGATGATGGCATCGATCTAATTATTAATAAAAAGGGTGATTTTAAACCTATTTTTATACAAGTGAAAAGTAGATTCAAATTAAACAAGGGGAAACAGTTTATCCAAAACGTAGGTTGTGCTACTTTCAAAAGTCACACTTCATTTTATATTATTTTTATTTACTTTAATGAAATGAACTTTGAAGTCGAGTGTGTATGGCTTATCCCATCAGTTGAGTTCGAGAAATTGGCATACCTAAAAAAGAGCGGCGAAAATTATAAATCTTTTTACAGGTTTTCTGCTAATCCTCTTACAGATACAAATCAATGGTCTAGGTATCGAATCCCAAAAGAAAAACTAGGACAAGAATTACTTCGGATAATGGATGCTGATTGAAAAGGGTGAAAAGATGACAAAAAAAGATAGAAAAGCTATTTCTAATGGGATTGCTGTATTATTTCTATTAACCGGATTATTTTTATATTGGATGGTATTTATTAGTAATAATATTTACGTATTTTTTGGGATAATACTAGCTACACCAATTATTGAAGCAGTAATATATTCAAGTCTTCCAGGTAAAAAAACTAAGAAGAGCAGTGCAAGTAAACAGCACTTCAAGAAAAAGGGAAATATTAGTAGCTCACCTAATCGGTTACGGGAAGATAAAGATATAATAGCTTCAAGATTAGAAGACTTGTCCTGGCGTGAATTTGAGCGATTGTGCTTTCTGTATTTTAAAGCCAGAGGATATAAGCCAAGGGAAACGGGAGAGGGAGCCGACGGTGGTGTAGATTTAATTATTTACAATCGACATCATAAAGCAGAAGCTATTCAAATTAAACACTACATAAGTTCTGGGAATCAAATTACTGTAGAAAAAATAAGAGAACTGAACTCAGCAAAACGCAATCATAAGTGTGTGCTTTCAAGGTTTATTACGACCTCGGGTTATACAAAAGATGCTTTAAAACAGGCAGATGATTACAAGATGATCTGCCATGATTTGAATTGGGTACAAAACAAAATCGTAAAGTGGCAAGAGCAGGAACAGAAGAAAGTTGTGTGACCAATAGTAGAATGGCAAGGTTTAAAAAATATATCTATCCAGGCTTGGAAGTGAAAATTTTGGTATCAGAAATCGAGCAAATAAAAAGAGATTTTTTTTCAAGTTTTAATACAATAAAAAATAAGGTTTTAGTAAAGGAATGCTTTCATGAGGATAAGGATTGTTCTAACCGAATAATAAAAGCACATTCTGTACAAAACAACAAAATATTAAATGCTATATCACAAGATGGAATGGTTCTTATGTTTGACCACGATGTAAATGATGAAATGGCATTACATTCGAAAATGAAGCCCAAAGGGAGAAAAGGAGCCACTACATTTACAGGTTTTTGTGGACATCATGATACCACAATATTTAATCCAATAGAGAATTTTGATTACGAGAAAGGAAATAAAGAGCAGGATTTCCTTTTTGCCTATAGAGCACTCGCTAAAGAGTATCATTCTAAGAAGTCAGTTGGAAACATTTATAGGCACATGTTGACATTACTTAGAGAAGAAAGATATGAAGAGATAAACAAACGTTTTACGGGGGATAATATACCGAGTGAAGAGCACAAATTTTTCATGCAAGAATTGTTTAGTACAAACTTAGTAGGGAATGAAGATGCTGAGCAACGGTTTGAACGATTTAAGGGATGGGCAAATAACTGGTTAAATGCTGGTGAATTTAATAATATTGTTACTCATACTTTGGAGTTTGAAGAAGAATATCATCTGGCTGTATCATCAACCACTTATATTGAGAGGGACCTAAATAATAATATTATAAATGAATTAAGTGATTGGGAAACTATGTTAGCCCCATTATTTATAACTGTATTTCCTCAAAACGGCAAGACTTATGTACTATTAAGTCATTTTGCTAGAAATAATAGAAGATACAGGAGATTTGCCGAACAAATTGTGAATAGTAATATAGAGGAACAAAAAATAATTATATCCAATATCATCTTAGCTTACATAGAAAATTTTGCTTTTTCCCCAACTAAATGGGATGGAATGAGCAAAGAATCAAGGGATGAAATTGAAAGTACTTTCTTAAACACTACTTTTGAAATTGACAAATCGCTTTTAAAAAATGAGAATGTAAATCTATTTGTTTAAATTATAAGAAACAAGTTCTGGTCACAGTGACTCCCCGAATTTTGTCGATTGCATGTGTAAGAGCCACTGGAGGCGATTGAGGTTGCACTAAAGTTAACAGGAACATTAACCAACACAAATATCAGTTGAAAATATTCAAGGAAAACGAGTTGACGATTCCCAACCATAATTAAGAAAGCAGGTTTTAAACGGTAGGTAACCGCTCAAAGCCTGCTTTTATTCTGTGCCCTAATGCAACTTCACTTCTTCCTTATAATAGTAAGGATGCTTATCACACATCTCCTTAAAGGTGCCGGATGCGAGGATCGGGGTGATGTATTTTTTTCGGCAGTTTATATGGAAGATGGAGTAGATGCTGTCTATGAATACTAGGTCTTCTTCGATGAATTGTACTCTGCAGACTGGACATAAAATGGTACTGTAGATGGACATGGAACGTAACACTCCTTTGGGAATTTTCTAGCTTTGCTGTATCTGGTAGCTGAGAATTCTAAAGGTGTTTTCAATGATGGGTGAGATTTGTTAATCTTCAGTTTTTTCGTTTTTTTGCATCTGGGAATATTAGCGCTCATATTGACTTCCTGATATATTCTGCTCACAGAAGAAGGAATGGACAACAGCTTTTTTCATCTGTTGTGTTACCTTCTGGGAGTTTCCTATTGTCTGGGAAGTGGGGTAGGAAGAGGAGAGTTACTCCTTTTCTAATATATATGTAAGATCCAGCCCTGACTCCTTCAATTCCTCCACTGCTTCTTCTATAAGCTCATCAATACTGATTCCTGCCAGAACACGTAATTTGAATAATGTCAGGAAGCTAGGACCTCTTTCACCTTGTTCCAGCTTAGTTATCGTCTTATGCCCTAGATTAGCAATCTCTTCAATTTTTTTCTGGCCAAGATCCAATTCAATTCTCCGTTTTCGTTTCAGTGCCCTACCAAAAGCTGCATTGATGGCATCCTTCTCTTCCTCATTCAAATTGGTCCAACCCCCTTATTTAACCAATTATCAATGTCGAAAAATAACTGAAACACCACCAACACGCCACCTTTTGGAAGGATATTGAAATGTTTCAATTTTTTAGTCTGGGAGTATCCTCTCTTAAATAAATTTCCATAATTTCGCAATATGGTATAATAGTCTCTGAAACTATTGGATTAGAAGAGATGTGTATTGCTTGAATTCCGCCTACCACTTCAATCTGTACTTCACTTTGTACAGAACAGGAGAGAGGTTTCTTGAGGGAAGTGTACAAGGTGACTTGACTTATTTAACTTTTTTATGGAAGCTTCAGCGGCAACCTGGGAAAGTTTTATACGAGAAATATCACATGGGTGGATGTATTTAACCGTCTATGTACAAAGGACGGTCATCTCTAATTGCCCAACCTTTATGCGATTCATTCCCCATAAAAATCGAAGTAGCTTTAAACCATTTATTGAAACTCGCAGCAACATCACATTATCTTGATCGAGAGGAAAGTAGGTTGTGAAAATGCATTTAAGCTTTTGTTCAAATTGCGGTACAAAAAGGCAGGAGTCTAAGAATAAGTTTTGCAATGAATGTGGGGAGGTATTTCCCACTTATGCAAAAGAGAATACCGAATATACAGCAAGGCATTTTCTTGCACCAAATATGAGTATATTGAAGGGTGAAAAAAGAAGGAAGTTCATCCTTTTCGGTGTTCCGATTTTATTAGTTTTGTTTTTCGTATTTATTAACCCTGCCCGGGAAGACTCTGCGCAGGAGGTGGCCGAGAAGTTTTTAGAATACTCCAGTGAGTCGGAACACGAAACCGCAGTTACTGAGCTGGGCTCTCAAAATGCTATAGTAAGTCCTCATGACAGTATGAATTTAACGACATATTTTACTTCAGACAGTGTAACTGAATTGTATGAGTATGAAATATTAACAGAAGAAGTCAAGGGAGATAAAGCGCAGGTATCCGCAAAACTTGTATTCAAGAATGGGTAAATACGGACCGCTTACTTTACATTGGTAAAAGAAGATAAAAAATGGAAAGTATATAGCGCAGACAGGTAGGGTATAGGGACGGTGCAGTTACTATGCTTGTTCTGGTCATAGTGACTCTCCAAATTTTCTTGGAATCTCTGCTAATACTCATACAAACATAAATCAATGGTCAATGTATCGAATACCAAAAGTAAAATTAGGGCAAGAATTAATTCGCATAATGGATTCGGATTGAAAAGGGTGAAAAGATGACAAACAAAGATAGAAGTGCTATCCCTAATGGGATTGCTGTATCATTTCTTTAGATCTAGTCACGGTGACTCCCCGAGGTTTGTCGAGTGGTCGAAGGAATAGGACAAACGAACCATTTCTACAATAAAGTGCTAAAGTATTTTTCTTTTTTCACCAGTACTGAGTATTCCGGAAGAAAAAAGTCAGCAGTGCGGAGTTTCGAGCCTCTCATGGCTCAACTATTCAAAGTATATGTGACCTGGCTTTAAGTGCAAGTCCCTACGACCCGCTCGAACTCCATTAATTGAAACTCATATAAAGTATTAGAAAACCGCAATGTTTATCGCAATTCAGATATTAATGTAATGATTATTTAGCGATATAGGACCAATTATTGTGATAAGAACTTAGGACTCAAAACCAAAATTAAACCTATCAAACCCCAAAGAATAGAAAAGCTTGAACTTTGAACTTAAATTACCTTAATAACAATGAATAAAAAGATAAAAGGGGATGTCTTTATGTTAGATGCAGTCTTAAGTTATTTAGAAGAAATGGGATTAACGCCAGGATATTTATTAATTATTATAATAATTTCAGCTTCTATTCTGTGGTTATATAAACAAGTTTCAAACAACATGATAGCCCATCAAAATCAAACATTACTAGATTATGAAAATATGTTGATTAACTATAATACTCTATATAAATCATGTATAAAATTTAGAGATGGGGATTTGACTAATGAAAAAATGAAGGAATGTTTAATGGATTCAATTCGCTATCTAGATAAAGAGCATTTTATCGAAATCGAAAAAAATGTTGATAAGAATTTATCTATGGATGAGAGTATAGTTGCACTTAGAGAGAAAATAATTTATCTGCGTGAAAATATAGAGTCGCATTTTCCACATTATGATAAAAATAAACTATCTGGGAGGCTCTTGACGAGGATTTTCTTATTTGAGAGAATATTTACCCCTGTAGTATTCACTTTTTTTTCTTTTATAGGTTTAGTGATACTAATTTTCATTGCTATGTTACCAGTATTGAAGGAATTCCATCTTTTCTTTTCATCAATAATTACGCTTTTTAGTATTGCATACTTTTATTCGTTATTCTTAGGGGTATATGAAAATAGATTCAATCATACCATTAGAGTATACATCATCTTAGGAATTTATATTCTGATTGTTAGTTTGATATTATGGATTCATAATATTCTACTCTTATTCATTGTTTTTATGTGCTCTTTTGTATATATTTTATTTAGTCTCCAATATCTTGTAAAAAGTAAATAAGTCTTGTAACAGTGACACCCTGAGGTTTTTCGAATAAAGAAAATGATGTTATTCATAGGATTCTCCGGATAACTATTTAGTAGAGTCCTTTTTGACCACTTTTATGATGTCATATCACAGTTGATTATTGCAGTTGAAATGAGCCACTTATGCAGAGTTTTGAGCCAGTCATTGCGGAGAAAAGAGCCACCCTTTGCGGAATGCATTGCCACTATAAATAGAATAGAGAAAGGCCTCCTGTATAATTATCTTGCATGCCAGCAAGCATGACATTATTATACAGGAGGCTTTTTTATGGTTAATTACCGTAAGATTTTGGAACTTCACTTTGAAGAAGTCAGTCAAAGAACGATTAGTTCAAGCACTGGAAGCACGGGGACGGTTCTCTGCTTCTGAATACAAATTATTCTGAATATAATATTATTTATCCGTAAATGTTCCAGGAAGCCTCCAGCTCGTGGAAACGATTCCGCATCCATAGCTAAGCAAGCAGCCTTTAGGCGTTATGTGACCTGCTAAAGGCTGCTTTTTATTTTGACCTAATGCAACTTCACTTTATTTTAATAATAGTAAGGGTACTTATCACATCTTCTTAAAGGGTGCAGTATAAGTGGGTGGGAATGGTCCTGTAGACGTCAAGTTTAATTTTACACTTTTTGCTCGTTTGCTTTTTACACTGTTTATGGCAGTATAGAAATGTAGTTAATGGCACTTTGATTACAGCCATTGAAATTTACCACAATTGACATAGTTCTTACCATTGAATGAGGAAGCTCCTTCGCTAATTGAAGTAACGAAGCAGTAATCCTGAAGTAAATTCTTTTCCTCAGTTTATCCAACTTGTGGTAATATTTAATGAGGTTAAGAATGGGGCTGGGCTGGGCTGTTCGCTGCAGCTTATCTCTACCTTGATGCACTTAAATTTTAGATTAGATTGAAACTAGGAGATCACATGAAAAAAACATTGAATCTTAAGATACTGGTATTTTGTATTTTATTTGGCATTATTCCTGCGGGGTTAAACGTCAAGGCAGCAACGGAACCCAATTTTGTTACTAACGATCAATTACAAAGTAGTTTGGAAAAACTCAAGATGGACATGGTCACAAAAGATGAACTGCAGGTAATGGTTCAACAGCAAGGGAACACCCTCACGAAAGAAGAAATCATCCAGCAACTAATAGATACTCAAAAATCTAGAATCGCAATGCTTGAAGGAAATATTAGTGCACTATTGTCATTGCTTGCGGTTATTGTTGCTGTACTTACATTATTCGGTGGTATATTCGTTTGGGTTTCCAGAAGGGCTTTTTCGTCTAAGGTGGAGGAGGTAGAGAAACGGCTCGATGAGATGAAGCAGCTCAAAAACGAAGCAATAACGAAAATGGAAACAGTAAGGGAACTTAGCAGCAATCTCAACGTGGCGATTCGTGAAGTACAAGATTTGCAAATCAGCTTAAACAAAAGCAAAAGTGCCTTCGACGAGGAAACCGAAAGAATAAATCTATTAGGGAAGTATGTGGAATTTTTAGAGCTCAAAGTATCGCGGTCTGAGATTTTCCGTACATTTGAGAACGATGTAAACCAGTCCACAAGATTGATTTCCGAACTTGAATACTGGCTTGAAGGTACACTTCCGAACTATGGACATGCGCTCGTAAAGGTTACAGAAGTTTTGGGCAAGAACGTCACAAAGGAAGGACCTGACGAAACGATCCAAGAAAAGCTCTGTTACTATACAAAATCATTAAAAGAAATTGAGAGTTCTTTTAGGAAACAGGCCGTAATACCTTTAGAATGGGTAGACTATGTGGATAAGGATACAGAAGATTTTACAGATCCGCTCAATGACACATTCAAAGAGTGGGAAAACTCATATAAGTATATAAAAAAGGTGCATGGGATTATCGGGGCTCAAATCTCAATGAACCCAAATAAGTTTAAACCAAAGACATAAATAAGGAACTAATGGAGTGCGTTAGTTAAACAATCTAAAATCTCAATGAAGCCAGAGTATGCATTTTTTTCACTCAAAAGCATATTTTGGCTTTTTATTAATTCTGTAGGGCTTTTTTATTCATTGGTAAATATAGTGACGATGTGGGAAGCACGGGAACGGTTCTCTGCTTCCTGATTCAAAATATTCTGAATTTTATTTCATCTATATTTGACGTTGCTTTTGCCCTAAGATTGAAGATAATGGGTGTCGGGGGGGTGACTACAGCCATACGATTGTTTGACCCTCTGCCAAAAAGCATCAGGGAAGTGTAAACGTTAGTTCTGGTCACAGTGACTCACCGAATTTTGTAGATTAAAAGGTTTGGTTTTGTATTTAGGGGTGAAGCATCATAATCGGGGACGGTTTTTACAGGGGTCAATCGGAAGGTTTGTGCGAGAAAAGCATAACTAGTGTTCCATCTAGTTATGCCTTTTCTGTATTTTTGTGTATTCACTGACGCGAATTTTTAATTGCCGAAGAAGAATGAAGTCGCTTTTCTAGTTATGGAATCATCCAGCTCCATAGACTTTTCAACATGATTTTAACGATCTACTTTTACAACGCACCTAGAATAGGTACTAATATACAATATTATCAATCTAATGGAAAAGGTTATCCTTTTAGCTAAACATTAAAGTATATTAATAATAAAGGTTAATTACTTAAAAGTGAGGAATTGAAATGAGAGAAAAAAAGAAATCATTAACCCACGATGCGATTATGAAAGCCCTAGACTGGTCTTACGATAAAGCAGTATATGGTGGTATACCTGGTATGGATAATGCTATTGAGTTAGCTGAAAGTTATTTAAGCAAGAACGGAACACTGGTAGAAAACGCCAACAGCCTAATCAGATGGCAAAACACCAAGAGTGCTACAAGTGGTTTTTTATCTGGACTAGGAGGACTAATCGTTATGCCTGTAGCAATACCGGCAAACATTACAAGTGTAATATTAGTACAAATACGAATGGTGGCAGCAATTGCACATATGGGTGGTCAAGATCTTAAGTCTGATGAAGTCAAAACTTTTGTTTATGCTTGTCTAGCCGGTAACGGAGCGAAAGATGTCCTAAAGAATTCCGGTATACAAATAGGGAAGAAGTTAGCAATTAGTGGCATAAAAAAGATTCCAGGAGAAGTTATTAAAAAAATCAATCAAGCCGTGGGTTTTCGCCTTTTAACTAAGTTTGGAGAAAAAGGAATCATCAATTTAGGAAAAATGGTACCCATTGCAGGGGGAGTAATTGGTGGTACTGTGGATGCAGTATCTACTAATACAATAGGAAATGTTGCAAGGAAGTTATTTATTGATGAATCTAAAAGAAGCAAGCCTATTGTTGATGATGATGCCATCATTATTGATATGAATGGGTAATACCGGGGACCCTGTTGCTAAAAGGTAAAATAGCAGTCTTTGAGTGGCGTATATCTCAGTCAAAGACTGCTGCTTTTATTAGGTCACAGTGACTCTGTGAATTTTGTCAATTGAAAGGGTTGGTTTTGATTTTTGGGGGTTTGCAGTATTTTGGAAGCTTTTTCTTCTTTTCTTCGTGTTGAGCTTCTTTTTTCATTCTTTTTCTTACTTCGGTATAATATTTTATCCTCATTGGTCAAACGATATTAACAAGAAATATCGACGCAAAGTAAAACAAACTCGATAACGCTCGAGCATAAAAAGATACTTACCAATGTAAATGTGTAACAAGGTTGGAGCAACCGTGTCCAGATTTAGGTTGTTAGATTAGCAAGAACAATCTTATATATTTAGCTGGAGAGGAAAAGATTATTGATCAAGCTATCTGGGGGGCACTAATGTTAAGAATGTGGAATGTACACACGGAATGGCGATGGAAGCTCCTTCAACCTATTTAAAAAGATATATCGTACTACAAAACAATCCATGTGTGACCAGGCAGGAATCACTCTATTGCTGGGAGATGGGGGTCAGAAAATAAAATACATAAATGCAGGAGGTTAAAATGAAACAATTAAAGAACGAAAATGTTACTTCGATGACACATCAGGTAGAGAAAGAGTTTGATCGGTGGAAAGAGATTTTCCAAGGAATTGAAGATTGCAGAGTAATAGAAAATGGATTCAAAGATAACAGACTACTGATTGCAAGCATAAATAATGTTCCTTGGGATAGCAGTTTAAAGCCCCAATACAATGAGAGTCCTAAAAAAATAGGGTACTTATTTAAACAGAACAGTGGCATTAAGCTAGCGATTGATTTTCCGATTGAAACAATTACGAAAGAATTAATTCAAAGAACTATTTTTCAAACAGATGAAATTCCCTATTCTCCACTAATAGAAAGGGCACCAGGTAGAAGTAGCTACTGGCGCTATAAGTCTTCTGATAACTTTAATACATTAATACTTGTTATTCGTAATCCACATTTAAGTACTATCAAAATATCAAATGAAGAAATTATTAACTTACTTCAAGAAATCATTAGTCTTGCAAATGGAGAAGAATAAGAATTTGAACCCCACGGAGTGCTCCCATTGCGTCCACAAAATGAAGAGATTTGCAAAGGTGAAGTTTGACACCCTCGCAAACAATCCAGCTATGTTACTACTTGCTTTTTAGATGGGACGCCCCTTAATAAAGGCTCTACGAAAAGTACCAATACAGTAATACAATCTTACTGCAAAATAGTTAAAAATTTCCTTATTCTGTCGATATAAATGTATAAGATATATTCTTGGCTATCATTGAGGGGACGAATCTATATTAAGCAACTCCCTAAACAACAAAATACAAACACTAAAAAAAGGGGAATTTATTTTGTACCAAAAGGCAGAAATGTACCTGTAACTTCATCCACACATATGCACAAGGAGGATTTAAATACAGAGGAAACGGCTATCATATTATAGGCTATGAGGATTGATTTTCCTCATGAGTTAAGATCGTATTGAGAACCACTACGCTGATTCTATAAAATGAATACTGAAGGAGTACATATATGCTAACTTATGATAAAAACAATCCAACAACTATACACTCAGCAGTTTGCTTCGTGGATATTTTAGGTTTTTCACACTTAGTTAAAGAGTCTTTCCAGGTAGGAACCGGAAATGACCTTCTTAAACGTCTACATAAAACGCTCACTGATGGAATCAACTCACTGAGACCTCGCGAAGCATATGTAGGTATCCTTAAAACATTTACTGACAACATCGTAATTGGTCATCCCATATATGAAGATGGAGAGAGTCAACTTGGTGGGATATTTCTAGATTTTGCAGCATATCAGTTGTCTTTAACACTCGATGGGTTCTTTGTAAGGGGAGCTGTCAGCGTTGGGGAATATTATGCCGATGACGAATTTGCCTATGGTCCTGCGCTCTTGGAAGCACATCACCTTGAGAGTATTCAAGCCATTACTCCCAGAATCATATTAAGTGACGAAACCAGGAAAATGGTTCATATGCATATAGATTATTATGCTCAACCAGAATGGGCACCTCAAGCTAGAGATTTACTGAAAGACAATGTTGACGGAAACTATTTTATCAACTATCTAGAGACGGTGATGGGCGATAGAGAACCGCATGATTATCAATTCGCATTTACCATTTTACAAAAACACAAAGCAATTATCGAAGAAAATTTAACTCGTTTTCAAGGTGATCAAAGAGTTTATGACAAGTATGTATGGGCTGCACAGTATCACAACTTTTTTAGTGATCTTAACTTTAGTAACTCATATAGTAATCAACTACAAATCTTAAATGTACCTAAAGGAAATTTTGCTTTAATCGTATAAATATATAAATGACAGTTATTAATTTAATCTGTACTTTTGGAAAGACATTCTGAAAGTTATAGATTTGATTTATAAATATTAATACTAGATTTCGGATGTGATTTAAATGATAGATAACGAGACAAGATCAGACAAGAAAATAGAACGAAATATGACTTCAATAATGTTATTGGTTTATCTAGTTTGTTTTATATCAGCAGTGAGTTTTAATATTAATGAGAAAACTACTGCTTCTATTTGGGTTGGTGCAGTATTTATTGCAAGCTTCTTAGTATTGTTTTACGTGACCAACAATTACTTTCAAGCGCGATTAGAAGATAGTGAAGCCAATAAAGAAGCAGACTTAAGACTTAATCTTTATGATTATTCGGTTTATTTCATCAAGGAACTAAACAGTATTTTAACTTCTTTTCTAGTTACTTTAATTTTCATGTCATATGATTTTAGTAATAACCCATATGTTTATATAGGTACTTCTCTAAGTATAGCGCTACTACTACTCATTGGATCTTATCTATTAGAAAAGTTCGCATATAAAGGTATTTATAGATTTAGACAGATTATTGATTCAAAGTATAATGTTGCAAATATAGTAAACATTATGACCGGTATTTGTACTTTATTTGTATTTATTGCTGATCTGCGTCAACTAAATGGTGTTCTTATTTTTTGTATACTAGCGATTGTATATACATATTATATTTTCTATAATTTTATTTACATTAAATATCCTTTAAGAAATTAATAGGTGCGTTTTTTAATGCTTCCAAAGATAAACAGCAGGCTCCACGCGGTATATGTTCCGCGCAAAGCCTGCTGTTTTATTTATTTCCCCTTTAACCTAATGCCCCTCTTCTAATTCTTGACTAGGGCTTAAGTAGTTCAGCACCTACACGTTCACCATTTTGATAGAACTCATACTTTACTTCTACACCATAGATTTCAGCAAATGGATGGAAATTATTAATAAAGTTATAAGCAAGAACACGCCCAGGTTCAAACATTCCATTATCATCTTGTTTCCACCCATAATTTCCTTCCATGAATACTTGCACAATTGCTTCTCCATTTGAATCAATGACTTTATACTCGGTTATGTTAATTTTTGCGTTATCGCCGATTTCTTCATCCCAATAATCATCAAATTGAAACAAAGTAATTTCCACTTCGCTAAATAAGGCATCTAGTGTTTCTTGAGGTATTTCTTCATTTTCAGAACTAGGGCTTAGACTCTGGAAAGCTTCTTCTAATGCTGCTATCTTTTGTTCATGTTCCATAACTAAGTGAGCTAACTTTTGTTTACCTTCCGCAAATGCATCCGAGCTCATAATGCCCAATCCTAGTAACAATGCACCAATTGTTGTAGAAATAATCTTTGTTTTCTTTTTCATGTCAATTCCTCCATTTGGAAAGCGTTTTTTCTCTTATTCTATCACACTATTATATATTGGAAAGATAACAAAAATAAGGATTTTTTTATGGCGGAAGTATAAGAAAGTTCTGGTTACAATACTCCCCGATTTTGTCGTTTAAGAGGGTTGGTTTTCTTTTGATTTCAGTGATCCAAAGCTAAAAGAGCAAGATACGATTAGAAAACGGGATAACACCCATAGAAAGAATCTTTTTTTCATTGGCATTATCAGTGAAATCCGCGATAGTAAAGAATTTAGTTATGTATGGTTGAACTAATATACAGTAAAATAAAAGGGACAATTCACCTCAAAAACCTGAAAGGAAATAGTAAGTATGGGATTTTTCAAAAAGATTTTTGGTTATCAAGAAAACATACTCGATAAACAACAAAATACATCAATTGAATCATATATTGAGAATTATGTAAAAAACAGGTTTAACACACAAACAAAATATATTTTAACCACAACAACGAATGATTTATATACCGTTGTAACAACAGATGGAAGAAGGCTTGAAGTAATAACTGATGGTAATACAATCTCATTAAAAAAGGAAACAAAGCAAAGTCGTAATCAAGATGTAAGCATTAAAAGTCCCCAAATTAGAGATGAATCAACCAAAAGCCATATTCTAAATGCCTCAATTGAATCGTACATAGAGAATTATGTAAAAAATATGCTTAACACACAAACAAAATATGTATTAACTACAACAACGAATGATTTATATGTCGCTGTAACAACAGATGGAAGAAGGCTTGAGGTAATTACGGATGGTAAGACGATCTCATTAAAAAAGGAAACAAAGCGAAGTCAAAATAAAGATATAAGCAATAAAAGTCCCACAATCAGAAATGAAGTAACCAAAAGCCATATTCTAAATGCATCAATAGAAACATACATACAGAATTATGTAAAAAACAGGCTTAACACACAAACAAAGTATGTATTAACCACAACAACGAATGATTTATATATCGCTGTAACAACAGATGGAAGAAGGCTAGAGATAATAACTGATGGTAAGACAATCTCATTAAAAAAGGAAACAAAAAGAAGTCAAAATCAAGATTTAAGCAATAAAAGTCCCGCATTCAGAAATGAAGTAACCAAAAGCCATATTCTAAATGCCTCTATTGAATCATTTATAGAGAATTATGTAAAAAACAGGCTTAACACAGAAACAAAATATGTATTAACCACAACAACAAATGATTTATATATCGCTATAACAACAGATGGAAGAAGGCTTGAGATAATAACAGATGGTAAGAAAATCTCGTTAAAAAAAGAAAGAGATCAAAGCCACAGTAAAGCTTTAATCCAGGAAAATAAAAGTTTAAAATTAAAATCGAAAGTAAAAGATGCTTCAGTAAGACCAACAGTTGCAAAGCAAACTACTAGATCATCTGGTGCAAAAAATACTAAAAAGGATTCATTCATATTTCTAAGTGATAAGTGGAATCATTTATACTATTTAGCAAAAAATGCCGAAGAAAATATTTTCAATGATACTAATCTGTCATTAATTAGGTTTAGAATGTTTGGAGAACAATTAACTAAAATAATATGTGATAAAGAAAATATTAATTTACAAGGCATTACGTCCCAGGAAGCAAGACTTCGTCTTTTAGGACAAAAAGGAATTATCACTGAGGATTATTTAGTAAACCTCCATGAAATAAGAATTATTGGAAATAAGGCTGTACATGAATTACACAGTGCTGTTGAGGATGCAAAACGAATTTTAGAGATTTCAATAGAACTTGCAATATGGTTTGACCAAAAATTAGCTTGATGTCCTCTAACAACTACACGTTGACAGCAAGTGATAAATACCGCGGCTGCTGTTGGTACCAAACATGGAAGAGATGATACATTCTAGTAGTTGTAATCTTTTAGATGAAACTAGTAATAAGTTGCCTATTACCTTAATGGTGGTGGGTTTTTTTATTGAGGGACGAAGGGGTAGCTCATTCGACAAATTTTTGCTTTAAAGTAACAGTCTCTAATACTCTTTCCTTTGTCCACTTGCTTTCATTTTAAATGAAGGGATTTCTCAGTTAAAAGCTAATATACATATAATGAGAATAAGTACCTATAAGATTTGAGGTGTAAGCTTGAGTAAATTGAAAATTGGGATAGTGGGACTCGGGCATGTTGCAGAGCATCAGTTAAAAGCTTTAGAGGACTTCGCTGCTTTTACTATATCAGGAGTCTGTGATAAGGACATAAACAAAAGAGATACAATCGGGTTAAACGTTCCTTTTTTTATAGATTATAAAGAGTTCTAAGAAGAAACACTGAGTGCCTGCTCTAGGTCAGCATATTCCAATTATAAAGAGAATGGAATGATAAGAAGCTTATGTGCGATAGAAAAATTGGGATAATTCTTATTTCAGTTAGATCGTTTATCATAGAGTTCTGCTAAGGCTACTCTCTGATAAGACTACTTCGTCTCTTATCTTTAAAGAATCAAAAAACTGTCCCACCGCCTCAATTGTTCTGGAAAAAAAGGGAAATAAACAGTGCGAATCCAAAGAAATTCAATATAATTTATCTATAGATACAGTATTGAGATGAGGTGTTTAAATGCTAAAACAGAGAGTTCAATATATTGCTCTAATGTTAATAGCAATACTTGAAATTGTATGAATAAGGTTAACGTACGAAAGTAGATTTCAAACTGAATTTTTTACTTCACCTCTAATAATCGTTGTATTTGTAGGCTTTTTATTACTAATCCAAAACGACCCTTCTTATAAACTCCGGAAAAAAATTACGAGTATATTGCTGACGGTTATTGTAATTTTGCTTCCTGTTCTCTACGTTTCTCTTTAGGGGGACAGGTCCGTTGTCCCAAAAAGAGAACCCGCACGTATACTCTTTCATTATATCGGGATGAGACGATCTATTAACATACTTAAAGACTTATTTTCCAATATGGACATGATTGGTCTGACTGCAGGTGGCATTGTGAAGATATGCATCCTAAAAAAAGAAGAAGAAGGGGGCTGGCCCCCTTCTTCTTCTAGAAATAAAGATAATAAGAAAACCCATCAGTAACTTTTCGCCCCAATATACTTATCCTTCCAATAAGTGCTCCCAATTTCACTTACTTTTACGCCATCTGTTGACGATGCGTGGATGAACTCGTTATTACCGATATAAAGACCGGCATGGCTTGGTCCGTTTCCTTCCACATCAAAGAATACGATGTCCCCGACAGAGGGTGACTCTACTTTTGTCCCTTCACTATGAATCTCTTTTACCGTACGAGGAAGGTCTTTGTTTTCTGCTTCATCAAAAATATAGTTCAAGTATCCGCTGCAGTCGAAGCCTTCTTCCGGTGTCTCTCCACCCCACTGATAAGGGGTACCCTCATATTTCTTCGCCACTTCAACGATATTTGAACCATTATATTCGACACCCAATGCTTCGAGTGTTTCCTCTCCAGCGATTCCATTTACCGCGATTCCTTCAGCCTTCTGAAACTTCTTCACGGCATCTGTTGTATATTCTCCATAATATGTAGTTGTTTCACTATAGCCGAAATAACCCTTTTCATCTAATAGTTGCTGTAATTCCTGTACATCTGAATGCCTCATCCCAGGTTTGAGCGTCTGATCCCCTAAAGCTGCATGACCTGTCACCGGATTGAACGCCACAACACCCGCTAATGCTAATCCTGCTACTAATCTTTTCAAACAATCATCCCCTATTCCTCATAATCTGACCTGTCCCATACTAACAGGTGGAGATGACAGCGAGATAATAGAGGGGTTACAGGGGGATAACAATTTTTTGGTCAAATTGCAGGATGTAATCACATGATTGTAATATTTTCTACTTTATATGGCGGGACGAGGGACCTGACGCAGGAATGATTTTGGGGACAGGTCCATTGTCCCTTTTGTATCGCCCGTTGCCAACTCTGTGAAAAAGTATCGACAACACGCACGAATAAAACTTCAAAGAAATGGAAAGAGTTTAGCAAACTTGAAGACTATCATGCACGCATTAGGTAACTGTCCCGTTGCTTCATTGCCTTCGATAAATATTTCTTTTCATGCGTTTCTCCCACAAGCTTCAGGGGAATATATGGAAGACGAGGAGGAGTACTTATGAATTTACACAATGGTCAGCTATATTGGCCTGAAACCTATACAGATATCAATCAATTTCCAGAACTAGAAAAAGACATCTCGTGCGATGTATTGATCATCGGCGGAGGGATGGCTGGCGCTTTGTGTGCGCATGTATTGAGCAAAGAGACAGATTTAGATGTTGCATTGATCGATAGAAGGCAACCCGGTTCCGGCAGTTCCTCTGCGAATACAGGACTACTGCAGTTCTCCAGTGACAAGATGCTTCACGAACTGATGGAACAAAAAGGGGAGCAGGATGCGGTTTACTTTTTCAAGCTTTGTCAGTCTGCGATGATAGATTTAAGCAAGGTCGCGTCAGAACTCTCGGAAGATCCGGAATTCCGGCCGCAAAAAAGCCTGTATTTTGCGAGCTCAAAGGAAGACGTCTCAAAGCTTGAGCGTGAATATGAGGAATTAAAGAAGTATGATTTTCCTGTTGAATATTTAAACCCATCAGATATCTCTTCAAGGTTTCCTTTCTCCAAACCCGCTGCTCTCGTAACAAGCGGGGATGCAGATGTGAATCCATATAAATGTGTTCAGATATTGTTAAAAGACGCTGCAGCAGCAGGAGTTAGAATCTTCGAGAACACGCCGCTTCTCCACAAAACCAAAACCGTTCATGGGTTTACATGCGAATCTGAAAAAGGCACCGTTTCAGCGCGTTACATCATTTTTGCGACCGGCTATGAAAATGACTTTCTGGCTGCTCGGATGGGAGCAGATCTGAACCGTTCGTATGCCATCGTAACCGAACCGGTACCTTCCTTAAGAACGTGGTACAAAGAGTTGATGATCTGGGAAACGAAACGCCCTTATCTTTACATGAGAACGACAAGGGACGGAAGAATCCTTGCCGGGGGCTTGGATGAAGATAAAGCAGAAGCACCGTTAAATGAGGGGATAATTGAGAAACGAGGGGAGCGCATCCTTGAAAAAGTCAAAGAGCACTTCCCTGACCTCTCCCCTAAACTGTCGCATGCCTGGTGCGCAACATTCGGTGAATCACACGATGGTTTGCCGTATATCGGGGAACATCCAAACCGTCTTGGTGAATATTATTGTTTAGGCTTTGGTGGAAATGGAACAGTCTATAGCATGCTAGGAGCAAACATTATCAAAGACTTGATAACAAAAGGAGCGCATCCTGCTTCGCGATTATTTACTATTGAACGTGCGGAAAGTTTTTAAAGTGGCATTTAATCATTAAAACTCCTCCCCTTTATCTCAAGGATGGAAGGTCCACAATCTGAAGAAGATTATAGATTAAAGGTAGCTAACATAGCTAAGGCACAACCAGCGATTAATCTCTGGTTGTGCCTATTTTTATGCAA
The DNA here is from genome assembly GCF_050107295.1 of Sutcliffiella halmapala. Lineage (GTDB taxonomy): Bacteria > Bacillota > Bacilli > Bacillales > Bacillaceae_I > Sutcliffiella_A > Sutcliffiella_A halmapala_A. Next base: position 186,734 of record NZ_JBNIKR010000003.1, on the reverse strand, counting down.
ATAGTCCGGGTCGAAAAGGAGCCTGACCCCCAGTGTAGTAAAGCGTTAACGCATTGGGGGTCAGGCCCCTTTTGAAACAAAATATTCAAAAACAGCCTAATGAAAAAAGAAAGCGTTGTCAAAAAGTATAGACAACGCTTTTAAATTATCATATAATTCTAAGAAATTAGATTAATTTAAATAATTAATCTATTAATCGTGGATAATTTATTGTAATAGGGGGGATTCTTTAAGGCTCTTTTCGTTGCTCTCAGCTAGTAAAAAGGAGCAATTGGACTTTTTACCGACTATTAGCACAAAAATAGCATGTGGTACATGCAGGAAAAGAGCATGACTGCAACAATTATTAGGGACGGATTAACTATACGAAAAAGCAATAAAGGATTAAAGAAATTCATTTTTATTTATTTTATTTTTGAAACGTTTCAATAGCTTTGCGTGTATTAATTCAAATAAAAGCAAAGAGGTGTGAGTTCATTGAAAAAGTTCAGATTTTTATTTGTAATGATGCTTGGTTTTATAATTATTCTTTCTGGATGTTCATCTAAAGAAACAAGTGGAAACTCAAAAACATTAAAGGTATGGCAGATGGGAGCTGCAAGTTGGGAGCCGTTAATTGAGGAGTTTGAAAAGGAGACAGGGATTGATGTAGAGATTCAGGCTATCCCTTGGGATCAGGCTCATGACAAAATATTGACGGCTGTTGCTTCAGGAAAAGGCCCGGATGTATTGCAAATGGGCTCCACCCAGATGGTTCAGTTTGCAGGAGCAGGTGCCTTTCTTGATCTAACTGATAAAATGGGGGAATATCCAAATCTGAGCTCTGATAATTTTTATGAAGGGGCATTAAAAACATCAGTAATAGATGGTAAAACGTATGGTATACCTTGGCATGTTGATACACGGTTACTGTATTACCGTTCTGACCTTTTAGGTGAAGTCGGATATCCGGAAGGACCTGAAACATGGGAGGATTTGCTTGACGCTTCTAGACAACTTGCAGCTCGAGGTGATGATCAGTATTCCGTAGATTTAGGAACCGATATTAACCATATCTGGTCTTTTGCTTGGCAACAAGGTTGGGAGTATGACATTGAAAAAGGAGCAGAAAATTTCGCAGACCCAGCATTCAAAAAAATGGTTGAATATTATAAAACGTTCTATGAGGAAGAACTATCTCAATTAGAAGAAGGTAAGGATGGTGTTCAGGCATTTGCTGACGGATCAAAGCCTATGTTCTTTAGTGGTCCATGGATGATGGGAATTGTAAAAGAACAAGCACCTGATATTGATGGAAAATGGGATGTTCGTGTTATGCCTGATGGGGGGACAAATAAATCAATGATTGGTGGATCACATTTAACAATTTTCCATAGCACTAAAAAAGAGGAACAAGCATTGGATTTTGTTAATTGGATGGCTAGTCCAGAAACGCAATTGAAATGGCATGAACTTGGTAGTGAACTTCCTGCCAATATTAAGGCTTGGGAAGATTCCGCTTTAACGGATAATACCATGGTAGCGACTTTTGGTGAACAACTAAAAATTACTGAAACGCCACCAAATATTAAAGAGAATAATAGAATTGGACAAGAAGTATTGAAAATGCTTGAACAGGTTGCTCATGGTAATCAGGATATTGATTCGGCAATAGAAGGTCTACAAGCAGAAGTTTCAAAAATTCTATCTGAATAATATTAGACAAAAGGGTGCATGCAACATTGGTGTTTGCACCCTAGGTTTTTTTTAGTATCTAGAAAGGGGGATAAAAATGAATAGCTTCAAAATGAAAATAACACCTTACTTATTTATTGCACCTGCTTTCATACTATTGATGGTTTTTGCATTTTTACCGATTCTCCTTGCCTTAATTATTAGTTTTACAAATATGGATTTGCTTGGACTGGCAAACTGGTCACAAATTAGTTTTATCGGAATGAAAAACTATCTTGAACTTTTACAAGATGACACCTTTTTTCAGGCCATTGGTAATACTTTTTTTTATGTCATTATTGGGGTACCGTTGGCGGTTTCCAGTTCGTTCATTATCGCATATCTTTTAAACCTAGTAAGCAATTGGATATCTTCAACCTTCCGGGTTATTTTTTACATGCCATCCGTTACAAATATTGTAGCAATAGCAGTAGTTTGGGGGTTTTTATACAACAATAAATATGGTTTGTTCAATTATATCCTTTCGCTATTAGATTTAGCTGCAGTTCCATGGTTGGATGATCCATTGATTGCAAAACTCTCTCTTATATTGTTAGCCGTATGGAAGAGTAATGGAGTTAGTATGTTGATTTTCTTAGCTGCATTACAGTCTATCCCCAAAATGTATTACGAGGCAGCAGATATTGATGGAGCTAACAGATGGCAAAAATTAATAAAAATAACCCTTCCTTCCATGAGTTTTGCTACTTTCTTTGTTACAGTGACTACTTTAATAGGTTGGTTCCAGTTCTTTGAAGAACCATTCGTCCTAACAGAAGGCGGACCGTTAAATGGGACAAATTCCATCGCGTTATTTATATATCAAGAAGGCTTCCAATATAATGAATTTGGTTATGGTGCTGCCGGGTCATTTATACTTTTTGCAATCATTATTACATTTACACTTATTCAATTTAAAATAAGTAAGTCAGAACAAAGTATGTGAGGTGCGCTATGCAATTAAAAAATAGAATAGAAAAAGGAATTGTCATTGCTCTACTTTTTGTTGGTGGTGCACTCGTTTCGTTGCCGTTTATTTGGATGATTCTTAGTTCCTTTAAAACTGATAGAGAAGTATTAAGCATTCCACCAACTTTGTTTCCGAAAGAACCAATTTTTCAACACTATATCGATTTATTTCAAAATCTGGATTTTGACATTTATTTGGTTAACACGTTGATTATTGTAATCTGGTCCATGTTTGGTCTACTTCTTAATACGATGGCTGGTTATGCGTTTGGTAAATTTGAATTCCGTGGTAAGGGGATATTGTTTATTATTGTGCTAATAACCTTGATGATACCAGCACAAGTAACAATGATACCAACCTATGTAATTCTCAATGAGTTAGGATTAACAAATACGATGACAGGTATTGTGGTACCGGGGCTGATTTCTGCGTTTAATATTTTCCTTATTAGACAGTTCATGGTTACGATTCCAAATGATTTATTGGAAGCTGCAAGACTTGATGGTGCCGGAGAGTTATTTATTTTCCTGAAATTAATACTTCCGTTGTCTAAGCCAATCATAGCAGTGCAAGTTATTTTAACCTTTATTGGTTCATGGAATAGCTTTCTATGGCCATTAATTGTGGCAAACGATCAATCTCTATACACATTATCTGTTGGCCTTGCCCTTTTACAAGACCAGAATGTTACCAATTATGGCTTACAGATGGCCGGTTCAGCAATAATGGTTATCCCGATTTTGATTATCTTTATTATTTTTCAAAAACAAATCATTGAAGGGTTTAATGTATCCGGTATTAAATGAGACGGAAGCGCGGGACGGTTCTCTGCTTCCAAAAATTAAAACAGCAGGTTTGGAGCGGGATGCACACCACTCCAAACCTGCTGTTAAATTTTGTGCTGGCGACAGAGAGATTTCTCATTTTATAAAGAGCGAAGCAAAAACGCTTTAGGGTGAGCTTTGGGTATTAACTACAAAGGACAAAGAAGTACGTTATCACAATTTGGCGGAAATTACCTTCCTGTTATTGTTATTGCAGCTGCCTACACAATCAGCTAATTAAATCATAATAAGAGAAAATTTCTTTTTCCTGAAGTTTTTCCATTAGAGAATGGGGCTGATTAAATGACAAGTTGTTCAGTTCATAGTACTGCTTGTATGTTAGTTCCTTGATGTTGTCTTCGTTATAGCTAGACATGTTCAGCTCCCACTCCTCCTTCATCGGCATGCCAGCTTCATCAATCGTGAGAATCAAATGAAAGGCTTCAAAAGCAATTGTACTAGTGGAGGAGTTATCCAGGTCTATTCCTTCGTAATTCAGTCCAAAACCCAGGAAGTGTAGGGACGGTTCTTTGCTTCTGAACCAAGTTCTTCAAACAGAAAAGCGACCTCTTACTCGTGGTCGCTTTTACTATGTATTATAATTCATTGTTATTTAAGTTTTGAATTTTCCATATATTGTTTACTTCGCCCTAATAACCACCACATTAAACTAGTAATGCCTAAAAGAATTCCAAGTAATACAGTTATGATGGGATAAAAAATAGGGAAGATAATTGATGGGTATCCTTTTAATATATCTGAATAGAATCCCATCTGCATTAACTCCGTCCCGGAGGAACTGATCACTTCTACAGCAAGTAGATTATCAGATCGGGTCTTATAAGAAATATGTTCCTCTTCCGTATTACCATTCTCATCAATCCAAATTATTTTCCATCGGCGGTCATCCATAAGGGTATCATCGTCTGTTAAGCGTTGCACAATCGCAATTTTTTCATTGACTGTTAACACATCAACCCAAGAAAAATACCTGCTCCCCCTGTTGCGGTTGGAAAGCCAGATTTCATCCGCAGTGGATACAGGCTGCCCATCCACTAAAAATTGAATCTTCACGATGTCCCCTGCTTCTACTCCTTCTTCCTCATCCCATGGGGTCAGACTGGCCTTTTTATCCGTTGCTTCTTCTCTAATTTCAATCCGCGTTCCATTTATATCAATATTATTTGTGTCTATGGTCGTTGGAAAACCTTGTTCAAAATAACTATGTGTAATATCATACTGGCTAGTTATCTGTTGCTCTGTTATTATTTCTCTCCCCATTTGATAAATAGGAATTGCAGATAGAACGATGAGCAGAATACTAATCAGTGCTAAGATCCTTCTCATAACACTCTAAAACCTCCTAGTTAACTCTCTTCTTACTATCATAATAACCCTTTTATTACCTTTTGTGGTATCATTTTTAAAACGTGGGGAAGGTTCTCTGCTTCCACAACTATATATTGATAGAGCAGGCTTATGTATCGCCCGCTTGCCAACTATGTTTTAAAATGTGGGCAACACGAGCGTAAAAGAAAAAAGATAAAAGACTTCAGGAAGCAGAGAACCGTCCCCTGCTTCCTCGAATTATGTAGATATTTCTCAGGAAATTGTTGAAATTTGAAAGTGAAATAAGAGTTTTCCACCTCACAGGAGATAATCTTCAAGCTATATATCGTAGTATTTGGTAACGATATATGATTCCTGTGCAATACATTAAAAAGTAAGAGTAAGTGCTAATATTAGGATTCATATGTATAAAACTTAATAATAGATTTGAAATGAAAGGTTTAATTATGATCTATATCGCCTGGCGATACACGACTTTAACCATTCTTAACACTACTCTTACTTAACATTTATTTCTTGAAAAGAGAAAACAGCCAGTTCCAATTCCCTTTTCTTTTTTGCAGCTCTTCTTCTAATCGCTTATTAAAATCATTCTGTGATATCCACTCGTTTTGCTGCTCATCCCGCATTTTTTGTATCTCTTCCTGCAAGCGTTCAGTTCTTTGTTTTTCTTGTTCTAGCAAGGTTTCATAGTGAGCTTTTTGCTGCTCCGATAATTTTTCGATCTTGGAATTGGTTCGTTGTGAGGCGTTTCCGATGCTTGAGCTTATCACATGATGGTCCTGCTGAAGCTGGGCAACAGTTGTGATGATCTGTGCCATATCGTTTTTAAGCTGGACATTCATTTCGCGTGTCGCTGCAAGTTCATTGACCAAGTATCTGAAGGCCTCTTTTAACTGATGCGGGTCTTGTGGTAAGGCTTCATCCGTATTGGGTAGCGCTATACTGGTTTCAATCATTTCTTCTAATCTATCTTTCTGTTGAAGGACAATATCCCTTGCAGTGCTATCAAGCGGCTTGTCCGTATCGCGTAACGCTACGAGCGCAGTTATATCGGATTCAACAAAGATTCGCCTGTCTCCATCCTTTAGAAACTCATAGCCATTCCGCTCCAGTATTTGTCCGTATTTCCTCACTGTGGGCGTCGCAATTCCCACCTCTTCTGCCACTTCCTTGGTGGAGTAAGCCCGTTCATTTGGATGTATATCGTTTCGCATATCGCACCTCCTATCTATCAATATGAAGGTTTAATAGGATATTTGCAAGGGGTATATCGCCTAGATTTACTTTTTGGTAGTTTCAATGCTCTACTGTAAGGGGGCCTGACCCCCAGTGTATTAAAGCGTTAACGCGCCGGGGGTCAGGCCCCTTTTAATGCCCCCCTCAATAAGAAACTGTCGCCTCAAGCACGGTCAAAGTATTATTAATCGTATTCAAGTTAACGGAGGCACCAATCGGGATCGCAGCTTTAAATCTGCCATGTCCTGTAGCGAGGTTGACCATAAGCGGTTTTCCTAAAGGTACTAGAATTTGATTAATCAAATCTGCATACGTGGTGTTATAGGATACGGGACATTCCGTACATTGCCCCATGATAATCCCAAGACAGTCATTGAATTTACCCGCCATGGAAAGTTGGGCAAGGTACCGGTAGATCATATTGGTGGGGGAATGGGTTTCTTCCAGGAATAGAATTTTCCCTTTTGTATCAATTTCATATGGAGTACCAAGCGTACTGACGAGTGATGTCATATTCCCACCTATGAGGGGACCCGTTACATTGCCGGGAACGACACTCATCTTTGGCATTTCCGGCGGATTCCGTATGATCCGCGGCGAGGTGAAGGTGGAAGTCGCTTCAAAAAACTGGTTGAAGTTATAGGCAGGTGTTTCGTTACGAAAATCCAAAAGCATCAGGCTGTGGAACGTGACGATATCACTGAACTGAAACAAACAGTTCAGCAGTATGGTTATGTCGCTATAGCCAGATATGATCTTAGGATTCGCCTTTATAACATCAAAATCAAGATAGGGAAGAATGGTTTGGACACCAGTCCCGCCCCGTGCCGGGAGAATCATCTTGACACTCTTATTTCGGAACATGCTCATAACATCCTCGGCCCTTTTTTCAGCAGGAGCCGAAACAATTCCATCATAAGCATACAGATTCGTGCCAAAAGCAATATTAAACCCCATATCCCTCAAATATTGCATTCTCGTATTAATAATCGTGGCATCAAGAGGGCTGCCCGGCGTCACCAATCCAATCGTGTCACCCCTTTGCAGCGCAGGCGGTTTTATGGCCATGTTTTTCTCTCCCTCGGTAGATTGTAAGTGTCTTTCGAAACGGATTCCCATTATTAATATGTATATGAGTGGAAATTAGTTTGAGAAGTGAATGGAGGTAAAGGAAGCGGGGGGACGGTTCTCTGCTTCCTTTGCGATACGCGATATGTCAGGTTAAGCGATACGCTCGTCTGGCACCGTTAAGCCACTTTTGGCAAGGGTTTTTCCGTATCGGGTAGCGATATGTCGTTTTTTTACTTCTAATCATATCCCTTTGTATCGCGTGCCGCTACAACCTCAACAAAAGCATTTTTCAACAAATTTCAATTCCCCTCCCTTGTATAAATGGTATAATTATCCTAAAACGTTAATTAGGGAAGGTGAAATGCCATCAGAAGGAATAAGCACACAAAGATAAAACCTAGTATGATATTCGATTTTAATAGAGAGTATCAGGACACGATCCTACAGCTTGCTGCCGTTTTCGAATATCGGGAAGAAGAGCAGTTGGAACTGGCTGCTTCTGCATGTGAACAGCTCTATGTGAACCTCTCGAATGAAACAGAAGAATCTGCATTGCCGATAGAAGATCTGATGAAGCTAATGTTTACCTCCTGCATCCTGCAAGTAAAAAGGATTCGTACAGCCGGAACACGTCATCACGATATTTTGCTGGAATTTGAGGAGTATTTCCACAGCCTCCCTCACGCGGATCAGCAAATACTTCTCCTGCATCATGTTTGGAACTACCCCATCTCATCACTCACCAAGATCCTGCGTCATGACCAACATACAGTAACTGACATCCTGTTATCAGCAAAAAAGAAATTGAATACGCTTTTCCTGGATATGACAGAGGTACCGAAAGAGTGTTTATCGATGGACACTCTCATCGATTATGAGGAAAATCAAAAAGACGAAGCGAGCGTGGAGGACCACCTTGAATTTTGTCCGACCTGCAGGAAAAGGATAGAGACTTGGAAAAATGCAAATACCTTTCTACATAGTTTTTTTAATCCGGCCCTGCCTTTTGATGATTTCGATGAGTTGGAAGCCCGCGTACAGGCACGATTCAAACCGTATGAAAAAAAGAAAAAGAAGAAGGCTCTTTTGAAGCAGATCCTCGCATTGACCGCGTTGATAGCCGCTTTTCTTACATTCATGAACTACCTGCCAGAGCTTACCCACATGAAAACCCTGGCAAGCAACTATGTGAAGCATGGTTCCTTCTATAACGTATGGGACGGGGGCACCTATGTGGCAGAGGATGCCGGAATTACGATAGAGATGACCGGGATGGACCTTACTGCCCTCTCTACTGCACTGCACTTTACCATCCAATCAAGCGAGAAAGAGCTGGTTCCAGAATATACGGAAACTGGAGAACAGCTAATTGCAAAACCGGAGCTTATTTTTGTGAAAATAGGCGAAGAAGTCCATCCCCTGCCGCACTCCATCATATCTCTCAATGATGAGAAGACAGAGGGGACCATTTATTTCAATGTGGACCGGTTGGATGTAGAGGAAATCCCGGATAAGTTCATCCTTCAATTCCGGACAAGCAGGATCGGCGGCGTATTTGGTTCATGGAACCTCGATATTCCTGTTGCCTATGCGAAAGGAAGCAAGGGACAAAAGAAGTATGCACACGATGAACCATTCGTCTTTGAAGATATCCTGGAGTTGGATGTAAGTAACTTTTCCTCAACTGAAACTAGCAGCCTTCTTGAAGTGAAAGTGGACTTTACGGGTGAGGAAAAGAATCGGATTGAAAAACACATGGAGGCATTGCGACAAGCATCAGGTCATCCAATCGAATACCCCCATCTCTATGCCGCATACCGAGTAGTGAATGGAGACGGGGAGGAAATACTGCAAACTGGTGTCCTCACTCCTTTTGCGTTTAATGAAGAGATAGAAATGGACACAAGCGCCATGCATGCACGAAATGCCTACCTTCCTTACATTGTGGAAGAAGACAGCAAAGAATTAATCCGCCCATTGCGTGATGGGGAGAAGCTTTTTGTGGAGCTGAGTGAGGTAAGTTATTCAGAGCCTGTTTCGCTTGAAATCCCAATCAAGATGGAGGAAGTGGAGAAAGCACCGGTAGGCATGGAATTTAGCGGTACGAGTCTCGACTACCTGACCGTGAAAATCCTGGAAGCGGATGGGGATAATCCGGAACGGTACAGCATCACCCTTACAGGAACACAATTGAACGACGCCTTTATCAAACGATTTCATTGGTCCATGAGAGATCAAGGACCTCAATACCTCGAATACTATGCTAACTGGCATAACTATTACGAGGGAGAGAATTGGATGGAAGACAAGAATACACTGATGAAATTGGAGATTCCGACAAATCAGGAAATCCCCGAAACCATTTGGGTTGACGCTTATTACGTCTCCAATAATTTAGTAGTGGATGGGTTGGAGAGGATTCCTTTGAATTAGGGGAGAGGGAAGCGAGGGGACGGTTCTTTAATGCAAAAAGGGGTTCTGTTTTAAAGTTTTCTACTTTAAAACAGAACCCCTTAATAATAGTTAGGTGCTTTTTTTAATCAAATTATTTAGTGATTTAAAGTGCAAATGGGACATTGTACCTGTCCCCGCATACAAATTAACACTTAGGGAAACTACACCCTACAATAATCAGTAAGATAAACAACACAACTATTAATAAAAAGGCGTTACCATGGCATGGAGCAGGGCAGCCATATCCATAAGCAGGGGCAGCATAATGAGGCATAGGAGCGGCATCCATTACACCTGCTACCATTTGTGGAGCTGGTGCTGGTATGTTTGGAGGTGCATTTATTCCTGCCACCATATTAGGTGGTGCATTTACGTTAGCATACATATTCTCTTTACTTCCTTTCGGTTTAGGATAACTTATACTCCATTATACTCACCTAGTCGAAAGAAGAACCTGTCAACCTAATAAATGGGTGGGTGTCATGGTTTTTATGGGAAGAGCGGGGATGGAGAGGTACCAGACAAACCTCCTTCACCACCACTTTAAATAAAACTGTTGAAAATGATAATCGTTATCAACTATAATGATAGAAAAGGAGCAGAGGAGGAAATTGTTATGTTTATTCAATTGAAGACAATCAACGTTAAAGAGGGCCATGCGGAGAAAATGGTCGAGCGTTTTGCGGGAGAAGGGATCATTGAAGAGCAACCTGGATTTCTTGATATGAATGTCCTAAAGAAAAAGCAGCGCAGCGGTGACGAGGAAGTGATCGTCATGATTCGCTGGGAGTCGGAAGATGCTTGGAAGGCGTGGGAAACCAGCGAGGTGCATCTTGCAGGGCACCGTGCGAACCGAGGTGTACCGAGGCCTGAATTTATTTTGGATAGCCGCCAGGATGTTTATCATGTACTTGGACAAAAGCAATACAGGGAGCCTGCGGAAGTGAAATAATGCTGAAATGCCCATTCATCAAGGGATTTTTGAATGGGCATTTTTATTGCTTTTGCACAGGTGGAGCAGTGTAGAAAATTGCATTTGGGCGAAAACGCTATGAATTCGGGCGCAAATTTTCAGTATCGGGCGTATTTTTAAATTACCGGGCGCAAAACGGATTTATCGGGCGAAAAATAGGGATTACCGAGCGAAAACGAATTTTGCGACTGAAAATCCACTCCCAGAGCAGCTTAAAGATACCAAAAAAACAACACCCCCTCAAAAAAGTGAGGGGGGCAGCACTAACGGCAACACTCTTAAAGCTAGTCGACCTCATTATCATCAAATCTATTAAACTTTCATCCCCGCACCCTTTCTAGTAAGGAGCATGAAAATCAGATATGGTGCACCGATGACGGAAATGACGATTCCGACCGGGATATCGGCAGGAGCCAGCAGGTTTTTGCCGATCATGTCTGCGATAAGGACGAGAAAGGCGCCGATTAACGCTGATAATGGCAGGCCGATAAAGTAATTCGGTCCGCACAACCGCCGGGCAAGATGGGGAGCAAGCAGCCCTACAAAAGCGATGCCGCCTCCAACAGCGACACATGCTCCTGCGAGTGCTGCGGACAGACAAAGGAGCACGCGGCGTTCTGCCTCTACTTTTAAGCCGAGTGCGACAGGAACTTCCTGATTGAATTGCATAAGGTTCATCGTCCTTGCCTTAAAGAACGCTACTGGAATAAGGATCAGGATCCATGGCAGCAATGCCCACACATAAGGCCATTGCGTGCCCCAGATGCTTCCTGTCAGCCATATTGCTGCCTGCTGGAAATCCTTTGGATCCATTTTCAGCTGCAGAATCATTAAAAGTGCACCGCATAAAGCATTAAATCCCAATCCCACAAGGAGCAGCCTTTCCGGATCGATTCCGCCCTTCCATGAAAACCTGTAAATAAGGCCTGCAATAGCAAGAGCCCCGATAAAGGCGAAGAACGGAAGGAAAAAAGGTTCAGAGAGCAGGCTTCCGTTGGATTGTCCAAAAAGGTAGATTGAAACGACAACGGCCAATCCTGCACCGGCATTGATGCCAAGAATTCCTGGGTCGGCAAGGGAATTCCTTGAAAGCCCTTGAAGGATGCTGCCTGATAGGGCAAGTCCTGCCCCGATCAGCATGGCAATGACCATCCTCGGCAATCTCAGCTGAAATAGCACGAGCTCCTGCCTCGGGGTGCCGTTCCCTGATAGGGTGGCAACTATTTCAGGAAAACTGATCGGCATCACACCGGTCGACAGGCTCCATACGAAAGTTGCAAGAATAAAAAGCACAAAGGCAGCTAGCCAGGCTTTGGAACGACTTAAGGCTTGCAACCAATCCATTACATATACCCCCATTTCCGGCGGGACAAATATAAGAAAAACGGAACACCAATAAGGGCTGTTACAGCACTGACCGGTGTTTCAAATGGCGGATTGATCATCCGTGCCCCGATATCTGCGATGATCAGGAGAAGGGCACCTGCTATGGCACTTAAAGGAATGAGCCTGCGGTAATCAGAGCCGACCAAAAGCCTGACCATATGGGGAACGACCAATCCAATAAAGCCAATCGCACCGGCAATCGAGACAGCTGCACCAGATAGTAGAATTACTGCGATAAGCCCGATCCATCGGACTTTTTGATGAGATTGTCCTAGCCCCGCAGCCACTTCCTCACCTAGAGACAGTATGGTCAGGGACCGGCTGATCCAAAGGGACAGAATTAGTCCTACCAAAACAACTGGAATCAGTAAAAAGACATGTTGCCATTTTGTCCCCGATAATCCGCCGGCAAACCAGAAGCTCAAATCCTGGGCCACTTGGAAATACAGGGCAATGCCGGTTGAAAGGGCACTGAATAGCGTGCTTAATGCTGCACCTGCCAACGTCAACGTGACAGGGGAAATCCGCTCCTTTGAAATCATGGAAAAAGAGAGCACAAGCACGGCGCCAAGTGCAGAACCAGCAAACGACCAGAGCAACAGAATCCAATAGGATCCGCTGGAAACGAAGGCAAGTGCAATGGCGATGGCAAGCCCGGCACCATGGGTGATGCCTATGATGGAGGGGTCGGCAAGCGGGTTGCGTGTGATTCCCTGCATAATGGTACCGGCCACTGCGAGTGCTGCGCCGATAAGTGCCGCAGTCAATGCGCGCGGAAGACGGACTTCCCTGATAAGCTCATGATCCATTTGCCCGGCTTGAAAAGAGACAAAGGAATCTAGGACAACGGAAGGGGGAATCCATATTGCCCCAAGTCCGATCGATATTAGCAAGCCGAGGAATACGAGTACTAAACCGGCCAACCCCCATCCTATTAATTTTTGGTGAACAGGCTGCAAGGGTTCAGTTATGTCAGCAGCGGTTCTGTCCATAAAGATCAGTCCTTTTCTATGTATTATTTTAGATGAAAATGATAATCGTTATCACCATAAGCGGTCGTTATTAATCTACTATCCTTTCACAGCATTTGTCAATTCATATTTAAGGAAAAAGAAGGGAGTGCCAATCCGTATATGCTGAACAATCATCCTATCCACTACTATAAAACTGCTAGACTAAACCTGCGCGAGGGGCAATCTTTTGCTATCAATGAGGAGCCCTATCATTACTGTATTTTTTATGTTTCAGCAGGTAAGGGAACCTTAACGAGCGGGGACCAGAGGATAAAGGCGGAGGAGGGAAAAAGCTACTTCCTCAAGGATGCCGGCAAGCTTACAACAGCCGCATCGCCACTTTTATCCGTGTATCTGCTTTCCTGGTCAAAAGAAGTTGACATGCTGTCTGGGCTCCTATCAGGTACGCTTGCTGAACAGGCCCCTTCAAGAATGATTCCACTATGGGAGGAATTGCGGAAATGGAATAAAGAAAAATCCATATCGGCAAAGTGCCGTTTTCAATCTTTACTTTGGGACATGCTGTCGGTTCTGACAAATGAAGCAGAAGTGGACAGGATGGAAGAAGCGGCAGATTTGATCCGCAATAGCCTGTCCCGGCCATACACTGTGGCAGAGCTTGCTTCCAAAGCTAGTATGAGTCCCATTTCCTTTTCAAGAGCCTTCCGTAAAAGAACCGGAATGACACCAAAGGAATTCTTGAACGCGGAGCGGATGAAGACAGCAAAGGAACTGATGCTGCAAAAGAAGGGCATTACCGCCAAAGAAGTAGCACAGCAGATTGGGCTGCAGGATGAATTTTATTTCAGCCGCCTTTTTAAAAGCAAAGAAGGCTTGCCGCCATCCTTTTTCATGAAAAGGGTAAAGGAGAGGATTGCTGTTGTTAGTCAGCTGTTTTTGCAGGACCACCTCCTGTCCCTCGGAGTCCAGCCGGTTGCTGCTCCGTCCTATCCAACCATGTATCCTGCAAGTAGCGGTGTGCCGAGTTACCTTCAACAACAGCTGGAAGGAACCATGTTGCTAAACGCGGAAAAACCCTTTCAGCCGGAGGATATTCTTTTGACCCAGCCAGATTGGATCATCAAAACGCCACTACACCATGATCAGCTCCAGAATGTGCTGCTCTCCCAGCAGGAGGCAGTCCATTACCTTCCTTTGCAGCAGGACTGGCGGCAGTATCTTTATGAAATCTCTTCGATGGTAGGTTGTGAAAGCCGTGCCGAATCGATAGGCAAAGAAATACACTGCCTGGAATGCAAAGTGCGGGATGAGTTGTGCCCGTTAACCAAAAAGGGGACATGGGCAGTCGTGTGGATCCGACCTGAAGAAATCCGTCTTTATGGGCAGGGAAAACATGCCCTGCTTGATCTGCTTTTTCAAGGCCTGGGATTCCAGCCGCATCCCGATTTGCATGGGGAAGGGTACCGGATTGTCAGCCTGAAGGAAATTGCTGAATTGAACCCTGACAAGCTTCTCATCTTATGGAGCCATGAGAGGGATGTATGGAGAGCTGCACAGTCTCCAGTATGGAATAAGCTTCGTGCTGTGCAAACGGGGGAAGTCTACTTTCCTGACAGTCATGAGTGGGATCCGTGGGGGCCGCTTGGAAGGAAGAGGTTGCTTGCTGAGCTGCCTTCAAACATTGTTAAAGGCAAATTAAAAGCTTAGGAGTTTTCGGAGAGTTCGTTTTTTAGCAGCTGCAACTTGCAACTGTTAGACTGTAGAAAAAATCGATGACCGAGAAGACTCCTCCGAGGATGTACCGATTCTTTTCATCTGTAACGAAATACACGAAGGTTGCTAATGAAGGACCTTTTAGTGCGCTAGTCTAATAGAAATGTCCTTCATAAGGGCGATGAAGGACATTTTAGTGTGCTAGTCCAATAGAAAGGTCCTTCATAAGGGAGATGAAAGACCTTTTAGTGCGCTAGTCTAATAGAAAGGTCCTTCATAAGGGGGATGAAGGACCTTTTAGTGCGTTAGTCTAATAGAAAGGTCCATCATAAGGGCGATGAAGAACCTTTTAGTGCGCTAGACCAATAGAAAGGTCCTTCATAAGAGAGATGAAGGACCTTTTAGTGCGCTAGACCAATAGAAAGGTCCATCATAAGGGCGATGAAGGACCTTTTAGTGCGCCAGACCAATAGAAAGGTCCTTCATAAGATGGAAAGCAGGACAAAAGCTCCTTTTAAGCATTCTCGCTAGGAAATTACGAAGGTTTTTAGATCCCCTTTTTTGTCTACAAACCTGCAGCTGTTCTTTCTTAACACCGAAAGTTCATTTTGTCCATGCAGAAAGTTATAAATGTCCATGTTCCTTTAAGTTGATAATGATTATCATTGAGAATGAATTTCATTACATATTTAGGGGGAATTATCCGTGAAGAAGTCTTTTGCTCTTTTGAGCGTTGTTTTTATGATGTTTTTACTTGTTTTAACGGGCTGCGGTAATGGAGACGAAGCATCGTCGTCAGAAGCAGCGGAAAAGAAAGAAGAAGGAAAGAATGAAGAAACAAGAACAGTTGAGCATTTATACGGAGAAGCAGAGGTTCCGGCTGAGCCGAAGAAAGTGATCCTGCTATCACATGTGTCCTGGGAAGGTTCGCTTGTATCTGTTGGGGTAAAGCCATACGCGGTGATGGCATACGATAATGAGTTCCCTCCGCATCTAACGGAAGAACTTGAAGGTGTGAAGGCACTGCCTTACGCTGATGAAATCAATACAGAGGAAATTGTGAAGCTTGACCCAGATCTACTCATCATCAGTGATCGCTATAAGCCTCTATATGACCAGTTGTCCGAAACCATTCCAACCGTAGTGGTCGAAGTGGGCGGAGATTGGAAAGAAGACCATCTGAAAGTAGCCGAAGCTGTCGGCAAGCTTGATGAAGGTAAGAAAGTGATTGAAGACCTTGACAAAGAAGCCGAAGAAATCGGAACCCGCGTCCGTGAAAAAATGGGTGACGAAACATTCATGGCAGTAGCAATCAATAAAAAAGATATTCGTGTATATGGACGCACAAACCATGCAACAAATTCTCTATTATTTGATGATCTGAAGCTGACGCCTGCAGAGAATCTTCCAGAGGATTTCGGCGAAAACATCTCAATCGAAGGGCTGGCAAAATACAACCCTGACCATATCCTGGACGTCTCCTACTTCAACAGCGGAGAATTCTATGATTCCGTCACCCAGGGCCAAGTATGGAAAAGCCTAAACGCCGTAAAAAACAACAACGTCCACACCCTTACAACAACGTGGGGCTACTGGGACCCAATCGAACGCCAAAAAGGATTAAAAGAAATAGAATCCTTGCTTTTAAACTAAATTATTTAATTCAGTTAAAGAATACTAATTAATCCTTAAGAATCCAGCTGTTGATTGGAGCAATAGGCGAAGACTCCTGCGGGAAGCAGCGTTTAGTGGAGACCCCACAGGGCAGAGCCCGAGGAGGCTCCACAAAACGCCCCGCGGAAAGCGCAGCCTATTGCGGAAATCAACAGCGGTGTTCAATGTCTCAAAGCAAACTAATTCCGTAAGAAACGGCAGACATGATTCTTTTCTAAAAAAGAAAGGAATCAAATTTTTTAACCACCACTGAGAATGGTTATCAATTACTAGGTCTAAAGACTCGGTGAAAGGATGGTACTATGCATCAATCAGCCAAACAAATTGCAGAAAACGCAACATTTCAAGCTTTTATCAATAGCTACCTAAAAGAAGTAGACTGCGGACATTGGATGAAAAGGCACGAATGGATGCAAGAACAACAGCCTGGCATCACGCTTACTGGCGAGTCTGTAGTGGAAATCGAACTTCCGGGCCAGTCCGCTAAGTTTGCCTTTGAAGTGATGTACAGGTCACTTGCAGGAAGGCATGTGATCGGTTGCTCCTTCAAATATTGTAGTCAAAGAATGGAATGGATTCATCAGGACCGGCTGCCGATGATGATTGCCCTGATCACTGATCTGCACCTGGTGACCAAATCAAATGGCTGCCACGAGCTTGCATCCCATTTTGATGAGCTTGTGCTCCGACTGATTGAAAGCTATCAGACTATGGCATCCTACATTGAGGCCCGTATGAATGATGAAAACAGCCTTTATCCTGAAGAAAGTACTTTCATTGAAGCCGAGCAGTCACTCCTATTTGGCCACTGGCTCCACCCGACACCAAAAAGCAGGCAAGGAATGGCTGGCTGGCAGCATCCAAGCTATGCCCCGGAGTTGAAGGGCCGTTTTCAGCTGCACTATTTTCAAATAGACCGAGAGCTCGTCACAGAAGCGTCCAACTCTCTGAAAAGTGCAAGCGACACTATTCTCCATTCATTAAAGAAATCGATGCCGCATCTTACTGTTCCGCAAAAAGGCTGCCTCATTCCGGTCCATCCCCTTCAGGCACAATGGTTGCTTCAGCAAGACTATGTCAAAGAGGCGATGGACAAAAATCTGATAATGGATCTTGGCCCCCTCGGCCCTTATTATTCAGCTACTTCTTCCATCAGGACCGTCTACAATCCTGAAGAAGATTGGATGTTCAAATTTTCCGTCCCGATAAAGATCACTAACTCGTTAAGGACGAATCGGCTTCATGAGCTAAGGGCAGGGACAGCGATGTCGAAGTTAATGGAGCAACTGCGCTTAACGGAAAACTATCCGGCATTCCGCATGATAGATGATCCGGCCTATATCACTGCAACATTTCCGGGAGAGAAGGAATCTGGATTCGAGGTCATTATCCGGTCCAGTCCATTCCCTGAAGGAAAAGACAAAGGGATCAGCACAATCGCGGCATTGGTGCAGGATCCCCTTCCAGGTGAGCGCTCAAGGCTGAAGCTGACCATTGAAAGGCTGGCATTTTCGGAGAGGCGAAAAGCAGCAGATGTAAGCATGGATTGGTTCGGGAAGTATTGGAAGTGTTCGATCGAGCCACTGCTCCGTTTATATGATGAGCACGGAATTGCGCTCGAAGCCCATCAGCAGAATAGTGTCCTGGATCTTAAGGGCGGCTACCCGTTAACTTACTACTACCGCGACAATCAAGGATATTATCTATCAAACTCTTTCCGGGAATCTTTATGTGGCCTGCTTCCATCCTTGGAAGAATGCCCGGAGCTTTTCTATGAGGATGATCTCATTCAAGAAAGGTTTACATACTACCTTTTCATGAATCAGCTTTTTTCCGTTATTTGCAGATTTGGCCAGGAAGGCCTCATCAGTGAAGACAGATTGCTTGAATGGTGCTACGAAAAGCTTTCCGTTCTGGAAAAAGAGATGACTGGACCTGGGAAAGCTTTTATCCGTCATATACTCCACTCGGAGAAACTATCCTATAAAGCCAATCTGCTGACCCGTTTTCATGATGTGGATGAGCTGATGGCGAAGAATGAACAGGCGGTTTACACCTATATATCAAATCCTTTTAACCTAGCGAAGGAGGATAACTATGCACAAGCTGCATCCGCTGCCGTCTAGAAAAGTTGAAAAAAGAGTAGTCAGGCAGCTGATGGAAGCGATCCTTTTCGAAGGGTTGATGGATTTTGAAAAAAATGCTGCCCAACCGGATGACGCGCTATTAACCTTTACCATATTCGGAAACCAAAGGACCTACTCTTGTGAGGGGAAAATCACCGCGTTTGACCGTGTGCGGATAAAAGAGGAAAGCATACGCTCCCTTCACGGGGATGGCTCGAGCACGGTAACCGGTATCGAGGAACTGACGGAAGACCTCGTAACGGAATCGGAGAAAAGAAGCCAGCTTATTGATGAGCTGGAACAGACCATTCTCCTGAGCGAGTGGAATGAAGCTCATCTCATGCCGTCCCTATCCAGACGAGCATTCAGCTATGAGAAACTGGAGTCGGAGATATGGGAAGGGCATCCGTATCATCCTTGTTTTAAGGCAAGAACCGGATTTACGCTGGATGACCATGCTGCATTCGGCCCGGAGGCGGAGCAGTCTTTTACCTTGCAATGGGCAGCTGTCAGACGTGAGCACAGCAACATCGCCCTCCCGGGTTCGGAGGAGAACTTCTGGGAAAAGGAGCTCGGACCTTCGATGTTCGGGCAGCTGCTGGCTGAACTGCATGAAAGTGGTAAAACTTTTGATGAGTATACCTTTCTACCAATCCATCCCTGGCAGGTGAAATATGCAAAGGAGGGGCTGGAAAAAGGTGAGATTGTTCTTTTAAAAGCAAGGGGAGACTCTTATCGCGCCACACAGTCCGTCCGAACCTTATGGAATATATCAAATCCAGAGAAAGCTCATATTAAACTTTCGATGAATATGGTGAACACTTCATCACTAAGAACACTTGACACACATGCCATCTGTGCTGCACCGCATATCTCACGCTGGATCGCGGATATAGTGGAAAGTGACCAGTTTTTGAAGGAAGAAGCTTCGCTGATCATTCTGAAGGAATATGCGGGAGTTGCCTATCAACCAAAAGGGCAAGAAACTCAGACTAAGCTTGGAGCGATATGGAGGGAAAGCATCCGGCTCTATATGGAAGAGGGCGAGGAGGCGGTCCCATTTACGGCCCTGCCACTGATAGAGCGGGACGGCTTACCATTCCTTGATGACTGGCTGAAGCGTTATGGAACCGAAAACTGGCTGAAAAGATTTATGGAAGTAAGTGTCGTTCCGGTCTGGCATTTGCTTGCTTCCCATGGCATTGCCGTGGAGGCGCATGCCCAGAATATGATCCTGCTCCATAAAAATGGCTGGCCGACCCGTGTTGCACTGAGGGATTTTCACGACAGCACAGAGTATCATCATGTCTTTTTGAGAGATCCAAGCATGGTCCCTGATTTTGCCCGAATCCATGAACAGTTTAAAAACGGCGATAATGACAAGTATTATTGGATGTCATCGATCGAAGCGCTAAGAGAGCTTGTGATGGATACCTTGTTTGTTTTTCATTTAAGCGAACTGTCCTTTGCACTCCAGGAGCAGTACGGATTCAGCGAGAAGAAGTTCTGGGAGATTACAAGTGAAGCAATAACTGGGCACTTGAACCGCTATCCAGAACTGCTACCCCGTAATAGCCTGCTACAACACACGGCGCCGACGGTTTGTACCGAGTCGCTTCTGAAAAGGAAGACCCGGAATGAAGAGGCTGGTGGATTGCGTCATATTGTCACGAATGCTTTCGCACTTTATTCAAAGGAGAATTGAGATGTTTTTTGTAAATGATCAGTACTACACACTTGATGATCTTGAAAGACAATATACTGTATTTGAAAATATTCCATACTTAAGAGATTGCCGGAATACAAGGTTGGCAGTTTGTATGCCGGATGTATTTCAATGGCTAGCACTATGTTTATTTGTACGCAAAAAAGGGGGATCCATCGTCCCGATCCATCCTTCCGTACCAAAAGAAGGGGCGGTCAGGATGGCAAATTCGGCAGGAAGCCATGTCTTGCTTTTTGAAAATATCCACTCACCACTCCACCTTTCAGAGCAAAAAAATGCAAGGGAAGGTGTGCTGGTGCAAATGAGTTCAGGTACAACAGGAGCCCCGAAATGCATCGAACGTTCTTGGGATTCAATTGAGAGGGAGCTTGAAAGCTATGTATCCGTATTGCCGGTAGATCAGCAGACCACATCGATCGTTGCCTGCCCGGTCACCCACTCCTATGGCTTGATTTGCGGGGTGTTTGCCTGCATCAGGCGCGGTGCGGCACCGGTCATCCTGACAAACATGAATCCGAAGTATCTACTGAAAAAACTGAAGGAGTATCCAGAGCATATTCTCTACGGGTCCCCAGCGCTTTTGCATACGTTAACGAGTCTGATCCGTGATGGTCAGCGGTTTGATGCAGTGATGACATCAGGTACACTTATGCCTTCTGGTTGGCTCGAAACATTAAAGAAGGTGTCAAACCGCGTGCTTCAACAATATGGCTGCTCTGAAGCGGGATGTGTGGCTATCCATCCTGATGTGAGCGACACATGTGAAATGGGCTATCCGCTTCCACATCTCAAGGTCGAGACTGGAAGCATGGATCAACCTGGTGAAATCATCATCCATGATACGGAAAAAACCATCTATACGAAGGATCTTGGCTATATGGAAAACGGGGTTCTGTCTTTTCTCGCAAGAATGGATGACACCATTAATGTAGCGGGCTTAAACGTTTATCCGCAAGAGATAGAGGACGTTCTGATGGCAGAGCCAAGAATTATGGAGGCAGTCGCTTATAAAAAGGTCCACCCGCTTTCAGGGGAAAGAGTATGCGCACAGTATGTCTGCACCCAACCTATCGAAGAGCAGGAGCTGAGGGAATGGTGCAGAGATTATCTTGCCCCATACCAAGTACCGATGGAATTAATCCAGGTGGAGAAAATCGAAAAGCTGCCAAACGGCAAAATCAGCCGAAAGAGGCTTGGAGAAGGAGTGATGGCATGACAAGACAAGAAATAGTGCAAAGCTTACACGATATTCTGCAGCAGCAAATGAAGCTTCCTTCGATGGAGGAATTTCATGAAGATGCTCGTTTAAATGAAGATTTGTATATGGATTCCATCATGATCCTGCAGTTAATCCTCCATCTCGAAGTGGACCTTGGCTATGATATCCCTGATGAAATGCTTGTGACAAAGGATTTCCGGACAGTAGGAACCTTGGCTGATTTTCTTGAACACCAGCAGAAGCCAGTTGCAGCGGAGGGAACCCTATGATTAAAGTCCATTGCTTTGTAAGCTGTGTGTGCGAGGCAGTTAAAAAGAAGGAAGGCACCGATCACAGACCCTATTATTTTGGGGTATGGGATGCCGATTTCGATGTACTGGAGAATGGAGTACTGACGTATCACTCCCAACGGATCGACCATGATTTTTTTCACCAATGGTATGAAATGCTGTATGGTATCAAGCTTCATAAATGGTATGACGAAGCGAAAAGCAAGCAGGAAAATATAGCAGTACTGCTGAGTCTGCTCGAAGGTAAGGGGGCTGATCAATATGTAATGGTCATGCTGGACCTGTCGAAGCTTCCTGAACGGGAGAATAAATTTCATCAAAGCCCATTTCCCCATTATGTGATGCTCGAGATGACAGAGAACGAAGAGGAATGGATGATGTATGACCCGGACTTTCGGTGGGAAGGGATACTTCCGAAAAGTAGGATCCTCTCTGCCATCGAGGACCCAACTGCCGCAGGAGGTTATTTTTTTGACGCATCAACCATCATTCCACCATCTGCAGAAACGGTGGAGGCGTATTTCAACACATGCATCAAGCATAGTAGCAACCCGATGACAGAGGCTGTGGCAAAGATCATCCACCTCCATACTGCCGGAGATGAAAATTATCCACCGACAGGATTGACGCTGGCTTTAAGGGAGCTGCCTGTTCTCGCCATCCGGAAATACGCATATGAACATGCCTTTGCGTTTTTCTGGAATTCGCTTAGGCTTGACGAGGAAAGCTTTGAAGCCTGGTGCGATGACATCGACAGGCTTGTGAAAGGCTACACCGCCATCCAGTATCGGGCGATGAAGCTCGCCATGACTGGAAACATGGTTTTAAAGGACGAAATAATCGCAAAACTTGAAGAACAGAATCTCCTGGAATTCAAAATAAAGAGAGGCTTGCAGGAAAGCTTTGAGGCCTGGTCAAAACAGGAGCAATCCCAACCTATGAAGGAGGCAATTCTATGAAACTATCTCTCTGCACCATCTCATTCCGGCACCATCTTCAGTCGATGGACCAGATTGCCCATTGGGCCCAGACACACGGGTTCCAGGGAATTGAACTATGGGGCGTCCATGCGAAAAATCTGGCCAAGGATATCCATTATGGAAGTGATTGGCTGAGCTCATACGGTCTGGAAACGAGCATGCTGAGTGACTATTTGCCGCTGGATGCGCCTCTACCTGCATTAACGGCTGAAATGAATGAATTATGCTCGCTTGCACATCGCTGGGGAACAAGTAAAATACGTACTTTTGCCGGTAACAAAGGCAGTGCAGATATCAGCAGACTAGAGAGAATCGAGCTTGTTTCCCGTATGAAGATGCTTTGCAAAATGGCTGAAGCCGAAGGAAAGCAAATTCTCGTTGAGACGCATCCGAATACCCTGACAGACAACCCCTCCTCCACGCTTCAGCTTCTGGAGGAAACAGATCATCCAGCGCTCCGGGTCAATTTTGATGTCCTTCATATATGGGAATCAGGAGTGGATCCTGTTTATGGGCTCAAACAGCTGCGGCCATACGTTTCCCATTTTCATTTTAAAAATATCGAATCACGTGCCCAGCTTGGTGTGTTTGCCCCTCATAATGTATATGCAGCAGCCGGGAACAGGGACGGCATGGTTCCACTTTTTGAAGGCGCGGTGGACTACAGGCTGTTTTTGAGGGAAGCTGCAGATATGATGGAGATGGAGGCTTCACTGGAATGGTTCGGGCCGAATGTGAAGGATGTGCTTGCTACGGATGGGAGGAAAGTCAGGAAGGTTTTTGAGTTTGAGGGAGCTAAACTATAGAGCGGGAGGGGGAGCGCCCTTCCGCTTTTGTACTTCGGGCGAAAATCATATAATTTGGTTCGTAAATCTTTCTTATCGGGCGTATTTTTTATTTTCCGGGCGAAAAACGGAATTTGCGGGCGAAAACAGGAGGTTTCCGGGCGAAAACGAAATTGCGAAAGAGAATTTATTACCAAAACAACATGAGATTCCTAACCGCTTTCTAATAGCTAGGGGATTTAACTAGAAAGATCACACTGTCGTCCTCATTTCATCCAATTTTCACCTGAGAAGCGGGGGAACAGTATTATTAATCAAACGTTTGTTAAAAATTAGACTTAATATTTATCGGAAGCAGAGAAACGTCCATCTGCTTCCCTTACCTCCGAAATGAAAAGTCAGACTTTTATTAAAATTCTAAAATTAATTTTACAAACCGAACAACTTGTGTTATTTTTTTATCATATTAGTCATATATTATTACTAATATGTTGGAGGTGATGAATTTAGGCTGAAATTATTGATAGTTTAACAGTAAGTATCCAGAATTTAAGAAGATAAGAGGGGGAGTACGACAATGAGTGGATTAGATTGGGGAGTCATTATTGCATTTTTCTTATTGATGATTGTTATTGGTTTCACCACCTACAAAAAGGTACAAGGCTCAAAGGATTATTTTGTCGCGGGAGGAAAGCTTCCTTGGTGGCTGGGTGGGATATCGCATCACGTAGGCGGTTATAGTGGGGCTGTGTTTGTGGCCTATGCTGCTCTTGCCTATACACATGGATTCAGTTTATATGTGTGGTGGGCACTACCGATTTTCGTATCCGTAATTGTAGGCGCTTACATTATGGCGCCGCGCTGGTCGAAGCTTAGGACGAAATTGGACATTGAATCGCCTACCGAATACCTGGCAATGCGATACAATGTGCCGACCCAGCAACTGATCGCCTGGAGCGGTGTGCTATTGAAGCTGTTTGACGTTGGAGCCAAATGGGCTGCCATCGGAATTCTACTGAACGTATTTACAGGGGTTCCGATCATGTACGGAATCTTGCTGTCAGGGTTGGTTTCCCTGGTCTATATCACGATCGGTGGTATCTGGGCCGATCTTTGGACAGACTTTGCTCAATTTATCATCCAGGTCGTTGCCGCGTTTACCATGTTCTTTATCGTCTTGAACAAATTGGGTGGCGTCAGTTCCATTTTAGGGATGTGGGATAAGCTCCCCCCGGCGAACAGCCAGCCGTTCAATGAACCATATTCGATAGGTTATGTGTTAGTTTTCGTCTTCATTGTTTTCTTAAGCTACAACGGTGGTACTTGGAACCTTGCAGCAAGATACATCTCATCTCCATCAGGGAAAGAAGCAAAGAAATCCGCACTATTATCAGGTTGGCTTTACCTCTTGTTCCCATTGATTCTTTTCTTCCCGATGTGGGCAGCGCCGCTAATCCTGCCGAATCTTGAAGATCCAACCAAATCGTATGCCCTTTTGACACAGGAACTTCTGCCAGCCGGTTTAGTTGGTCTTGTACTAGCATCATTATTTGCCGCAACCATGTCGATGACATCCTCAGACGCCAACACTATTTCATCCGTTATCACCAGAGATATACTTCCAGTCATGTCCCAGAAATTCAAAGGGCTTGGTCAAAAAGCGACCTTGAAAATTGCCCGTATTACAACATTCATCTTTACTTTCGCCACCCTTATTATCGCCATCTATTCGGATAATTTCGGTGGAGTTCTCGGTCTATTAATCTCTTGGTTCGCAGCCTTGGTCGGGCCTGTTTCCATTCCGATGTTGCTTGGACTGCTGCCTGCCTTCAAACGAAGCGGTTCCGCAGCAGCATTCTCTTCCATCATTGCCGGCTTCATCATGTTTGCCATCACAAAATATTGGGTGGATTGGCCGCTATACGTAGAATTAGGTGCTCCTGTATTCTCCTCCGCGCTTGTCTATATCGGAATGGGCTTCTTTAACAACAAAGCGGTCTCACCTGATGTGGAAGATATGCTAACTGCAATCAGTAAAAGTGACGAAGAGCTTGCGACAGACAACAAAAATATCAATACAGCATTATAAAATGAGGAGAATTTAATGAAGGAAATAAACGACTTTTATCAGAAGGAAATCGTGGAGAACTTCTGGCCCTTTTGGGAGAAATCCTTCGATCACAAGCACGGTGGTGTTTTCACCTGTTATACCAACGACCGTTTACAGCTCGTCAGCAAGGATAAGTATACCTGGTCGCAGGGGCGTTTCCTTTGGTTATGCTCCGAGCTGTACCAACTGACTACAGAGGGGCGATTGCCCTTGGATCCCGTTGCATTAAAGGGCATGGCTGACAAAACGTATGCCTTTTTGAAAAAACATACATTGACCGAGGAAAATCATGTCCTATATGCAGTCACCGAGGATGGAAAGAGGATGGAGGGGCAAGCGGATATCAGTATCTATGCCGATTGCTTCTTCGTTCTAGGGGTGAACAAATATGCCGAGGTTTTCCATAATGCCGAGGCCTTTCACTTGGCTCTAGCGGTGTATGGAACGATAAATAGCAGGGTGATGGAGGGAAGGGTGAAGACTGAACCATATCCCATTCCAGAAGGCTATTTATCGCATTCGTTACCTATGATTCTATTGAATGTGGCACAGGAAATTGAGGAAACGGCAGGGCGGTTCTCTTTTTCAATAGAAGATCCTGATGTAAGAAAATCGGGTGAGCTGAGCCGATATATCCTTGAGCAATTCATTGCTGAAGATGGCAGATGCATCGAGCTAAAACGGGAAAATGGAGAAAGTGGAGGTTCCATTTTGGAAGAGCATCTGAACCCCGGCCATACGCTTGAGGCGATCTGGTTTCATATTCATAGCTTAAAAGAATGGAAGGAAAGCGAGCGTGAAGCAGTCCTTGAAAAACTATCCAAAGCCGCAATAAGGGCGCTTGAAAGTGGATGGGACGAGGAATATGGCGGACTATTGCGCTTTGTTGATAAGGATGGTGGCAAGCCGACTGGTCGGGTGCAGGATGAGGAGCCATATTGCGTCCTCATCCGTAATACGTGGGACACCAAGCTCTGGTGGCCGCATTCCGAATCGCTCTATACTTTACTCCTGCTTCATAATCATACCAAGGACGAGGTCTTCATGGAATGGTACAGGAAAGTGGCTGAATATACGTTTCGGACTTTTCCTAATCCTGATAAACAAATCGGGGAATGGATACAGATCAGGAGCCGCGATGGCGAACCATTGAATAAGGTTGTTGCGCTACCGGTGAAGGATCCTTTTCATGTGATCCGGAATTTTATTTTGATTATGAAGCTTTTTAAATGAAAGTGCTGAGTGGATTGTAGCAGTATTGGCTTTACTCCTGAGGGGACAAAGAGAGAATAGGAGATTCGGAGAAAAAAACTCGTCATAAGTGCGATGAAGAGCATTTCGAGCATGGAATCGGAGAAAAAAGCCCATCATAGGTGTGATGAAGAGGATTTTGAGCATGAATACGGAGAAAAAAGCCCGTCATAAGTGTGATGAAGAGCATTTCGAGCATCAACCGGTGCTAAAAAGCTCTTCATAAGCGCGATGATGATCAAAGCCGAACATGCTCCCATCCCTCCCCAGCGAATCTTGCGACTGCAGCGGAAATCTACGGACAACATTTATAAACAAAAAAGGAGAATTCGACATGTCCTTATTGCTAGGAACCCATCAAATAGATATCACCCCAAAACTGCCAGTACAGCTAGCCGGGTTCGCCCATCGAAAAGGCAAGACAAAGGACGTCCATTCTCCTCTTTTCTTGAAAACATTCTACTTCGAAATCGGTGCAAAAGCATGCGTCATCCTCATAGGCGATGTGATCTGGTGGGATACCGAGCTCGTACAAAAGTGGAGAAGCATCATAGCCAACATATATAATCTTGATCCAGAGACAATTTGCTTTCACGCCACCCACAACCATTCCGGCCCGCAAACAAGCAATGCTTTTACCAGCCTTCTTGGGGATGCCGACCCGCACTACCTCGACTCATTGGAATCGATGATCATCGAAAGTGTAAGAACTGCAAGAGACGATAAGGAACAGGTCACTGCTACACGTAGAAATACAAGCTGTGATATAGGCGTTAACCGGCGTACTCCAAGGAGCGGGGAAATAGTAATGCAGCCCAATCCTGATGTGTTTGTTGATCATCAAGTATCCATCATTTCTTTTGAAAAAGAAAACAAAGAAGTCAAGGGAATGCTGGTACATTACGCTTGTCATCCGACCTCAACGGATGCCAATGTCGTCTCATCCGAATACCCGGGCCAGTGCTGTTCCATTATTCAAAAGCAATACGGCAAAGCAGTAATTGGTTTTCTGCAGGGGTGTTGTGGTGAGGTACGGCCAGCATTGATAAAAGATAATGAGTTTTATAGAGGGGATACATCCGATATGGAACAGCTGGGAGCCCAGCTTGCAGCGTCTGTTCTTCAGGCTTTGGGGGAACAGGAAAGAGAGAGGTTGGAGATGACTTTCATGGAAGCAAAGGTGATGAGTGTTCCCCTTTCCTTCCATGAGGGTTATCCTGCGGCAATAGAGATGGAAGAGGAAGTGCTGGAAATATGGAAGAAGCACGTGAAGAAGCACTGGCCAGCAGGTATGCCAATCAAGCTGGAGATACAGGTTTTGCAGCTTGGGAAACAGTTTAGCCTCGTGTGCTTCAATGGCGAGATGGTCCAGGCTTATGGGGAATATGTAAAAGAGCTGTATCCCGGGTCGCTTGCAATTGGCTACAGCAACGGAATGATCGGGTATATCCCAACTGCTGGGCAGATCGGCGAAGGTGGCTATGAATCGGAAGGCTTTATCTATTATTTCGGGTTGCCCGCCCCTTTTCAGGAAGAGATAGAAGATACGATTCGGAAAGCCATTAAAAAAAGTTTAGTAGGTGATAGAAATGACGGTTAAAGCGATCAAAGAAGGAAAGAAAGAGAAGCTGACATATTATGTTTTTGAGAACCGGGATAGCATGGGCAGGGCTGCTGCCACCGATGTCGCAGAACAGATTGTAAAGCTTCAAGGAGAACAGGACGAAATCCGGATGATTTTTGCCGCGGCACCATCACAGAATGAGGTTCTGCATTATTTAATACAGGACAGCAGAATCAGGTGGGAGAGGATCACCGCCTTTCATATGGATGAATATATCGGACTTCATGAGGAAGCGCCGCAGCTTTTCCAAAACTTTTTAAAGGAGAGGCTATTTGAAAAAGTCCCATTCAAGCAGGTTCATCTCATCAACAGCACAAATGGAGAGGAAGTGGAGCGGTACACCCGATTATTGGAGGAGAGTCCGATTGATATTGTCTGTCTTGGGATTGGCGAAAACGGCCATATCGCCTTCAATGACCCGCCGGTTGCTGATTTTGAAGATAAAGCGATCATCAAAAAGGTAGAGCTTGAGGAGGCGTGCAGACAACAGCAAGTGAATGATGGATGTTTTACAAGCTTGGAGGATGTTCCGTTATATGCCCTGACCCTAACAATTCCCGCCTTGATGGCTGCCAAATCCATGTATTGTGTCGTTCCCGGCAAAACGAAAACAGCGGCTGTCCAGGAAACCCTTCATGGTCCCATAGGTACGGCATGTCCAGCTACGATTTTGAGGACGCATGATCATGCTTTCCTGTACCTGGACGAGGATTCCTATGGAGATGAAAAGGATGAGAGATGATCGTTTTACGGTAGAAGGGATTCACTATAAGGAGAATAAAGCAGTAAGGATCACCATTGAAGATGGCGTCATTCAATCTATCGAACCGTCCACAGGGGAGAATCCCAAGCATTATATTGCCCCCGGCTTTGTGGACCTTCAGGTGAATGGATACATGGGAATCGATTTTAATAGCGTGGAGCTTACGGGGGATGAGGTGAAAAAAGCGTGTCTGTTTTTGGCTGAGGAAGGTGTAACCTCTTTCTTCCCTACGATTATCACAAACTCTTTTGATAATATCACGGCGCTCATTATGACTATTTCACAAGCACGGGAGCAGGATGAATTGGTGCGGAGCATGATTCCCGGGATTCATTTGGAGGGTCCATTCCTATCAGCGGAGGATGGCCCAAGAGGTGCCCATGACAAATGGAATATCCAGCCACCCGATTGGGGTTTTTTCCAAACATTAAATGAATCGGTCCATGGATTGATCAAAATCATTACATTGTCCCCCGAATGGGGCAATACTTCAGATTTTATCGAGAAAGCAGTAGAACACAATGTCCTGGTTTCCATTGGCCACACAGCAGCCACTTCGGAACAGATCGGGGAGGCAGTAAAAGCCGGAGCAAGGCTATCCACGCACCTCGGGAATGGTGCCCATGTGATGCTGCCGAGGCATCCGAACTATCTATGGGATCAACTCGCTGAGGAGTCCCTCGCCGCAACCGTCATTTGTGATGGCTTCCATTTGCCGTCTTCGGTTTTGAAGGTGATAGAGAAGGTGAAGGGGGACAGGATGCTGATCATTAGTGATAGCGTGGCATTGGCCGGCCTCCCCCCAGGAGATTACACAACAGCGGTGGGAGGGGAAGTCACCTTAACGGAAAAAGGAAAGCTTCATCTGAAGGATGAACCGAAACTGCTGGCCGGCTCCGCCCAAAGCATCCTATGGGGAATCAATACCATGACATCCATGGGCATAACACCCTTGGAAAAAGCGATCGATAAAGCCTCTATCTTGCCAGCAAAGCTCCTGAACCTCCCGCAAAAGGCCGGCCTGCAAGTAGGCGCGCCGGCAGACCTCATCTTCTTCCACAAAGAAAAGGGCAGGTTGGAGCTGGTCGGGACGATGAAATCCGGGGACAGGTCCCGTGTCCCCACAAACCAATGAATGGAGTGTTGCGTGATGAACTATGCACTTGAATACTTTGAACAGATAAAGAGCTATTTAGAACAGATCATTGCAACGGAGCGTGAAGGGATCAATCAGGCTGCAAAGGCTGTGGCGGATCATATAAAGGAAGACAAGATTGTGTATGTGTATGGACCGGGCGGACATTCCAATCTTGGGTCTCAGGAATTGTTCTTTCGTGCAGGCGGGTTGATGCATGTTAGTGCAATATTGGATGAGGGAACCCTGTTGAGCGGCGGTGCCCTTCGTTCGATGGCGATTGAGCGTACACCGGGCTATGGGAAAGTGGTCATCCAGGATTATGGCCTGGAAGCAGGCGACCTACTGATCATCGTTAATGCATATGGAATCAACGCCGCCACCATTGATGCCGCCTTGGAGGCGAAACGATTAGGTGTGAAAACGATCGGGGTATCGTCGGTAAAGCATGCCAATTCGACTCCTGCGGAACATCCTGCAAGACATCCTTCCAAAAAGAATTTGCATGACACAGTGGATATCGCAATCGATTCCAAAGTTGAAGTAGGGGATGCGGTAATAGAAATGGAGAATCTCGAACAAAAGGTCGGAGCGATGTCGACATTTGTGAATGCTTATATCCTGAATTCCATTTCCATGGAGGCCATTGCATTACTGGTCGAGCAAGGCATTCAGCCCCCCATTTGGAAGAGCGGCAACTCAACGGGCGGAGATGAATGGAACCAGCAGTTTATTTCGCGTTTTAAACACAAAATCAAGAAATTATAACCCTTTGCTTGATATAATGGTAGGATACGGCAGAAAGTAGAAATGAGGATTCAACCATGTTGATCAAAGGCCCCGGAATTTTACGAGAACAAAATCAAAAGAAAATCCTATCTCTTTTACGCAAATATAAGCAAACCTCCCGAAAAGATCTTGCGAAATGGATGGGGGTAAGTAAAAATACCGTGTCCATTATCGTGGATCATTACATAAATGAGGGCATTATCCGCGAAGTCGGAGTGAAGGACCTGCAAAAAGCCGGCCGGCCCAAGATATTAATCGAATTGAATGCGGATGCCTACCAGGCAATCGGACTGGTCATCCACCATGACGGAATTGAATATGTCGTTACGAATTATTATCTGGAGGTTCTGAAAAGCGGTTTTATCGAAGTGGAAGGCAAGGATATCATTGCCGTTTGTGAACAGATTATTAGCATAGTAGGCAGCCTGCTCGAGGAGTTTTCAGATGTATTGGGTATTGGAATTGGTGTACCTGGCATTGTGAATTCACAAGCAGGAATTGTCTATGAATCTACCAATCTCCAATGGAAAGACGTAAACATTTTAGATAAGTTAAAGGACTCCATTCAGTTACCGCTGGTGATTCAAAATAATGTAAAAATGGCCTCCCTATGTTCGAGTGTCTATGACGAAGATATCGCTGCCAGCAGTTTTTTCTATATAAGGATTGGTGACGGGATAGGCGGGGCATTCATCATCGACGGGAGCATCTGGAATGGAGAAAGCTTTACTTCCGGTGAGATTGGCCATATTTCCGTTGATCCGAACGGGCCTTTATGCGGCTGTGGGCAAAAGGGGTGCTTGGAAAAGATGATAAGCAGGAAGGTATTCAGTGAATGGCAGTCCACGCTTAAAAGCATGCCCGAGGATGAAAGGGAGAGAAAGACAGAGCAACAGCTTCAGCATTACGGAACGCTATTGGGGGTCTCCCTTATAAGCATCCTTAACCTAATCAATCCTGGGAAGATTGTAATAGACAGCCCGTACAATAATTATGAAGCATTTCAATCCTCTATCAGGGATTACCTGAATCAGAATGCCTTGAAGATCCCCTACTTCCAGACGCAGATCTATTTTAATGGGGAAGCTTTTTCGCAATCGGTTGGTGCAGCGACGGCGGTTATTCATCGGTTTGAGGGATAGGGAAGCAGGGGGACGGTTCTCTGCTTCCTTGTTTGTCCCCTTGCTTTCTTCTCTTTCGCATGTTAATCCCGCTAAAATGCATCTTAATCCAACATTCATACCTCTTAGTCCCAAATCCCCATATGAGTCTAGTTTTTTCTTATACTAGATTTATGAAAACGCATTCATAAGGATTTATGAAGGGGGAAAAGAAATGATTACATTCTTAACGGCCATCGCATTGTTGATTGTCGGGTACTTTACGTACGGCAAGTTCGTCGAAAAAGTGTTCGGAATAAAAGAGGAGCGAGCGACACCAGCTTATGTTGATGCAGATGGTGTAGACTATGTTCCAATGAACACAAAGAAAAACTCGCTGATTCAACTTTTGAATATTGCAGGAACCGGACCGGTTTTTGGACCGATCATGGGAGCGCTTTACGGCCCTGTAGCATTCATCTGGATTGTTGTCGGGTGTATTTTTGCCGGAGCAGTTCATGATTACCTGACAGGAATGATCTCGATCCGTAACCGCGGCGCTCATTTACCTGAGCTTGCGACCAAGTTCCTTGGAAAAGCCATGAAGCACGTAGTTAACGCTTTCGCAGTCCTACTGTTATTGTTGGTTGGTACGGTATTCGTATCTACACCAGCAAGCCTTCTCAACGTATTATTGGACGGAAAAGTTGCGTTGGGCATTCTTATTGCAGTTATTTTTGTATATTACATTTTGGCAACACTATTGCCGGTTGATAAAATCATCGGTCGCCTCTATCCATACTTCGGGGCAGTTCTAGTAATCAGTGCTTTAGGAGTAGGGATTGGATTAGTGGTAAAAGGTGCACCGATTCCCGAGCTTTCATTCTCGAATTTCCACCCGGATAATTTACCGATTTTCCCATTGATATTCTTCACAATCACATGTGGGGCGCTTTCCGGATTCCATGCAACACAAACACCGATCATTTCCCGTACGACTCAAAATGAAAAGCAGGGCCGTAAAATTTTCTACGGCATGATGATCGCGGAAGGTATCATCGCCATGATCTGGGCAGCTGCAGCCATGAGTCTATTTGATGGATACAATGGATTAGGTGAACTGCTTGCAGCAGGCGGACCTGGTGCCATTGTTAGCGAAGTTTCCACCCTGATGCTTGGTGCAGTCGGCGGAACGCTTGCAGTGCTTGGGGTTGTGATCCTGCCGATTACTTCTGGGGATACAGCTTTCCGAAGTGCACGCATGATCATTGCAGAGTATTTAAACGTTGCGCAAAAGAAAATTTCAAGCCGTCTATGGATCGCGCTTCCACTATTTGCGATCTCCGTAGTCCTAACACAAATTGACTTTAACCTCCTTTGGAGATATTTCAGCTGGGCCAACCAAGCCACAGCCGTCATCGCATTGTTTGTAGGTGCCATGTATTTATATATTGCTAGAAAGAACTACTGGATTTCACTGATTCCAGGAACATTCATGCTGGTCATGGTCATCACCTACATCCTGAACGCGCCAATCGGATTCCGGTTACCAATGAACTATGCTTGGATCGGCGGATTCATCGGAACCGCCATCCTTGTTGCACTATTCTTTAGACAAGCCAAAAAAGCCCGTGCCAATAATATTCCACTTGAGGTGGATGTATCGGATTATAATAAGGTGGCATAGGGGGACAGTGGGGAACAGGCCCCGTATCCCACATGATCAAGCCGATAGATGAGTAATAAGAGCCGGATGGAAAGCGCACTATGTGCTTTCCATCCGGCTTTTAATTTGTAGAAAAAAGGTAGTTCTAAACACCTCAGTATCTTCGCGAAAAGGATGTTTTCTAGGTGGATTTTTACCTACTCTCCAATTAAGGACAATTCTATTAGTCTAACTTACGAAAAGTCCTTCATTGCGCTTATGAAGTCCCAATCTATTGGGCTAGCGCTGCGAAAAGTCCTTCATCACCCTTAAGAAGTCCCAATCTAATGGATTAATACTGTGAAAGGTCCAGCATCGACTCTATGAAGGACAAATCTACCTTGTGAACACTATGTTTTCGGCGGTACTCCATTGAGCAGTCTTCCTGAGCATCGAGTTTGTCTAGAATCTGGAAGGGGGATGGAAAGCAAAGACACTTATCAATCCGGTTTCTTTTTTGAGAATGGCAGGGAAGAAATATCAAGCCATTCCCCTAAAAATTTTACTTGCAATCGCTTTCACACCCGTGTTATCCTTCTTGTAAGAAATTATCCGAAACGTTTTGGAGGGAATTCATGACAACGATTAAAGACATTGCCAAGGTTGCAGGAGTTTCTGTGACAACCGTTTCACGGGCGTTGAATGGCTATTCGGATGTGAGCAATAAGACAAGGCAGCGAATCATGGATGTTGCAAAGGAATTGAATTATAGCCCCAATACGGTCGCAAGAAGTCTAGTGATGAAAAAGTCCAAAACGATCGGCCTGCTCGTTTCGAACCTGAACCGGGAAGGGGTGAAGGACAATTTCACCTTTGAAATTCTATGCGGCATCAATCAGGCGAGCGCCGATTCGGAGTATGATCTTGTTTTGTTCAGTACCACCTCCACGAAGCAGACCGAAAAGACGTATACACAGCTCTGCAGGGAACGCCGGGTCGATGGGGTGATCATTCAGGGTATCAGGACAGACGATCCATACCTTGAGGAGGTTGTCCAAAGTGATATTCCTTGTGTCCTCATTGACATTCCGATGGAATCCAACACAGTCGGCTACGTCACCACAGACAATGTTGCAGGAGCAAGGAATGCGGTCAAGCACTTGATAGACAAGGGCCATCGGAACATCGGCATGATCAATGGCCATTCCCAGGCGGATGTCAGTATCAGGCGCCTGCAGGGTTATAAGCAAGCTCTTCAGGAACATGGACTGGAAATCCGGAAGGACTGGGTCAGAACAGGGGACTATATCGAGTCCAAGGCCGAAGAGGTCACCTTGGAACTATTAAAGGAACACACTGAAATTACCGCGCTATTTTGCGCAAGCGACCTGATGGCATTGGGTGCCATCAAGGCCAGCAAACGATTGGGAAAAAGGGTACCGGAGGATTTGGCCGTCATCGGCTATGATGATATCCTGCTCGCATCTTACGCAAGCCCGACGCTTTCAACAATGAGACAAGATAAATTCAGATTGGGATGGGAAGCGGCACTGCTTCTTATCGGAATGCTGGAGGGTCAGACCAATCAGCATGCCAAAATAATAGAGACAGAATTGATCATAAGAGAATCAAGCAAATAGAACCACTATTGAATGTGGTTTTTATCATCAAGAAAATCCGAAACGTTTTGGAAGCTTTTTACCTATTTTCCAAAACGTTTCGGAAACCTGACAACAAAGTGGGAGGCTACAACATGGACTATCGAGTAATTAAAGAAAACGACTTATTCCTGCTCACAGATACAAGCGGAAACATTCCGGAAAATCATCCATACGGGTTGGGCCTATATACGAAAGACACGCGTTTCCTGAGCAAACTGGACCTGAAGATAAACGGGGAAGAACCTATTCTGCTCCACTCCGATGCGGCTGAAAATTACAAGGCGACGATCATGCTCACAAACCCGCACATGGAAAAGGATGGCGAGCTTATTCTGTGGCGCGAATCCGTGGAAATCAAACGCAGCCGGTTTATCCATGATGACGTGCTCTACGAAATGATTACAGTTAAAAACTACTTCCCGAAGGAAATCGGATTTGATATCAGCGTCCACCTCGATGTAGACTTTGCCGATATGTTCATCGTGCGTGGCTTCCAGAACGGGGATATCGGGGAAAGAAAGGGACAGACGATCGCCGGCCAATCACTGACCTTCCATTATGAAGGGGCAGACGACCTTGCACGCCGCACCTATGTGACATGGGATAAGGAAGCGCAGAGCATTCATGAGCACGGAGAAATCGTTTTTCCGTTCCAGCTTGGCCATGAGGAGGAGCAAAGGGTCACCTTTATGATCCAACCTCAGCATGGGGATGAACAGCATGCAATCCTGCCAGCCGGAGAAGCGCTGGCTAAACTGGAAAACTCCTATAAGGAATGGGACACCACCATCACCCAAATCAGTACAGACCACAAGCCGCTGCAACGATTGGTCGACAGAGGCCTCGGCGATCTGCGCGTCCTTTTGACAGATGTCGGCCATGGGTCATTCCCTGTCGCAGGCCTACCGTGGTTCGGTGTTCCTTTTGGCCGGGACAGCCTGATTGCTGCCTTGCAGATGCTGGCTTTCCAGCCGGACGTCGCAAAAGGGACGCTCTACACGATGGCAAGCAACCAAGGTAAGAAAGTCGATCCGTGGCGCGATGAACAGCCCGGCAAAATTATGCATGAGATGCGCTTTGGTGAGCTTTCGACAACCGGGCAGATTCCGTTCACGCCATACTACGGAACAATCGATGCTACTCCGCTGTTTCTCGTGCTCTTGACGGAATATGTGAAATGGACCGGTGATACGGAAATCGTGAAGGACTTGGAGCCGAATATCGAAGCAGCCCTCACGTGGATTGACCAGTACGGGGACCGAGATGGCGATCTGTTCGTCGAGTATCACCAGGAAGCAAGCAAGGGCATTGCCAACCAGGGCTGGAAGGACTCCGGCGACTCGATTGTTCACCGAAATGGTGAATATGCGACAACACCGATCGCACTTTCCGAGGTGCAGGGCTATGTGTACCAGGCTAAAAGAGGCATAGCTTCCATTTATGAAAAGCTTGGAAAACAAGAGGAAGCGGCGAGACTTCTGGAAGACATTCAGCGCCTCAAGGAAAAATTCGACGAGGAATTCTGGATGGACGATGTCAATTTCTATGCGATCGCACTGGACCGCGACAAAAACCAAGTCGGCACGATTACATCCAATCCGGGTCATCTCCTGTTCTCAGAGATGCTCGATCAGGATAAAGCCGAAGCGGTCATGGAAACACTATTATCATCCGCCATGTTCTCCGGTTACGGCATCCGCACGATGGGCAAGGGAGAAGCAGGCTATAATCCGATGAGTTATCATGACGGCAGTATCTGGCCGCATGATAACAGCATGATTCTGCTTGGCATGAGCAAGTTGCAGCACCAGAATAAAGCGAACACAGTCATCCAAGGGCTGATGGATGCGGCGGCAAACTTTGAATACGACCGCTTGCCTGAGCTGTTCTGCGGCTATGAAAAATCGCTTGGCAAAACGGTGAAATATCCGGTTGCCTGCTCACCACAGGCCTGGGCTGCAGGCACACCGCTCGTATTTGTCCAAACGATACTAGGCTTGTTCCCGGACGCACTGAGTGGCACGATCCAGCTTGCACCGGTACTGCCGGACGGCATGAACACCCTTGAGGTAAGCGGGATGAAAATCGCATCAGGCATACTTTCCCTGCAAGTTACGAAAAATGCGCAAGGGCATGCTGAGGTCGAAATTACGGAAAACACAACCGGACTGGAAGTTATCCAATAACGGCTTTAAAGAGAAGAAATTTCTCTTGAAGATATAAACATAACAAAGGAAGAGGGGTTAGAAAATGAAAGCGAAAAAATGGTTGGCAACATTTGGGGTAATGTCGATGCTGTTTGGGGGAGTTTTGGCCGGCTGCGGTGGAAGTGGCAGCTCATCTGATGGGGAAGGATCCGGCGATCAGGTGGAAATCACACTTGCCGGCTGGGGAGGCAACCCATCCGAGACAAAATTGCTGAGGGAAGCACTGGATTCCTTTGAAGAAAAACACCCGAACATCAAAGTGAAGCATGAAGTCATCTCGGACCAATATATGGACGTCATCAAAACGCGCCTAATCGGAAATGAAGCACCGGATGTCTTCTATTTGGATGCCTTTGAAGCACCGGCATTGATCGAAACAGGCGTGCTCGAGCCGCTCGATGACTATGTGACAGATGAATTTGATGTTGATGATTTTGAAAAGCCATTGCTGGAAGCTTTTCAAAAGGACGGAAAAACATACGGCTTCCCGAAAGATTATTCGACCTTAGGGTTATTTTACAATAAAAAGATGTTTGAAGAGGCTGGAGTAGAGGTTCCTACAACTTGGGAGGAAATGCGTGAAGCCTCCAAGGCGCTGACAAAAGACGGTGTAGTCGGCCTCGGTGTAGCACCTGAATTGGCTCGCATGTATTACATTGCAGAATCATTGGGCGGAGAAGTAGTGAAGGATGATAAAGCTAATTTTGCAGATAAAAAGGTCGTGGATGCGCTTCAGCCGATCATCGACCAACGGAATGTTGATAAAACAGCTGCTCAACCATCTGATGTAGGCGCAAACTGGGGCGGTGAAATGTTCGGTCAGGAAAAAGCGGCAATGGTCATCGAAGGGAACTGGGCCATTCCATTCCTGGAGGACACCTTCCCTAACGTAGAATACGGAACAGCCGAAATCCCGACTATCAACGGAGAAAAAGGGACAATGGCCTACACAGTATCCTATGTCATGAATGCAGCATCAGAGAAGAAGGAAGCATCATGGGAGCTGATCGAGTACTTGACAGGTCCTGAAGGCATGGAAATCTGGACATCCAAAGGCTATGCCCTTCCAACACGTAAGTCCGTTGCGGAAAAACTGGGCTTTGATCAGGACGAATACCGTGCGCCACTTGTTGCCGGAGCATCCTATGCAACAGTTTGGGCAAATGGCGTGAACCTGCCGACGATCATGAACAACTTCAACAACCAATTTGTTTCTGTCTTCTTGGGTCAGAAGCAGCTGGAAAAGGCATTAAAAGAAGCGGAAGAACAGGCAAACAAGGAAATCGGAGAATAAAAGAAAGTAGGAGTTTCCTGGCTCATCAAGGTGGGCCAAGATGCTCCATAATTAAATAAGGGTTTTGTAAAATATTTGTTTATCTAGCTGTTGATTTAAGCAATAGGCGAAGACTCCTGCAGGAGGTAGCGTTTAGTGGAGACTCCACAGGCGAAGCCGAGGAGGCTCCACAAACGCCCCGCGGAAAGCGTAGCCTAGTGCGGAAATCAACAGCGGTGTTTAAAGAGCCTAAAAACAGATGCATTCTTTGTGCAGAAGAAAGTTCTTCTGCACAAAGAGTTCATCTATCTGTTTGGAACTCGGGAGGCGAAAAGGAGTGAATAACATGAAGAAAAAACGAACCTATTCCAAAAGAACAATAAGGGAAGCTACCCAAGGCTATACCTTTATGGCACCCGCTATCTTCGTATTGGCATTATTCATTATTGGTCCTATTTTATATGCTTTCTTCCTATCTTTTCATAAAGTGCAGCTCTTGGGGACTGCAACCTTTGATTTCGTGAAATTCGCCAATTTCACCAATATCGCGGATGATCAACGGGCATTGAGGGCGTTATGGAACACTTTTAAATATGTCATCATCGTTGTTCCGATTCAAACCTTGCTGGCACTCATACTTGCTGCCACGCTGAATGCTGGGCTTAAAGGTCAGAGCTTTTTCCGGATTGTCTATTTCCTTCCGACCTTGACCTCGTCAGCCGTCCTGACACTGATTTTCATGTGGATGTACAACCAGAACGGACTTATCAATAAAATTCTTTCCTTTATCGGACTGCCAACCTATAACTGGATGGGGGATCCGAGTGTTGCCTTGATCGCCATCATGATCATGAACATCTGGGCAACCGCTCCGTTCTTTATGGTTATCTATTTGGCAGCCTTGCAGGATATACCGGACTCATTATACGAGGCGGCTGAGTTGGATGGAGCCAATGCCTTTAAAAAATTCCTATATATCACAGTTCCGAACCTGCGACCTGTTACATCCTTTGTCGTTATCATGGGACTGATTGGTACGTTCCAGCTGTTTGACCAATCTTTCATTTTCTCAGGTGGATCGGGTGGACCGGACAATTCCACTCTGACCGTCGTACTATTAATCTATCAATATGCCTTCAAAAGCTTGGGAACCATGGGTTATGCAGCAGCAATTGCCGTCATGCTCTCCTTGGTCATTCTGATCGCGACCTTGCTGCAGCGCAAATTTTCGAAGGAAGAATCACTTTACTAAGGAGGAGAACCAATGAAAAAGAAAAGAAATGCGGGAAAAACCCTTCTATATGGCATACTCGGACTTTACGCCGTCATTACACTCATCCCTTTTTTATGGGCAGTATCCTCCTCCTTCAAAACCCTGGAGGAAATCGTGAGTGGCACGATCAATTTTATCCCAAGAAATTTCACGCTCGACAACTATAAAGAAATCTTCCTGCAACAGGAACTGTTTCCTAGATGGCTGTTGAACAGTCTAATCATTGCCGTGG
This sequence comes from Sutcliffiella halmapala, assembly GCF_050107295.1. Lineage (GTDB taxonomy): Bacteria > Bacillota > Bacilli > Bacillales > Bacillaceae_I > Sutcliffiella_A > Sutcliffiella_A halmapala_A. Next base: position 146,204 of record NZ_JBNIKR010000003.1, on the reverse strand, counting down.
TCGGGACAGCGTTAAACCTGCTTTTCAACTCCATGGCAGGCTATGCACTGGCAAGACTCAGCTTTCCAGGAAGAAAGAGCTTATTCATCATCATCCTGGCCGTGCTGATGATTCCTGCACAGGTAACGATGATTCCAAACTACCTGATTCTAAGGGAGCTCGACTGGCTGAACTCCTATCAGGGGATGATCGTACCGGCGATGATCAACGCCACCTTCATCTTCATGATGCGCCAGTTCTTCATCAACTTCCCGAAAGAACTCGAAGAAGCAGCGGAAATGGACGGCCTCAGCCGCTTCGGCACCTTCTTCAAAATCGTGCTGCCACTGGCAAAACCGGCCCTGGCAGCGCAGGCCATTTTTGTATTTATGGGCTTCTGGAATGACTTCATGAGACCGCTGATCATCCTTTCCGACCCGGCCATGTTCACCCTGCCGCTCGGACTCAACACCTTCAAAGGACAATTCATCAGCTACTGGAACTACATCATGGCCGCCTCCATGGTATTTACGCTGCCGGTGCTGATCATCTATGCATTTTTTAATAGATATTTTATTAAGGGTATTTCGTTTACGGGCGGGAAGTAGGGACTGTGGGGACAGGTCTTTGTCCCTTAGTGACACTCGCTTGCAAACAATATGATGTTAGTGACAAGAGCAAAAAACCCCCAGGAAAAGCAGACTGAGCTTTTTCCTGGGGGTTTTTGAGTTAGGGACATTTTAGGGCAGGTTCACTGACATGAAGAAGGAAATCATCAAATAGGAGTGAATCATTTAAAGATAATTACAGACTTTTCCTTTAAGGGATGATGTTTATGATACAAGCGGTTTCAATTGAGGTTGATATAGATAAGTTAGAGAAATCAAACCATATAATAGGAAACATAAGTTTCTTAGTTGATTACCACCGTTTCTTCCCAGATGAAGGATGGTCTGATTTTGTAATAATCGTATTATCTTGGTGGATAAAGTCAATTAAAGGACTAATTGGATCTGCTCATGGAATGATTTACGAGTTTAACTTTATGGATGGGACCCCTGTTGTTAAAGGAAAAAAGAAAGGAACTGATATTGTCGAGTTGATTTTCTACATAGATGGTATGAAAGAGTTTAATGCTATATGTAGTATCAGTGAACTTAAAGAAGGATTGCTTATTGCTTCGAAAAAGATAATTAGGGCAATCGAAAGACAGAATTGGAGTGGTGAAGAAATAGAAGAACTTAAAGACTTAGTTTTATCATTAGAACGCTATCCATCTCTGAGACATGAATAATATTAATTGATGCGGTTCAACAATTGGGGGGCAAGAGCTGAGAATTAATGTAGTGATTTTCAGTTTTCCTTCATTTAAGAGATGCAGATTAGTTAATCAAAAAACTGTTAAAATAGTGTTATAAAAGTGATAGGAAATGCCTATATGGTCCAGTTTCTGGGAATAATGATCTTTAGCAAAAGGACCGCTTGAGCAGATATAACTTAAAGGATAAAGTTTTAGTGGAACCTTTTAATGATATAACCGTATAAACACTAAAACCATCTTAGGGGGATATCATGTCATTATTTACAAAACTCGTTGCAAGTGTAGGAATAGGATCAGCAAAGGTCGACACAAAGTTGAAGAAGAATTATTTTATGCAGGGCGAAGTGCTGGAGGGAGTCGTTGAAATCATCGGAGGAAGTACCAGTCAGAAAATTGATGCCATCCACTTGAAACTGATGACCTTATATGGCCGTGAAGGCAGCAACATTCTGACAAACACGGTGATACACGCCCATAAGCTGAATGACCCATTTACCATTCATGCCGGAGAGAGAAAGGAAATTCCTTTTACCTTCCGCATTCCTCTGGAAACTCCCATCACGATGCAGGATCCGCAAACCGGTAAAAATGTCCCGCCTGTATGGATCGCTACAGAAGCGGATGTAAAGAATGCGATTGATCCAAAAGACAAAGACTATATCACCATCGAGCCTACCGAGGTCCACGAAAAGATCCTCGACGCGCTGCGTGTGCTGGGCTTGAAATTCCATCAGATGGAAAGCCAAAAGCTCCCATTCAATCTGAAATCGGAAAAACTATTCGGGCAGCAGTACGAATTCGTCCCAACATTCGGCAAATACTTTAAGAGACTCGAAGAAATCGAGGTTTATATTTTCCAAGGTGATGAAGAGACGACTGTGCTCTTTGATGTCGATAAACGTCGGAAGACCCCATTGTCCTCGATTGCTGATACATTTAATTTGGACCAAAACAGGGGAAGCGTCACTTTTAAAAATGAACAGATCTTACATGATAGAAGGTCTGTTAGTGATAAGTTTGAGGAAATTATTGATAGGGTTCTGTAAAACAATGAGGTATTAAAAATTTGGGGACAGTTCTGGCATTTCTAGAACTGTCCCCGAATTTTTAGTTAAAGTTATTTCCTAATACAAGACTATCACACTACTAATAAAATGATATTAACAATATTTTTTTGTTATAATTAAAAAAATATCTATTAATTCGAAAGTTAATGAAAATAGGGTGATATAATTGGCAACTTTGATTACAGGCGGAGCGGGATACATCGGCTCCCATACGGTGAAGTATTTCTTGGAACAGAAAGAAGAAATTATTGTTGTTGATAGCCTTCAAAGCGGAAATAGAGATTCCATTTCGATTGAGAATTTTTATCGGATTGATATTAGAGATAAAGAAGCCATGGGGAAAGTCTTTAGGGAGCACAATATTGATGCAGTCATTCACTTCGCTGGGAGCTCCATAGTAGGGGAAAGCATGGAAAATCCTTATGAATATTACCATAACAATGTGTATGGGTTTATGTGCTTGCTTGATGTCATGAAAGAAAATAATGTAGACAAAATCGTATTTTCTTCCACTGCCGCTACATATGGGGAACCAAAAAACATCCCGATCCTCGAAACGGATCATACCGACCCAACCAACCCCTATGGCGACAGCAAGCTTGCCATGGAGAAAATGATGAAGTGGTTCGATCAGGCCTATGGTATCAAGTATGCATCGCTGAGATATTTCAATGCAGCAGGGGCGCATGAAAGTGGGAAAATTGGAGAAGCGCATGATCAGGAAACACATTTAATCCCGTTAATCCTCGAGGTACCGTTGAAAAAGAGGGAAAAGATATATATCTTTGGAGATGATTACCCAACAGAGGATGGAACCTGCATAAGAGACTATATTCATGTCATGGATATAGCTTCTGCCCATTATTTGGCCTTGGAGCATTTAAGGAAAGGGAAATCAAGTGATAGTTTCAACCTTGGAAATGGAAATGGATATTCCGTTAATGAGGTGATTGATGTAGCGAGGAAAGTGACGGGACACCCGATACCAACTGAAATGATGGAAAAAAGACCGGGAGATCCAGCAGTATTAATTGCATCGTCTCAAAAGGCAAGAAATGTTCTTGGATGGCAGCCGCAGCATGACTCCTTGGAGAAGATCATTACAGATGCATGGAGATGGCATAGGAATCATCCGGATGGTTTTACCACAAGGAGAAATCCAACTATGAAGGTACAGATTTAGGAGGTTAACATGTATAAATTTGGAGATACGACACCTACCTTGACGATCGTCATTCCTTGCTACAACGAAGAGGCAGTTTTACACGAAACGACCAAAAGAATGAGTCTTATGATTGAAGAACTTATGAACGAAATGCTGATTTCTCCTGATAGCAAAATTCTGTACGTGGATGATGGAAGCAAGGATCGGACATGGGATATTATCGAGGAACAGAGCGAAGGGAACTGGTTCGTCAAAGGCCTGAAGCTAGCAGGCAATGTAGGTCATCAAAATGCCTTATTAGCCGGTCTCCAAGTGGCAGGGGAGCATTCCGATTGTGTGATTTCCATCGATGCTGACCTGCAGGATGACATCACGGTGATGAGAGATTTTATCCTCAAATTCCATGAAGGCTATGATATTGTGTACGGAGTTCGGGATGACCGGACAACGGATAGCTTTTTCAAGAAAAATACGGCGCAGTTCTATTACAAGTTAATGGGTGCCATGGGAGTCAATCTTGTCTATAATCACGCAGATTATCGCTTGCTTAGCCACCGTGTCCTCACGCAATTAAGCCAGTTCCAGGAATCCAATCTTTTTTTACGTGGAATTATCCCTTTAATCGGGTTCAAGCAAACAAAGGTCTATTATAAGCGTCATGAGCGGTTTGCTGGCGAATCCAAGTACCCATTAAGAAAAATGCTGTCTTTTGCAATGGAAGGTATCACCTCGTTTAGTGTGACACCTATCCGTTTGTTGACCGTGATTGGCATATTCTTTTTGCTGTTAAGCATGGGGACCAGTGTCTACTCCCTGATCCAGAAGGTTCAGGGGGAAACGGTTTCGGGATGGACCTCCTTGATGCTTTCTATCTGGTTTATCGGAGGTATTCAATTAATGGGTCTTGGTTTGATAGGGGAGTATATTAGTAAAATATATATGGAAGTGAAAAAACGACCTAAATATCATATAGATATTAATCACTATTCATCTACTAATAGGGAAGCGGATAGACGTAATTCCTCACCAGTAGGTGGGCAACGTGATAGGTAGAGTCAATAATAGTTTCATCAGGTTTTTACTGGTAGGTGTCATTAATACCATTGTCGGTTTAGCCGCCATGTATCTTTTGTTGAATGTGTTTGATTTAGGCTATTGGATATCAACATTTACCGGTAACTCTATCGGGGCGATTGTCAGCTATCTATTAAACAAGTCCTTTACCTTTAAAAGTAATGCGAGGCATTTTCATAGTTTTCTCAAATTCATTCTGGTGATAGTATCCTGCTATATTATCTCTTATAGAGTCAGCTTGTTTCTTACAAAAATAGTTCTTACAAATGTGGGATACAATCATACCTCTCTGGAGCATAATATCGCTATTTTAGTAGGGACAGGCTTATATACCATCCTGAATTATTTGGGGCAAAAATACATCGTGTTTCGATAAAGGCATGTTTTAGTTCTAAGTGGAGGAATACAAGTGAATGCAAAAAAAGGAGTAGGAGAAGGATTCCTACACGGAAAACGAAATTATCTTATCTTATTTTCTATTATAGCGGTTGCGTTCCTCTTAAGAATAATAGGGACCGGCTTCGCAGCCCCACTTATCACGGAATCGGATGAAGGGGCCATTATCAAACCCGTCGTGCATATGGCCACGAACATGACACTGAATCCTGAAATGTATAACCGACCCGATCATATCATGATCTATCTTAACTTTATCATCTTAAATATTCTAAGCTTTGTGAAATTCGGGAGTTCTATCGCATCGACCTTTCAGGAAAACACGTTCTTCTTTTATCAGTCTGCCAGGATGGTCACTGCAGTTATCGGGACTGTGAGCATCTATATCGTCTATCTGATTGGGAATGAATTCAAAAGGAAATTCGGGCTGGTGGCAGCCGCTTTGTTCGCGGTATTTCCGTCCTACGTCCACCACTCCCATTATGTCTCACCGGATGTGCCGATTACACTTTTTACGCTGATCATCATTTTATCGTGTATTCGATTCCTAAAAACGGAAAATCCTAAGTATCTGTTACTTGGAACTTTTTTTTGTGCTGTCAATACAGCGGAAAAATATCCAGGCCTTACTTCTACGGCCCTGATTGGGATTGTACTGACGATTGTCGCACTCCCGCATATTCGAGAGAACTTCCGGAAAGGTGTCTTTCAGCTTCTTAAAAAATATGCACTTTATGCAGGAGTCTTTATTGTTTCATTATTTATCGTCGCTCCATTTGTTTTTCTTGAAAGCGGAAAAGTGATAGAAGCACTGATAAGGGAAAGCAGAACCAACCATCTTGGTGCCGATGGACTAGGCTGGCCTGGCAACATGCTCTTTTATTTTAAAATGTACTTTAACATGTCAGGCCTTATACTCCTCCTTATTTCGCTGGCAGGATTATGGATGATTTTGAAACGGAAGGACATAATCGCTGTTCCTTTGTTCTTCGGAGCTATCTATTTTATCCTGATCAGCTATCTGCCACTGCATTGGGAAAGATGGGCTCTCCCGATGTACGTTACACCACTGATGCTCGGTGCCTATGGAATAAAGAATCTGTATGATAGTGCAAAGCAGCGTTCATGGACGAAAGGAGCCTATTTGCTGGTCATCACTTTAATCATTTTGCCAATGATATCGGACTCCGCCCTCGAAACCTACCGTAAAACATGGACGGATACGAGAGTGGCTGCATATGAGTACAGCAATGCGAATGGGATAGAAAGAGCCAATACCCTATTTGAAGGGTACACCCCATTTAAGCCGGACTACCCAACACGCATCTTTGATCACTATCCGACTGACAAAGAATATATCATGCTCTCATCCAGCATGTATAATCGATTCTACAAAGAACCAGAGAGATATCCAGAATATATACAATTCTACGAAACAATCAAAAAAGAAAACAACCTGTTAAAGACCTTCCAACCTTTGACGCTTAAAATCCCAGTCGGAAACGCAGCCTATGAAACAGGCTATAAAACAGAACTTACCAGGCTGATCGAAAGCGGAAAGTTCATTAAAGAGATGCTGGATGAAGAGGTTCATTACGATGGACCGCGGGTTGATATATATCATTGAAAGGGGGGGCCTGACCCCCGCCATATTAAAGCGATAAAGGAAATTTAACGAGAATGAGAAAAGCACTGCGATTTGCAGTGCTTTTTATAATTGTTAATCAATATTCAATTCAAAGTGGTTTTGAACTTTTTATACTTCAAATGAGAATGTATGAATGGATTTTTGAAATTAGGGCCTTCTTCTTCTCTTTTTAACAAAACGATATATGAAAAAGATGATGAGCACCGTTAAAGCGATATAGATTATTGTAGAATAAAGTTCCATATAAATGACGATTGTATCCCATGAAGACCCGACCGAAGCTCCCAAATTGATGAGAACCACGTTCCAGATCAATGTTCCCATCGTGGTAAAGAGCAGGAATAAGCCGAAATTCATATTCGACATCCCGGCAGGAATCGATATCAGACTGCGAATCAATGGCACAAAGCGACATAAGAAAACGGTCCATGGCCCATATTTATCAAACCAGGCATCGGCCTTATGAACATCTTTTCTTGTTACGCGAAGAACATGCCCCCATCTATCTACAATTTTTTCCAGCCTCTCCACATCAAGCTGCAGCCCGATCACATACAGAATGATAGCTCCAGCCACGGAGCCTACCGTCGATGCCACCACAACACCGAAAATACTCAGGTTGGACGTTGTCGTTGCAAACCCACTGAACGTCAAGATCACCTCAGACGGTATTGGAGGAAAGACATTCTCCAATGCAATTAAGAACACAATCCCCATATACCCAAATTCATTGATAATTTCAGTCAGCCAATTTTCCATACTAAACCCCTTGTATTTTATTGAGATTATTATTCACCTTAAAAAACGCCAATTTTCATGACGCATTTATTTATTATAATTAATTGGCATCCTTTTTAGCAAATGGGAGAGTTAAGGGGAATAACAAAATTATTTAGGCTAAAATAATTTAAGATAGGTGGAATAATAAATGAAGAACCTAAATGCTTGCTAAAATAGAGAGCATTTTGGGATTTGTGTTAGAGGCATGGAAAGTCATACAGCAATTGTTGAGCTTTACCCAAATTTTTGCGGAGCTTTGAAAGAAAGAGCCAAATAATGCTTTCCGCATGGCTCTTTTCTTTCAATAGGTTCATAATAGCCGGACTAAGCGACTTTTCCTTTTGACTCTTTGACAAGCCCGTGACCCGCGTGCCGAAGTCCACTAAACATGCTCCAGTGGCTTACTCCTCCAACCGACGCTTCGTCATCTTTCTCCTAGGCTTCGGATTCAACCAAAACGCATAACGTTGGTTCGAACAGAAGCGGGTCTGCACGATGGAGGCTTTTTTCATTTGTTCGCGAATGGTTGCTGCTGATACGTCGAGCTCTATCTCTGTGTAGTTCTGGAAGGTAATTTTGCACTTGGCAGGTGTGATAGGAGTAACTTGAAGGACATGATGTAGGAAAATCCAGCAGCAGGTATGCTGATCTGGTGAATGTGTCGGGATCGCGATGATTCCCTCCACTTGGTTAACAAGTAACGGTGTCTTTTGTATGTAGTTCGTCGCCATAATTGTAGCTGTTCGCCTCCCTTCGGCTGTACAGCCTTCGTTCAAGCATGCATGATTCAATAAATCCTTGGAAGATTCGCTCGTAATGAAATCCCCTTCCAGATCGAGAATTTTCGTCTGATGCTGGGGGTGCGCATAAACCATCAACGCCATTGTCGTTTCACTTACCTCGTAATCTTCCACAATTAATACCATCAAAACACTCCTTTTAAAAAATCAATTTTATTTAGGTATTTCTACCTATAATTACATTATAATCCATAATTAGACATAAAAGTGTAGTTTTTTACAAAAAATTTAGAATTTTTGTAAAAATAAGGTTTGAAAGTTGTATAAATGGGTATGAGAGACAGGTTCCTTGGTTTCAAATGTTTAAGATAAATAGTGGTCCTCTATTAAAATGTACCATTCTACTAGAACATTCTTGTCCTACTAACATACTAGGGTTATATAAAAAGCTAGAGACCCCTTTGCATCTCCTGACCTGCACTCCCATAGCTGTCATCACTGCAATGCCCTGCCCCTCCGTAGCGTGATACGAACCCGGGACTATGGGATAGGTACTTTAGCTATTAAGCCGTATGGATAAGTAAACTATGCTTATTTATGCGGCATTTTTTCTGTTCTACATAAATTGTGGGGAGGGGTATATTGTCCAATGTTCCCCTTGGAATGATTTACGTTTAAGTAATATGTTAAAATAATTACATACAAAAACGACAAAATTTAAAGTGGTCAGTAAGGAGAATAACTATGCTCATTCAATGTACCAAAAAACTTCTGGATGAACTGAAAGTGACACCTGAAGCACCAATAGAGGTGGATCCATTGTTTGCCTGGCACGCGAATTTTCTGAAGCTTGGACGGAAAAAAGCGTTGGTGCTGGTGAATGATAAGAACCGATATATGATTGTACTTTATGGCTTGAAAGCAAAGGAATGGAAGAATATTGATGTTCACATCAAAGAGGCCATTCGTGAAGTATTCCAAGCGGAGTGCATCAAGGAGGATTTGATAGAGCAGTTCATTTCTTCATCGGATAGGGTGGTCTTTTCCAAAACAAAGGACCGAACTGCTGTCGCAAGGTTGAACAATTCGAGTGAGTTTGTTTATCACTTTGGGGAATTGATTGATCCTGATTCCATCGTGCAAAAGGATTTGAGCCTTAAAATCAGTACGCTGCTGGTTGGAGACGGCAAGAAGAGCTATTATCATCCAAACGAAGCATTGTATAAGGAACTGGAGGACCTATCCGGTCAATCTGTGTTCCACACGGAGGCAGTAAAGCTGAAGGTGACGCTGGAGCTGAGGAATCATAAAGTATGGCGCAGGATTATAGTGCCAACCAATATTACTTTTACTAAATTGCATGAGGTATTGCAGGCTGCCTTTGGATGGCAGGGTCATCACCTGCACGATTTTCTCATATTTCCACCAAGCTCGGTGAAGAATGTTGTGGCTATCCATCAAAATAAACCCATTGTTCATCTGGTGTGCACCAAAGAAGCATTCCAGTATCAGGGGGGGATACCGATGAAAATGGAGACCGGGGTCAAGCTTTCAGACTATCTCCCATCGCAAATCCTGTACAACTATGACTTTGGAGATGATTGGACGCATAAAATAGAGGTGGAAAAGGTGATCGAGAACCATGACCTTAACAGACCTGTATGCCTGGCTGGCCAAGGAAGCACACCGCCTGAAGATGTAGGGGGAGAACCGGGTTACGAGCTCTTCCTGCAAATCATTCAAGACAAGAAGCATCCTGACCATACATACATGAAAGAATGGGGAGAAGACCAGGGGTATGAAGCATTTAACCTGGATGAGGTGAATTGGAGGTTGAATGATGTGTGACCGGTGGTGACTTAGTGCGATGTCTCCAAAATGACCGATGTTCAGTTTAATTAGGACGTCGGGCTTTTTTTTGAGACGAAATGGTAAAGTTCGTGTCTGTAAAGAAGGATTATATTGGAGTTATTATTGTGTATATATCATGGGAGTGACGATGGAGACTAGTAGATGGATAATTAGCGATTTAATGGGGGACACGAACCTGGCCATAAGAAATTTTACTAAGCACCAATTTTCACCTGAGAACGTCTGCTGACTGCTTTAAGAATAAACAATTTATCCTGAGGGGTAAGCATGCTCCAGCTTTTCACTTTAATCTTCATAAGAATCTCTCCTTAATATAATAAGTTTTTGGTGGATGTCTTGATGAAGAAGTATCTACTATAAAATTACCTCCATAAAACCTAATATAAACAACAAAAATTCCAACAATTTCTGTAATGATTTTTGTTGAATGCCGTTGAATGGTGGAAGAGAAAATAGCTGTATTTAGCAGTCTGAGACCAATAATGAGTAATTTCCGAGGAAATTGTCATTATTTGATGAGTTTTTTGATAAAAATTCTTTAAATGAAAGAGGGGGCCTGACCCCCACCGCTTTAAAGCGGTGGGGGTCAGGCCCCCTCAACATCTCATAGTATCCCGTTCAATCTATTGGCTGCCTTCTCGCATTTTCTTTTCAGTTCCATAAGAGGCGAACAGAATTGCTGGCCGCCGACTGTGCGGTATTGGATATCCATTTGGTAGCTGACAGAATCGATATCCTTGATTACTTTTCTCAAATCCTGGAGTATTGCTTCTATGTGCTGTCTATCCTTTTTGTCGAGTCCCAACGTCATCACCTTCCACTGGTTTTCTTATCGCCAGCCTCCCAGCTTTCCTGCTTGCTGAACGAGACTGCGTTCCTTATTTAAGAATTCTGTTTCTACTGTTTGGAGCCACTTGCTGCAGTTGGAGACGGTTCTGCTTTTCTCGATTTTCAAGTCGGCCAAAATGGTACTACCGCCGTTTATGAGGTTCTGAAAGGTGTCAAGTGGATTCAAATCAAGGAGAAGCTTGCCAAGTAACACATTTAAATCGCTGTCAATGTTGGAAAGCCTGGAATTGATGCTGTCCAGTTGTTGAATTAGCTTCCTTGTTTCGGAAAAATTCAATTTTATCGTGCTATAGTAAGTCTGGTAGAAATTATGGGTACCATGGGAATCTATCATATTCCAGATCTTTGAGTCATTGTTATGTATTTGAACTTTTCCTGGGTAGGTATACATTTTGTTGTTGTCTTTGAATCTCGTGAAGTTACCTTCGAAGTCTGCCAATCTATCACGGATATCTTTCCATTTTTCCTCAAATACCAGCCGGTTGATGACATCCCCCAGATCCTTGCGATGTTCGAACAAGAGACCCAACATGATTTTTGCAACATCATCACCATTCATAAGCTTTAATAGTTCTTCTTCTGTCAAACTTTCAAGGATAAGCTGCGCCTCTTTTTTCGTGATGGCCCCTTCGGAAAGCCTGCTCAGGATTCCGGCAAAGACATCCGGATGGCTTGTAACAAGCTGAGCGATGGATTCTTTGTCCAAGCTAAGGAGCATGACGAATTCTTCTTCGGAAAGCTCGCTCAATAGAGTTTCAATCTCTCCCGGTTCTATGAGGGAGAGAAGGGTGGCAATGAAGTCGTTTTCTGCCACGTGGGTGTAAACATTGCTTGACTTGAGGTTCTCTTCATTCACCCAATTATTATGAAGCGGCATCGGGTTATAGAGATGTGCATCCATATAGCCGAATTTGGCTGCGAGATATGCAGCAAGATTCCCTGCCTTGGAATGGCCGACTACAATGGGGCGGCCGCTGCCTTCCTCATTCATCTTTTTATAAAAGGCTTCTGCCTGCGCGTACTGCGAGGACTCCTTGCCAAGCAGCATATTATACAGATTATCGACCCAATCATCACTCTGATCCTCATTGAATTTCCCGTGCAGTGGTTCGCTGCCTCGAAAAACGGATATCGGGTTCCCCTCGGGACTGACGAAGCCCATGGCGACAAAGCCGGTGTAGTCGTCACCTTCCCTTAGGACCTGCTTCAATAATCTCTGAGAACACCTTGACGGTTGAGTTCGATCAAGAAGATCAGGTAAAAGAAATGCATTAAAATTAGTTAGGGTGCCTGCCCCCCACCGCTTTAAAGCGGTGGGGGGCAGGCACCATTCTTCATCTAGATTCTCCCTCTTACCCGCTAGTCATCACACCGGCAATATCGGTTCGGGTTTCCACACCCACTACAACATTCACAAGGATATTCGCCGCAGCTTCTGCAGCATTGGCATGGATAGTCGTCACAATTGCGGCAGCATCGGCAGGGGTAGTCATCGCATGTATTACAGCAACGACAAGGGTAAGTATCACAGGTAGAGCAGCACCGGCAGTCCGCCTCCCCACATTCGCGGCAGCACTCACAAGGATAACGTTCGCAGTTGTTACAGCACCGGCAATAGCGCTCCGATTGTCCGCATTCTGAACAGCATTCACAAGGATAGCTGTCACAACTCCGGCAGCATTGGCAAGGATGATCGTTGCATGTGTCGCAGCATTCACAAGGGTAACTTTTACACCTATAGCAACACTGGCACGGGTAGCGATCACAAGTGTCACAGCAACGGCACTGGGACTTCCAATAGTTGCATTCGGAGCATTCCGGTTCGTAGTCTTCCTTCTGGTCCTCCCATTGCCGTTCTGAATAGGAGCGGCCGAGCTCATCGTCCACTGCCTTGACCCGCCAGTGCTCGGCATTATGTCTGCGGAGGATACGAGCCTCTTCTTCCAGATCACGCCTTTTTCTATTTTCGCTTTCAGTTTTGGCTGCAGACTTTCGCTCTCTTTCCCTCTTTTCGAGCTCCTCCTTCTCTAGCCGCTGGAGGTAAAGGGCATCGGGATCTGTGTAATAGCCGTGAATGTCTCCATGGATATATTCTTCTTTATGTGCCTTGTCTTTGGAAGCAGCGACAGTTTGGTGTGCATATTGTTTTGCTGTGGATAGACGGCTTGTTTGTACCCGGTTTCTTTTTTGTTTGTGAAAACCGGAATAGTCGGACTGTTCTTTGGCACTACTTGACGTATGTTTCCCAGAGCCTTCTGAGTTTTTATTCGAACCGGCTCTGGACAATATAAACATCCCTACTAAAATAGTAATCAACATGCCCCAAATGTTCCCTATGTACGCAAAATAGCCGATTATGCCTATAAAAAGTAGCCAAATCATCAGATTCCTCCTTTCTTATCTTTTTTACAATATTCCACTTATTGTAAGAATAGTATGAGAAAAGACATATTACAACCTTTGCCGGTAATTCTATTAAACATTATGATAAATTAATAGAATAAACCAAACGGGGGAAGTTACCTATGATCTATAAACTTATATCATTCGATGTTGATGGGACCATCGCAACTGCCGGGCAGGGGGCAAAGCGCAAAGTGGCAGAAAGCCTGGTGGGATTAGAGCAGGAGGGCTATACAATTGTACTGAATTCCGGGAAAAATGCTGCATATCTGGCTGGTTTTGCGAGAGGGCTTGGCTTGGAACGTCCGATTGTCATCGGGGAGAACGGCTGCATCATTCTTGATGTCATGAAATCGGAGGAAATCCAGATGATCGGAGCAATGGAGGCTCTTACAGTTGTGGGGAGTCAGGTGGCTGAGCGTTTCGGAAGCCGTGTCTGGAAGCAACCGAATCAGACCGCACTCACCATTTTTCCGAAGAACCGCAGCGATGTGGACGAATTTGCAGCCTTTATGGAAGAGATTTCGCTACCCTACAAGGATGAAATAAATCTTTATAAACATATCGACGCGGTGGATATCCTGCCCAAAGGAGCCGATAAAGGGAAGGCGCTGCGAGAGCTTCAAGCAAGACTCGGTATTACTAAGGGCGAAACGATCGCAGTGGGGGACTCGCATAATGATATCCCGATGTTTGCTGAAGCAGGCAAAACGATCGTAGTCGGGAGGCAAATCCAGGCGGACGGAGCGGTGTATGTGGGAGATGTTTTAGAAGCGGTGGAGTTGATTCGTGGTATATAGCTATGGGCTTTGTTTTGTCGCTTATGTGGAAGTAATAACAAACACCTATGAAGAGTGTTTTGTGTTACCAAATCATTTGAAAAGCCCTTCATAAGCTTGATGAAGGGTGTTTTGTGTTACCAAATCGTTTGAAAAGCTCATCATAAGCTCGATGAAGAGTGTTTTCCGATTCCCAAACGGTCAAAAAGCCCTTCATGACTTTCATACAATAGCGCTACACTTTTAAAGTGGGTGTGACAAGGGACCTGTGAAATATCTTATTGATTATTCGGAAAACTCGTAGTATCTTAGTAGTTAGGGAGAATGGTAGCGTTTGCATAAGTTTGATAGTTTTACTAGTTTAGGAATCGCTTATTTGTGCAACATTGTGCAAACGATTTCACAATAAACATATTACGACAATTTGTGCAAACGCTTCCGCTGTAATTTTTATACAATCAAAGGGGGAATGGTTTCATGAGGAAGAAATTTCAAAGCGGTATGGCAATGCTATTGTCGGTTCTTCTTGTTGTTTCCATGTTTGCAGGCGTCGCGCCACTAAGTGCGATTGCAGATACTGGGGAACGCAAGGTCATCCTGAGCTATGAGCGGGCTGACGGGAACTACGATGGCTGGAATCTTTGGATTTGGGGAACAGGCATCAAGGATGATGCTCAGTATGATTTTACTGAATTTAAGGATGGCAAGGCATATGCCACGATCACGGTAAGTCCGGAAGCGGAGCAGGTTGGATTTATCGTCCGTAAAGGGGATTGGGAAGCGAAGGACGGCGAGAATGACCGTTACATTGCGCTGAACAAGAACGAGTCCATCACAAAGGTTCATGTAACTAGCGGCCAGGAGGAGATTCTCCAGGTGCCGGAAGTAAACGGGCCGGTTGTGGAGGATGCTAATGCGCATTTCTTTTTCCGTGACAAAGAGCTTTATGCGAACGGGGAAATGGGCAAGGTCGAAAAAGTCGAGCTTTCGATTTTAGGCGAAAAATACGAGATGCAAGCAGAAGCGGAGAATGAGCGTTTTACATATACGTACAACGACCTTCCGCGTGGAGAGCACGAATATACTTATTTTGTGACAGTGGATGGCAACACGACCGAAGTTACCGATCCATATAACACAGTAGATGGTAAATCCATAGTCAAGTATCAGGTTGCAGAACTGAATGTAAGTGGAACTGTGGAGCCTGCAGCGGTTGACTACAACGACAATGCTGTTGTAAAAGTGGACCTTGGCACAGGCGAAGATACCTCGGTGCGCGAGCTTTCTATTAATCTATCCGCAGTTGGTGGAAACGAGAAAGTCCTGATTGACCCTGCACTGAAAGAAGTGACAGTTGCGGTCAACCAGAACGTGCCGGCCGGTGTGAAAACCTTGCCGATCACGGCGATCGATGAGTTCGGGAATAGCCATGAGGGGGAAGCGACGCTTGAGGTGAAGGCGCGCACATTCACTGGCGAGGAAGCGGACTTTGATTGGGACGAGGCAGTGGTTTATTTCATGCTGACGGACCGTTTCTTTGATGGCGATTCCTCCAACAATGATCCGTACGGCATCGGCTATGACAAGTCGAAGTCAGGAACGTACCAGGGCGGGGATTTCAAAGGGATTACTGAAAAACTGGACTATTTGGACGAGCTTGGAATCAACACGATCTGGATCAATCCGGTTGTGGAGAATATTAAGCATGATGTGAGATATAATGACGATCCGAACACGCCTTACTATGCCTATCATGGATATTGGGCGAGCAATTTCGGCGAGTTGAACCCGCATTTCGGGACGATGGCCGATTTCCATGAGCTGATTGATGAAGCGCATGCACGCGGAATCAAAATCATGGTCGATGTGGTACTGAATCATACGGGATATGGCTTGAAGGCTGGCGATACAAGCAGCATTCCGAACTTCCCGACAGATGAAGACCGTGCCCGTTTTGATGGCATGCTTCGTGCAGGCGGAACGGATACGGTTCGTGGGGAACTTGCGGGATTACCGGACTTTTTAACAGAGGAATCAGCAGTTCGCGACCAGATCGTCCAGTGGCAAACCGACTGGATCGAGAAGTCCAGAACGCCGAATGGCAACACAATCGACTATTTCCGTGTGGACACGGTGAAGCATGTCGAGAACACAACATGGATGGCTTTTAAAAACGCTTTGACAAAAGAAATGCCGGAACACAAGCTGATCGGGGA
Organism: Sutcliffiella halmapala; assembly: GCF_050107295.1. GTDB lineage: Bacteria > Bacillota > Bacilli > Bacillales > Bacillaceae_I > Sutcliffiella_A > Sutcliffiella_A halmapala_A. The sequence goes on along the minus strand of NZ_JBNIKR010000003.1, from coordinate 129,915 downwards.
AGCTTGGGGAGCGAGCATTGGTAATGACCAGGGCTACCTGAACACAGGAATGATGGACTCCCTGCTTGATTTCGAGTTTAAAAATTACGCTAATGATTTTGTTAACGGCCAGATCAATGCGGTCGAAACAAAGCTTCAGGCACGAAACGGCAAGCTTACTAACACTGCAACGATGGGCCAATTCCTTGGGAGCCATGATGAAGACCGCTTCCTGGAGGCAGTCGGCGGCGACCTTGGCAAGTACCAAGTGGCGGCATCCCTGCAGCTGACGGCTAAAGGGCAGCCTGTCATCTATTACGGAGAAGAGCTTGGCTTACCGGGCGAAAATAACTATCCTTACTATGACAACCGCCCAAACCTTCCATGGGATCAGGTGGAAGGTAACGAGGTATTGGATCATTACAAAAAGGTATTGGCATTCCGTAACGACAATACAAACGTATTTGCTAAAGGGAAACGCGAGAAAATCGCAGGCTCTGACAGTGACAAGTACCTAATTTTCTCCCGCAGTCATGGCGATGATTCCGTTTATGTCGGCTTGAACACGGCTGCTGAGGAAAAAGAAGTGACATTGAACTTCGGTTCTTCGGATGCAGTGGTTACCGACCACTATTCCGGTCAAACTTTTGAAGCAACTGAAGAAGGAAAAGTGACGTTCACGATCCCAGCGATGGAAGATGGCGGGACGGTTTTATTTACAGTGGAAAATGGCGATGTTCCTGTTGTGGACGAGCCTAGTCAGCCTGGTGAGATTGGTGAAGACACGCTTCGCATCCACTATCAGCGCACCGACAACAGCTATGAAAACCTTGGCTTATGGCTATGGGGAGACGTGGCGGCACCATCCGAGAACTGGCCTTCAGGCGGAACACCTTTTGAAGCAAGTCAGGTGACGGATTATGGTGCCTACGTTGATGTAAAATTAAAAAGCGATGCACAAAATATAGGATTCCTTGTTTTGAATACGACGAATGGGGACAAGGATGGCGGCGATAAAGCCTTGGAGCTATTCTCGCCAGACTTGAACGAGGTTTGGATCAAGCAAGGCTCTGATGAAGTATTTTTATACGAGCCGGTGGACCTTCCGGAAGATACGGTCCGAATCCACTATGAGCGCAACAACGCCGATTATGACGGCTGGGGCTTATGGAACTGGGAGGATGTCGCGGCACCATCTGACGGCTGGCCGAACGGTGCGGCTGATGCAGCGGGCAATGGCAAACATGGTGCGTACTATGACATCAAACTGATAGAAGATGCACAGAAGATAGGCTTCCTTTTTGTCAACAAGCTTTCAGGGCAGCAGTCTGGAGACATGACATTCGATATGCTGCAGCAGCATAACCAGCTTTTTGTAAAAGAAGGCGAAGATAAAGTCTACACGAACCCTTATGGTACGGTGGCTGTTGCCTTATTGTCAGGCGAGGTTCTGTCCGACAAGAAAATCACGCTTCTTTTTACCAAAACGGAAGGATTGGATCTTGAGGAACTGAAAGGGCAATTGGAGATCAAGGACGTGGATGGGAACCTTGTGACAATTGACGACGTGACATTGGACGGGGCACAGCGCGTGTCGGTCCATGGAACGTTCGATTTGGAAAAGATGCCTTACACGGTTAAGTATGGCGACCGCGAGATCACGATCAAATCCGGCTGGAAGCTGATTGATGAAATGTACGGCTATGACGGGAAGCTTGGCGCCGAACTGCATGAGGACGGCACGGCTACCTTGAAGGTCTGGTCTCCTAAAGCGGACGATGTTTCCGTGGTTCTTTATGACAAGGACGACCAGGATACGGTAGTGGACACGGTTGCGATGACCAAGGGTGACCGCGGTGTCTGGAGTGTGAAGCTGGATGAGGACAACACAGGTCTGAAGAGCTTGAAAGGCTACTACTACCATTATGAAATTACTCATGGTGACGAGACTAAGCTCGCTCTCGACCCGTATGCAAAATCAATGGCGGCGTGGAACAATGAAGCGGGAGATCCGGTTGGAAAAGCGGCAATCGTCGATGTTTCCTCCATCGGACCGAAGCTTGATTATGCTGACATCCCTGGATTTGAAAAGCGTGAAGACACGATCATTTATGAACTGCATGTTCGTGATTTTACATCCGATCCAAATATTGCAGACGACTTGAAAGCGCAATTCGGAACGTTTGCATCCTTCGTGGAAAAATTGGATTACATTCAGGAATTGGGCGTGACCCACATTCAATTGCTGCCGGTGATGAGCTACTATTTCAGCAATGAGCTGGCTTCGGCTGAGAGAATGCTGGACTATGCGTCCACGGATACGAACTATAACTGGGGATATGACCCGCACAGTTATTTCTCCCTATCCGGTATGTATTCGGAGAACCCGAATGATCCTGAATTGAGAATAAAAGAGTTCAAGAACCTGATTAACGAGATTCATAAACGCGACATGGGTGTAGTGCTTGATGTGGTATACAACCACACGGCACAGGTTTCGATTTTCGAGGACCTTGTACCAAACTACTACCACTTCATGGACGCAGACGGAACGCCAAGAACGAGCTTCGGTGGCGGACGTCTCGGTACGACACATAAAATGTCCCGCCGCGTATTGGTAGACTCGATCAAGTATTGGGTTGACGAGTACAAGGTGGACGGATTCCGCTTTGACATGATGGGCGACCACGATGCAGAGAGCATCCAGATCGCCTATGACGAAGCGAAAAAATTGAACCCGAACATCGTCATGATCGGCGAGGGCTGGGTCACTTTTGCAGGAGATGAAGGCGAGCCGGTGCAAGCGGCAGACCAGCAATGGATGCAGTACACGGAATCTGTGGCAAGCTTCTCCGATGAAATCCGCAACGAGCTGAAATCAGGGTTCGGTTCGGAAGGCCAAGCGCGTTTCATTACGGGCGGCGCACGTGATGTAGCGCAGATTTTTGACAATATCAAAGGGCAGCCTCGTAACTTTACGGCTGATGACCCAGGTGATGTGGTGCAGTATATTGCGGCGCATGACAACTTGACGCTGCACGATGTTATCGCACAATCGATCAAGAAGGATCCGGATGTTGAGGAAAATAGTTTGGAGATCCATAAGCGAATCCGTTTAGGGAATTCCATCATCCTGACTTCCCAAGGTACGGCATTCCTGCATGCCGGCCAGGAATACGGACGCACGAAGCAATGGAGAGCGGAATCGGAAACCGCACCTTACAAGTCCACCTACATGACGGACAAGGACGGTACCCCATTCCAGTATCCTTACTTTATTCATGATTCCTACGACTCATCGGACATCATCAACCGATTTGACTGGGAAAAAGCAACGGATGCTGAGCTTTATCCGGTCAACAATGTGACCCGGGAGTATACGGCAGGATTGATCGAATTACGTCGTTCTACGGATGCGTTCAGATTAGGTACTAAAGAATTGGTAGATGCCAATGTGACGATGATTGACGCTCCGGAAATCGGTGATCAGGATCTCGTGGTTGCGTATCGAAATGAAGCGACAAATGGAGATCTGTTTTACGTATTTGTGAATGCAGATACAGAAGCAAGAGCTCTGACGTTGGGTGAAGACCTGACGGAAGGTGATGTAGTCGTTGATGCTGATGAAGCAGGGGCTGAGGAAGTTTCTGACGTCACTGGTGTTCAGTTGACTGCTGAGAGCATTACGGTCGATCCATTGACGACTGTTGTGGTGAAGGTCAGCGCTGAGGGGTCAGACCCTGGCGATGGTACTGATCCAGGAGATGGTGACGGGAATACACCGCCGGGCAACGGTAACAACCCAGGAAACGGCAACGGCAATAACCCAGGTAAACCGGGTGAAGGCACAAAACCTGGCAACGGCAACGGGAACAAGCTTCCTGTTACAGCAACATCTGCTTTCAACTATATGCTATTAGGCGTGCTGCTTGTGATGATGGGCGGCGTGATGGTGGCTGGTAGACGAAAAGCAAGGCTGGAAGAATAGAATAATTTGTATGAGGTTAATAGAGTAGAGGCAGGGGAACCTGTCTCTATTTTTTTATTTATGGGACCTAGGTAAAGAGCGGCACACAATGCAACTTTACCCCTCCTATGTCCCATATAATCTACGAACTAAAACACTATCCGCAATGGGTAAACCTACCTATCCTCACCGTCCTCCAGATAGATTCCACCCCAACCTACCCATTTCTATAGAACTACTAAATATTTATAACTATGACAAATCTTGTAATTATTTTATTGATTTTTTATAATTTTTGGATTATTCTTTCTTTATGAAAATATTATTTAGCTTGGCTAAGTAAGTGATGGAAAATAGAACATCTGAACGTGGGAGTAAACAAATGGATGCTGCTTTCTATTTGTTTTTCTATAAAGCTTTTTTGTGAGAATGGCTTCATTTAACAACATTTAAGGGGGATGACGAATGAGAAAGAGGAAATCCATTTGGAGCTTCATGATGGTGATGGCAATCACGGCTTTACTTGTGGCAGGGTGTTCAAACAATAGCAAAACAGGGACAGATGGCAACAATGATGGAAAGACTCCGAAAAATGAAAGCAGCACGTTAACGATTGCGATGGGAACGGATATTGTGAGTTTTGATATCCACAACCATAACAACACGTCCACAGAGGCAGTACATGACAATATGTTCAACTACCTGTTCAAAAAGGATGCAAAAGGTGAAATCCATCCTGAATTGGTCGACACATTTAAGCAAATTGACGACCTGACAGTGGAAATGAAGCTGAAAGAGGGAGTTACCTTCCATAACGGCGATCCGTTGACATCAGAGGATGTAAAATTCACGCTTGAGCGTGTTGCGACTGATGATACGTTGAAGGAGTATCCGAACTATAAGCAGATTAAAGAAGTCCAAATCGTGGACGACCTTACTTTTAAAGTAGTGACGCATGCACCGGAGCCTTCATTATTTCACCGACTTTCCCGTTTGGGATCTGGAATGTTGCCTAGCAAATACATAAACGAAAAAGGCTGGGATCATTTCTTGGAGAATCCGGTTGGAACCGGTCCTTACCAGTTTAAGGAGTGGGTGAGGGATGACCGCATCGTAATGACGCCGTTCGAAAATTACTATGAAGGAAAAGCGGGTGAGTGGGATGAAGTGGTCTTCCGCGTTATTCCTGAGAACTCCACAAGAGTTTCCGAGCTGCTTACTGGTGGCGTGGATATTGCTGTCAACGTTCCTCCGGCTGATTGGGATCGCGTGAACGACAATGATGGCACGTCCATCGTTCAGGAGACATCCAATAGAACCATCATGCTGATCCTTCGATCCACAGAAGGCTATCCGACTTCTGATGTTCGTGTCCGCCAAGCTCTGGATTATGCAATTGATAATAAGGCCATTACGGAAAATGTCCTGAAGGGCGGTGGGGTGCCGACCCGTACGCGTGTAGGCCCTGGTAACTTCGGGCACAACCCGGATCTCCATGACACCTATAACTATGATGTGGATAAAGCGAAGGAACTTTTGAAAGAAGCGGGCTTCGAAGATGGCTTTGAGATGACGCTTCATGCACCGAAAGGTCGTTACCTGCAGGATGCCGAAATCACTGAAATGATCGCCGGAATGCTTGCGGCAATCAATGTAAAAGTGAACATTGAATTCATGGAATGGAGCAACTTCGTTGAGATGCGTTCTGCTAAGAAAAATAAGGACGCGTACCTATTAGGCCTTGGTAACTCCATGTTTGACGGAGCTTACTCTGTTGACTGGTACCGCGCAGAGCGTTTTGCAGGCGAGACCGACTACAAAAACGATGAAATTGAAGCGCTGTTAAAAGAATCTGCGAATAACATGGATCCTGCATCACGCGAGAAGCAGATCCAGAAAATCGAAGAGATTGCTGCGGAAGAAGTACCGCACATCATGCTTCACCAGGAAAAGATCAACATCGGTGTCAGCGACCGTATCAGCTTTGACCCGAATCCGGACGAAATGATCTATGTCCCGACTATTAAAAAGAAATAAAAACCTACACTGACCTGAAGGAGGACTGGGGATTATTCCCTGGTCCTCTACATCATAAGGAGTGAAATGATGGGCAAATACCTGGTTCGACGTCTTTTACAAATCATACCCGTTCTTTTTATCATTTCTTTTATCGTATTCTGCCTCGTCTTCGTAGCAGGTGATCCTGTTGCACTGATGCTGCCGGAAGACGCCTCCCAGGAGGACATCGATCAGCTTCGCACCTCACTTGGATTGGACAGGCCGTTTCATATTCAATATTTTACATACATGCAGGGACTCTTGCAGGGAGACTTCGGTGACTCATTCCGCTACAATGCGAGCGCACTGCCACTGGTGCTGGAGCGATTGCCGGCAACACTTGAGCTAGCGATAGCTGCGATGGTTGTCGCGATCGTCATCGCCATCCCGCTTGGCATCTGGTCTGCGACAAAGCAGAACTCCTCGCTTGATCTGCTCGCTACAGGCGGGGCAGTGCTTGGAAAAGCGATGCCGAACTTTTGGCTTGGGATTATGTTGATTCTTCTCTTCTCGGTGACGCTCGGATGGCTTCCGGTGTCGGGGCGGGGAAACTTTTCCCATCTCGTCCTGCCGGCCATCACCCTTGGCACAGGGATCGCAGCAGAGATGACAAGGCTGATCCGTTCGAGCATGCTTGAAATCCTTAATCAGGATTATATCCGGACGGCGAAAAGCAAAGGAATCCATGACTTTTTCGTTGTGAACAAGCATGCATTGCGCAACTCATTGATTCCGGTCGTGACCATCACGGCCCTTCAGACATCCACCGTAGTAGGCGGGACGCTGATCACCGAGACCATCTTTTCCTGGCCGGGACTCGGGCAGCTACTGATCCAGGCCGTCAACACAAGGGACATGGCCATCGTCCAGGCAAGCGTCTTCGTCATCGCCTTTATGGTTATTTTAATGAATCTACTAGCCGATCTAATCTACAAAGTATTAGACCCTAGAATCAAATACAACTAGAAGTGGATGTTCAAAAAGTCCGGTAAAAATAGCTTCGAATTTCTTCGTCAGCTTGCCTCTGCGCTCCGCAACATTACATAACATACGCTGCGGTGCTCGAGACTACGCTTCCTCGAACTTCTTTGCTCTTTTTATCCTCCTTTTTGAACACTCATTTGAAGGAGGGGAAGAATATGGCGGAAATCAATTTGGGGACAGGTCCCGTGTCCCACCAGCCCGTGGCAAGTGGAGCGGTCAGGACGACAGGTCCCGTATCCCGATGGGCAAGGATGCTGTTAAGAAGTAAAACGGGGACGGTAGGATTTATCATTGTTTTTTGCGTTATTGCCGTTGCGGTTTTTGCGAAGGTGCTGGCGCCTCATGACCCGAATCTCATCAATCCGGCAATGATGCTGAAGCCTCCTTTCTGGGCGGAGGATGGTACCACGGAATATTTATTGGGAACGGACAATCTCGGACGGGACATCCTGAGCCGCATCATCTATGGCTCGCAGGTGTCCTTGCTGGTTGGGATAGCGGCCGTTGTGCTGGCCGGGGCAATCGGGGTTTTCGTTGGTCTGATAGCAGGCTATTTCGGGGGATTCCTCGATAACCTTCTTATGAGAATTGTAGATTCCTTTCTTGCGATTCCTACCATTCTATTTGCGTTGGTAATCTTGAGCATTTTCGGTCCGAGTGTGACGACTCTTATCATCGTTCTGGGAATCACCAACTGGGTTACCTATGCACGGCTTGTCCGCGGGGAAGTGCTCTCCATCAAGGAGCGCGAATTTGTTAAAGCGGCAAGGTCGATCGGGGTCAGGCACTCGAAAATCATCATGCGCCACCTGCTGCCGAATGTCGTGTCGCCATTTATCGTCATCTCCACATTGAGTGTCGCGACGACCATCATTTTGGAGGCGTCACTCAGCTTCCTTGGCCTTGGCATTCAGCCGCCGACGATCTCATGGGGCGGAATCCTGAGTGACGGCAGGGATTATCTTGCGACAAGCTGGTGGCTTGCCACTTTTCCTGGTGTCGCCATCACAATCACTGTACTTGGCATCATTTTTCTTGGGGACTGGCTCCGGGACATCCTGGATCCGCGCTCCGTTACTCGCAAATAAAGGGGAGGTTGTAACGTGACAACATTGTTGGAAGTGAAAGATCTGCAAACCCATTTCAAGACGGAGAACGGAGTCATCCCATCTGTGGACGGTGTTTCTTTTTCGATAAAAAAAGGGGAAACGATCGCGGTGGTCGGCGAATCCGGCTGTGGAAAAAGCGTGACCTCCCTGTCCATCATGGGCCTAATCGGGGCAACGGGAAGCATTGAAGCAGGGTCGATCCTTTTTGAAGGAAAGGACCTGACTAAGCTCTCGAAAAAAGAGATGAGGAAGCTGCGCGGCGACGAGATCGCGATGATTTTCCAGGAGCCGCTGACGTCCTTGAATCCGTTATTCACAGTCGGGAACCAGATCTCTGAATCTATCAGACTGCATCAAGGCGCTTCCAAGCAGGAGGCGAAGGTAAAAAGTATCGAAATGCTCCGCCGAGTGGGGATTCCGAGGCCGGAGAGGGTCTATTCCTCGCATCCGCATCTATTGAGCGGCGGGATGAGGCAGCGTGTCATGATTGCGATGGCGCTATCATGCAACCCGAAACTGCTTATTGCGGACGAACCGACAACCGCGCTCGACGTGACGATCCAGGCGCAGATCCTCGAACTGATGAAGGGCCTGACCCGCGACTTTGATACATCCATTATGCTGATCACCCATGACCTAGGCGTCGTGGCGGAGATGGTCGACACTGTCATTGTCATGTACGCCGGCCAGGTGGTCGAGCACACCGATGTGTTCACGCTTTTCAGCAGCCCGAAGCACCCATACACGAAGGGGTTGCTTGATAGTACGCCAAAAATTCATGAACGGAACGAGGAGCTTTTAACGATAGAGGGTACGGTTCCGACGCCAGCTGCCATGCCAAAGGGCTGCAGATTCCAGCCGCGGTGCCCTTATGCCATGGAGAAATGCATGTACGAGGCGCCACTACTGGAGGAAACGTCCGCAGGGCACAAGGTCCGCTGCTGGCTGCATGAAGAGGGAGAGGTGGCCATCTAAATGTCAGAAGTGAAGGTAATGGAAAAGGCAGACGAATATCTGTTGGAAGTCAGAGGCCTGAAGAAATATTTTGACGTATCAGAAGGTCTTTTGAAAAGAAATAAGCAGTACTTAAAAGCAGTCGACGGCATAGACTTACTAGTAAAAAAGGGTGAAACGCTCGGTATAGTGGGGGAATCCGGCTGTGGCAAGTCCACGACAGGCAACCTCATCATGCAGCTGCTCGACAAAACGGAGGGGGAAATCATTTTCGAGGGAGAGGATTTAAGCACCCTCACTGGGGAGCGATTGCGGAAAAAGCGCGCAGAAATCCAGATGATCTTCCAGGATCCCTACTCTTCGTTGAATCCGAGAATGCGAGTTTTCGATATTATCGCAGAGCCATTGGTCACACATGGCGTGGCAAAAGGGAAGAAGCTGAAGGAAATGGTCAATGAGCTGATGGATGTTGTCGGCCTGGACCGATCCTATGCGAGGCGGTTCCCGCACGAGTTCAGTGGAGGGCAACGCCAGCGGATCGGGATTGCGCGGGCGATAGCCTTGAAGCCGAAGCTTGTGGTGTGTGATGAACCGGTTTCTGCTCTGGACGTTTCGATTCAGGCGCAGATCCTGAATCTGATGGTGAAGCTGCAGAAGGAATTCGACCTGACGTTCATTTTTATAGCGCACGGATTGCCTGCCGTCAAGCATATCAGCGACCGGATTGCCGTCATGTATCTTGGGAAAGTGGTCGAGGTCACGACGAAGGAGCAGCTATTCGATGGACCGCTTCATCCTTATACAGAGGGGCTATTGTCGGCGGTGCCTTTAGCAGACCCGACCCTGAGGGATAAGAAAAAGCGCATCATTTTAGAAGGCGACATGCCAAGCCCGGCCAATCCGCCGTCAGGCTGCCGCTTTCACCCGAGGTGTGTGTACGCACAAGACAATTGCAAAGTTGACGAACCTGAATTACGAGAAGAAAAACCCGGACATTTTGTTGCTTGTTATTACCCGTTGGTCCGGGGGTGATTGGGGGCAAGTTCCCTTGTCCCACTAGGGCGAGGGAACTGTAACCACAAATAAAGGAGATGTAAAAATAGTGGAGACGTATTTACAGCAGAGCCAAGCAGAGATGCTTCAATTGATAGAGAAACTGGTGAACATCGATAGTGGAACGTACGTGAAGGAAGGAATCGACCGCGTAGGAGCCATTTTGAAAAAGGAATATGAGAAGCTGGGCTTTACCGTTGAGGTGAGGGAAGAGGAGAAGTACGGTAATAACCTGATTGTCCAACATAGGGACGCAATTGACCCGAAAATCATTTTGGTAGCCCATATGGATACCGTCTTTCCACTCGGGACAGCCGCCGAGCGCCCGTTCAGGATAGAAGGGGACAGAGCCTACGGACCAGGTGTGGTAGATATGAAGTCCAGTCAGGTTGAGCTTTTATATGCCATCAAAGCCCTGCAGCAGTCCGGAAGCGAGAGCTACAAAAACATGCTGATCATCTTGAACAGTGATGAAGAAGTGGGATCCCCGACGTCACGGCCTTTAATAGAGGAAAAATCCCAAGGCAAGGAATACGCCCTCATCATGGAGCCTGCCCGCAAGGACGGCTCACTCGTTTCAGCGAGACGGGGCGGGGGAAGCTATACCGTTATCGTAAAAGGAAAAGCGGCACATTCCGGAATCGAGCCGCAAAAAGGGAGGAGCGCCATCCAGGAGCTCGCACATAAAGTCATCCAGCTCAATGCGCTGAGCGATTACGAAAAAGGCATCAGCGTCAACGTCGGCCTGATCGAAGGCGGTTCTTCCATTAACACCATCCCGCCAATCGCGATCGCCCATGTAGACATCCGTATTTCTGAAATTCACCAGGCCAAGTACCTGGAGGAAAAAATAAAGGAAATCTGCGCGACCACGGATGTGTCCGGCACCCAGATTATCCTGAAAGGCTCTATCAGCCGTCCGCCGATGGAGAAGAATAAGCAAACCCAGTCCCTATTGCATCTTATTGAAGAAGTCGGCAAAGAGATAGGCTTGCAGGTATTCGATACAGCAACAGGTGGTGGTTCGGACGCATCCTTCACCTCCGCAACAGGAGTCGCCACCGTTGACGGCCTCGGCCCAGTCGGAGGGAACGCCCATAGCGAGGACGAGTATTTGGAAATCAAGACCTTGCCGGAGCGGACACTGTTGTTAGCGAAGACGATTGAGCGGTTGTCGAAGTGAGACATGGGGACAGGTCCCATGTCCCTGACTGCCCCACCGATTAAAGAGCTGTCACACGTGGACTTGTGTGACAGCTCTATTTTTTTGGATTATTACACATTCTTCTTTTCTTAAAATAAACCGCCAAAAGCGCAATAAAAAGTAAATTCAACAGGATATACTAATCTTATACTATACATTTTCCCTCTTGGGGTAGACTTTCTCATCTGATGATTCAAATGTTGTAAGAATCAGTCAAAAAGACCCATAATCACCTCTGGAACGTCTTCATCCCTGATTACTCCTTTTCCTTCCCGTTATCATTGATTTTTTTCAAAAACTCTTCCAACGTTAATTCTACGGCATCATATGCTTCTTTCGTAGTAGGGCCATCCTGATGCTTTTCGGCATTCAGTAGTTTAATATTGTACAAAGAATCGCTATGGGAGGTAAAAACAATCTCTCCATCATCATAGATATTGATATTGGCTTTTAAATCAAGAATATAATCATAGGTGCCACTGTAAAAGGATGCTTCGCTCATAGGGTTGCTTTTATAGAAGGCATTCACAAAATCCACTTCTGGCTGAGGTCCATCTGTAAAAATGATGCTGAACATTTTTACTTCCTCATTCGAATAGTGGAAGATAGGACCTGGAGTGGCATCATCAATAGGTCTGTCATCAGGCTCCCCGAGGATTTCCAGCACTTCCTCCATACTATCGCCGATTCCGATTCCGCGAACTGCATCATTAGTAAGCTTAAGCTTAAAGAAGCCATCCTCTGTCTCATAGAAAATAGGTGTTTCTGTAAATGAGGTGGGAGTTTCCTCAACCGGCTCCTCCTGAACTGTCGGTGCTTCCGCATCATCGACCGGCTCTTCAGGTGCTTTATCTTCATCCGGAATGATGATGGCTGGATCATTATTTGACATTCCGGGGTCTTTTTCCGAAAAAAGATCAATCTGTGAAAGGGTGAAAATGCAGATAAGGGCAGCGGCGGCAACGAGCGCAGCGTAATAGCCGATGGGGCTTTTTCGCTTCTTTTTTACATGGATATGCTGAAATATCTTTTTCTTTTCTTCATTGGTGACTTTAACTTCTTGCAAAAGTAGGTGGTCCAAGTCTTTGTTCAGGCTTTTCAGTTGTTTTTCCATGGGTTGCCGCTCCTTTCTAATTTTGTTTTTAGCTTTTCCCGGGCTCTGAAAAGACGGGTCTTGACGGTGCTTTCATTAAGTTCGAGGATGTTTCCAATCTCTTCTATGGAGAACTCTTTATAATAGAATAAGATAATGACTTCGCGTAGTTTTATGGGAAGTTTGAGCACCTCTTGAATGAGCTCTTTCTTTTCCAAGTTGATAAAAGTATTGGATTCAGGAGTATTTAATTCTTTGATGGCAGGCTCTATTACGGCCTTGGAAGCAATATTGCGGAAGCTCCACTTTCTCAGTGCATCTTTGGATTTATTGACCGTAATTCTCATAAGCCAGGTGCGGTATGAGCTTTCCTTTCGAAAGAAGTCCAGGTGGTGATAACAGCTTATAAATACTTCCTGTATGATATCCTCGGCAAGTGAGTGATCTTTCACATATAGGTAGGCGATCCTCTTCAGTTCTGTTCCATAGTCTTCAATTAAATTTTCAAGTAAGATTTCTTTCGCTTGGTACATATCATGTTCTGCCATAGTTTCCATAATCCTCCTCCCTTCACATTATAGACGATGCTGAAAGAAAGCGGGTTCCATAAATTTATTTTTTGGTTTGTAGCTGATGAAAAATAGTTCTCTTTGCTGATAAGGGTCCTTGCTCAGGGATTTTTACGCTTATGAAGAGGCTGTCCGAGTTGAATGTCGGATGGCTTTTGTTTTTTTTGTGATGACATGATAGAGGAGGATAAAGTGGATTAATAGAAAAGGCTATTGGACTTTTTAAGAGGGCATGCAGTACAAAGAGACCGTTAGAAAGATTCTATTGGACTTTTTAAGGGAGAATGCAATGCAAAGAGGCCGTTAGAAAGGTTCTATTGGACTTTTCAAGGGGCATGCAGCACAAAGAGGTCATTAGAAAGGTTCTATTGGACTTTTCAAGGGAGAATGTCGTACAAAAAGGCTGCACAGAAAGCCATAAATTAATGCTTTTCTGGACAGCCTCACCTCGTTATTCCTTTTATTCCGCCAGTTCCGTAAATACATCATCCAAATAACCCTGGGCGAGCTCCATTGAAAAGGTTGTTTCCTCAATTTCGGTTGCGTCCTGATTATCTAGCGCTGAAGGGAACATATCCATGGAGATATAATATAAATCCATGGCAGTCATGTATTTTGCGTGTGTCTCTTTATACCTTGCAGGTACCTCAAAGCTTTGCGGCATCTTACTTAACCTTGAGATTTTCACAATGGTAACCGTTACATCGACCATCCGATTCTGGTCGTTTATTCGTGGATTTTCAAAATACTCTCCGAATCTACCGATCTCATCACCCATCATTCCTGCATGTTCTTTCATCTGGGCAATATATGCCTGTTCTAATAAAGCTTCGTCTGTGGAGTCGGTAGTATCTGTTCTTAAAGATTCTGTATCTTCTTCTCTACTAGGTTCTTTATTTTCAACCGAGAAAGGTTTACTTTCTACCTCTAAAATATAGTGATTATGGTCTTTCTTGTTGATTTTAACTGTCTTAGAGTCATGATAATATTCTTCCATTTCAGAGGGATATCCACCTAAAACAAAATTAAATAGAAAGTCCCCATTTTCTCCTTCGTATTGGACTTCCGCCTCTATGCTTAAGGTGTACTCTCCATCTTGTATCTCTACCGGCTCTTCGCCGACAAAGTAGAAATACGCCACGCTGGAAGTGTTATTCTCATTATGAATCGTATATTGCCCAACCTGCTTGGCATATTCCTTTTGAAGTTCTACATCCTTAAATGCCAAATCTTCCGGAAGATTGGAGTTGAACTCGACCTTAACTTCCGTGCCGTCCTCACTTTCATTTATGGAAAGGATGGATAGTTCAAGTGGGATGCGTTCGGTTTTCTCTGTTTTCGCCTTACCATCTTGACCACCGCATGCCACTAAAAATAGCAAACTGCAAACTGTCATGATAAACCAGCTAAACCTTTTAAAAGTAAATTTCATGATGTTGTAGTTTCCCCTTTTTATCTCTATTAATATTGTATACATCAGTAAAGGCTATCGGATTCAAGGAAGGGATACAATGGTCATTTATGGGGAGGGCACGCATGTTCTTAATCAATGAAATATACCCCCTACCCCTACTACTATTTTCCTATCTTTCGTAAAACTAACAAAAATACCTACCTAAATATTCTGCTAATATTTATACTTAAAATAACAATACGAATCCGAACGGGCAAATCTATGGAAACATGGGGACGCAAAGCTAGAGGGGCTTCTTTTACATGATGTAAAATGCCAGCCAGTTGCCGAAGAGCTACGCAGCTATTCTTCGGAGTAGCTTTTTTATGGATTTTTTATTGATACATAGTTTAGGGGGAAAATAGATGAAGAAACTTATTTTATCAACAACACTTGCTTTGACATTGACGGTCGGTACATCGGTCAGTGCAAATACTGAGGAAAACACGACGAATGCGGGGACGACACCGGATCAGTTCAGCTACTTTTTTGACCAGCTTTGGGAGGACTTGAAGCTGACGTTTACATTCAACTCTGAGGAAGAGGCGAAACTGTTGGTGGAGTTTGCCAAAGAACGCCTGGCTGAGGCTCAGCTGATGACGGAAGAGGAGAAGAAGGAGTATGTTCAGGATTTGGTGGAGGATTACTTGACCTTGCTGGAACAAGCTCAGGAAAAAGTGTCCGATGCAATGGCAGAAGAGGACCTGAAGGATGAAGAAAAAGAGAAATTGAGTGATGAGCTCGAGGAAGCTACCGAAATCAATGAGGAAATCGAAGAGCAGCTGGAGGACGAAGTAAAAGAGGAAGTCACCCAAATCCAGGACAAAGCCTATCTTGTGGCCAATGTCGTGATGGGCTATGATACAGAGCAGGTAAAATTGTTGCGTGAACAAGGATTCGGCTATGGCGAAATCGCAAAAATTATCTCCCTATCTGATATAACTGGAAAAACGGTCGAGGAAATTGCGGCTCTTCTGGAGGGTGAGGAGGCAGACCTTGAAGCATGGATGGCTGAAATGGGTATTTCCATGGCTGAAATCAAGGAATCCGCAGTCTCCAAAAAAATGACCCATGTAGAGGCGGCATTGGCTGAAGCGGTGGAAGCGGAAGATGCCAATGCAATCAAAAAACTTACGAAGAAATTGGACGTTTTGAAAAAGAAACAGGAAAAGTTCGCAGCTAAAATAGAACCGGTGGAGGAAGAGGAAGCAGTAGAAGACACGGGAGAAGCAACCGAAGAAGAGGAAGCGGCGGAAGAACAGCCTGAAGTTGTCGAGGAGACGGAGGTTGTGGAAGCACCTGAAGCGCCGGAAGAGGATGGAACGGAATCTGAAGAAAATGCTGGCACAGTAACTCCTGCTGTTGCTCAAAAGAATAAGGAACAGGCAAAGCAAAATAAAGAGCGTGCACAGGAGCAGAAAGAAGAAGCCAAGAAAAAGGAAGAGAAAGCAAGCCATAAAGAGCAGGAAAAAGAGGATAAAAATAACGACAAAGCTTCTGAAAAACAAGGTAACAGAAAGAACAATGAAGAAAACGAAAACGAAGCTGAAGAAGATGGTAATGGCGAAAATAAAGGTAAAGATAACAAAGGAAATGGTAAAGGAAAAGATGGCAGAGGGTAAATAGTTAATGTTTAAGGGGCCTGACCCCCACCGCTTTAAAGCGGTGGGGGTCAGGCCCCTTTGCGAGCTCTAAACAGTAAAAAAAGAGGCAGGTTCCCCACCGTATTTTAAAGGTGGGGAACTGCCTCTTTTGCACTAGAACCTCTTATTTAAGCCAATCTCTTTCTTCTCACTAAAACCATACCGACCATTCCTGCAAACAATAATGCAAGTCCTACTAGGACATAATTCATTGTATTTGTTGCAGTTACCGGTAATTTGTTGCCTTTTTCGGTAGATTTTTCAGTTTCTTCTTTTGTTGTGTCTTCTTTAGTATCTTTACCTGGTTTATCAGAAGGAGTTCCTTCCTCTTCTTTTGGGTCCGTTTCACCTGGTGTTTCTGCATCTTCTTCATCCACAATTTCTGCAAGGGTGGTGACAGTAAATTCACTGAGACCTAACCAGTTACCATCGGCATCAAATGCAGCTACAGCTATATCGTAGGATTCGTCAGATAATAGGTCGGTAAAGTGATAATAGTTATCTTCCACCATATCATAAGCCTCTTGGTCTACTAATACTTCATAATAGGCAACCTCTTCTTCACCCTCATATGTCCAATCCATTTCGATCGAGTTTGCGGTTACGCCTAGCACATTGATGGAGATAGGGGTGTCACCGTAATAATCATCTTCATCAAGGTACACTTCCACACCTCTATCAAGAAGCTCTTCCACAACCTTCAGTTCAGGTGTTCCTTCTTCAAATGTAAGGTTGAACATTCCGAATAGGGTAACCTGATACAGATTTTCCAAAGTCAACAATACGTTGATATCCGTTACTGGATTGTAATGCAGATTCAGAATCTCCAAGTCTGACATGGGTTCCAGGACGGAAATGTCCGTGAGCAGGTTATCAGCAAGACTCAAGTAGGCGATGTTAGTTAAATTCTCCAGAGCTGAAATATCCTCGATATAATTACCTTCCAGGTCCAGCATAAATAAGTTAGTAGCATATTCCAATCCGGAGAGATTCTCAATATTCATATATGTTGCATGCAGATATTCCATGCGTTCCATATCGGATTGATAGATTTCCCGCTCAGGCAGATATAGACTTTGACGAATCGCTTCTTCTAATCCTGCATCAGCAATCGTCACAATCTCACCTGTTGGAAGACCAAGCGTAGTGGCGGTTGTCATTGAGTCAAAAAGAAGCTCGCCTTCTTCATTGTACATTTCAACCTTAAATTCATATTCCGTTTCTGCTTCCAGGTCTGTTATTAACAGATAGGAATCAGGTGTTTCTGTATATTTCTCACCGTTGATATAGACAATATAGTTATAGTTTTCAGGATAATAATCCTCATCATCCGTATGGTAATACCATGACAAGAATATACTTTCCTCGGAAGTGCCCTCTGCATATGCTTCAAAGAAAGACCCCAGTTCTTCTTCTAAAATATCAACGTAAACGCCTGCTTCCTTCCAAACATTCAGTACCTCCCACACAGGAGATTCTTCCGAAAGGTCGAGCATGGTTTCTGCCAATGTAACGTGAGTCAGGTTCGGCAGAAGAACCAATGCATCAATATTGGAGATGCCTGTACGGTCAAGATACAGGTATTCCAGTTTATTCATGCCGGTCAACACGCTGATATCTGAAATCTTATTGTCGGATAACCATAGGATAGAAAGGTTCGTTAAATCCTTTAAAGGAGTAATACTTGTAAAAGTATTACCTTCTAGGTCCAGCTCTACCAAATTGGTTAGATTGGCAAGTGGAGTCAAATCTGAGATTTCATTATAATATAGATGTGCAGCCTCAAGATTTACTGCTTTTTCCAATCCTTCAATACTTTTAATGCCATAGTCTGCTGCAAAAAGCACAGTCAGATTTTGTACATCACTCTCATAAATGTCTCTCGTTACACCCAACTGGTCCTTGATAGCCTGTACTAAATTCTTATCTGAAAATGTAGCCACTTTCCCAGATGGGGCAGGGAATGTGGTAACCTCGATGGATTTTTCCAACCTTACTTCGTTTACTGAATTTAGTGCTTTTACGGTAACCTCATAAGATGTGTCCGGTTGTAAGTTAGTAAACTGGTATTCGACAAAATTCAAATTCCCGGATTTCACTAGCGTGCCTTCCAGATAAAGTTCATATTTTGCCAATTTCCCTTCACTTTCTTCCAAATAACCAAACCAAGTAGCAGTGAAGGAGCTTTCATTCACTTGCAGCTTGTCTATTTCCAGAAAGGATTCTTCTATAAATCCTTCAGAATCCTGTGGAGAAGCTTCTTCTTTTTTTACTGGCTCAGCTTCTTCCTCATCTTCTGTCCCAGATGGATCCTCTTCTATCTGAGTATCGAATACAACAGATAAAGCATTACTGTGAACAGCTTCCTCATCTATGTTCCAAACGACCTGATATTCAACATCTGCATTCACATCGTCATTACCATCCAAATAGCTATAGACTTGCTTTGTTTCCGTTGATTGCTCTTCTAGTTTTACAGGTGAGATGGTCTCGGCTTGACCGTTTTTCACCATGATGAAACTCTGGTTGCTGTTTGATAAATCCTCATTACTAACTGTTTCCCATTCAAGAGAAACTCCTTCATTCGTTTGTACCGCTTTCGTTAGTAATATTCCAGTTTCCTCCGTCACTTCTGCCGTAGCCAAAGCTGGACTTAATAAAGAAAGTAGTAAGGTAAATACTACGCTTAAGTTTAGCCAAAAATGCTTTTTCAACTAAAACCAATCCTCCAATTCTATTAAAATACCTTACATAACAAAATGATTATACTCTGATTTTATTTTTTAGGGAATTACTTTTTTTGTAATATCTTCACATAAAATGTAAATTGTTTACTTGACAAAAACCAAGGTTATCCTCATGTTCATGCTTTACACAAGAAGGCAACCTAAAATACGACAAAAAGACATATATGGAAGCTATTTAATAGAACAAGGGGGAAAATAAAAAGAAGTTCCGGGTTACGGAACTCCTCCTTAAAAGGTCTCTGATGATTAAAAACTCTAGCAAGCAAGATTTTGGATTTTTGCACGGCGTTGGAGTGCTTCAACCTTGTGATATTTAGCCTGTGCCACTATGGTTGCTTTCAGCTCTTGATCTAGACAATCATTTGCAAGCAATTCACAATAAGTAGACCTCATCACATGCCAGAAGTATTGTATATGATTCACAATCCTCATAACTTTCCCTCCTTTACTCACATAAATCAACGGAGGATGTTGCGGGTAACTGGCTGACTAGTTGCCATTGCAACTTTAGTCCCTTTAGTTTTGCGTCACTAGCTTTCACTAGTTTTGCCTTTTTCCATGATTTATGAGAAATACAATTCTATTATATCGAGAATGCAATGTTTATGTATGGGTTTAAATGCCTATATGAAATATTACTCTAGGAATATTGGATGGCGAATAATAGAATAGGAAGCATTATTGTGATGGAGGATGTAGCTCTTTGGCGATTGTTCAGTAAGAATTCAGGGGGAATTTGGGTAATTTCCTCGGAAATTGTATGTAGGGAGTTTCGATTTTATGCTATTTAGAATAAGAGCAATATGCCGATATTAGGAATGGCATAGACGCATTCAAGAGTAAGGGGAATAATAATGAGTCGAAAATTTTGCACAGCATGTGGCCATCAACAGCAACAAGGCTATAGATTCTGTCCGGGATGTGGTTCAAATATGGACTAAAACTATGGGCGTAGCTACCTTCCCGAGGAATGACCTTAGCCATTAGTCAAAAAAAAATTAATGATAGGTGCAGCTTCTTTACTGGCAATTTCCCTTACCATTTTCACCCTGAATTCCAATGGGCCGAATGAAGAAAAGGCTTTGGAGCAGGTTGAAAGGTTTTTTGAGAGGGCTTGCATGGGGGATGTTTGTGAATTCAATCATTTTTATGACCTTGAAGTTCAACTTGTACAAAGGGAAGAAAAAGAACTGGGAAAGCCGGGTATCTATCAGCTTAGTGGAGGCGCAGCCATTGATGATAACGGATTGGATCATATGAGGTATGTACTGTTTGATACAGAGGTCGCTTTTTCCGATGGGATATACCGATTATTGGATTCACCGTTCACTGACATCGATTACGAGAAGGAAGACGCTGCCCGGAAAAAGGAATAACAATAAAAAAGGAGTCTCAAGCTTGAGACTCCCAAAAAATCAATTTGCTTCTTCGATCTTACTCAGATAGTACTTTCCATTATGCACTTGAGCCGTGTACTTCCACTTGAAGGCTTTTTCCGCTGCTTTCTCATCTTTCTTGATAATTTCAAAATTCTCTGAAACAGTAATGAGAACGGTGGCTTTCTCATCTTCCAAAAATTCTGTTTCTAGGATTTCATAGTCAATTAAGTATTCAGTTGTTTCTTCTTCATAAAGGTTTTCCACCAGGTTTTTTTGAAGCTTATAAAGTTCGCTGTCTGGTAAAAGGTAAGGTTCCACTTCTTCAAAATCCCCATAGTTGATTGCATCTTCAAGTCCATACAGATAATCTGAAATTAGGCTTTCCTCATCAAGTACGACTTTCGGTTTTGGTGTATCCTTTTCCTGCTCTTCCTGGTTGAATTTAAAGTCCTTCACATTCTCTGCGTCGTCGATGGAGCCCCATCCTCCGTTCACAGAGTAGATGGACCAGGAATCGTCCGTTTTTTGAAGGAAGTATCGTTCGTAATAATCAAATTCACTAAGCTCTCCATAATAATCGGTTGTGAGCCAGCTCGCGTTCATCGTAACGCCGACATGCCAATTTTCATCCTCTTCCCATGTGGCAAAGCTGTCGAGATCATAGCTGGTCGAAAGGAGGTAGCCTATCCAATTATCATCATTTCCAAGGTCCTCGATATCCTCTTCAATATAGGATCGTTCATCCCCGCTGTATGATTTCAAAAGACTAGCATCTTTCCCGATCAATGCTTTGCGGTAGGAGAGAAGGGCGTCGTTAATCAGGGTCATAACCTCTTCCTGCGACTCTTCATTGATGGATACATCCGCATAAATATAATCTTCTTCAATCTTATATTCCGGACTTTTCAGTATACCCAGGGGAGAATCCTTCTGAACTTGCACCGTCATCGTACCATCAACCAGAACAGGTCCGAACCGCAGGCCGCCTTCTTTTAGTACAAGGTCGGTTTCCTTGTCGTTAATCAAAATGGTCCCGTCCATGATATTGCTTTCCACATAGATTTCCTCTGCATCGAAGTAGAGGTCTTCATAATGATACGTATCAAAAACGTGAGCTTCGATTTCTTTATCTAGGGAAAGGAATTCGGTTTCCAATGTTCCTTTGATTTTATGGACACCTGGGAGCATCGGTCCTACTATATAGTAGCCACCTTCTTCATCAAGTTTGGCTTTTTGCTCTTTTCCATCCAGAAACAACTTTACGTCAGGATAGTTGGTGTACACCTCTACTGTAAGAGGCTGGACCAGAAACTTGTAATCATCAAAGAGCCGCCACTTTTTGCCGCCTTTTTTGAAGGTGATCATTCTTCCTTCGTCTTCCCCCATCAGCTCATTGAAAGCAGAGGTAGTTCTGGAAGTGGAGCGTGACAGCTCTTTGGTAGTGTCCTGAAGATAGGAGAAGAAGTCTTCCTTGGAATCTTTGTTTTCCTTCCAAAATTTCAAGAGGGCTTTGACATTTTTCTCTTCCATTTTCAACTTCTCGTTTGTGGATTCCAGGCTTTTCGACAGATACTCCACATCTTCCTCTTTTACAGCTTCCAAAAATCGTTCCATGACTTTTTCAGGGCTATTATAGGAATCTACTGCTTTATAAGCAGCAAATAATGCGATGAACACCGCTAATATACTTGCTAGAATAATCTTTGTTTTTTTCGAAAAAGCGGGTATCGCAGACTTTTCTTGCTGCTGAGCCCGCTTGGGGGACGATAGCCTCGCCCCGCAATTGGTACATATTGCTGCCTGATCATCGGCCTTGGCCCCGCACTCCGTACAAAATCTCATAAGTGCTGTTCCTCTTTTCTAAAAGTTTGATACTTGTTGGTGCTGAACTACGTCGTCTGAACCTGATTTCTTGTTCATCAAGACCACTCCGGCATAAGAAATACCGAATGAGATGACAGTGCTGAATAAGAAGGTAAGGAACAAGGAGAATCCAAAGCTTACGTTGAACAAATCTCCAAATGTTGTGTTAATAGACAGCTTCAATAGCTGGAAGATAGCTGTATTAACGATACCGAATGCAAGAGCATAAGCCCCAATTTCATAGAGGATATTACCTGTTGTAGATTTTTTGATTGCCGTCCCTGCCCAAAAATGCAGGAGTATCGGAACTAATAAGAAATACCATAGGCTTCCGAGAATTTCCTTAAGCCCGGTGGCAACCTCTTGTGATTCTTCCATATTCATCCCATCCGCTTTTGGTCCCCCTAGAATGGAATAATTGGCACCAACATTCTCGTCATATGCGTTAAGGTCGAATTCCAATGATCCTAAGTGGGCCATATTCCACATATAGGTTCCAGCTTGAATTAGGAAAAAGTCCACAAAGTATGATTCATCACCAGCTTCTTCCTTTACTTCTTTTATGTCTGATTTGTTACCAATTATCGTTAAGGTAAGTACCATACAAATTACAATTCCTAAAACAGAATGTAAGGCTGCTCTTTGGATGGAAATTCCGTAGCCCGAGTTGCTTCCAAAGCTCTTCAATTGTGAAGTCATTCCAATCATGGAGCCGATTGTTGTAAAAATAATGCTTAACACAAGTGCTCGGATTAATACAGTAAAGAATTGGTAGTTTGCAGAAACTGTAATATCTCCAAACCAACCTGTAGGATCTTCCATTTCTATTGATACACCTGCAAAAGTAGAGATGATTCCTATTAGTAAAGCATATACAGCGGAAATAGGTAAAATCGTGTAGAATCTTTCGATTGCAGATCGCTCAGGTTGATTTCTGTTCGCAAGAAACCCAGCAACCACCAATCCAATTGCAGAAATAAGGGCAAATAAACTGACCCATCCGGAAGTGGTTAAGCTAACGGCTGCTCCCATCGCAGATACGGCATACTCAACACCAGCTAAATGACTCAACATCAGCATGTCTGTTACGGAAATGAATTTTAAACCTGATGAGAACATCTCCATGATTTCGTCGTTACCAAGCATGTCTTTTAATGCGCTGTTAACAAAATATGTGGCGATGAAAGACACGATTAACAAAATAGCAAAAGCTATCCCGGCATATTTCGCTGCAGAAATTAATCCCGGTAAACTGAACTTGCTTGCTAGACCACCTTCTAATATAGGGGCTGAACTATTCGAACTTTTGCTAAAGGTACCTAATGATAGAATATCTCCCGGTCCTGATTTTTTCTCGGTCACTTTTTCTAGCGAAACCCCGCAAGCTACACAATATAGGGCATCGGATGAATTCTGCTGACTGCATGATTTACAGAAGTTCGCTGTTTCTTTTACTGCTTGAATATTTTCATTCGCTTCTCCAAGTGGCATGCCATCATTTACGCAATAGTGTGCACCCTCTGGGTTTTTCGTTCCACAATGTTTACAAAACAATATCTTTTCCCTCCTTATTCCCTCGTTGTTTTACGCTCTAGAACCGCAGCATGGACAGAAATTGGCACCAACTGGTACAATCTCTTCACATTGATTGCATGAACTAGCGGTACTTAAGTCGATTTCAGCAGGCTTTTCCATTTTCGCTCCACAGCCGCCGCAGAATTTATCGTTCATTCCATTCATTGTCCCACAAGAACAGACCACGCCGTTTTGAGTTGTCTTGGAAAGCTCTGCAATCTGCCTTGTAGCAACATACATTTGCTTATCCAATCCGATAATCGCTTCTGAGATCTGCGCCAAATCTGCATCGTGAATTTGACCCGCACGTAATTTGCGGTATGTAACTTGTCCAGCCTCCAATAAAATTTTGGACTTCTTTTGGGAGTTTTCCGCAATACTCTTTTTCAATCTGCTGATTTCTTGAGCAATTTGAAGTTTTTGCTTTCCTTGCTCAATTCCCCCCTGTACCTTTGATAATCCTTCACCTAATTTTGATTGCAAATCGTTTGCCAAATCCTTCACCCTTTCTGGAATTTTTAAGACGAACTCTCATTCTTGTCCGGCTTCCTACTCTATAAAAATCGAAAAATAGCAATATCATGTAAATAGTATGTATATAGTAGGGAAGTAGACCTACTAATTATACAGTAAATATATAAATAGGAAAATAATACTATGGAAATTTGTTGTTAATAGTGAAAAAAAGGGGCCTGACCCCCACCGCTTTAAAGCGGTGGGGGTCAGGCCCCTTAATAAAAACATATCAGTACAACTTCCCCTGCCTAAACAACACAGTCGAAAGCTTCATCACCGAATGAATATAACAGTTCTGCCTCAACGGAAACGGATCTCCGAAGAATGCAGGAAGAATGGTATCCATGGTGTTTTTCATCTGTTTGTACAAAAGTTCGTAAACTTCCGCCTCAGTGTAGAACTGGGTTTCACGGCCCTGCATCCATTCGAAATAGGAGACGATGACCCCGCCTGCATTTGCAAGAATATCAGGCACGATGATGACGCCTTTGTCGCTGAGGTATTGGTCGGCCTCGCTTGTGACAGGGGCGTTCGCGCCTTCTACGATGATTCCGGCTTTTATTTTATCCATATTATCGAGGTGGATCTGGTCCTCGAGTGCAGCAAGTATCAGTACATCAACGTCCAGATAGAGCACCTTGCTGCGGTCCTGGATTTCCGCCTTAACTCCTGCTTCCTTTAGATGTTCGTCCGTCGTAGGCAGGTCGCCTTTATGAAGGGAGGTATAGCGGACGAGAGCTGGTATATCCAAGCCATCTGCATTGAATAGCGTCACGTTTCGGTCGCTAACAGCCACCACTTTATTCTCGAGATACTGGCATTGATAGGCTTCCAGGGCGGCAACCGAGCCTACGTTACCAAAGCCTTGTACAGCGAGCTTCAGCGGTCGTCCTTCGTATTTAAGTGCCGTTTTGGCGAAGGTGTTGTCATTGCTTGCGCCAGATAGGAACTTTCGCTGGTCCTTCATGAAATCATGTAGCATATAGCGGAAGGTGAAATAGACGCCTTTCCCTGTTGCTTCGCGGCGACCGAGGGATCCTCCGTTTACGACACTTTTTCCGGTGAAGCTTCCTTTATAGGGCTGACCGGGACGGATGCTTTTATACTCAGCCATCATCCAGTCCATTTCCCTTTCGCCAGATCCTACATCAGGCGCTGGGATATCTTTGTCCGGACCAATGATGTCGCTGAAATATTGAACGTATTTTTTACAGATGAGGTGCAGGTCTTTTACAGAAAAAGAGCGTGGATCGAGAATGATACCGCCTTTTCCTCCGCCATATGGCACGTCGTGGAGTGCGTTTTTCAAGGTCATCAGGGAAGCGAGGTTGATCACTTCCTCCTCTTTAACGGACTCATGGAAACGGATGCCGCCCTTGTAGGGGCCAAGTGCATTGTTGTGCTGGACCCGGAAAGCGGGAATCCTGACAACGCTTCCATTTTCAAGCGCGATTCGAAGAAAGGATTTATGTACATGATTGGGGGTGGAAAGGATGGAGCCAAGGGACGTAAAAGCCTGTTCTCTGGCATCTCCCTGCAGCTCGGGAAGAAATGCGGTATCCTCCAGCAAGGCATTCAGCGAATCTTGGACAATCTGGCGTGTTTGATTGGACATTTTATGAATCACTCCAGTTCTATGTTTTTCAAATAGTATAACATTTTTGGTTGGGAATCTTTAGTGAAATGCTTTTTGATAGGGTGAAGGGGGGAGTAGAAAATAATAAGAGGTTGGGACAAAAGTGTTTAAGTCTAAAAAAAACCCGAACTAATTTGAATTTTAAAATCAAATTAGTTCGGGTTTTTTTCGAAGTATTTGCTTAGTTTTTAGGTTGCACCAGCGGTTAATTGGAGTGCAAGACGAAGACTCCTGCGGGAGAAGTGGCCAATGTGAGACCCCGCAGGCGAAGCCGAGGAGGCTCACGGGTCACCCGCGGAAAGCGAAGTCTTGCACGGAAATCAATAGCGGTATTTAGAGCCGGTACTAATATTGGTCGTCTTTTATTAGCATTTTATAGTTTTGTCCCAGCCTCTGTGTTCATGAATACAATTGATAGTCGTTGCGGCCGTTGTTCTTTACCTGGTACAATGCCTGATCGGCTTTTCGGAATAGCTGCTTGATGGTTGTGCCATTATCGGGATAAACGGAAATTCCGATGGAAGATGTGGTTTCAATCAGTTCTCCTTCTATTATATATGGTTGCTGCAGTGTTGATTGGATGCGGTCTGCTACTCTTGTGATATGCTCGTTATTCTCTACACGCTTGATGAGGATGACAAATTCATCGCCGCCTAAGCGGGCAACGGTGTCTTCTGAACGGACGCAGGTTGATAATCGTTGTGCCAGTTCAACAAGCAACAGATCTCCCATATCATGTCCATGCGTATCATTAATTTGTTTGAAATTATCGCAGTCCAAGAAAAGAAGCGCCAGTTTTCCGTTATTTTTTGAAGCAGATTTTATCGCTTTATCTAGGGATTGCTCAAGTAATCGGCGGTTTGGAAGATCAGTCAGGCTGTCATGGTATGCTTGGTAGGTGAGCTGTTCCTGCAGCTCTTTTCGTTCTGAAATGATACGTCCAGTCAGAACGATGTGATCGAGCTCTCCTTCACCGGCTATAGAAGTAGCATTCACTTCCACCCATACATCCTCTTTTTCCTGATTCAAGTATCGATATTCTATTTGTACGGATTTCATCTTGTTTGTCCGAAGCTTATGAATGGATTCCAATAGTAATGGATGATCTAATTCATGAATGCCATATGTCAGTTGCTTGCCTTCCATGATTTCATATTTAGCGCCCATAAGATTTCGATAAGAAGGAGACACATAAGAAATATTGCCGCATTTATTGATAACTTTTATTAAGTCGGAGGAATGCTCTGTGATGAGACGGAATTTTTCCTCGCTGTCCTTCAAGGCAAGCTCCATTTCGCGCTTTTCCGTAATATCCTGGGCGATGAGATACACTCCGGTTACCTTCCCCTTAATGATAATAGGGACGTGGGTGACATAAAAGAAAAGCATGTTTCCGGATGCATGGGGGACTTCCACCTCATAGCTATTTACAACCCCTTCAAAAGCTTTCTGGAGGGGGTCATCCGGCAGTTGGAGCTCATGTTGTACAAATTGTTTAAAATCGATGCCGATAATTAGTTCCTTTTTATAGCCAGTCAACGTTTCGCAGGCTTCATTAACGTTCGTGATATAGCCTTTGGAATCTACCATAAGAATCGCATTTTTATGGTAGGAAAAAAGTGATTTGTAGGCATCTTTACTTTCGGCAAGTTTAGCCTCCAGCTCTCGTAAATGCTGGATGTTGCGATAGATCATGGAGATTGCGACTACTTGCTGCTCTTTATCCAAGATAGGAGAATAGCTGACGGAAGTATGGATAGATTGACCATCTTTTGTTAATCGGACGGTTTCCAGCGGCTGAGTCGTTTTTTGATTTTTAAGCAACTGAATCGTCTCATCTGATTGCGCTTTCAATTCAATTGGGGTGAATAGGAACTCTTCCCAATGGTGTCCAATCATTTCAGTAATTGTCCATCCAAATTGTTTTTGAAAAGCATTGTTTATTTTTAATATGGTGCCATTTGTATCTATTACCAACATGGCATCCACGGTGTTTGCTACTAGGGAGTTCAGAAAAAGGTAATCTTTCGCTTTTTCCTTCAATTCATTGACATTTTTTGTAATGGCAAGAACGAAAATGCGTCCATCATCTTCAATTGGAGTTAAGGTGGTTTCCGAAGCTGGCATATCTGGTACGAATAGATTCAAATCTGAATAACTGATGGATTCCCTATTCTGAACACAAACTGAATAGTGCTTATGAAGGAGATCGTATGTAACCGGCGGGAGTACGTCCTCCAATTTTCTGCCAATCATCTCGACAACGAGTTTCTGCTGTGCAGAAGAATTGACATAGGTATACCAAAAATTATTATCTTTCCACTCAACCAAAAACACCATGTCCACCATATGTTCAAAGAAAAACTTGAATTTCTCTTCTATTCTCATAAGTATCCTTCTTTTCGTCCGTTATTTTTTACTAAAGGTTTATCCTTCTATTATAGGTATTTATGATTAATATAGCTATATCTCACAATAAGATAAATTCACCAATTGGAGAAAATGTAACAACCCGATCTAATGTTATAAAATGTAATTGGCTAAAAACCTTTCGAATTAACGGGTCATTTTTGATAAGTTTATTCCCCCAGAATATTTACAGGTTGTAAGTAATCGGTTCCACCTTTAGTGACATCAAGCCATACGAGATTATCGTGGAAGCAGTCGATGAAGCAGGGAACATAGAGCGCTTTGTCCTGCCATTTGAAATAGCGGACAAGAGCGTGCTAGTAAAAGTATACGAAAATAAACCACTATTCTTCGGAGGCATTGCAGCTGGACTTATAGGTGCGGCAAGTGCAGCCGCCTATGCAATCAGACGCAGAAAGCAGAATGTGGACGGCCCGCGTGTGAGCGGAGTCGAAGAGTAATATAAGAACCAGCCAATGAGAGCTTTGCTTTACCTAGCTCTTATTGGCTTTTTTTATGGGGAAATTGATGAGTATACCAGTATAGCTTTTTTTAAACAAACGTTTGATTAAAAAAGTACAAACTCCTTGAGCCCCAAGCGATTGAAAAAGATTTTAGAAATTAACTTTTAAAAAAGGTTTTGTAAGAAACCATGTCCAAACTGTCGAAATTGGAGTTAATAAACTCATTAAGCTATTGATTTCTTTTATCAGTATAGAAATTTTTAAACAAACGTTTGATTAAGAAAAAATAAACCCCTTGAGTCTCAAAGGGTTGAAAAAAAATATAGAGATTAACTTTTAAAAAAGGTTTTCCGCGATAACATGAAATTCATTCTGATATAAAAAGGAGATTAACCACATATTCTACAAAAAATTCAGTCAATATTGTGCACCTAACCGGTCAATATAGGTACCCCAAAATCCAGAGGGTGTCCGCATATAATAAAAGAAAGCGGTTACACATACGGGGGTGGTGAAGGATGGAGACGAACGTGAATCCGGCGACGTCGCAAAATCCTAGAACGAAGACGAGAATAGTAGAAGGAGTGCCAAAGCGGAAAGTGAAATGGAAAAATATTTTAACCTACGCTGCCTTTGTCGGGCCGGCATTGTTATTCTTCCTTGTCATTCAGATTATTCCATTCCTGATGGGAGTCTACTACTCTTTCACTTCCTGGAATGGTGTCAGTTCAGTGGTAGAATGGGTCGGGCTTGCGAACTATAAAAAGATTTTTACGAACGATGAGGCATTCTTCAACTCTTTCATGTTCACGACCAAATTCATGTTTGCGGCTGTGATCATCAGCAATCTTATCGGTTTTGGCTTCGCACTTTTACTTAATGCAGCACTGAAAACCCGCAATATATTAAGAACGGTCTTTTTTCTCCCAAATGTAATCGGGGGCTTGCTACTCGGTTTCATCTGGCAGTTCATTTTTGTCAAAGGCTTCGCGTCTGTCGGTGCAATGACGGGCATCTCCTTCTTTCAGCTTCCATGGCTCGGGGATGAAAAGACGGCGTTCTGGGGCATTGTCATCGTGTTCGCCTGGCAGATAAGTGGCTATATGATGGTCATCTATGTGGCGGCGTTACAAGGAGTGGACAATTCCTTGCTTGAAGCGGCCAGAATTGATGGCGCTTCCAATTTTACCTTGATTACGAAAATCATTATTCCATTAATTTTACCGGCGTTTACGATCTGCTTCTTCCTGACGATCTCGATGGCATTCAAGATTTTCGACCTGAACCTCTCTCTGACAGGGGGCGGTCCGTTCAACTCGACCCAATCGGTAGCGATCAATATCTACCAGGAGGCATTCCAATATAACAGATACGGGCTGGGTACAGCGAAGTCCATTATCTTCTTTGTCGTCGTTGCAATCTTTACGACGGTACAGGTAATGGCAACGAAGAAAAGGGAGGTGGAGGCATAATGGATCAGAAGTATACGAAAAGGACGTTCCTTTTGGAAATCATCGGGATTACACTCGGTCTCATTTTCCTCATTCCCTTCTACTTTGTCCTGATCAATTCGGTGAAAAGCTTTAGTGAAATCCTGATAGATGCAGCTGCACTGCCGCAGGAGATCCTATTCTCTAACTATGCGAAGGTGTGGGAAATCATCAAGTTTCCGAAAGCATTCTGGAACTCCCTTATCATCACGGTGTTCAGTAATATCGGAATTGTGCTGCTCAGCTCGATGGCGGCCTGGAAAATGGTTCGGACACCAGGTAAGTTCAGTAAAATACTGTTCGTCCTGATTGTATCGGCGATGGTCATTCCGTTCCAGACAGTCATGATTCCGCTGATGAAACTTGGCGGGACGCTTGGCATGATCAACAGCCTGCCGGGGATCATCATGATGTACTTCGGATTTGGTGTACCACTTTCCCTCTTTCTCTATCACGGCTTTGTCAAAACGGTGCCGCTTGAGATCGAGGAGGCGGCAAGGATCGATGGCTGCAGCCAGTTCGGTGTGTTCTGGAGAATTGTATTTCCACTGCTGAAGCCGATTACAGTGACAGTCGTCATCCTGAACACACTCTGGATCTGGAATGATTACCTGCTACCGCTTCTTGTGCTGCAGGATGGGGATCTGCGTACGATTCCACTTGCTACGAGTACATTCTTTGCACAGTATACGAAGCAGTGGGACATGGGATTGGCGGCACTGGTTCTTGGTATCGCGCCGATCATTGTCTTCTTCCTATTTTTACAAAGGCATATCATCAAGGGGATTGCCGCTGGATCTGTTAAGTAAATCTAGGAGTCTGGCTTTACAGATTCCAAGATTTATATAAAAATTAATCTAACTTTCAAGGGGGGCAATAAAATGAAACGCTTTTTCATGCTATTACTATCATTAACACTAGTAGCTGGGATTTTTGCCGGATGTTCGAGCAATAATTCCTCAGGGGACGACAAGGAAAATTCCGGCGATCAGGTAACGTTGAACTTCTTCCAGTTCAAGGTGGAGATTGCCGATCAGTTGGGGGAAATGATCAAGGAATTCGAAGCAGAGCACCCGAACATCAAGATCAAGCTTGAAACAGTTGGTGGCGGTGCGGATTATGGTGCTGCATTGAAAGCGAAGTTTGCATCTGGTGAAGAGCCGGATATTTTCAACAATGGTGGCTTCAAGGAGCTTGAGCTATGGAAAGAAAAGCTGGCAGACCTTTCGGAAGAGCCTTGGGCTGAACACGTTCTTCCTATTGGGAAAGTACCAATGACAGATCCGGAAGATGGGAAGCTTTATGGTATGCCTGTCAACCTTGAAGGATATGGATTCATCTACAACAAAGACCTTTTTGAAGAAGCGGGAATTACAGAGCCTCCAACAACGATTTCCCAATTGAAGGATGCTTCTGAAAAGCTAAAAGCCAAAGGCATCACACCATTCTCAGCCGGTTATGGCGAGTGGTGGGTAATCGGCCAGCATCTATTGAACATCCCATTTGCACAACAGGACGATCCGGAAGCATTCATTGCTGGCTTGTATGATGGATCTGAAAAGATTGTAGGCAATGAACACTTCAAAAATTTCAAAGAGGTATTGGATACAGAAATCAATTTCGGAAACAGCAACCCACTAACAACAGATTATAATACACAGGTAACACAATTCGCTTCAGGCCAGACTGCAATGCTGCAACAAGGAAACTGGACGGAAAACATGATCTATGAAGTGAACCCTGACATGAACATGGGCTTCCTTCCGATCAGCATCAGTGACGATGCGGATGCCAACCGTCTTCCTGTTGGCGTGCCGAACAACTGGGTATTGAATAAGAACTCCAAGCACCTGGAAGAAGCAAAAACATTCTTGAACTGGATGGTTTCCTCTGAAACTGGTAAGAAATATATCACCGAAGAGTTCGCGTTCATCCCGGCATTTGATAACATCGAGCCTGCCGGACTTGGCGACCTTGGCCAAAACATCCTGGAATACTCCAAAAACGAGCAGACAATCCCTTGGACATGGTTCATGTGGCCGGATGGGGCAAACAAGGAATTTGCTGCAAGCATCCAGGAATACGCTGCCGGCAAAATCGATTATGACACACTCCTTGAGCGCTTCCAAAGCTCTTGGGATAATTTAAAATAATTCAGCGGAAGGCATGTCTATTCATAGGCATGCTTTCTGTTTATACTTAAAAGAAAGCCTTGATAATATGATTTAATAAGAATCTAGCTGTTGATTGGAGCAAAAGGCGGAGACTCCTTGAAAATGCAAGCATTTTCTGCGTGCGATGTATCGCTGCCGAAGCCTTCCTTGTCCTGCGGGAGGAGAGTTTAGTGGTGACCCCACAGGCGAAGCCGAGGAGGCTCCACAAACGCCTCGCGGAAAGTGCAGTCTTTTGCGGAAATCAACAGCGGTGTTTAACAGACCATTAAAGAAAAGAAACGCCTTACACCGGGGGTAGGCCATGATCAGAAAAAGTATCCGCAATAAGCTTATCGTACTGCTGCTATTGATAACGATTCTGCCTTTCGGAACATCGATTATCATCACGTATTACCACACAAAAGAAGCATTCAAGGATCTCGTCGTACAGGAAAATAGTAATCTCCTTTATCAGGGGAAGATCAATCTGGAAACCTATTTGGAGGAGCTTAATAGTTTAACACTTTCCTTGTATAATAATCCTGATTTCATCAACTATATGAGGTCTCCTGATAAGGAAGATAACTATATGACACTCGGAATTGTGAAGAACGTCCTGCAGACGATCCTTTATGCCGAGGATAATATCAGGCGCGTACATATATCCTTTGCCGAGGAAGAGCGGAGCATCACGGCCTCCAAGCGCTCGACGGTCGTCTTTTCAACCAGGCTCAACAGCAGGATGTATGAGGATGCCTATAAAAATGCCCAATTGAATCCGTTCAATATGTTTATAGATACCACAGAAGCGCAGCAGGGGAGAAATGTGCTTTATCTGCACCGGGCGCTAAGGAATGTGCCATCCGATGAGGTGCTGGCATTTATTACGGTAGAGGTGTCGACGGAGAGGGTGCTGGAGCTAAGCGAGAACCTTTACAACAAGGAGACCGAGGAATTCTTTATTTTATCGAGGACCGGGGACCTGATCTACAGCTCTAATGAAGAAGTGTTTGTCAAGCAAGCGGAGCAGAAGTGGATAGGCGAGGTGATGGACTCCAATAAAGAGCGGGGGACGATGGAATGGCAGAATGACTCCTTCCACGGGATGATGATGTATGAACAGACACCGGCAGCGGTCGGCGGATGGATACTTGTCAAACGCGTCCCATACACCACCCTTTATGAAAATGCCTTCACCGTAACGAAAATCAATATCCTGTTCGGGGTCCTTGGATTAAGTCTTGTCATTCTCGCTACCTTGTTCGTATCCTTTAAAATCACTTCACCAATCAGAGTGCTGCTTCAGAACATCCAGCAGGTGAACGAAGGGAATATGAAGGTGCAGTTCGAGTCATTGGGACACGATGAAATCGGGATACTTGGCAGCAGGTTCAAGCAGATGATGGAGAAGATCAATCACCTCATAAACCGGGAATATAAGCTCGAAATCGAGAATAAAAACAATCAGTTGAAGGTGCTGCAGTCGCAATTGAATCCCCATTTTCTCTACAATGCCCTTCAGTCAATCGGTACGTTGGCCCTAAAAAATAATGTGCCGCAGATCTATACACTGATCACGCACCTGTCCAAAATCATGCGCTATGGGATGAATATGGAGGAGGACATGGTACCTCTGAAAAAAGAGATCAACTATATCAAGGCGTTTCTTTTATTGCAGAAAGAGAGGTTCGGAGACCATCTCGATTACATGATCGATGTTGAAGAAGACGCCTTGCAAGTTCACGTTCCGAAAATGATCCTTCAGCCGATTATTGAAAACTATTTTAAGCATGGCTTTGATATACGAGAAGGAGTAGGGAGAATAACGGTCGAGGGAAAAGTGGAGGAAGGTATGCTTCTTTTGGATGTTGTGGACAACGGAGTCGGCGTGACAGATGAAAGACTGCAGGAAATTTATCGTCATTTTCAAGCAGGAAATAGAGAGGCAAGGGAAGAAGTAACGAATATCGGATTGAAAAATATCTATGCCCGTTTGCAGTTGTATTATGACGGGGCGGCGAGCCTGCAGCTTGTCAACCATCATGAGGGAGGCTTGGTCGTTTGCTTGAGACTGCCTTTGGAAATGGAAGGTGTAAAGGATGAAGGCGATCATCATTGACGATGAGAAGCATGTCAGGGAAGGACTGCTTCTCCTGGCGGATTGGAAAGAACACGGAATCAATACCATCCTCGAGGCCCAGGACGGGGAGGAGGCCACCGAGCTGATTACCCAGCATCGGCCGGAGATTATCTTCACCGACATGCGGATGCCTAAAAGGGATGGAATCAGCCTGCTGAAATGGCTAGCATCCATAGACCTGAACTGTATGACAATCGTGGTGAGTGGCTATGATGACTATGAGTTTATGCGTAATGCGATTACGTATAAAAGCTTCGATTACATTTTGAAGCCGATTGATCCGGATATTTTAAATGAAACCTTGGAGCGGGCGGTGAAAAAGTGGAAGGAGGAGGCCTTGGTCAGGAGGTCTTCTGGCAATATGGAGTTCCTTGCTGCTTCCTCCGAAACGAAAAGTATGGGACAAATAGAAGAATACTTACGTGCCAATTACCAGCAGGATGTCACGCTACAGGAGATTGCGGACCGCTTTTTTCTGAGCAGGGAGCATATATCGCGCAAATTCAAGCAGGAGTATAATGAAACCATCACTGATTATGTAACGAGAATCCGGATGGAAAAAGCAAAGGAATACTTGGCGAAGCCGCATGTCAAAATTTATGAGGTAGCCTACCATGTGGGCTATCAGAATGAGAAATACTTCAGTAAGGTGTTTAAGAAGTTTACTAGAATGACTCCCAATGAATACAGGAGTACAGTCGGAAAATAGATAAAAATAAAGATGGGGTGCTAGGATATGGAAAAGCTACGTATGGGAATTATCGGAGTGGGTGGAATTGCGCAGGGGCGTCATATTCCTACTTTCTTGAAATTGGCGGACAAAGTGGTGATCGAAGCGATCAGTGATGTGAATGAAGCAACGGCAACGCTTGTTGCTGAGAAGTTCGGCATCGAGAAAGTGTTTCCCCATTATGCAGATATGTTTTCGGAGGTCGACGCGGTAACGATTTGTACACCGAATAAGTTCCACGCGGAAATCACGATTGCAGCGTTGGAAGCAGGGCTACATGTATTTTGCGAAAAGCCGATGGCCATGACGCCCGATGAATGCGAAAGCATGATTCAAGCTGCAGAAAAATCTGGCAAGCAGCTGGCGATTGCCTACCATTACCGCTTTATGAAGGAATCCATTGCCGCAAAGCGCTTAGTGGATGAAAAGGAAATCGGGAAGCCGATAGTTGCACGTGCAAGAGGGATGCGCCGCCGTAAAGTTCCAGGATGGGGCGTCTTTACAAATAAAGAGTTGCAGGGCGGCGGAAGCCTGATCGACTACGGCTGCCACTTACTGGATCTATCCCTATGGCTGCTTGGCAACCCAAAGCCTGTGGAAGTGTTGGGTACCGCTTATAATGAATTGAGCAAAATCCCTGGCCAAGTGAACCAGTGGGGAAGCTTCAACCACGATACGTTTGAAGTGGATGACCATGTTACAGCCTACATAAAATTCGAGGGCGGGGCATCGATGCTTTTTGAAACCTCCTGGTCGGCAAACGTGAAAGCAGATGAGGAGAGTGTAAGCATCTCCGGAATGGACGGAGGAGTCGACCTGTTTCCATTCCACCTGAACCAGATGAAACATGGAATGCTCCTGAACACAGAAGCGAATTGGGTACCGGGCGAAGACGACCCAAGCATCCCACAAGCACTCAACTTCATCAACAGCTGCCTTGGCCTCGAAGAACTCGTAGTCAAGCCCGAGCAAGCCATGCAAACATCCCAAATCATCGACGCCATCTACCGCAGTAGTGAGACCGGGACTAGCATTAAATTGACATAACAACAGGGGTCTGGCCCCTGTTGTTATGTCGACTAGCAATTTGTGAGTGGAAAACCGGTTTTATTAAAAATAGGTAATTTTGTTTTAGGTTTTTGTGCATGCCTCCGCACCTTATTGGAGTTTTTGGGTGGTGGGGGCTATTTTTCTGTTTTAGAGAGGGTGTAGGCTGCTCGTTTTACCTATGGAGGTGGGACGGGGCACATTATTCCTAGCGAAAATCACTGTTAATCTGTCCAAAACGAGCAGTAATCGATCCACTTTCTGCCGGAATCTATCGGAAATCCACCGTAATCGATCCAAAACACCACATTATCTGTCCACTTTACAAAAATTAGTAATTATACAACCACCCGTCTCCCCAGCAGACAACCTATGCTCACCCAAAAAGCAAACAGTCTCCTGACACCACGCCAGAAGACTGCTTGCTACTACCTATTCCATTATCTGCTATTCGGCTTAAAAGGATCGTGTCCTTTATCACTTAATAGACCTTTCTTCCTGTTCAGAGCGCTCGGCTTTCTTTCAGAAGAATAGTGCTCCTCCGCTTCTTCCTCAAATAATGAAGAATGCTGGGTTTCCCCATGTGCTGCCTCGTCTCTGAACATTGGCTCCTCTTCCATATACCCAGGCTCATTACCGACATAATCGTTGCAAGGCTCCAACTGTCCGGAAGGCATCGGTTCATGCTGCTGGTCATAATCCATCAGATCAGGTGTATATTCCGCTTCGACTCTATCTGAAATAAGCGGGCCTTCCTCTTCAAGCATTCGGTCTTCATGATTGAATTCATTTTGAGGGGAGACAGGCTCTTCCTGCATATGGTCCGTTTCAAACCTGAGCACATTGTCCTGAGTAAATGCCGTCTCAGGAGTGACATCCTGCTCGGAAGTGAAATGGCCGCGCTGCTGCTCAAGTTGAGATGAATTAGTCATTCTGTCATGCATCTCAAAAGAATCATGCTCAAGATTCAATTCCTTCTCCAAGTGACCCATTTCGGAAGAATGCTTGTTTATCACACTGCTATCATAGCTTTCCTTTTCCTCATCCTTTTTCTCCATAGGGAATGGCTGCCCATGCTCATATAAGAGCTTGTCATAATCCTCTGTAGCCTCAATCGTGCTGTTATCAGCATCCTCTTTAGGAGCATGAGAATGTCCCATTGTGGTAAAGAGGGGCTTTTCCTCTTGGATAGAATCGACTGTATCAGATGGACGGTGCGCTTCGCCATGCATCATCGGTTCAGGTTTCTCAGCCTCACGATACCCTTCATCAAGCTGTTCCAACGCACCAGCTTCCTCATGACGTTCGTCATTCCAGGAGTTCACCATCATTTCATCGAGAGGTCTATTAATATCAATATTGTCATCTGTTAAAGGCCTGTTCACACTCCAGGAGCTAGTGTTTTCTTCCGCAGGCTTTTCCACAGGTTCGGTAGGTTCATCATGAATCTCACCAAACTGCAGGGCAGGCTCCTCCTCGGTACGATAACAATCAAGACGGCTATGGTCCTGTGAAACCGTTCTGTTCACATTATCCGTCAAAATAAGTACTTTCCCAACCTTTACGTCATATTCATAACGATATGCTTCCTCACGCTCAATGCCCATCTCCATCAGGGTGGATGCGACACCATCTTCGCGAGACCCTCTAAAGAACGTTCTTTCAATAGAATGTGAAGCATGCAAGGGATCCATATTGGAATGGGTCATCATCCCGGAATCCTCAGGAGAAGTCAAATCATTCTGCGGATGCAAAGGCTCCACCACACCACTCAAGTCCCTGATAAGGAAGATTTCCTCGGAGCGATAGCCTTCCTCCTTCAACCAATTGATTTTATCCATCGCTTCCTGCTCTGTTAAATATGAACCAATCATTTCTTTACGATGTCCAGCCATCTTTTCTTCCTCCTCAAGCTTGCTTTAATAATGATTACATACCCAGCAGCTTCACAAGGGTAAACCACACCGAAATTGGAAAAAATAACAGTAGCCCCAATCAGGTGAAATTCTAAACCTGATAAGGGCTTTTCACTGCATGAACACAACCGCATTTAATCCTCTATCTTTTACCTCGAAGTTTGAGACATTCTCCTCAACGTCTTCAAGGCGTCGAACCTTTAGCGTATACGTATAATTTCCGGGAGGAAGCAAATCATCGATCCACGAGATACCTATGGAATTTATCAGTGTTTTCGTTTTACCTTCCTTCCCTAGCTGATTAGTTAATGCAAAATTTTCTGTAGCGATTAAAGTGGAGTTTCTCCACAAAGAGAACTCGGAATGTATGCTGTATTCTGAGGATATTCCCGTGTCCATCTTCAGATTCACCTTGGAGTCCATCCATACTCTTTCCTTGGATGAGTTAATGGTCACATCCAGCTTTAAGATTTCCACGAGGGAATCGAGCGTGACATCCATGGGTTCTTTTATTTGGACAAAATATAATCGTGGCTCCATACAACCATAAGGACCATGGGGGCCGGAGCTTTTTATCCATTCGAAATATAAGGACACAAATAAACCTCCTTATTTATTGAAATCTAGAGTTAATATATGTGACCCTTTGGAAAATGCTTGTTCTCTTGTCCTAAAATAATGGAAGAGTAACTGCCTCTTTTAGTATGCTGGCCAGCTCTAGCAGGAATTGCCACAAAAAAAGGACCAACGCATCAACGTTAATCCTCATTCCTTATTCATAAAGCTCTTTATAAATAATAGCCTTCAATGCCAATAGCTCTTCATCCGTCAATTTTTCCTCAAAGGTATCCGCAAGCTCCATCGCTTCGGTCTCTGTCATACCGTCAGCGGCTTTCGACTGGATGGACTGGAGTTCCTGGAGGCTCAGCTTGTTCATCACTGCCCTTGTCGCTTCTTCTCTCGTCTGGAACGGCAAGTCCTCGAGGTTGGCGTCCGCACCTTCTGAGATATATGCTTTCAAGGATGGGGAGTTGTCTACATATTCCCGAGCGATGGCAATATTGCTGTCATCTAAATCCTGCTCCACATAATCAACAGCTCTATCCTCGATATATTTATTGATGAAGTAGTAGCCTACAGCCCCTATTGCACCAAGAATAATTACAGTCATAAGCAAGCCTTTCAGTAGCTTCATCTAATCACCTTCTCTCCCATTTACTATATAAAATAATAGAAAGCAGCGCAAATTTATCATTGCGCTGCTCGTTTTGGTTCTTCCTCCAGCCTTGCCTTTATCGAAAGGGCGGGGAATTTTTCCTGTATGACTTCGATGAACGGTTCCACATATTGCGGGTCAAATTGACTTCCACTACAGCGGCGAAGCTCTGCAAAAGCCTCACTAAAGGTTTTTGTAGGCTGATAAGGGCGCTCGGTAGTCATGGCATCAAACGAATCAATGAGACAGAGGATTCGGGCAAGCTTTGGAATGTTATTGCCCTTAAGTCCTGAAGGATATCCTTTTCCGTCAAAGCGTTCGTGATGAAGCTCGACTAATGGGAGCAGCTCCTCGTACTTCTTCGTAGTAGAAACAATCTCTTTCCCCCAAAGTACGTGCTTTTTCATAATCTCCCACTCATGATGGTCAAGCTTTCCTTTTTTATTGATGATATCTCGTGGGATTTCCACTTTCCCGATATCGTGAATCAACGCACCAAGGATAAGTGTCTGTTTCTCATGATCGCTCAGTTCAAGCTTTTTGCTGAAGTCCATGGCATATTTGAATACTCGTTTACTGTGCTGATAGGTGTACACATCTTTTGGAAGGAAAATCTGCAGTTGCTGTTCGAGATTCTCTATTTCCTTTACCAGATACAAGTCATTCTGATAAACATCCGCCTCTTCATAATAAATCTGAACATTGTTTTTCCCTTGAGCCTTTGCATAATAGAGCGCCTTATCAGCTTTATTCAAAAGCTCTGCTGAATTATAGGTTCCAGGCTCATACTCTGTAATTCCGGCCGAGAAGGATAGGCATTTCAAAGGCAGGTCGTCCGCGCCTTTAAAGGGAGTATCATTGAAGTCCTTACGGATTTTATTCAGAAATATGCTGGCTTCATCCTTCGTAACATCAGGAAATAGGATGGCGAATTCCTCACCGCCGTATCGTGCAGGCGTATAAGAGGTAAGCTTCGTTTTATTGATAAGAAATTGCCCTATGAACCGTAAAAGCTCATCACCTTGCAGATGGCCATTCTGATCATTATATTTTTTGAAATCGTCGATATCCAGTAGAGCCACAGTGAATACTTGGTGCTTTTCATGGGTCTTGAAGGTTTCGTCCAATTTGAGTTTGAAGTAGCCATGGTTATAAAGGTTGGTCAAAAAGTCCTTGTTTGCACGTTCCTCTGATTCTCTATACAGGTCGAAAAATTTAGAAAAGGCCAAGGCAAGGAGAACGGATAAAATAGTGAAGAGAAATAATCCAAAAAAATGCTCTTCTTTTAATAATATTGTTAGTACTAAAGAGAGAGTTAATATGCTCGCATAACTAATGATTGACTCCAATAATATTCCTTTTTTAATTAAACCATTAAATATATTTTTTACCGATTTTGGGTCAGAAAGAAAGAAATAAGGCCATATTAAAAGGACGTTTAGTGAAAAATATACGGTTAGAGAAAGTATGTACAGTGAAATCGTATTTAATGATACCGTTCCGATAGGGCCATTAAAAGAGATAAAAGAATAATAAGCACTAATAATCATAATTGAATAAAGGGAAAAGTTGAAAAGATGTTTCCACCATACTATTTTATAGTTGATTAAAGCGAAAATGATATTACCAATTAACAATAGTATTAAAGTTGTCTCTATGCCATAAACAAATAGAGAGGCTAGATATATAGCAGAATCCATTGAAATAGAATTTCCTTTTGGAGGTAGGTAGATAATGAAGTGAAGTACTAGAAGAAGCGCTCCAACAAGGGAATAAATTATTACCCATTTTGTAAGTGAAATAGGGGAAAAACTTATAAAAGATAAAAATGATATAACACCGATAAGTGAAATAGTTGTCACATATAGAATAAAGCCTTTGTTACTTTTTATTTGAAGTTCCATGTTATCACTCTCGTTAGTTTTCATTTTAGGGAAATAAATAAATTTATTTCCCTATGATAAATTATACAACTTTATAACCAGAAGTTAAAGCTACAATTACAGAACCAATCACCAATAAGTTAATGATAGCATTTTTAGTACGTGCGCTCATTATTGTCACCTCCCTTCAAGAAGCTTTCTGGGAATTTAGTTTGATGCGGTTACCTGAGGTGTTGGACTCTTTTCTTTATTCCCGAGCATCAAGTACTGAATGAAAAAGAATACGCCGATATTCATGATGACATCGCCAATGCTGATTACTTGTTCACGTGGATAAGGAGCGGATAGCGGGATGATGTCACCCAGGAAAGCCAATCGGGTGGCTTCTGTGATAGCGGCATGCTTGCCATATAAATCGCTTTTCAGCGCTTCAATAAAATATGGATCCAGCACGGTGCTTGCCTCTAAGGAGACAGGCATTCTTCCGCCGTTAGCTGCCATGACGATAAAGTTCAGCAGGACGCCGATGAAAATGATGAAAAAACCGGAATGGTGTCTATTTTTCCATAAAAAATACAGACCTGCGATATAGACCAGCATGAATACGATGTTACTCGACGAGCCGATGATTGCTATTTTATTTTGTGTAAGGTAGACGATAATCTGAATCAGCAATAGCACGGGAAAGACCCACGCGTGCTTCAATTTCATGTCTGCTAATCCTTTAAAATTTCCGCCTCGAAACAGGCCCACTAATAGAGCGATAATAATTCCGTCATATACCATGCTGGTCCTCCAAAAAGAAGTATTTATGTAGAAAATTGTTGAAAAATGAAAACTTCATTAACTAATAATTAACAAAAATACTTAAAAATTTCAAGGTTTATTTGGAAAATGATAGAATAGAAGGGAAGATTTAATGGGTGCTACCCTATATTACGGAAAGTATCTCTTCTAGTTATCGGCCAAAAGTACCGAATATTAAATGGGATTTGTCGAATAGGTTTTAAATGTACGAAAAGAGGTATAAGTAAATTAACGAAAATTGTTACTATTTAACCTTTTTTAACCTATATTCTTATAAAATAGTAAAACCTGAAAAAATTGTCTTGCCATTTTGTAGAAATCTAGTAGAATTGTTTTATGAATTGTAATATATTAGGCGGTGAATAAAAAACAAATGAACGATTCTTTTAAAAATATCGAAAACCAGGATGAAATCATCAAGGTCCTACAGTATGCCTACCAACAAGGGATGGAACGTGAGAACATTTCCATGATTGAGCTTGTTAACGAAATGAGAGAAAAGCTGCAAATGCTTATCAAATAAATAGATTCGTATTTTAGAAAACACCGCTGCCAACAGCGGTGTTTTCCGTTTTTTACAAATGGATGAGCCCGACATCGTGGCGCAAACTATGATAGAATGAAAAACGTTGTGCTAATTGGCTTATGCCTATGCAACTTAGAATCTACTAAAAGTGTAAGGTGATTGGATGATTGGAAGAAACGAACCGTGTCCTTGCGGAAGCGGACGAAAGTATAAGAAGTGTTGTGAAAAAGAGCAGGATGCAAGTTTTGAGAAGGTGCTGGAGTCGGAACTGATGGCGCTTCAGATTGATATCATGCGTTATGCTTATGATAAATATGCAGGTGAGTTGGAAGAGGTAACCAGCAAGTATGTACATAAATTCGAACTGGATCAGGATAAGAGAGAAGGCTACCAGGAAATTGTCCACCTTTGGTATATGTTCACAGTTGTGCGTGAGAGCGGACAGACCATTGTGCAGGAATTTGTAAAAGGAAACGGGCATAAGTTCTCTCGCCCTCAAGTGAAGGAATGGGCGGAGAGCTGGGAGACAGCCCAGCCTTCTGTTTATAAGGTATCCAATGTTCGTGGAGCCCAATATACGATGGAGGACTGTTTTACAAACGAGAAAGTCAAAGTTAAATTTATTGAACGAGAAGAAGGTCTAAGCAAGAACGAGCTGGTTGTGGGGATGTTTGTGCCGTTTCAGGATGCACATGTCGTCTTCATGTCCACGTTCGAAAGAGGGACGTTGGAGGCTATCCGCATTAAGGAAAAGCTGCAGGTTCTTCTTGAAAAGAAAAGCTTGTCCAAAGAACAGGTCTGTTCGTTGTTCCCGACACTTGCTGGACATGTCATCGAATTTGAATTATCAGAAGAGGACGTACAGGAGCTGCCTGTGCAAAATGAAGCGCAGGAGAAGGTGTTGGAGCTTTTTGTGGAAGCTGCTGAAAAGCGCAGATACCCGAAAAGATTTCAGGAATTCGCCCATATGCTCTGGTCCGTCTATTGTATGAAGGAGAGTCCCGCTATCCGGAATGAACCGAACTATGCAGCGGCCCTGATCTATTTTCTGGATGTTCAATTTATGCAGGAACAGGTTGAAACGCAAAAGTCGCTGTCTGAGGAATTCGGCATTTCCCCTGGTAGTGTCTCATCCACATACCGCAAGCTGGATGAGGTTCTACAGCCTGTCATCCAGACTTTCCAACATGATATCGAAGCAGCATTGAACTAAAAACTGTGAAGAAGCTCTGATTTTACCATAAGGTAGATTCAGAGCTTTTTTATTTAGTTTGCTACATATTTCCACCATATTTTGGTCAAACTAATGGGAAAGAATGCGACGATTAAGAGGAGGACGTTTTGATGAGGCGTTTTGTTGCCATGATTTCTATGCTGGTATTGGTCATTTCTATAGTGGGAACTCCCGGGTCTGTGTTTGCTGCGCCAACAGAGAATGAGGTCGATAATTACCTGAAGGAAATCGGATGGACCAGACATGATTTGGATACTTATTTAAAATTTTATGAGGTAAGCCTGGATGATTTCCGTGATATCGAGCACCTGCAGGCAGAGCTTGGAACTCCGATCAATAAAGATAATCTCCATGGAATGCTCGACTCTTATAATCTGACGGAGGAGGAGCTAGAAATCCTGCTCTCAAGGTTTGG
This sequence comes from Sutcliffiella halmapala, assembly GCF_050107295.1. Lineage (GTDB taxonomy): Bacteria > Bacillota > Bacilli > Bacillales > Bacillaceae_I > Sutcliffiella_A > Sutcliffiella_A halmapala_A. The sequence goes on along the minus strand of NZ_JBNIKR010000003.1, from coordinate 85,703 downwards.
GGAAAAGGTGCAGGACTATACCTTCTTGGAGGACCTTGAAATTGCGGTGGATTTTTACCTGACGCATGAAGAGGAGGTTGCAAGGGCGGAGGATTTTCTCGTTTCCGTAGGCTTTCAGGCGGAGGAAGCACGATTGATATTCCAGCATATCCTTGGTTTGCCGAATGAAGACCTGCAGGCGGAGCTAGATTTGCTTGAGAAAAAGGTTGAGGAAGAACCGAACTCCGTGGAAAAGATATTTTCACTCTGGTCCGATTTTATGAATGCATTTGACGTCACCGCAAATCTCCATATGGAAAATCGCGAAAATAAAGAGGCGATCACGCAGGAACAGCTTTTGCAGCCTGGATGGCTGGAAGGGAAAACGGTGCATTTAGAGCTTTTTAACCAGGAGGGAGAACTTTTGGCAAATGCCCAAATGAATGACCAGATTATTTCTCCTGCCTATGTTCAGCAAACAGGAAAAGAATTGATCCATCTCGGACAACTCGGCGTGCAATTGAGTGATGAACTCTACCATAATAGAATGCCCGATACTGCGTCTCCATATGGATTGGGCATGGTACTGGGGCTCTTGCTGGTAGCCGCTGCAGGAATCCTCTTCAGAAGGTCATTGGCTGTAAGCAGAGGATAGTGCATGGTCAAGCTTCGAGTTGCATCTATCGTGATTTTTATCATTGGGACCGCTTTGTTCGTGAGAAGCGGTCTTTCCTTTTGGCAAGGGTATTCGGCTGTGGAGGAATGGGATGAACGTGACCATCAGGATAAGAAGGATGTAGAGAGTCCCTGGGGACGGATGGACATCGGAGATTTAATCGGTAACCTCGCCATTCCTGAACTGGAGGCTAGTATCCCAATCTATCACGGAGCTTCTGAGAAAGAGTTAACAAAGGGAATCGGCCATGTTGCTAACAGCAAACTCCCTGGGGAAGATGGAAACATCGTGCTTTCAGGTCATCGTGATACGGTATTCCGCCGGTTGGGTGAGCTGGAGGTCGGGGATTCGCTTCATGTGGAGAATGGTGGGCAGAGCTATCATTATAAGATTAAGCGAATTCGCATTGTGAAGGCGGATGATACGACTGTCCTTGTGCCAAAACCGAAGGAAACCCTGACGGTGACGACATGTTATCCGTTTCGGTTTATTGGAAGTGCCCCAGAGAGGTATGTTTTGGAGGCTGTGCGGATTTACTAGGTAAAGTATGGAGGGGCTATATTATTTTACTATAGTAATTAAAAGAAGAGAATTCACTTTGTGTATATGGAAGTATTGTTACTGCTCCTTTATCATAGCGTTTAATCAAACGTTTGTTTAAAAATTACTATAATAAAATACTGTGTGAGTTACATCCTTTATCGGAGCGAATGCTAGCAAATGATGTGTTATGCACAAAAACGCATCATTTGCGTTCAAAAAGTCAAAAAACGACAAATATCGCGCGTCATGCCAAACAACGCCCCAAAATAAAAAAGCCAACCACCATGGTTGACTCTCATACACTTATTTAGACTTCTGCAGTACAGGCTTCTCATTGATTTTGTCTTTAAAGGCCTGCAGCAGATCATCCCCGTAATAGCCGCTCTCCACCAATGATTCCAAGAGCTTCTCCGGATAGTTGTTGTTACGGCGGAACAGTTCTCCTTCAAAGAGGATGCTCATACGCTCGTCCATCACAGCCACGTTCCTGATAACAGCCTCGAATGAAGCGGGATCATTGGTTGGTTTGGAGATGGTAGCTTGCACATGAACAGTTTGTTTATTTTCTAATATGGATTGATATTTTTCCGGATTTTCCTTTGGAAGAAGGGCTTCAATGAGCCAGTTTTCCTTGCCGTATTCTCTATTGATGATCAATCCGTCTTGTAAGTCTAACTTTTCAACGTTTTCCCCGTGTACGATGGACAATGCAACAAGTTTGAACGTTTTCATACTTTCCCTCCAGCGGGTGTTATTGTCGTGCCTGTACCAATTTGGTTTTATTATATCATATTGGTTGGGAAAGATACTGATCTTGTTTTGTGTAAGGTTTGTTTTGCATTAATTTTGATTTTAAGTAAAAATTTTGCCCGTGGATTTCCGCTGCAGGCGCTTGCTTTCCGCGGGGCTTGCGAGAGCCTCCTCGGCTTCGCCTGTGGGGTCTCCATCTAAACGCTACCTCCCGCAGGAGTCAAGCGCCTTCCACTACAATCCACTCACGGGTCTAAACTTTTCGAAAAAGCAACAAATTTTCATAAGAGTGTCTTCCGGTGAAAAAAAACTCTCCCATGATGAAATTTCATCTATTAAGAAGAGAGTGCTCTACGAAATGCGATTTTTATTACAGAAAACGACCATTTTCGACTCAAAACCTTATAGAAAAATGAATAACCTCCATTTTACGGGTATCCCCTCTTGCGTTTATGATTACGGAGCAACAGGCAAGAACACGAAAAAGGAGGGAAGGAACGTGATTAATCAAGTTATTCTTGTTGGGCGATTGACGAAGGATCCGGAGCTGAGGTATACGAGTGACGGAACGGCATTGGCAAGCTTTCATCTAGCGGTAAACCGTAATTTCAAAAACCAGGATGGTGTGGTGGAGGCGGATTTTGTATCCTGCACCGTGTGGAGAAAGCTGGCAGAGACAACAGCGAACTATTGCAGAAAAGGTGCTTTAATCGGAATTACCGGAAGGATCCAGACAAGGAAATACGAGGGTCAGAACGGTACGACTGTGTTTGTGACGGATGTGGTCGCAGATAATGTGCGATTTTTGGAACGGAAGCCGCCTGCAGTAAAGGTGGAAAAAACAGTGCAAAAAGAATTGGAAAAAGTGGAGCTGCCATTTTAACCATGTCTTTCGCAAATATTGAATTGTTAACCATGAAGCAATAGGGAACCCCTCCCAGGATGCTTTAGCCTTTCAAATAAAAGGCAACTTTTCGAAACAAGCTGCCTTTTTCTTTTGCTTATTAAACTGGATAAGCCCTCTTAGAATCTTCACAGAGAAAATATCCTCCCTGCTCTCCAATACTTGTGCCAACCTATCTCGGGTTGGCTCTCTTTTCACGATAGATCTTCTACCAGGGATCGAAAGTTCTTTTCTATGGTTTTTTGGTATTTGACATTCAGTTTTGTATACATATGTAGTGATTTCTTGAATTTTGGATTTTGTTTTAAATAATCGACTACCTCCAGTAGTTCGTCATCGGTTTTCTGTAATTGATAAAGACGATTGAATTCCTTTACGTATGCTTCCTGTTGGTGATGATTCCCTACCAAGTAATCGATAGATACATCAAAAATACTGCTCAGTTGAATCAGTGCCTCCATATTGGGTGTTTCTTTATCGGTTTCCCATTTGCTGATGGTGCCGCGGGAACGATTCAGTTCGTCAGCAAGCTGTTGCTGGCTCCATCCTTTTTGGTCCCGGAAATTCTTAATATTGCGAGAAACCGCAGTTTCTTTCATCCAATCCCCTCCTACCAGATGGTTTTTCCTTTACCGTATAGGAAGAGGGGCGCTTCTTCGGTTCTTAATCCGTTCAATTATATATATGAAACAAAATAGAACGGTGAGGAATATGGTAAGAAACAGAGGTATTCCAAGAATAGGTAAGAATACCCAGTAAAAACACATACTTTTAAAAAGGGTTTCCATATTTGGGAAAAAATGAAATGATAGAAGTGGGTCAATTACGTAGGAATAGGGGAGTGAGAAAATGGTAGAGTTCCATTTATACAGTATTGCATTTCTTCAAAGGGTAAAGAATCCGATTCATAAACAGGAGAATTATTTTATTTATATAAAGGAGCCCACCTATTCTTACGCAAGTCATGGTTTTTCTTTTTATGATGCCTTGCAGCTCTGTGATAGGGAGAGTCATGAATGTGATGATGGCGATGTCAGAAGCATTGTCACCAACAACCATCAGGCAGTAGAAATACATTTCCGTTCAACGGAAGATAAGCGGATCATATCCATAAAAATATTTTTGGAAACAAGCTTCATAGAGATTTCCTCCTATGTCTGGCAAGAACACCGCAGAGCATTCATCCGATTTGACGATCCCCAGGACCTTGACGAACCACTTGTTATCAGTCTTCTTAAGAGGATTTCCATCAAGCATAAAGGAAAAAGCAGTTTTCTTTCCCTTCCAAGGGTGAGAAGTATGCATCAGTAGCGTATAGATAGATGAAAAATAGGACACACCGTTATTATTGAAAAGAATAGTGGTGATCCTATGATTTTAAAAAGAAGAAAATACTATTATCTATTCCTTGCAATCGGTTGGACGGTGCTTTTGTTTCACCTATCCTCCATGTCTTATACGGCACAGGATATCAGGCCGTATCTGAGATTGCTAGTTCCAGAGGAAAGCCTATCTGTGTGGTTAAAGGGATTTCAGATGAAATATGATGGGCGTGTTATCAGTGTGGAAACGAGTGGAGGCTATGCTTTTGTGGAGTTTCTGTTCAGGAAGGCTGCCCACCTGTTCTTTTACTTTATGCTAGGTTTCGTAATCGTCCGTTACTTCCTCAGTTTCATGCATAACCGGCGATTGCGTGTATTCTTGTTGAGTTGCTGCATGGTGCTTTTCATTTCCATGCTGGACGAGTATCTGCAGCACCTACATCCTGACAGGAGCGGCCGTTGGATAGATGTGTGGCTTGATTGTACCGGCGGGCTAGTCGGGATAGCAGCGGGCTATTTAACTTCCAGAGCCTCATCCATAAAAAAAAGCGCAAGTCATTCGATGTGAATGACTCGCGCTTTTTTAACATTGGCTGTTTTCGCATAAATTGTTGCTTTTTCGAATACAATTAAAACCCGTAATATTACTCATATTCGTGCTCTTTTCCGGTCTGGAATATCTATTCCCTATAAACTTTAAGAATTTAGTACAGTAAAAAATCCAAAAGCCGATTTTTTACGGACAAAATCAACAAACTTTAAGAAAAGAGCTTTAACGTAATGTCAGCAGTTCCTTCAGATCTTCGTTGCTAAGCTCGGTAATCCAGCCTTCACTCGTAATGATCTGGTTGTTCAGTGCCTGCTTGGATTCGATCATGGCATCTATCTTTTCTTCCAGTGTCCCTGTTGCAATGAACTTATGGACATGGACGAAGCGGTTTTGACCGATCCGGTAGGCACGGTCTGTTGCCTGGTTTTCGACTGCCGGGTTCCACCAGCGGTCATAGTGGATGACGTGATTGGCTGCAGTCAGGTTCAGTCCTGTTCCGCCTGCCTTCAAGGAGAGAACCAGCACATGGAATTCCCCGTTCTGGAAGGAGGTGATCAGATTATCACGGTCCTTCTTCACGACACTTCCATTTAAAAACCTTCCTCTTTCCCCAAGTGCTTTCTCGATTGCTTCGATGATCATATTCCCCATGTTGATATACTGGGTAAAAATTAGGCAGCTTTCGTTACGCAGGCGAATCTGCTCCACGAGCTCTACCAGCTTCTCCATTTTCGTGGAACGCATCATCAGGTTGGTCGGCTCTTCTTCTTTTAAATAGAGGGAAGGGTGGTCGCAAACCTGCTTGAGCTGGCCAAGCATCTTCAGAACAAGGCCTCTTCGCTGAATGCCTCCCAGGGATTCCAACTTTTCCAATGTTTCCTTCACAAGCTGTTCGTAGATAGAGGCCTGTTCGATTGTCAACGGGCAGTATTCCTTCTGTTCCTGCTTCTCCGGCAGGTTGAGAGCCACTTGCTCATCCTGCTTGGTTCGACGCAGAAGGAAGGGCTGAATGAGCATCTGAAGCTGCTGGATTTTCTTTTTATCCTGATCCTTTTCGATTGGCAGGACAAACTGTTTATGGAACGCGCCAAGAGAACCGAGGTAGCCCGGATTAATAAAATCAAATATTGCCCAAAGCTCGGACAGGCGGTTTTCCATCGGGGTGCCTGTCAACGCGATATGGTGGATGCCGTCAAGATTCCTGACTGCCTGTGATTGCTTCGTATCGGCATTCTTAATGTTTTGTGCTTCATCGAGGCAAACGGTGCTCCAACGGACGTTAGATAGTTCCTCTTCATCCAGATGCGAGATTGCATAGGAGGTCAGTACAACATCTGCCCCTTTTATAGATTCCGAGAAGCTATCGCCCTTATTTCGGTTTGTTCCATAGTGCAGCATGACGTTCAGGCTTGGAGCGAACTTTTCCAGCTCCTTCTGCCAGTTGCCTAAAACAGAGGTCGGACAGATGATCAGAACCGGTTCGCGCTCTGGATCATCCTCGAGCTCCTTGCAGGCGAGGAAGTAGGCGATAAGCTGGATGGTCTTGCCGAGTCCCATATCATCTGCCAGACATGCTCCAAAACCGTGTTTTCGCAAAAATAACAGCCAGGCGGCACCCTGTTCCTGATAAGGGCGGAGTTCTCCCTTGAAGGTTGTCGGTGCCTTAAAGTCAGGGAGGGCTCTTCCTTGATAGAGCTGCTCGACCAGGTTCTGAAGCGGGCCAGTCATCTCATAGGTGATTTCACTCATGGAGTAGCTTCCCGCTTCCTCCTGAGGCTCGTCAAAGTGGTTGGAAGCATGACTTTTCAGGAGATCCTCAATACGGATCCCGGTTTCTTCCGCTTGCTTCATCATCTGTTTTATTTCTTCAATGAATTGAGGATCTAAAACGACCCATTCACCTTTGATTTGTACGAGGCGGCGGTTCTGCTCCACCAATGCCAGGAACTCCTCTTCCGAAAGCTCTGTATTCCGGGTGGAGAAGCGCCATTCAAAATTGACGAGAGACTGTAAGCCTACAAAAGAGGTGGAATGAGAGGATCCCTTTTTGGAGCTGTTGACTCGCGCTTTGATTTTCAGTCGGGAATCCTTGACAGCCTGCCACCATGATGGAAGCAGGATGAAGCTGCCAATTTCGAGCAATCTTTCACTGCCGTCCACTAGAAAACGCCAAGCATCTTCCTCGGTTAACGCCTCGCGTATTTGACCATTAGAAAAAAGGGAGGGGGTGATTTGCTGCCACTTTTTAAAGCTTCGTTCCACTTCTTTTTTAAACTTTTTATAGGAGGCAGGGAGCTTATCCTGTTCCCATACATATAATTGCTCGGTCTTTTTATCTTTAAGGAGCGTCTCCAGCTTCCAGTCCGAGTATGCCTCTTCCGGTTCCAATAACCGGAGACCTACAAAGAAAGGAGTAGTGTCCTTCATCCAGCCAATATCCTTCAGCCAATCCTCTTCATCCAGATAATTGGTGTGGCTGTCATGAGAAAGAAGAGAGACTGAATTGGAGTATTCCGCCCAATAGGAGCGCAATGTATCGGTCTTCTCATTTTTTATCCAGTCCATCATGATCGATCCGATCCACTCTTCTATTTTTTCCTTATAGGAAGGGAGAAGCGGATTTTCCTGGATCAACTTGTTTCCTTCTTCCGTCAAAGAAAAGGAGAGTCTGCCGTTCTGCCATTCTGAAAAATCAGGCTGAAAGGCTTTCTGATTAAAAATGGAAGATACCGTTGGAGCCAATAGACGATACAGTTCCGATTGGTCACACCATTCCAGCTGCAGAAAAGAATTCTCCGTATTGTTTGCAAAAAGCTCCAATGCATCTGCCGGAGAAAGAAAGATACCCGTTTTCCCTTGGAAAGTGGATTCCTGATAAAAGGATCCGAAAAAAGAGCCTTCATGCCAGGTGAATAACAGCGGGATGAAACGCGAAGGCGGCAGTACAGATGACTTCATCTGTACAAATAGGAAAAAACTGTTCGTTTTTTCATCGTATATCGAGTTGGCGGATAATGATCCATTAATCATATGTGAATCTTCCTTTTTTCAGTTCTTCTTGGAAGGAGCGGAGTCGTTTGGTTCCTTCTTTTATCTGTGAAATATACTCCACCCAGACATCTTCGAGCTTTTCCTTTTTATATAAAGCGTGCAGAGTCTTCAACAGGCTTGTCGCTTCCTTGTAGGAGCTCTTGTTCCGCTGGCCGATCGCCTGTTGTATGGCAATATGATAAAGGGGAAAGAGGGCATAAGGATCGGCTTTCTTGATTGTCTTGATTTTGTATGTCTCCAGACCACTCAGTTCAAATCCCATCCAAAGCTGGAGCTCCACCCACTTCCGGAATTTCTTCGTTTCGAAAAGGTACCACTCGTATTCGCCATAGCTGTAAGGCATCAAGCTCTTCATCGCTTCGATGTACATGGCATCATGCTTCGTTTCCAGTGCATAGTCCGTCAAAAGCTTCAAAAGGTGCTTTGTGAGCTGACGTTTGCGTTCATAGGTCGGCTCATCATGAATATAATTGGTCACGATTGGTAGCGCTGTTTGCAGCCAAATGTCCAATCGGTCCTTTGCCTTGGAGCTCGCTAATGCCTGAAGCCAATTGAACACATAAGGAGCGTACCGATTGGAATGCTTCTTTACTATATGCAGTGCTTCATCGTCTTTTTTTTGAAGAAAAAGGAGATGAGTTTTCGCTAATTCGGCTTGCAGAGTCAGATCATCTTCCAGCTCTTTCAATTCAGAGGACATCCAGTTTCTGCGTTGAAATACGTCATTCCACATGAACTGAAAGCAATAGAAAACCTCACGGATAAAAGGCTCTTCCTGCTGCATGAGCATGTGACGGATCAACTCCCTGCTTTCCTTCAACAAGGAGTCAAGCTGGAATGCGATCGCACTATGAAACAATCCTTTCGCTTCCGTCTCGACCTCATCCACGAAACGGTGCAGGATATCCACTATATATTGATAAGGCTGAGAGGAGTCATAGCTTTTCATCACCTCTTGCATGCAATAAAGAGAGGCGTGCAAGAGGAAGAGCGGGCGAATCTCAGCCTTTTTGGGTGCCAATAAACGGAGCTTCGGAAAGAATGCATGTGTCAGACCGGTCAAATACGTTCTTGTTGATGGAATGGAACGCTTGTATTGATCATGCTGATGCTCTACAAAGTCCAGCCAGCTTGCAAGAGATGTATCAGAATAGCTATCCACTTTCTTGTTTTTGAAAAGGGGGAGCGGTTCGGATGCGGTATGAGGGGTAGTTTCCTTCCATTTTTCAATGAGCGATGCGATGGTTCTCGTTTGCGACCAAAAGGACAGAAAGGTTGCGAGCTGGTGGATGCACAGGGAATCCGATCCACATGAACACCTGCTCAATTCATGGATGTCCAAATCCAGCAGTACATGGCGGTGGCCATTATCCTGTACCTTCCCTGTAATGCCAGAACCCTCTTCAAGGGCATTTATCACGTTTCCTTGCCGAAAAAGCTGCAAGGCGCTCTTCAAAAGAACACGGTTTTTTTCCTCTGACAGTGGATATGTATTGATTAACCAAGTTGCAAACTGCTCCATTTTTGTCACCATCCAAAACGAATAAAAGGCCTACTTATCATATGTAGACCTTTCTTTTACGGTAAAATCTTCTTATTCCATTATAGGTTTTTTAACAAGCAGTTACAACCTTGGGGAAAACTTCCCTTCTTATTCCACGTTAAATGCTTCTTTGGCTGACGCTTGGAAATTTTGTTCTGTAAAGACGAACTCGATGATGTATTCTCCTTTAGCCAGACCAGAGGCTACTTCTTCATAGGAAGCAGAATAGGAAACCGTTTCCCCGGGGGCAATGACATCTTCCTTGATCGCTTGCGTGTACATCATTCCTTCCGATAACTTCTTCACTAGCTTACCTTCTGAATCGTACACCATATAATCATATTCCTGGCCGGAGGAAAAGGTTATTTCCGCATCTTTGCCGGTATCATTTTCAACTGTAAATACAAAAGAATTGTCCTTCTGTTCCAACGTACTGGAGAGTTTCTGTTTGTTCGGGTCTTCGCCAGTAAACTTCTTCTGCCCTTTTGGCATTTCCGGTTTCTTCAAGACGCTTTCCGCTCCTGGGCTACCTGTCGTATTTTCCTCGTTACTTCCATCCGAACCCACTGTCGTTTCCTCTGGAGCCTCAGTAGCCGTGTTGTTCTCCAGTGCTGTACCACATGCGGTCAGAAGAAACGCCATTGTGAGTAAAAGTGCGATTCTCTTCATCATCATTCCTCCATCTGTGCTATTTCATTTTGAGATATACATTGTTTCCTACTATATCAAACCGTGTAATGACCCATACGTCTCTTTGTAAGGTTAGACGCAAAATAATATAAAAGGTTACAGAGGGAGGAACAAGGCAGCGGCCTCTTTTTGTCAATAAATGGTACGATCTGCATATTCTACTAGTACAAAGTATAAAACTTTGAAAAATGAGGTGGGAAAATGAAAATTGTATTGGACGCTGGTCATGGATATAGTACTACAGGAAAACGGACACCTGATGGAATGAGAGAATATGAATTTAACCGAGTAGTGGCGCAGTATACACGAGAGGAACTATTAAAGTATCAAGATGTCGAGGTTCTGTTTACCCATTCCGATGAAAGGGATGTACCATTGCAGGAGCGCACCGATCGTGCTAATAGCTGGGAAGCGGATGCCTTTATCTCCATTCATGCGAATGCATATGGATCAGGAGGATGGAACACCGCACAAGGCATTGAAACATATACTCCAGCTGTCGAATCCCCCAATTCGGATCGCCTCGCAAGACTCGTTCACCCAAGATTGATCCACGCAACTGGTAGAAGAGATAGAGGAATCAAAACCGCAAATTTTCATGTTTTAAGAGAAACAAAGATGGCTTCAATTCTGGTGGAATGCGGATTTATGACCTATTACCCAGAAGCACAACTATTAAAGACAGATAGCTATCGAAAAACGTGTGCCCGCGCTATTGCAGAAGGGGTAGCGGAATATTTCAACCTGGAGCTAAAGCCGACACCGCCTCCAGCTAAAGCGGTCTATAAGGTCCAAGTCGGCGCATTCAAGGCACAGGAAAATGCAGATAACTTAGCAAATGAATTGGACCGCAAAGGCTATAGCACCTTCGTTTTTCAGGAGCAGGGACTGAATAAGGTCCAAGTTGGCGCATTTTCACAAAAGGAAAATGCGGACCGTTTGGCAGAGAAATTGCGCAAGCAGGGATATTCGACCTTTATAAGTGCATAGGATATAGGGTGGTAGCTGGGAATAGCTCTCCACCCTTTCATGAGATGATACTTATATTTAAATTGTCATATAAAAATAATTTCATTTGTAATAAAAACAGGAAATTTGTCCCCATTTAGCGAAATTAATAGATAACTTGCTAGTGAGAAAGGGGGCAGCACTCATGGGGAAAATCCGAATCGGACCAAAAACAAAGGCTGTTATCAATTTCATTTGCTTTGCATTGTCTTTGCTATTATTAATTTATAATATCAGTATTGTTGGATTCTTCTATTTGCTGGTTACATATGGGGAAGAGAAAGGGACGCTGATATACTCATTGATCAGCGTAACAGGAATCTTTCTGGTCGTCATTCCGTTGGTGTTCCGGATGGCAAAGCAGAAATTTTACCACTATACACTGATTGCCACACATCTTTTAGCGGCGTTTTTACCAATGCTTATGCAGAGGATGTCGGGGATTTTTAATGGGGTACTATAAATAAATATTGAAGTTTTCTGATTTTTGTGTAAAATAGTACATATGAAATCGTTTGCACTAGTAGCCATTTACATACTATACGGTGCAGGCGATTTTTCTATGTGGAAAAGCATATTCGCTTCATCTAATGTAATTAATATGGAATTTAATAATCTGCGCCTATATAATGAAGATAGAAAATATGTTGCATGCACTTTTCGGGGTGTTGATCTGACATGAAAAGGAGAAGAGTGGATAGTGAGAAAAGGGATGATTCTGGCCCTCTTGTTTATTATAGGAGGGGTTTCGTTTATCGGGTATGGATTGTATGAGAAGTGGACGTTAGATCGCAAAACGGAAGCTGCCCTTCAGGACGCGATGGCGCTTACCTCCGGAAATAAGGAAGAGGATATTGCTCCAAGTACTGAAAAGGAGCGGGATTGGCCGGCAAAACCGGAAGATTGGAATCCGGCTACTGGGGATGTAGTGGGTATCCTTCAGATTCCGAGGTTTGAAGCGCAGTTGCCGATAGTAGAAGGAACAGACCCCGATGAATTGGAAAAAGGAGTGGGGCACTACCTTGGTGCATCTTACCCTGGGGAGCTTGGCCAAATCGTCTTCTCCGGTCATCGCGACACCGTATTCCTGCGTCTGGGGGAGTTGGAACTTGGGGATAAGTTTGTGGTTTCCCTACCTTATGGTGACTATATGTACGAAATCTATGAAACAAAGATTGTGGACGACGACGATACGAGCATCATAACCCTTCAGAAAGAAAAAGAAGAGTTGATTCTGACAACCTGCTATCCATTCACCTTGACTGGCCGGGCGCCTGAGAGATATATCGTGTATGCGAAGCCGGTTTTATAATTATGAAATACCTGTGCCCTTTATCCATGTACGCGGAATAGGCACAGGTATTTTCATAATTGGGTCTATTCGGCAAAAAACAGAATTTTTTAATAGTTATTTTGAACCTATTCTAAAAATATTTTTCTCTTTCTCATCATATGTTAATTTAAAGGGAAAATGGTATATATCATCCAATATTGTTATTCTGAAAAAACGTTATTATCTAATAAACTCCGTGAAATAAGGATTCAAACAATAATAAAACCTTATTTCGACAAATTACACCCGTTTCTCAATCATTTATTCTATGATAGTATTTAAACTAGACTAGATGTGAGGGATAGGAGAATAGAACTATTTCTGAAATGGGGGATTTTTTAAATGATAGATATACATTGTCACATACTTCCGTCAGTAGACGATGGAGCCAAACATATGACGGAAAGTATTGAGATGGCAAGAGCTGCTGTTCAGCAAGGGATTACGACAATTGTGGCAACTCCGCATCATAATGATGGTAAATATATGAATAAAAAAGAAGAGATTCTCGAGAAGGTGGAAGAGTTAAACAGCCGCCTGAAAAAAGAAGCGATTGATTTGACTATTTTACCCGGACAGGAATGCAGAATTTCTGGAGAGATAATCGAGCATTATGAAAACGGAGAAGTGCTTACTTTAAATAATACAAGTAAATATATTTTTATAGAATTGCCTTCAAGCCAAGTGCCATTATATACAGAGAAGCTTGTGTACGATCTTCAAATGAAGGGTCTTATACCGATTATTGTTCACCCGGAACGTAATGCAGAACTTATCGAGACTCCGGATAAACTATATCAGCTTGTAAAAAAAGGTGCTTGTACCCAGGTTACTGCTGCTAGTGTAGCTGGAAAGTTCGGAAAAAAAATCAAGAAGTTTTCTTTGGATCTAATAGAAGCTAACCTTGTGCACTTCATCGCTTCTGATGCCCACAATATCAAGAACCGTACCTTTGTGATGAAGGAAGCGTATGATGTTATTGGTAAGGAATTCGGTCATGATGTCATGTACATGCTGATGGAAAACGCTGAATTGCTTATAGAAGGACAGACTATCATGAAGGAAATTCCGGAAAGAATCAAAAAGAAGAAGCTATTTGGATTATTGAAATAGAAATTTAAAAGAGGGAGCCATTGTAAAAATGGGCTCCCTCTTTTTATTAGTTGTTCTTGGCAACTTCATTTGCTTCGATCTCCAAGTGATTTCTCAGCCTTCCGGAAAGCTCCGTTCTATCTTCCTCAGAAACAATCAAATAGTAGATCTCTTGGCTTCCGTTGCTGATATATTGGCCTTGGCCAGTGATTTGATGCTGATCCAGGTTGTGTCGTGCATCTTTGTAATTTGCTTGGATATCTACCATTTCATTGAAGGTTAAATTGGTTCGAACATTTTTACCAAGAATATCTAAAATGTCATCGAATTTTGTGATGGAGGAAACAGAAGCTCCTTTATCAATCACACCTTGAATAATTTTCCGCTGTCTTTTCTGTCTTCCAAAGTCTCCATTCGGATCCTCATAGCGCATTCTTGAGTAATTTAAAGCAGAATTCCCATCCAGTTTTATTTGTCCTTCTGGAAAATCGTTGCCCCCATAGTTGAACGCAAATTCGTTGTTAACATTTATTCCTCCAACAGCATCCACAATATCCTTAAAGCTTTCCATATTCACTTGCACATAATAATCGATAGGAATATCGAGGAAGTTTTCCACCGTGGCAACAGACATGTCAGGTCCGCCAAAGGCATATGCATGATTGATTTTGTCCTCAAAACCTTTTCCTATAATCTCTGTTCTCGTATCACGGGGGATGCTCACCATTTGCATGGACTTGTCGTTCGGATTGACAGTGAGTACAATCATCGAATCGGAGCGTCCTGTATCTTCTTCCCTTTCATCTACCCCTAATATAAGAAAGGATAGAGGATCCTGCTTTTTGAAATCCACCTCTACAGGACGTTTTTCCGAAGATGTCCGATCTAACGGGGTATGCATGGAGCCTGCCGCATTTTCCAGAGATTTATAAACTGTAAAAGCGAATATACCTACGCCTATAGTCGTAATTCCGATAATACTGATTAGAACAATGAACCATTTCTTTTTAAACATATGATCCTCTTCCTTTGAGTGTAGAATATTAGTTATATATCAACCTATTATAAGGCACTAATGTCCCAAAATACAATTTATGGTGAAAAATTCTTCTGTATTTTGACAAATTTCGTAATATTTATTGATAAAATACATAAAAATAGTATATTTGGAATGGGGTGGTATAAATGAGGATTCTAGCATTCATTATTGTTATTATTTGCAGTATTACTTTAGTATTAGGAAATCTACATTGGAAAGAGAAATTAGAAAACTCCTCTGCAGTTGGTGCGGCTGTAAATGAAAAAGCATCTACCAAAGAAGAGGGGAGTGATATAGGCGTTACAACAGGAAGTGAAATCGATCCGTCATTGAAAGAAAAATTAGCATTCCTACCATTTGGAACGTCTTCCTTTATTGAAGAGGCGGCATCCAATCAACAAACGATAGATCTTTTAATATTAGGTTCGGAGGCTAATACAATGGGTTCCATGCCTTGGACGAAGTTGTTTCAAGAAAAGATGGAAGATGCATATGGGGATTTATTCCATATTACCATTAAGGAGATCAGGGATACTTCTTCATATACCGTGGTAAATGAAGAGTTACATTCAGAAAATTTGGAAGTGACTCCAGATCTGCTTATATTGGAACCTTTTCTGATTAAAGACAATTCAGTTGGAATAAGTATAGAGCAATCTATAGAACATATTGAAATGATCATAGAGGATTTTAAATCTTTAAACCCTGAATTGCACGTATTCCTGCAACCAGCGCATCCATTACATGGAGGTCTCTATTATCCTCGTGACGTAGAAGTTTTTCGTGAGTATGTGGAACTGAGTGAATATACATATATTAATCATTGGCAAGTTTGGCCCGAGGATCATAACTCAGCGGAATTAGAAGCACTCCTTATGGAGGATAATGCTGGACCGAACGATGAAGGGCACGAAGTATGGGCAGAATATGTAGCAAATATTTTCATTAATGAAGAGTGACATTAATAAGAAAAAACCTCCAAGTAGAAATGACAATTGCTTCTACATTGGAGGTTTTTTTGTGCTTTTTAAAAGTTGATTATAGTAATCCACAGGATGAAAATCATTAATAGAATTCCAATAAATGCGAAGGAGAGATTCTTCCCCATCTTTGATCGGGAGGTAATATGTTGGATAAAGAGTGCAGGTATCAGTAACCATGGAATTAATAAAGTGGTAGATAGAATGTATCCCAGCATAGAGAAACTTTCAGATGAGAGTTTAAAAGCGATAGCAGGAACAATCATGAACACTGGACTTAAGCAGGAAAGGATAATAAGACGTAGCCAATAAGCATCCATTACCAAAGTTATATTCTCCCAATCCCATTGCTTGGAACTGCTGGTGAATTCAGAGAAACGTTTCTTTAACAATGGAAGAAACCTGTGTGCAATTGCTGTCAATTTGCTCACCTTCACTTTCCGAAAACATAGTATTTATTAATTCTATGTATATTATGTATTAATTATGATTATTAACTTCGATCCTTTTACTAGAATAGCAGATACGCATTACTATAATACCCATTTATGAATTTATTAAACTGTTAAATTCAAAAAAACGGGAGAAAAATTTATTAGTGAAAAAAGGTTTTTCTTTGTCTATTTTAAGGGAATAAATATCTACAATTAATAATGATTCAGAATTTAAATTTATTGAATCGCATTCAAACACAATTTTCAATAAAGCTTAGAGGACACTTTAATAATGTGATTTCACCAAAGGAAATAGATAATTTCCTCCTCGCTTGGAAATGATGTACAGAGAAAATTTTGGAGGACAGTTATGACACTAAAGGAAAATGTGACAATATTAATACCCGCATATAACCCGGATGACAAATTAACAACTCTAGTAAAGGAAATTATAGAAAATAGATTCAGTAAAATCATTGTTGTGAATGATGGAAGTAAATCGGAATGCAATAAGATTTTTGTTGATCTCTCTATACTCGAACCTTGTACTGTGATACATCACAGTGTCAATAAGGGTAAGGGTGGGGCGCTTAAAACAGGAATTAGTTATTTCTTGGAGAATTTCAAAGAATCCAAAGGTATTGTAACGGTAGATGCAGATGGTCAACACGCAGTCGAAGATATTGTAAAAACTGCAGAAAAGTTATATGAAAAAGAAAACAGTTTAGTACTTGGAGTCAGGGATTTTAGTTCACAAGATATCCCGTTTAGAAGTAAGTTTGGAAATTTAGTAACGAAATCGGTTGTCAACTTTGCCTGTGGTATAAAAATTTCTGATACTCAAACTGGTTTAAGAGGTATACCTCGAAGTTTTGCAGGAACTTTATTGAATGTCAGCGGGGACCGTTATGAATATGAAATGAATATGTTACTTGAATGCAAGTCCCACAATATTCCGATGGAAGAAGTTAAAATTAGAACGATATATATTGACGAAAATGATTCATCACATTTCAATCCAATAGTCGATTCAATCAAAATTTATTCGGTTTTCTTTAAATTCATCTTTTCTTCCTTGGGTTCATTTGTGGTGGACATTTTGCTCTTTACGGTCCTCACAATGTTACTTAAAAATGTTCTGCCAATAGCTTTCATCATCGTTTCAACTATACTAGCAAGAGTCTTGTCCAGTCTTTTTAATTACACAGTAAACAAAAATGTTGTCTTTAAATCAGGATCTAAAAATACAATTCAAAAATACTTTACTTTAAGTGTTGTTCAAATGCTGACATCAGCGGCTTTAGTTCAATTAGTTTATTTTTCCATAGGTGAAGGGGAAGTTTGGATAAAAATTGTTGTGGACTCCATTTTATTTTTGATAAGCTTTGTTATTCAAAGAGAATGGGTCTTTAACAAAAAAAGCACAAGAAAATACCGAGGTGCTTAAAGTATGACAGCGTATATAAGTACATTTGGGCTGTTGTTCTTTTCATTATTAGGATGGGGGCTGCTTGTTAACAAAAAGTTTAAAATCAACCCAGCATTCATCCCTATATTCATCTTTTCTTCCATTACATCCTTGGTTTTTTTTGCTGGATTATTTAAAATTATGCCGTTTATGGTAACCCTGATAACTTATTCGGGTTTATTACTATTTATTATTTTTACCTTTCGATTGTTTAGTAAAAGATACGAAATAAAGTGGCTTTTAAACCCGTCAAGCATCTTTTTTATTGTTCTGGTTTTTTGCGCTATTCTCCTTCTTAAGGGTGTAATATATTTACATTATGATAATTTCAGTCATTGGGGTCTTATCGTAAAAGAAATGTATCTAATGAGAGGACTTCCTGATTCAACCGCAATGGTATTATTTAGAAATTACCCACCAGGAAGCGCTGTATTCATTTATTACATAGTAGAAGTGCTAGGTTATTCGGAAAGTAGAGCCTTGATGGCACAAGGATTTCTATTAGCAGCGGCTGTAGTTGTATTATTGGTATTCTGTGATTGGAAAAAGCCGTTTGCCATTATTTTAAGTGTGATTTCAAGCTTAACACTTTTGTTTGTCATTAAAGGTCATATCTACAACTTACTAGTTGATACTTTATTGGGAATAGTGGCGTTATCTGTCGCGGTCATAGCATACTTTTATCGAAACGATTGGAAAAAGAGTCTTCTTGTTAATGCCCCTATCCTGATACTACTTGTATTAATAAAGGATAGTGGGAAATTATTTATCGTGATAAATGCAATATTAATATTGGCTTTTGTATATTGGAACAGTTTAAGAGGCAACAGGTTTAGTATTGCAAAGAGCAAAATAGCTGTAATTGCGATTATCTTCACCTTGCTATTACCATTTGGCACAAATTTTTTGTGGTCGAAATATACCGAAAAGGCCTACCCTGAATTTACTTATGAAAGTAATAAATTTGCAATAACAAATGAGATATTAAATGCAGATGATAAGTCTGATGAATTGAAAAATAATCTCGGTGCGAATTTAATAAAAGCTTCCACTAGTCCGGATAATCCAAATGTTTTAAGTATGATTATATTAAGCGGTATTTCCATTGTTTTAATGATCTTATCCTATATGAAGACCAAGAAGGTTTCTCGGTTATTATTATTTTCCACCATACTTGTCAACAGTATATATTTTTTGTACATGATGTTCCTATATTTGATGTATCTTTACCTAATGCCAGAAAATGAGTCTGCAAGGCTTGCTGGTTTTAGCAGATATCAAGCCACGATGTTTATTTATTACGCAGGCATATTAATGGGTGCAATCACTTTGGAGTGGACAAAATATGCAAGTTCAATCAAGTCTAAAATCCTGGAATTAGGAGTAACACTCGGTCTTTCATTTTTATTCTTCTATCCGTTTATTGAAAATGTACCTACCATTACCACTAAACCTGACCCTACTGGTTCTATACGGGAAAAGGTGAAGTATGGCAATGAGGTGATCAGGGCTACTTCATCAGAAGAAGCGACAGTTGTCTATTATAGTCCCAAGAGTGTAAATGACAATGGCTATCTTAGATACTTAGCAACATATGAGCAATTAACAAATAATTATTATATCTACAGAAGCAGTGATACCCAAGAAAAAAAAGCTTCCCTCCTTTATCATATAAAGAAATCCGACTTTTTAGTGGTTGTTGAGTCTGATGGGGATCTTTCTGAGTTCCTAAAGAAATATTCCGATGCACATTCAGAAGGTACGTATAAAGTCATTGTTAATAATGGAGAGCTGAAGTTATCTAAATTACCTTAAGTGTTAAGTTGAGTCCCATCACTTTGGTGTAGAGTGACGGGTTTTTATAGAAGAGTCATCCGTTATGCGACGGATGGCTTTTTTAATGCAACATCCCTGAGAGCTAAAGTTTTAGGCTATAGGTCGCGTAAAAGTCCATAATTTTACATTATAACTTAAAATTACCTGTTTAAAATCGCGATATTACGTTAAAATTTGACAAATTACCTATTCCAGAAAGAGATAACTTTGGTAGAATTGGAAATAGATAAGAAACATTTTAATATTCAAGGGGGAAAGATTTTGATTCGTAAGAGTATTGTTGTTCTGAAGTTTTGCTTGGTGCTGATGTTGATTATGGTTGTAGATAAAGGCTTTGCGGAGGGGAAAGTAACCGAGTATAAGGCAAGCCCGAATGGTGATCATTCCATTACTTTTGATGGCTATGAAATCAATATTCTAAATGGAGAAAGTACTACTGTCAGTATAAAGTCCGAAGGAAAAGTAATGGAAGAGTGGCAGCTAGATTTCGCTAAAGTTTCCAAAGTTTTTTCTTGGAAAAAAGGGGACTTTTATTATGTATTGTTTGAAAATACATATGATGGTACTGGAAGCTATAAGAGATATGCATTCTATGAGTTTCGTGGTAGTGAGATGGATCAACTTTTGTTAACGGATGACTACAATGCGGGTTCAGTAGAAGTTAATGAAAATAGTATTATAGTAAGCTACTTAAATACTAACGTTAATTCTGTGCAGACAGCTGACTACCAATTGTTTAAAGATACCTACATCCAAGGTACCGATGGATCAGTACAAATCGGTAAACAAGCTGAAGAAGTTAAAGCTATTCCAGCAAAAGAAGAAGTGAATAACAAGTATTCGATACAATCCGAAGATCCTTTGAAGGGGACAAACCCTACCCCTTCTGAAATGAATCTGCTATTGACTTCGGAAGCGCTTAAAGCAGGTGTACCTCCTGAATTGGTTAAAGCTATAGCATGGCAGGAGAGTTCCTGGCAGCAGTATAGAACAACAAATGACCCTAATGGGCTATGGGAAATAGGTGATCCTGTCATTTCTTTTGATGGCGGAATCGGGCTTATGCAAATTACCGAGCCTAATATGACTGCTGAACGTGCAAGAAGATTAAAAACAGATATTGTTTATAATATTCAAGAAGGATTAAAGATTTTAAAAGATAAATGGACTTATAGCAACTGGGGGAGAATTCCAAAGATAAATGGGAATGACATGCAAATTATAGAAGATTGGTATTTTGCGGTCATGGCTTACAATGGAGTTTCAAGACGAAATGACCCCCAATATTATCCTGGTAATACCTATCAAGATGTCATTTATAATCATGTGGAAAGATATGCTCAAATGGAGACTACTCGTTTTCCAGAACAATTATTAAAAGATGATATCTATTATACTAGTACAGGGTCTCTTCAGTTTAAAAAGCCGCATTATCATATTAATGGCCCTTATCAAGCTTCCAAACATCTATTCAATGTAGGGGATCTAGTGAAAGCCACTGAGGATAGTGTCAGATTGAGAAATGCGCCAGAAGGAACAGAAATCAGAAAGACCATAGCTGGAGAAACTTTGCAAATTGTTGGCCCTTATAAGGCTGGCGCTAATAGAGAGAATCATTTTGTCTGGTATCCTGTGAAAGATATGAACTCAAATGAAACGTATTTTATTGCTTCTAGTTATTTAGAAAAAATGCGTATTTCAGGCGAAAATCGCTATGCTACTGCTGTGGAGATCTCCCGAACGGGGTGGGATAAGTCTGATGTAGTTGTTTTAGCGAGAGGGGATGACTTTCCGGATGCCCTTGCAGGTACGCCTCTTGCCTATCAGCTCGACGCACCTATTCTACTAACCAGAAGTAATGAACTGGTTGAAGAGACTAAAAAGGAATTACTTAGGTTGAATGCAAAAAAGGTGGTCATTCTTGGAGGTAACTTTGCGGTCAACGAAAAGGTGGAAGAGGCCATTGGTGACTTGGGAATGGAAGTAGAGAGAATTGCCGGGCTGAACAGATATGAAACAGCAAAACTCATTGCCAATAAGATGGGAACGGATTTTTCAACCGTAGTTGTAGCACATGGAAAGGGTTTCCCGGATGCATTGGCGATAGCGCCATATGCAGCTAGAAATGGAATTCCGATTCTATTAACAGAGAAGACTCAAATTCCTGGTCCAACCACGACCATGCTTTCAAAAGCTACCAACACCATTGTGGTGGGTGGAAAAGATGTTATTTCTGACAATCTATTAAAAAGCATGCCGGAAGCAACTAGAATCGCAGGTGCGAACAGATACGAAACATCTTATAAAATCGGTTCTCAATTTAATTTTGCTGCTCAGACTGGATTAGTGGTTAATGGAATGGATTTCCCTGATGCCCTAACAGGTTCTGTTTTAGCAGCAAAACTTAATTCGCCGCTTTTATTAGTGAAACCTGATATTCTTCCTGCAGAAACAAAGATGCTTGCAGAAAAGCATGCATTTAATCAGTTCTCCGTGCTTGGTGGTATTTATGCTGTAGAAAATGACAATATCATAAATTTAATAAAATAAGACTCAAATGACTTGTATGAAGCTACTTTGTACAAGTCATCTTGTTGCATGACCTAATATTTTCAATGTAAAAAAAGAGGTCAAATAAATCTGTAACAAAAGGTAGAAATAGGAGGAAAAAATGTACAGTATAACTACCCGAAGGTACATAGTCGCACTTGTATTCATGCTAATGCTAGCCCTTGCTTCCTTCCCTTCACCTAAAGATGCGGGCAGCCTTACTGTAGATAGAGTCAGTGGAGAGAATAGATATCAAACCGCAGTTGAAGTATCAAAAAGGGGATGGAGCACAGGAGCGGATACCGTTATCATTACAGCGGGAGATCAATTCCCCGATGCTTTAACTGGTACACCGCTTGCTTATGCAATGAATGCCCCTATCCTATTAACAAATAAGAATTATTTGCCGAGTGAAACAAAAAAAGAACTCACCCGCTTGAAAGCAGGAAAGGTCATTATTCTTGGCGGGGAACATGCAGTTACTTCAAAAGTTGCTCAAGATATTTCTGATATGAAATTGACCGTGGAAAGAATCAGCGGTGAAGACCGGTATGAAACTGCAGCTAAAATTGCAGAAAAACTGCCTAAAAAGGCTGATACGGCAGTAGTGGTATATGGGAAGAATTTTCCCGATAGCTTATCGATTGCGTCTTACGCTGCTAGAAAGGGATATCCCATCCTCCTGACTGATACAAATAAGTTGCCCGATAGGACGAAAGAAGTATTGAAAAATTACCAAAACACCCTCGTGGTTGGTGGAGAAACTGTTGTGTCCAAGGAGATTTTCAGTCAGATTCCAGGCCCTAAAAGATATCATGGACCTGACCGCTATCAAACACTATTCAATGTTATCGATGGTCTCAACATCTCTTTTGGAAACAATGTTTATGTGGCAACTGGTGAAAGCTTTGCAGATGCATTGACTGGTTCTGTTCTTGCCGCAAAACAGAATACATCACTCGTGTTGGTGAAGCAAAATCAAATTCCTCATGCTGTTCAGCAAATCTTGTCATCGGCAAGTCCTGCGAATGCAACCATCATTGGTGGGCCGAATGCCGTTTCCAATTCTGTGCAGAATCAACTTGGATTTGATGTGACGTCTCTTATCAATACTGCAAAAGAATATATGGGTGTACCATACCTCTGGGGTGGGACGACACCATCCGGTTTTGATTGCAGTGGATATTTAAATTATGTTTTCAATAAACATGACGTATCTTTACCTAGGACCACCGCGGATATTTGGAAAGCGGGTACACCTGTTTCAACCCCTGAAGTGGGAGATATTGTATTCTTTACCACATATAAAGAAGGTCCATCGCATGCAGGGATATATATTGGAAACAATGAATTCATACATGCAAGTTCAACTGCTGGCGTTACGATCCATAGCTTGTCCAATAGTTATTTTAACCCCCGTTATTTAGGGGCAAAACGACTTCACTAAATTTAGATTCAGAATCAAAGAGGCTGGGACAAAAGTGTTTTAGTCTAAATAAAACCCGAACTAATTTGAATTTTAAATCAAATTAGTTCGGGTCTTTTTTTGAAGTATTCGATTAGTTTTAGGTTACACCAGCGGTTGATTGGAGTGTAAGACGAAGACTCCTACGGGAGAAGTGGCCAAAGTGAGACCCCGCAGGCGAAGCCGAGGAGGCTCACGGGTCACCCGCGGAAAGCGAAGTCTTGCACGGAAATCAATAGAGGTATTTAGAGCCGGTACCTATATTGTCCTTCTTTATTAGCAATTTTTAGTTTTGTCCCAGCCTCTTTTTTAAAATTAGTAATTAGTAAATATTACTATAATATTCTAATATTTTGAAATGCGTTTCGGACGTATTGATTTTATCTATAACAATTCTAAGAGGAAATAAGAGGAAATAAGAGGAAAACTTATAAAACACTGAATCTACGATATATGACAATTTCACTAAATTGGAAAATTATATATAAATTTGTTAATAATTCTGTAATATTGTTAAGAAAAATGTAAAAAAAAGTACCTATAATAGTTTGACTATTTAGTAAATTGGAACTAAACTAAAATAGTAAAATATTCAATTTATAGGGGAGGTTAGAAACAAATCACCTTGGTCATCTAGTCTACTAAATGAATACATAATGTTGTAGTTATTAGTACTAGAAAGCCAGCATTCTTTTTTACCATTTGATAGGGGGAGAAACATTGAACGTGAAGAAGATTTTAGCGTTACTCATGGTTGTTTTATTGGTATTTTCTAATGCTGCATTAGCGGCACCATCACCTGCCATTCCTACTCTTCCGCAGTCTGAGGCTAATGGATCGGAGCTTAATGCCCTGCCTGAAGGTGGGAAAATAGCTAAAGAAGATGCTCATATTGAGCAATATAAAGCTACTGACAAAGTCCGTGTAATCGTGGAAGTGGATGGCGATCCGGCAATTACCTATGCAACTAAAGAAGGTAAGAAATATAGTGAATTATCTGAATCCACTAAAGAGAATCTTCAAAATGAAATTCTTAAGACGCAGCAGACTGTAAAAGATAAGCTTAACTCTGCATCATTGAACATTAAGGTTGAGGAAAGCTTTACAACTGCTTTTAATGGTTTCAGTGGTGAAGTGGAATACCAGGAAATCACAGCAATGAAAAAGGTTCCTGGTGTTAAGGAAGTAACAATCGCTGTTGAATATCAGCGTCCAGAAGAACAAGAGCCAAATATGAAATACAGTAAGGAAATTATTGAAGCGCAATTAGCTTGGGAAAATTATGGCTATGACGGAGAAGGGATGATTGTCGGTATCATTGATACTGGTATTGATCCAGCTCATAAAGACTTTGTTTTGACAGATGATTCCAAGGCAGCTCTTTCGAAAGAATCAGTAGAAGCTGCAATTGCTGAAAATGGACTTCCGGGTAAATTCCATACAGCCAAAGTGCCTTACGGGTACAACTATATGGACAAAAACCAGGAAGTATTGGATCTAGGTCCGGGAGCTTCCCATCATGGTATGCACGTTGCAGGTACAGTTGCTGCAAACGGTGATGAAGAAAATGGTGGAATTAAAGGGGTTTCCCCGGAAGCGCAATTATTGGCGCTTAAAGTATTCGGTAATGACCCTAACATGGGATCAACTTGGGGAGATATCTACATTAAAGCAATCGACGATGCGATTATTTTAGGTGCAGATGTTATTAATATGAGCTTGGGATCAACGGCTTCTTTCGTTGATGAGAATAATCCTGAGCAACAAGCAATCGCAAGAGCGGTTGAAAATGGTGTATTAATGGCCATTTCCGCTGGTAACTCAGCTCACCTTGGTAATGGATGGTTGAATCCAAATGGATCAGCTAAAGCCCCATTTGCATCCAACCCTGATATTGGTGTTGTTGGTGCCCCGGGACTATCTTATGATTCACTACAAGTAGCTTCATTAGAAAATAATTTTATCGATCTTGATGCACTTTCCTATGAATTTGATGGTGAGGAGTCAGGTCTAGCACCGTTCCTATCAGCAAGTAAAGTACATCCAAATGATTTAGAGACTAAAACGTATGAAGTACTTCATGTTGGCGGCCAAGGAATTGGTGTGAAAGCTGATTTTGAAGGAATTGATTTTACAGGCAAATTTGCACTTGTTAAACGTGGGAATACATTTACTGACACTGCATTAAATGCTCAAAACGCTGGTGCGGCTGGTGTAATTGTGTATAACCATTCAACCGGTTATGTAAACATGCAAACTACAGATGAAATTAACATTCCACAGTTGTTCATGTTACAAGCCAATGGGGAGGCGTTAGCAGCTCAATTGGCAGAAGGCGTGGAAGTGAATATTACATTTACTGGAGAATTAACAACAGCTCCAAACCCAACTGCAGGTGAGATGTCTGACTTTACTTCATGGGGTCTAACGCCTAACCTGGATTTTAAACCGGAAATAACGGCTCCAGGTGGAAACATTTACTCCACTCTTCAAAATAATGAGTACGGTGTAAAAAGTGGAACATCAATGGCGGCACCACATGTCGCTGGTGGGGCAGCTATTGTTCTACAGCGTGTCAACGAAGATTTTGATGTTGAAGGAAAAGACCGTGTAAACCTGGCGAAAAATATTCTAATGAATACTAGTACGCCTGTTGTGGATAAAGGTCTTTACAATGATTATTTCCAAATTAACTCCTTCTACTCTCCACGTAGACAAGGTGCTGGACTAATGAAGCTGGATGCAGCTCTTAGCACTCCTGTTGTTGTAACGGAGGCTACTACAAATGAAGCAAAGGTTGCCTTGAAAGAAATTGAAGGTAACGTTGCAACATTTACTTTAAACGTTGAAAACCTATCAGACGCAGTTGTTACGTATAATGTAGATGGTACTGTACAAACTGATATGGCTTTAAATGGAAATAATTTGATTGAAGCTCAAGGGATTTTCAAAGATGGTACAATTTCTGCGGAAGCTCCTTATACTGGTGAATATCCAATTTCCTTCAGTGCAGATCAACTTACTGTTCCTGCTGGTGAAAGCGTAACTTTCGATGTGACAGTGGACTTAACTGATACAATTGATTGGATGTATAATGAACCATTAGAAGCAATCTTTGCAAATGGATACTTTGTGGAAGGATTTGTACAATTAACAGATGTTAATGACTCTAATCCAACAGTAACAGTACCATATGTAGGTTACAAAGGTGATTGGAGCAAGCCTCCGGTTATTGATGGTATGGTTTATGATAGCAAATCATTCTATGGCACTTCTGGAATGGTGGCAGACGCTGGTGATGATTACAACTATTTAGGATATAATCCGGCTGCTGACACATTTAACAATGCAACAATCGCTATCTCTCCAAATGGTGATGGTGTGAATGATGAGGCAATTCCTGTATTATCATTCTTGCGTAATGCTAAACTAGTTGAATACAAAGTTCTTGATAGTGAAGGAAATACACTACGTAAAATCAAATCTGAAAAAGATGTTAGAAAACATTACTATGATCGTGGGCTTGGAGCTTATTACACCTTAAATCCTGAAAATGGTTGGGATGGAAAAGTGAAGAACACAGTAGCAGCAGATGGCGAATATATCTTTGAAATCGCAACGACAGTCGATTTTGAAGGAAAAGCACCTCAATCTGTAAAAGTACCAGTAATCGTAGATACAGTTGCACCTGAAGTATCTGCAAGCGTTGATGGGTACACTGTGAACTTTGAGGCTACCGACGAACGTTCCGGTGTTTCTTACTTTGATATTTTGGTAGATGGTGAGTCGGTGCTGGAAACTCCTCTAGCAGCGGATGCTACATCTTACAAATTTGACAAAGCTGTTTCTGCTTCTAGTGAAGTCACTGTTATCGCTGTTGACTATGCTGGAAACTATTCTGAAGCTACAGTTGGAGCTGTGGATGGAGGCAATCCTGTCATTACAGTGAATACTCCAGAAACATTCAGTATCCATGACACTAGTGATGTTAAAGTGGCTGGTACTGTAACAGATGAAACAGAAATCAAAGAATTCACAGTTAATGGACAAGCAACAGAATTAGTATGGGATGAAGAGAACTCTGTTTACAACTTTGAAACAGTTGTTACCTTTGAAGATGGAGCTAATCCAATTGAAATAGTTGCAGTTGATGAAGCTGGAAACGAACATTCTTTAACAAATAGCCGTATGATCTTTGTTGATACAACTGCTCCTGAATTATCAGTGGATGTTCCAACAAGAGTTAGCGGTGAAACAGAGACTGTTGAGCTGACTACACATATCTCTGATAATGCTGAAGAGTTAAGATTCCTCATTGATGGAAGTGAAGAGTTCTACAATGAAATGGCTGGCTACAATATGGTACCATTCAGCACGGAAGTAACAACTGAGCTTACTCTTGAGCCAGGTGAAAACGTGTTTGAATTAAAGCTTGTGGACCTTGCAGGTAATACAACTACCGAAGAAATCGTGATCCATCGTACTGACGGCGGGGAAATATTCCGTCTTGAAGGCGAAAATCGTTATGAAACATCAGTAGCTATCAGCCAAGCAGGTTTTGAATCTTCTGATGTGGTAGTATTGGCTCGTGGGGATAACTTCGCGGATGCATTAGCTGGTGTACCATTGGCTGCCAAATATGATGCACCTGTATTATTGACACGCACTAACAAGTTGGAAGATGTAACGAAAGAAGAGATTGCCAGACTTGGAGCCACGAAAGTTTATATCCTAGGTGGATATGAAGCGATCGGGTCTGAAGTTGATGCTCAAGTTAAATCTATTGATAGTAAGATTGAGGTTGTGCGATTAGCTGGTGAATCACGTTATGATACAGCTGCTAAAATTGCACACGAAGTTGCTCCGGAAGGTTCTGATGCTGTTGTCGTTGTTAATGGCAAGAACTTCCCAGATGCTCTTTCTGTTGCATCATATGCTGGTGCTAACAACCTGCCTATCTTATTGACTGCTACAAATGAACTACCTGAGCGTACTAGCGATACCATCAGTGAGCTAGGCGCAACTGAAGCTCTAGTTATTGGTGGAGTGGAAGCAGTTTCTGAATCTGTGGAGAGTGATCTTCCAAATCCAGAGCGCATTGCTGGTAATACTCGCTATGAAACAAGCGTAGCAGTTGCAGAATACTTCGAGCCTAATGTAGAGCTTGGAATGTTCGTAGCAACGGGTAAACAATTTGCTGATGCATTATCAGGTGCTGCTTTAGCGGCTGCAGTGGATAGTGGAATCCTACTAGTAGGTAATGATTTGGATCCTTCCGTTGAAAACTACTTAGTCGATAACAATGTGGCTAACGTAGCTGTACTTGGTGGTAAATATGCGGTTAGTGATTCCATCTACAACAAACTTAAAGATTTATTACAATAATTCTAAGATTTAAATGTGAGAGGAGAGTAACGTAAAGTTACTCTCCTCTTTTTTTCGTTAAAAGCTTCATATCGCCATTCTGGATATTTGATTAAATTATGTTTGTCTTTTCATGAGTCAGCCCCAATTTTCTTGAACTGAAATTGAAAACAGAACCTACAAGGTAGATACTGCTTTATATCAAAGCAACTAGTTTAAGTAAATGATTGTTTTATGTATAATAGTATAGAATTAACTGATTTGTTCTTGGATTGGGAGGAAATTTAACAATGTCTTCTAGACATGCTTTTGCCTACTTTTTGTCCCATGGTGTCCCTGCAATAATAAGCTTTGCCAGTATTGCCATTTTTACTAGACTATTGTCTCCTGAAGAATATGGGATGTATGCATTAGTTTTTGCTATTGCTGGTATAGTTAATGCCGTTCTATTTGAATGGATTAAGCTAAGCTTGCTCCGTTACTATCTCCAATTAAAAAACGATTTGGGCTTTTTTGAAACCATTAAGATATCATTTATTGGACTAGTAATCACAACATTCATTATTGGTGCGGTCGTCATGTTGTTTTTTAAAAATACTGAATTTTCTCCTATTATAATAATGGTTACGTTGACACTCTCTTGGACACAGTCTTGGAACAGTGTTAATTTGAGTTTGATGCGTGCAAAGCTGTCACCGAAATCATATGGATGGTTAGCATTTAGCAGGACGACACTAGGACTTTTACTGGGGACTACTTTCATCTTTGCAGGCTTTGCAGAGATTGGGCTTCTTATCGGCTTGATCATGGGCACTTGGATCACACTTTTATACCCAACATTTAAATACTGGAAAATGACTGTGGAGCCAGACTATTTCCGTGTAGATTATGTAAAGAAGTTCTTAAAGTATGGAATGCCTTTAACCATCACTTTACTAATGGGGGTAGTCATTCATAATTCTGATAGGCTTATTATTAATTATTTACTAGATTCAGGTGCGACAGGGATTTATGCTGTAACCTATGACTTAACTGAGCAGACCATTTTTACTTTAATGATGATCATTAATCTTGCAGCGTTTCCTATTGCTATTAAAATAATGGAAGAGAAAGGCGAGAGTGCAGCATTCGAACAAGTCAAAAAGAATACTGGCCTTCTTTTTTTAATTGCTCTACCGGCTGTAACAGGGTTTATCCTTATTTCACCTAATATTGTTCATTTGTTCTTGGGGAAATCATTTCGTGGGGATGCAATGCTTTTAATTCCATACATAACAATCGGGGCATTTTTGAAAGGATTTAAACTATATTGCGTTGATATTATGTTTCATCTTAAACAGAAAACGGCCCTGCAGATCTTTCCGGTAGTTATTGCTGCCGTTATTAATGTTGTGTTAAATTTTACATTAATACCCGTTTATGGATTGGAAGGAGCGGCTATAGCTACAGTAGTAGCGTATGCTGTGGCTGTTATACTCAGTTGGATCATTGTGCACGTTCAATTTGATTCTTTGCCATTCCCTTTACTGAACTTTATAAAGATAGTGGCTTCTTCCTGTATCATGTGTATAGCGCTATGGCCATTACACGAAAGGACAGGAGCGGTTATATTGATTGTCCAGTTGATTGTGGGAGTATCAGCTTTTGGGATAGCGGGAGTTTTGTTTAACATTTTGGATGCCCGGAAAAGAGTATTGAAAATGAGTAGGAAAATCATAAAAAGATAAGAGGTTTCTTATAATGATTAATAGTGAAACTTGCTTTGAAAAGCTAGATAAGGAAAATGAATATAGATGAAACATATTGCCTTCTTTATACCGGTACTTACGATGGGTGGGGCAGAAAAGGTTATCATTTCTTTAGCAAATGGGTTTGCTGCAAAAGGATATAAAGTTGATCTGGTGCTGGTGAATAAAAAGGGATCTTTAATTTCGACCGTTTCTTCAAAAGTACATATTGTAGATTTAGCTGCCCCCAAAACCTTTCTAAGTATATGGAAATTACGTGAATATTTAATTCATAGTAAACCACATGTGTTTCTATCAGCTTTGGATAATGCTAATATTGTAGCAAGTTTAGCTGTGAGGCTGTCCAGGGAAGAAATATGTCATATAATAAGTTTTCATACTAATTTGAAGCTATCTTTAGTAAAACCGAGAAGCTTCATACATGGGTTTTATCCATTGATCATGCGGAGATTATTTCCAAGAGCTAAGGGCTTTGTGGCTGTCTCTCAGTGTGTTGCTAAGGAAACGGGGGAGTTCTTGAAGCTTCCAAGTGATATAATAGAAGTTATCTATAATCCAGTTATTGATGAAACTCTTAAAAGAAAAGCAATGGAACCAATTACTCACCCTTGGTTGGAAAATAAGGAATATAATACTATTGTGGCTGTTGGAAGGTTTTTTGAGGCAAAGGATTATCCCACACTATTATATGCATTTACGAAGGTTCAATCTGTCTTACCGAAGACGAGGTTAATAATCCTAGGTGATGGGAAATCCACTATCAAAGAGGAAATGATCAGTATTATCCAACAGGAAAAATTGGAAAAAGTAGTGGATATCCGGGGATATGAACAAAATCCTTATCCTTACATAAAAAAAGCCACCCTTTTTGTATTAACATCTAAATGGGAAGGTTTTGGGAATGTCTTAGTCGAAGCTTTGCATTTAGGTGTTCCAGCCATATCAACTAACTGTAAGTGTGGTCCTGAAGAAATACTAAAGGGTGGAGAGTTAGGCAGGTTAGTTGCCGTCGGGGATATCAATGCCTTGGCATCTGCAATAATTGATCAGTTTACACAATTATCTTCCCATGACCAGTCTATGATTGACCATCACCTAAAACAAATGGAAGCTGGATATGTTTTAGATAAATACGAAATGTTTTTTCTAAAAAGGTTAGAAGAAATGAAGGGATAGGGTGAAAGCAAATGTATCAGATGTCTGTAATCATCCCTACACACAATAGACCGAATCTTTTGCTCCTAGCCTTAAAAAGTATTAACGAGCAAACAGTAAAGCCAGACGAAGTTATTGTGGTTATTGATGGTGAAAATAAGAGAACGGAGCTTTTTTTAGAAAGCTTTCAAAGCCCTTACAAGATAATAACAGTGAAAATCGAAAAAAGCAGGGGTGCTTGCTATGCAAGAAACCTTGGAGCTACACGCGCTTCAGGGAATATTCTTATGTTTTTGGATGATGATGATAATTGGGAACCCGATAAAATTAAGGATCAGTTGATGGTTTTTACAGAAAACCCCGACGTTGGATTGGTGTATTCGGGGAAACTGGTTGTCTATAATACTAATAGGAACAAAGTGATCAGAAAGATTCCCGCTATAGCATCTGGTAACCTTTACCCCAAAATATTAGAAGACAATTATATAGGAACCACTTCGTCCGTCGCACTAAAAAAGAGTGTATTTGAAAAGGCGGGAGGCTTTGATGATAATCTTCCAGCCATGCAGGACTATGACCTATGGATAAGATGTTGTAGGATAACTAAAGTGGCACATGATAATAAATATAATGTCCGTTATACTATTTCTAAAAAAGCGAATACGCAAATCAGTGGTCGAAGTGAAAATCACCATAAGGCGTTAAAATATTTATTTGAAAAATATAATGAAATCTTGAAGGGAAATGAGAATCACCTAAAAAGGAGATTTATGTCTTCCCGCTTTTTACATTGTTCCAAAGCGGTTCATCGTACAAGTTACTTCTATTCATTGAAGTTTACTTGTAAAAGCTTCTACTATTACCCTAATGTAAAAGCGGTAGCCCTTCTCCTACCACCTTTTTTGTTGAAATATGTATCAGTACTACAGTCAACTAATCAGAATAAAACCTAGAGTGAATTTTTTATTTATAATAACGCAATCTATGCCTATTAAATAATATAAAGTAAAATGTAAAAGCATTTTCATACCTTCACGGAATTTCTGTGATGATATTTGAAGGGAGAACTATGATTAAGATAACCTATATTGTCTCCACTTTAAAAAGAAGTGGTCCAGTAAATCAACTATTTAACATAATTAAGAATTTAGATGAAACAAAATTTCAAGCTGAGGTTATTACGCTCTCTCCGGAACCGGAAGAAACCTTTATTGATAAATACTTGGCAAATGATATAAAAGTCCATCAACTGAAATTATCCAGAAACGAAAGTTTCAAGGCAGTGTCCAAAATCAAAGAGATTCTAGAAAGTAATAAAACAGATATTGTCCAGACACAGGGCATTAGGGCCGATGTCATTTCTGCGTTCTCTTTAAAAAAATATGTAAGAATCACTACTATCAGAAACTATCCGCATTATGACTATAAAATGACTTACGGGAGATTCATGGGGACAATCATGGCTAATGTCCAAATGAAAGTCTTAAAAGAGATAGATGAGCCAGTAGCTTGTTCCAAGAGTGTAGCGGAATACCTAAGAGGAAAAGGTTTGCAATTAACTGCAGTTCAAAATGGAGTAAACACCGAAGAATTTAGTCCTGTGGACAAGACCGTAAAGGATGAATTGAAGCAGCAACTTGGTTTACCTGCAAACAAGAAAATCATTATCTCTGTTGGGCATCTCAGCAGTAGAAAAGATCCGGAGTTGGTCATTAAGTCTTTTCTAAAAAGTAAAGCAGCCAAGGAAAGTATTTTACTCTTTGTGGGTGGTGGTCCATTAAGAGAAAGTTGCGAAAAATTGGCAGAGGGCCATGAGAATATCAAAATCATTGGTCGTGTTTCGAATGTAGACGATTATCTGAAAGCTTCTGATTGGTTTGTTTCTGCCTCTAAAGCAGAGGGCTTGCCTAACTCCGTACTGGAAGCGATGGCTGTCGGCTTGCCGACTTGTCTTTCTGATATCAATCCCCATAAAGAAATCCTTGAGTACGACGATCAAGCTGGTTTTCTCTTTGAAACAGGAAGTGAATCCGGACTCATTGGAAAGTTTGATCTTATCAGTGGGGTAGCCAACGAGGATGAAACCTATCGGAATGCTGCCATTGCAATCATCAATAACCATCTGAGTTCTACAGTCATGTCAAGAAACTATCAAAAAATCTATTCTGAAGTGATTAATAAGAAATAGCGAAAAGAATGCCAGGGTCCCTTTGTATAGCAAGGGGACTTTTACGATATGTAAAGATGTAAGGAAACATTTTTTTACTTCATTGTTTCGTTTTTATTTATTTTTATGAAATAATGGTTACTTGTACTATAATAAGCAAGATGAATATTCCTATAATTTTAGAAGGTGCTAAATGTGTTAAAAGGAAAATTGAAAAAAGGTTCTTTTGCTAAAAATGTAGCAGTGCTAATGTCCGGTACCGCCATTTCTCAAGGGTTATTAGTAGCGGCTGCCCCGATACTGAGTAGATTATATGATCCGGAAGCTTTCGGGATTTTTACATTATTTTCTTCTATAGTGATTGTATTATCTGTTATAGCGACTTGGAGATATGAATTGGCAATTGTGCTGCCTAAAGAGGAAGAGGATGCAGCAAATGTATTATGGATTTCTAATATATGTGTTCTCTTAACTACTTTTATCAGTATCATACTTATTCTATTGTTCGGTGATATGTTTTCTCGGGCGATGGACTCCCCAGAATTAAAACCTTGGCTATGGTGGTTGCCAATTAGTATATTTGCTTCCGGAATTTTTCAAAGTTTAAATTACTGGTATACTAGAAAGCAACACTTTGGAAGAGTTGCTTCTTCAAAAGCGCTTCGGTCAGTAGGAACATTAGGTGTCCAAATTCCAATGGGGCTTCTTAGCGCAACTCCATTAGGATTAGTCATTGGATATGTAGTGGGACATATAGTGTCTTTTATCACGTTGCTTATGCATTTTATAAAGAATTACAAAGTTTCGGTAAAAGAAAGTATAAGTGTCGAAAAAAGTAAGAAAGTTGCAGCAGAATACAAAGACTTTCCGAAGTATAGTGCACCACAAGCATTTATTAATTCTTTATCACAAAATATACCTGCATTCCTACTAGCATACTATTTCGGGCCGGAAGTGGTAGGACTATATTCTTTATCACACCGCCTTTTAAATATGCCTATAACTTTAATAGCCCAGTCTGTAAAACAAGTTTTCCTTCAAAGAGCTTCTACTGCATTTAATAATGGAGAAAATGTGTATCGATTATTGGTAAAAGCTACGCTGGGACTTCTTGCTCTTGGAGTTATACCATCAATCATCATTATTATTTGGGGTAAACCTTTATTCGGTTTTGCACTAGGGAGTAACTGGTATGAAGCGGGAGGATATGCGCAATGGATGATTTTGTGGTTGTTTATTGGTTTTGTCAACTCGCCATCTTTTGTTGTGATACAAGTATACGGCTATCAAAAGTATCTAATGTATTATGAAATTTTACTTTTTGCCGCTAGAACTTTAACTATTGTAATTGGAGGTTTATATTATACTGCTTTAACAAGTATTGCGTTATATAGTATAGCGGGAGCAATTTTCAATCTTGTCCTTATACTTGGGGCCATTTACTTAGTTAAGAATCGTCAAAACAATAGGGTTGAAGGAGGAGTGTAGTTTATGGGCTGGAGAAATGGATTATGGAAAACAAACTTAAATGTAACGAGCGATACACTAACATTTATCAACGAGTTGGAAGACCTGCAATGGAAGAGCCAAGCTGAAATAAAAGCAGTGCAAGAGAAAAAACTAATAAAATTGGTAAAACATTGCTTTGATAATGTTCCGTATTATAAAGAGAAATTATTGGATAGTGGGGTTGCCAATGAAAATGGTGAAATTTTTATTGAAAATTTCTCTAATCTCCCTATCTTAACAAAAGAAGATATTAAGAAAAACTTTGATCAGATGAAATCATCCGATTTAGATAAAAGAAAATGGTATAAAAATTCTTCAGGAGGCTCTACTGGTCAGCCTGTTCAATTAATTCAAGACCGTTATTATAAAGATTATAATCGAGCAAATAAAATGATTTTTGATAAATGGGCCGGATATGAAGTAGGGGACAGAAAAGCTTTGCTTTGGGGATCAGAGAGAGATTTATTTCATGGTAAAGAATCTGCTAAAGTAAGGTTGATAAATTTTGTCAGAAATGAGATCTGGTTAAATTCATTTAAAATGACATCCGAGGATATGTTAAATTACGTCGATAGAATTAATGAATATAAACCCAGCCTTATTACCTCCTATGTAAGTAGTATTTATGAATTGGCCCGTTTAGTTGAAAAAGAGGATTTGAAAGTGCACTCACCAAAAGCCATTATGACATCCGCTGGGAATTTATATCCACATATGCGCGAAACGGTAGAACGTGCTTTTAAGACACAGGTTTTTAACCGTTATGGTTCCAGAGAGGTTGCCGATATGGCATGTGACTGCGAGAAACACGAAGGCTTACATGTTTCCTTAGGTACCCACCATGTTGAACTTGTTAAAGCGGATGGTTCAGTTGCAAGTCCGGGAGAAACTGGTGAAGTGATTGTCACCTCTCTAACCAACTTTGCCATGCCTTTGTTAAGATATAAGATTGGTGACTTAGCTGTTTGGTCTGACAAGCAATGCAGTTGTGGGAGAGGATTACCGCTCTTTAAAGAAATAACAGGCCGAACTACAGATGTATTTGTTAGGGAAGACGGGGGAATAGTGGACCCGACGTATTTTATCCATATAGTGGGAGTGGTGCTTTTCGATGAATGGATAAAAAAATTCCAAGTAATTCAAGAGGAAAAAAGCTTGGTGAAAATACTGATAGTACTTAAAGACAATACAGAAGACCCGATGACTAAATATAAAACAAGCCTCGATCAAATGATTGAGAAAATCCAATTGGTAATGGGTAATCAGTGCCGGGTGAAAATTGAATTTACAGATGATATTCCGCCAGCACCTTCGGGAAAATATAGATATACAATTTCTAAGGTGAAAAGCTATTAAAGTATTATTTTTCAAAGAGGGCTGATAACCCCATATGGTTTTCAGCCTTTTCCATATAAAGTATTTATTAGAGATGTTGTATTTTTACTCAATAAAATTTATGATGAACAGGAAGTCTCGAAAAGTAATTACCTTCTCTGGAGGAAAAAACATGCTAAAAAACATATCACCGGCAATAGATGGATTTAAAAAGAACATACATAATTTTAAAGAAAATAAAGAAATAACGGTTTCAAGAGTAACGGCTACTACACTTTGTATAATAATTGTTGGAACCCTTCTATGTTTAATACTCATGCCAATGACCACAGAAAGTTTCAAGTCGCCCAAACCTGTTGATCAATTAATTCAAGTTGATGTAAATAATTACTGGCAAACTAATTATTCAGGGGTTGTAAAGAAAAATGCAGATTAAAATTTCTAGTAAACAGCTTTATTTAATCATCCTCCTATTGGTTGTTTTGAGTTCATTTACATTCTATATGCTTCAACCTGAAATTGAGGCAAGAGAAATTGAACAGGAGATTGCGAAAGGCAGCCCGGAAAGTAAGCAGCGTTTATTTGACCTATTGGAGAGTAAAAGGATTAATAAAGAAGAGAAAATTCAGCTGATTGAGACCTTCATGATTCAAAAGAGCTATTCAGAATTTAATGAAGTTTTCCTTACCCCGCCAAACATTAATGCTCCAGTTAAGAAAGAAGTAGACTTTATTAGCTTGGAGGAAAAATATCCTTATTTATTGTATTATTTGAAAAACGCTGACGTAGATGGCGGTTATGTGGTTAAGGTGGCCAAGATATTAAATGCGGAAGGCTGGAAAAAGAATAATACAGAAGAGGTTCAGTCTCAGTTGATGGACGCCTATGAAAGATATCAGGGAGACCCAACAAACGGTGCGGGTCTTTCGCAAGTGATCATACAACAGCAAATCACGGATGGAAAGATGAAAGAAGCTCTAAGTTTTATTGAAACTTTATTGGCAAAACCTTATGGAATCAATTATTATTTGAGTTTATCAAAGACCAAAGTGGAATTAAATGCCAGAATGAATCAACAAAGCGAAGCATTAGACACACTGGATGATATAGATAGCTATTTGGAAGATAACGAAATTAAGGCAGACGATTCCTTTTTACAGAGTCTTTCTGGTCTAAAGGAAATGATGAACCTTAAACAGGAACCTGGCTCTGTTTCTGGATCGATAAAGTTTAATGAGGAAATACTTCATGATGTGGGTGTATACCTTGTGAAGCATCCTGATAGTTCAATGGGGTTCACTCAAGCATTAAAATATAGAACGATGACAGACGAAAATGGTGAATTTGAATTTGAAGATATACTACCTGGAAAATATAAATTGGTAGTCGGTGTGGATCACACCCAACTTAATGATGAAAGCTTCCAATCCCAGATAAACTATCCAGTTGAGATAAAAGGGGATGGAGAGGACAATGAAATTGATGTGGAATTACACCCCCTCATAACATTGACCACCCCTATCAATTATGAAGAAGTAACTGGGGAAGAGTTAAAATTAAGATGGGAAGAAGTTCCTGGGGCCTATTCCTATGCAATCAGTTTTGGGTTGGAGGGTTCAGGCACAAGCACCCTTGTATTTTCTGACGTCAGAAAAAATGAATTGGAAATAAGCAAAGACGAAATGCGCCTGAAACGGCTTGGTGTTAAAAAGAACAACGCGGCCAACATCGAAAAAGCCCTACTTGGTTTCTCCAATCCTTCTTCCATTTTTTATTGGTATGTAACTGCATATGACAGGGAAGGAAATTTATTGGCAAGAAGCAATGGGTATCAAAAAGATGCAAAAGCGGGCCTCCCTTACTTCCAAATCTCTCACAATGACTTGAGTGCAGCAGATGAAGTCCTTTTAGAAGGAGATATCAGTGGGGCTTTAGATAGATATCGAGAGAATATCGATAAGAACCCAGAAGATGTTCATTCATTGAATATGGTGCGCTCCTTGAATATTTACGAAGAAACTTATGATAGAAAAGTCCAATTGGTCAAGCAAAAACCATATTTAATTCAATTGGCGGAATTATCCCCGAATATTGAAGTGGTCAGTGATTTAATGGAGTATTATTATTACACTAAATCCTGGGATGATGTAGAGCGGATATATAGGGAGTACTTGTCATTAGATCAATATGATCTTTTTGTGGAACTTCTTTATATTAAAAGTCAATATAGTCAGGGGAACTACGAAAAGGCGAGAGAAATGGTTGACGGCCTTTATGTAAAAGAATTTCAAAGTGATTTAGTGGTTGCTCACATAGCTTTAGCCGAATGGATGATTGGTGAAAAGACCAACGCTGCTGAATATGCTGCCATTTATTCAAACTCCAGATTGGATTGGGAAGCGAAAATCAACCAACTTGACTTCATGGATGATAAAGAAATCATGGGAGAACTTTATGATCTTTATACAAGTGGAAAAACAACACAAATAGAGAAAAAGCTAGAAGAGGTCCCAGATAGTCATATCAATGATTTTTGGAGATCGATTCTGACATATGCAAAATAATTTTGAAGATGAACAGAATCTTTAGGATAGAAAGGACATGCGTACATACGTAAAGTCCTTTTTATTTGTAAAATGTATCAACCAATAGATGGGTATGATAAAATTATATAGGTTTTAACTAACTTAGAAAAAATCTGGAGGCTATTATGTGGTTTATAGTTTGTGTACTATTGATTCTCTTATTTCCAATACTAACAATTTCTAATATGCCTTTCATTTTGTTTTTACCGTTCGGCATAATTTTTTATATGTATCACAATAGAGAAAAAGTTTTTCCTTTATCAGTGAATAGTTTGAAAAACACTTTTCCAAAAGAGTACCTCGTTGCCCTTATCATTAGTGCAGTATACTTTATAGGACATGGGCTTTTTCTTGCAGTCATAAAAGGTTCACTTTCACTGAAGGATGTATCATACTTTGTTTTTCCTATCATGTATTTAATGTTGATTCCTATTTTTTCTAAAATTAAATATACGCACGAATTATTGAAGATTTATTTTTATGTCAATGTAATTTTAGTTATATTGGTAAAAGCTTTTCCTCCTTTTGCCCATATAATTAAAGTATATTATGATTTGTACGCAAAAGGTAATATTGCAAGTCCATCAACCGCGATTACCGCCATTTTGGCAAGACCTTCGGGTTTACTGGTTCATGCCGGATTATACGGCTTTCTTATTTACTTCATCGGGAAGTACCTTTCCATCAAGGAACCAAAATATAAATACCTTTACCTTCTATTAACTCTTGTTGTTGCCGGAATATCCGGCGGTCGGGCTGCCCTTTTAACAATTATCATCCTGGAAGGTGGAAGTTTCATCTTAAAAGGTAATAACTGGAAGTCTATTGTTAAAAGACTTTCGTTGATAAGCCTTTCCACTATATTATTATTTGTAGCTTTATTTTTCCTTAATCCATTCTTTAACTGGTGGATTTCTACCACTTTTCAAGACTTGGTTGCAGGTGGAAGCCAATTCAGGAGTCATTCAATTGGACACCGCATGAAAATGTATACCTGGTTCTTGGAGGGGCTTAATCCGATAAATGGACTATTTGGCGGAAGAATCACTTTAGAGTCCTTGGAGGCCCTTAACATTAGGTACATAGACAGTGAGCTGGTAATGAGAATCATGCAATTCGGTGTGATTGGATATGTGATGTTTGCCACTCCATTTATTGTTTTTTACTACAGAGCAAGGAAATATCTCTTTGAAAAACCTGAAGTGCGAGGTTTTGCTGTTTTCTCCCTACTATTTTTGTTTTTGGGATCTATCACAACAACAATCATGACAAAGATGGTATTCGTGTTATTTGCTTCGATGATTATTTCTGTATTTGAGAATGAAATAAAAAGAAGTGGGTATAGAGAATATAAAGAA
Source organism: Sutcliffiella halmapala (assembly GCF_050107295.1). Taxonomy (GTDB): domain Bacteria; phylum Bacillota; class Bacilli; order Bacillales; family Bacillaceae_I; genus Sutcliffiella_A; species Sutcliffiella_A halmapala_A. The sequence goes on along the minus strand of NZ_JBNIKR010000003.1, from coordinate 45,269 downwards.
AAATAAAATGCATCAATAATTGTCGTGAAATATCGAGGGGAGAATGTTGACGTCAAAATTTGTAACAAGAATGTAAAGTGATTGAAACCATATTGGAAGGGCTTTTTTACATGCAGCTAGTCCTTTCAATCGGTGTAAAATGTTGATATACCAATACTTGCTTTACTAAAAAAAGTTGTAAATATGCACAATAGAAGTACACACTTTGTTAAATTATTATAGTAGACGTCTTTTCAGGACCTGTGTTATGATTATTTTGCTTAACAAAAGTGAAATGCATAAATGTTGATTGTCAGCAAAAGAGGTGTGTAAATGACTATTGTAAATTACATTATCGTGTTTGTAGTAGGATTCTTAGTAAGTTTATTGCTGACACCAGCAGTTATCAAACTTGCCAAGAAAATTGGTGTGGTAGATAAACCGAATGCAAGAAAAGTCCATACAGTAAGCAAGCCACGTTTAGGCGGTTTGTCGATTTATGGTGGATTTATCTTCGCTATATTATACTCAACAATTTTTGTTGGTGTTACATTACCCATGAGCATCATCCTTGGTGCTACTATTATTGTTATAACTGGATTTTTAGACGATAAATTTGAGTTATCACCAATTATAAAATTATTGGGTCAACTTGTGGCTGCACTGGTTGTGCTATTAAACGGAATTCAAATCAAGGTAATTACGATCCCTTTCATTTCAGGGGATATACAAATCAGCTGGATTGTTGCTTTTGTCGTGTCACTCGTATGGATCATCGGGATTACAAATGCAGTGAATTTAATTGATGGCCTGGATGGATTGGCTTCCGGCGTCTCAATCATTGCTTTTTCTGCTATTTTTACAATGGCCCTGATCATCGGCAATACGATGGTAGCATTATTAGCATTGGCTGTTATGGGAAGCACATTGGCATTCCTATTCTTTAACTTTCACCCCTCAAAAATATTTATGGGTGACACTGGTTCACTGCTTTTAGGATATTTGTTAGCGGTTGGTTCTTTGATTGGATTGAAGCAGGTAACTTTTGTTACACTCATCATTCCAATTATCATTTTGGGTGTACCAATAACAGATACATTAATTGCCATAATCAGGAGGAAACTAAATAATCAAGCTATTATGTCTCCGGATAAGAATCATTTGCATCATCGCTTGTTAGCAGTAGGATTCACTCATAGAAAAGCTGTATTATTTATTTATGGTATAGCAATATATTTTGCAATATCTGCAATTTCATTCTATAAAGCGAACCTGCTAGGTGCTGCCATTATATTCTTAGGCTTGTTGATAGTTATTCAATTGTTAATAGAAAAGTTATCTTTGATAAATAATAACTATAGACCTTTATTAACCTTTATCCGAAAAATTAAAGTATTTGTGGGGTCCATACCTCAAAGAAGAATTTAATAGTTAATACAGGGCGGATAGATACATTCTAAACGCCTTTTTTTTGGAAAAATCTCTAGCTGTTATAGTAGCAGTTTTTATTAGCTTGGAGGATTAGAATGGAAAAGCCATTAGTGACTTTTATGATTTCTACTTTTAATTGTGATACAACAATTGATGAAGCTTTTGAAAGTATTGCAAATCAAACATATAAGCATTTTAAAGTTAAGATAATCGACGATAATTCAAAAGATCTAACCTTGGAAAAGGTTAAAAAATGGTGTGAGCTAGATGATCGCTTTGAACTTATAAATGTACATTCAGTTAATACAGGATTGACTTCTTCTTTAAATGAAATTCTCGACTCAGTGGATACTCCTTTTGTAGCGAGGATGGACGCTGATGATATATGTATGCCGGAAAGATTAGAAAAACAAATGAAATATCTTGCTGATAATCCAGATGTGAGTGTTCTTGGTACATGGGCCAAAGATATAGATGAAAACGGTAATTTCATCAAAGAGAGAAGAGTACCGACTGATCATCAAAACATCAGAAAGGTTATTGTTAAAGCTAGTCCAATGATTCATCCTTCTGTTATCATGAAGACGGACCATCTTAAAACGCTTAAAGGGTATAATACAAACTATAGAGTAGCCCAGGATATAGACCTTTGGTTCCGTTTCATTGGAAGAGGCTATAAAATGGCAAATCTTCCTGAGTATCTGATGTTATATCGAGTTATCACAAATCATGCGAAAAAACGTGGGTTAAAACATAGATGGTTGGATGCGAAAATACGCTGGAGAGGTACTAGGGAAATAAAAAGTAATCCTCTTGATAGATTGATGGCTGTGTCCATTCCGATATTATTGGGTATTTTGCCATCTTTTATTACAAGTTTATTGATGAAATACAGTAAATATATTGATCCAAGACAGAAAACAAAAATTTAGATTGAGGTGTAAGAATGAAGATTTTAGTTACAGGAGCTGCGGGATTTGTTGGATACCATTTGACACAGAGACTTCTTGCAGAAGGAATAGAAGTAATTGGTATGGATAATGTCAATGATTATTACGACGTTCAATTAAAAGAAGATAGATTGAATTTACTTGAAAACGACAAGTTCACTTTTTATAAATTGGATCTAGCTAATAAAGAAGATGTATTTGATGTTTTTGGAAAGCATTCCATCCATACTGTAATCAATTTGGCAGCACAGGCAGGGGTTAGATACAGCCTAGAAAACCCGCATGCTTATATTGACTCCAATATCAACGGTTTCCTTAATATCCTTGAAGCGTGCAGACATCATGATATCAAGCATCTTATATATGCTTCTTCTAGTTCTGTATATGGAGCGAATACGAAGATGCCTTTCTCTGTAGAAGATAAGGTTGACTACCCGGTAAGCTTATATGCAGCAACTAAGAAATCCAATGAATTGATGGCTCATACTTACAGTCATTTATATGGAATCCCAGTGACTGGCCTAAGATTCTTTACCGTCTATGGTCCTTGGGGACGTCCGGATATGGCTTATTTTTCATTCACGAAAAATATCTTAGAAGGAAAAACTATCAAGGTATTCAATGATGGGAAAATGAAACGGGACTTCACCTACATCGATGATATTGTCGAAGGGATTGTCCGTTTAACAAATAATATCCCTGAAGAAGAGACAGTCGCAAAATTGGACAACGGATATAACAGCAAAGCAAAATACAGAGTGTTCAATATTGGAAATAACCAACCTGAAAACTTGATGGATTTCATCCACATCCTTGAAAATCATTTAGGCAAGAAAGCAAATATTGAGTATCTCCCAATGCAACCAGGGGATGTCGAAGCAACATATGCAGACATACAAGACCTGACAGATGCAGTAGGATTTAAACCTTCCACCAGTCTCAACGAAGGATTAGGAAAGTTTGTTAGTTGGTACAAAGAATATTATAAAAACTAATATGAAATCAGGTGTAAATATGAAAGTGAGAAAAGCGATTATTCCAGCTGCAGGTTTAGGTACCCGATTTTTACCTGCAACAAAAGCACAACCTAAAGAAATGCTTCCTATTGTGGATAAACCCACTATCCAATATATTGTTGAAGAAGCAGTAGCATCAGGTATCGAGGATATTATCATTGTAAGTGGTCGTGGAAAAAGAGCGATTGAAGATCATTTCGATAAATCTTACGAGTTGGAAGAAACTCTTTATAAAAAAGATAAAATGGAAATGCTCAAGGAAGTACAAGAAATATCATCCCTGGCAAATATTCATTATATTCGCCAAAAAGAGCCAAAAGGATTAGGGCATGCTATTTCAGTTGCAAGCAGATTTATCGGGAATGAGCCATTCGCTGTTCTTCTTGGGGATGATATCGTTAAATCTGAAGTGCCTTGTCTCAAACAACTTATAGATGTATATGATAAATACGAGTCATCTGTCGTTGGGGTGCAAACTGTACCTGACGAGGAAGTATCTAAGTATGGGATCATCTCGCCTGCAAAGGAAAAGAGTTTAGATGTGTATGATATCCATTCTTTAGTAGAAAAGCCGAAAAAAGAGGATGCACCTTCCAATTTGGCAATAATGGGTAGGTATGTATTGACTCCAGATATTTTTGATATTCTTGAAAACCAAGAACCAGGCTCTGGTGGCGAGATACAGCTTACAGACGCGATTAACAAATTGAATACCCTGAATGCAGTATTAGCTTATGATTTTAAAGGCAGAAGATATGATGTAGGGGATAAGTTTGGATTTATTCAGGCGCAAATCGAATTTGCCCTTGAAAGATCGGACTTGCAAGAAGAAGTAAGAAACTATTTGAAAAAAATCATGAATTAGTTGTTGGAGGGTAATATGAACATCTCAGTTGTAGGTACAGGTTATGTTGGATTGGTAACTGGAGTTTGTCTTTCTGACATCGGACATAAAGTAGTATGTGTGGACATTGATCAAAATAAAGTGGACAAGATGAGCAAAGGTATTTCTCCTATATATGAACCAGGTTTGGATGAATTGATGGTTAAAAATATTAACGAAGGCAGACTTTCTTTCACCGTCAGTCATGAGGAAGGCTTTTCTAATGCAGATGTAATCTTTATTGCAGTTGGGACCCCTCAAGACGAATCAGGTGCTGCCGATTTGAAATACATTGAGCAAGCCGCAATGGATATTGCGACACAGTTAAAGAGAGATGCCATCGTTGTAGTAAAGAGTACTGTGCCAGTAGGTACGAATGAAATCGTCAAAGGTATCTTAAATGAAAACAAAAATGCAGATGTACAGATTGATGTAGCATCAAATCCGGAATTCTTACGAGAAGGCTCTGCCGTTTATGATACATTTAATGCTGATCGAATTGTCATCGGCTCAGAAAAAGACGGTGTTGCAATTAAATTGGAAGAACTGTATAAGCCATTGAATTGCCCTGTTTTCCATACTAACATAAGAAGTGCAGAGATGATTAAGTACGCTTCTAACGTATTTTTAGCTACGAAAATTAGCTTTATCAATGAAGTGGCTAACCTTTGCGATCTTTTGGGAGCGGATATAGAGTCAGTTTCCAAAGCAATGGGTATGGACGATAGAATAGGGAATAAATTCCTCAATGCAGGCATTGGCTATGGTGGCTCTTGTTTCCCTAAGGATGTTAGTGCCCTGAATCATATGGCCAATACAGTTGAATATGATGCAAAAATAATTAAAGCCATCACTTCGGTTAATAATAAGCAAAAGCTGTTACTTGTTGAAAAAATGAAAAAAGTTTTTGATTCCATTTCGGGAGTCAAGGTTGCATTGCTTGGTCTGGCTTTTAAACCTAACACGGATGATATGCGTGAAGCACCGTCAATCTATATTGCACAAGAGCTAGTGAAACTAGGGGCTGAAATTACTGCATATGATCCAATTGCTATAGAGAATGCAAAAAAAGTATTACCATCCGAGGTCAAATACGTGGATTCAGCTGAAAAAGCTCTTGCTGATGCAGATGTAGCATTAATTGTTACAGAATGGGATGAAGTGAAATCCTTATCAATTGATGCTTTCAAGGATAATATGAAGACAGCGATTGTCATCGATGGACGAAATTGCTTTGATTCAGATGTAATGTCTAAAGAGAAAATTGAATATTATTCCATCGGTAGACCAAAAGTAAAAGCAAACTAATCATTAGTTTGCTTTTGCTTAATCCTATTTAAGGCAGATGAATCAATGAATAAAAATAGTAGAAGTGTTAGAAGGAAAAAGCTGAATAAAAGAAGAATTGCCAAACTAATCCTATTTAGCTTGTTTATATTATTGTTAATAGGAAGTTTTTATGTATACCGTTTTTTTGCTACCATGCAGGATACCCACTCGGAATTGGAAAGAGGGGAGTACTCCAAACTGAGGGAAGAAAATGTGTCTTTAATGAAGGAACCCATTTCCATAGCACTCTTCGGTATTGAGGACTATTCAAGTGGTGGAGCCAATGGAAGAACTGATACCATTATTGTTTTAACATTAAACCCTGACGATAAAACCATTAAAATGCTAAGTATCCCTCGGGACTCAAGAGTAGAAATTGTAGGCCGGGGAGAGTATGATAAAATAAATCATGCATTCGCTTTCGGTGGCCCAGATATGGCGATTGATACTTTAGAAAATCTTTTGGATATACCTATCGACTACTATGCGACAATTAATTTTGAAGCCTTTGTAGAGATAGTGAACGAGTTGGGTGGAGTTACAGTCGATGTTCCGTTTAATTTCTCTGAGGTGATTGCTGGGACAGGTGAACGCGTTTATTTTGCAGAAGGTAAGGACACGTTGACTGGTGAAGAAGCCCTCGCCTATGTGAGAATGAGGAAGTATGATCCTCGTGGTGACTTGGGTCGAATCGATCGTCAAAAACAAGTTATTTCTGCTGCAATTGATTCTGCATCTCCACAAAAAATATTGCTGGAACTTGATGATATATTAAATCATATTGGTGAAAACGTTACGACAAGTTTAAAGACCAAGGACATGATAAGTTTACTGCGAACGTATTCCGATGTAGGTAGCTCTAAGATTGAAAGTGTAAACCTTAATGGAGCGGACAGCAACATTGAAGGTATATACTATTATGAAATTGACCAGGAGTCACTGGATGAAGTAATTGTAGAGCTTAAAGAACACTTGGATATAAATTGATAAGCACAAAGAAACCCCCAAAAAAGTCAAAATGACTCTTGGGGGTTTTCTTAATATTGAGAGGATACTTCTGTTCCCGGATAATAATGAACAAGTATTTCTTTATAGTTCTTGTTTCCAAATTTAGCGAATCCTTGTGCTCCCCATTGGCTCATCCCGATTCGATGTCCCCATCCGCCACCGGATACTGTAATGGTTTTTGGTGCACTCGGGTGCGAGACAGTTCCAGAAGAAGAAAGAATATTAACATCTGTTCCTGTAATAGACTGAGTACCATTAGGTAGTTGGATTTTTTGGTTATAGACGCTGAATGCATCTACATCCTGATCAGCTAGTTTTACTGTATAATCTTTGGTATAAGATACATTAAACATACTAGAAGGAAGCATGTTATAGAAAGCAGGTTCAGAAGGGAAAATGGCTCTGATCTGGCCTTCGTTTCCTGTTCTGGTGAAAGTTCCATCGGTAGTTTTGTACGTAACACTACTAACTTCCCCGTTTGCACCAGTTTTCGTAATTTCCATATCAAGCAAAGATACTGTAGGAGAAAAAGGTTGCTTAGTTACAAGCGTGTATTCGGAAAGCAATTCATTGGCACTATAATTAAAGGTCCACTTGTGCGCCCGTTGCACCATGGCCCCGGCTTCTGCAATAGCTTGTGCTTCATATGGATCCGGAACAGAGGCATAGTAAGGTTTATGTCCGCCGCTTGACCATACATCTCCATAATTGGCTGTCACACCGCCACTAGCCGCTCCGAAAAAGGTCATGATTGGTTTCCCTTGATACTTTACCACTTCACCTTTTGTAGCTTCTACAGCTTCATTTGTTCTTGAATGCTCTGAACTAAATCCATTATATACTTGACTGCTGGTTGTGTTAGAGAGAATTCCAGAAGCATATGCATAGCTTCTGGCAGTCACTGATTGTGCTTTTAATGCTTCCATGTGCCAAGAAGGGTATGATTCATTTGGGACTACACCCTTGATATAATCTTCAATCCCTAATACATTGACGATTTCGATTCCATTACTTCCATACTTTTTAATGATAAAAGAACCTCTATATTCCTTCCCGTCTACTTGGAAGGTGGAAAAATTTCTTCCCAAGGACTGTGGGTAAGTGGTTGGGCCGTTCGATACGCTGGATGCAATCCATCCGGTAATGCCCTTTACATTTACTTTATACCATGGAGAATGCACATCATTTGTGTTCTTACTTTCTCCTAAATATTCTGCAGCCTCTCTATTATCCATTGTAGTAATGACTTTGCTTTCTTCAGTTGTAGTTGGAATATCACGGATATTTACCATACCTGAAGCAGCAGTGATAAGAGAACCTTGATATTCGTTAACAGGGATATCATAGCCTGAAGTGGCAGATTCTCTTCCGAACCCAACTGATAAGTTACTGCCATTCCTAGTGATAGAAAGCGTAGTATTATGTTCAATGAATCTTTTCGAAAGGTAGGATGAATCTACTGCATACATTCCTTTTAGTGTAATGGAAACATTGGGTGAAGTAGATCGATAAACTGATACTTTTACTTCTTCTGTATATGTTGTTTTCGTTGCTGCATCTGCGTTAATCGGTTGAAAAACTAATGCTAGGGCAAGAAGAGGAATTAAAAGCAGTTTTTTCATCATCTTACCTTACCACCTCGGCAGCGTGTGCGATGACCCATGCTGTTTTGCCGTCAGATAGTCTGATTTGATACCACGTTTCCCCGATATTATTTGTTTGGGTTTGAAGATAAGTTGCTTTTGAACTTTTAGTTAACATCGTGACTACACTACCTTTAAAGCTTTTATCACTTCTGATGTTTGCATCCTTAGTGAAGACGATTTGTGAATAATTAGAAGCTGCAGGTACATCCACTTTGGAGTGGGTAGCTACGATATAAGCAGTAGTCCCATCTACGAATTTACCTTCGTACCACCTATTTCCATTTTGATCATAATGTGTTTGTAGATAATTGAACTCAGTTCCGGCTGGAGAGTTACTAATCAGGGCAGGAGTTGCTGTGGAAAGTCCACTTCTGATATTAGCAGTATTTGTAACTACTATTTTTAATCCTGTAAATCCACTTGAAGTCCCAGGTTGTGGAGTGCTTGGACCGCCTTCTCCTACCTTGCTTTCGAGTTCAGTGATTTTTGATTTAATAGGATTTAATTGTGCATTTACCCATTCAACACTAGCAATAACAAAATTTGAAGATGCACTAGATGTTGATGTAAAAATAGATCCTACCAAAGTTCCGATAAGCAGAGCTGACACAGTAATAAAAATAGTTTTTTTCAATTTTATCCTCCTAAATATTCTATCTATTAATCTTTTAAACTATATTATACATTTTTACATAAAAAAAGAGATTAAAGTACCTTTTTCGTCAAAAATTTACATTACTTTCAAAATATATAACTTCTCCCAGGCTAATGACTAATTTTCCATTTAATAAGTCTGTTATATAAACCACAAATTTCTCTTCGTCTTTAGTATCAATAGAAACTTTCACTTCTACATTTTCATTGTAAATAATATCGAGTAGATCGTAATCATTGTTTAATCGTAGCTCATTTTCTATTTTTCCTAAGTTGGAATAATCCAACGTGATTTTTACTAATCGCTTCAATTTTCTCTCTACAATACCCGTTTTTGTTAAACCCTCTGAAACTGCTTTCCCGTAAGCGCGAATTAAACCACCTGCTCCAAGTTTAATGCCCCCGTAATAACGGGTAACTACTACAACAGTATCCTTTAGTTTTTTTTTCTTCAATACTTCTAACATGGGAACTCCGGCAGTGCCAGTGGGTTCACCATCATCATTTGCTTTCTGAATCTGATCATGCTCACCGATTGTATACGCTGAACAGTTGTGTGTAGCGTCTTTATATTTCTTTTTGATTTGTTGAATAAACTGCTGAGCATCATGCTCGTTAGTTACTCTACTAATGGAAGCGATAAACCTTGACTTCTGTATAGTTATCTCATTATCGCCGAATTCTTTTACAGTAAGGTAATTATGTAACAGTTGAGAGACGCCCCTTTCCTTTTACATGAAGCTGTGTAAGTACAGTCAATTAAAATAACACCTAAATATTTTAGTCTTTTTGACCTTAAACTTCAAATGTAATTTAATCCATGCTTAATAGGATTGTAATAATAATGTTATACAAGTAAAGCTTTTGTCCGATATAATTAGTAATGGACAATTTTCGACATTACCCCCACAAAATGCAAAAATATTAAGAATAGTATACCGTGTAGTGTCTTTTGGTCTATTGGGTATAATGTACTATATAGAATAAGAAGGATTGCTGATATTCTTTTAAGAATACAGGGTCTTTTGGAGGATGTCCTATGTCTCGGAAAGTTATAAACTCTAAACAATTAGACATGATAATTGAACAAATGGTAAAAACGGTTGAAGTGAGCAAAGATGAAATTTTCGAAATTGGGGAAAACTCTAGAAAAGAATTCGAGACACTGGCCAAAGAGTTAAACTCGGTAAAGCTTGAAGTTGCACAGTTGATCCATAAGCAGGATAAACTGGAAATGCAGGTTCGAATGGCGAGAAACCGACTATCAGAAGTGAGCAGGCAATTTAAAAAATTTACTGAAGAGCAAATCAGGCATGCCTATGATCATGCGCATGAGTTACAGTTAGAGCTTCATACTACTTCGCAATTGGAAGTGCAGCTTCGTAATCGCCGCAATGAGATTGAACGCAGGCTGGTCAACCTCGAAGAGACGATTACAAAAGCGGATCGCCTTGTTAGTCAGGTGTCCGTTGTGCTGAATTATGTAACAAGTGATCTGCAGCAGGTAGGACAGATGATAGCAGATGCATCTGAAAAGCGTGAATTCGGTTTTAAAATTATGGAAGCGCAAGAGGAAGAACGCAGAAGGTTGTCGCGGGAAATCCATGATGGACCTGCGCAGATGCTTGCAAATGTCATGATGCGTTCGGATCTGATTGACCGGACCTTCCGTGAACGGGGAGCATCGGAAGCGCTGAGTGAGATCCGCTCCTTGAAGGTGATGGTCCGTTCCGCCCTTTATGAGGTGAGGCGAATCATCTACGATCTACGCCCGATGGCGCTGGATGATCTTGGGTTGATACCGACTTTAAAGAAATACATTTCAACAACAGAAGAATATCATAATGGACAGCCAAGAGTGGAATTCGTACACATGGGTTCCGAATCAAGATTATCAGCAAATCTAGAGGTGGCAGTATTCCGTTTAATCCAGGAATCGCTGCAAAATGCAATCAAGCATGCACAAGCAAATCATATCCATGTAAAACTCGAATTAAAACCCACTCTTATAACAGTTATCGTCAAGGATGACGGAGTAGGGTTCGACACGACAGAAAAAAAAGAAAAGTCGTTTGGCTTACTCGGAATGAGGGAACGGGTAGAACTGATCAGTGGCGAGCTAAAGATACAATCCAAGCCAGGATCGGGAACCACGGTATTTATCCAGATTCCATTAAGCTAATGAAAGATTTGGGAGGATGAGAGAAAAATGGATACAACAAAAATCGTAATTATTGATGATCATCAGCTTTTCCGTGAAGGTGTAAAACGCATTCTGGATTTTGAAGCCAATTTTCATGTAGTGGCAGAAGGCGACGATGGAATTGAAGCGTTGGATCTGATGGAAAAGCATAATCCGGATGTCATCATCATGGATATCAACATGCCGAAGATGAACGGAGTCGACGCGACCAAGCAACTCGTGGAGGCAAACCCGGAAGCAAAGGTAATCGTCCTTTCCATCCATGATGATGAAAACTATGTCACCCATGCCCTGCAAACAGGAGCACGCGGCTATCTGTTGAAGGAAATGGATGCAGATGCATTGGTAGACGCTGTGAAGGTGGTCGCTGATGGCGGGTCATACCTGCATCCGAAGGTGACGCATAATCTGGTAAGGGAATATCGACGCCTTTCCGAGAACGGCGCATCAAACGGCGGCGGTGCTGCGACGCTAGCGTATAAGCAAGTCGAAATTCGCCGTCCATTGCATCTGTTGACTCGCCGCGAATGCGAAGTCCTTCAGCTATTGGCAGACGGAAAAAGCAACAAAGCAATCGGGGAAGCATTGTTCATCAGTGAAAAAACAGTGAAAAACCATGTAAGTAACATCCTTCAAAAAATGAATGTAAATGACCGCACGCAAGCCGTAGTAGTAGCAATCAAAAACGGCTGGGTAGAGGTTCGTTAGTCTTGGAGAGAAAGAAGCTCCAGGGCTTTTCTTTTTTAATGGTAATAAAAAGCAAAGAGATGGTGAAACTTATGGGGGTTTCATGTACAATCTATATATAAGAAGGCTCTTTTCGTAAAGTATGTTGCTTATGGCCGTAAAAAATCGGGGTTTGGATTTTTTACAGCATTTATCCCCGTATTATTCAAAAGAAAAAATCTATTACACGGAAAAAGAGCACGAATGCAAATAATATTACGTATCTCCGTTGAATACGTCAAAAGCAACAATGTATGCGAAAACATCCTATAAGAAATATGGATTAAGGAAGGTTACTTATTATGAAAACGGCTATAGTTACAGATAGTACAGCCTACATCCCAGCAGAAATACGCGCAAAGCATCATATACATATGATCCCTCTTAATGTGATATTCGGCAACGAATCTTACCAGGAGGAGGTCGAAATCAAGGCCGACCAGTTTTATGAGGAAGTAAAGAACAAGAAGGAGCTTCCTTCCACCTCCCAGCCGGCGATCGGGGAATTTGTGAAGCTTTATGAGAAGCTCTCGGCTGAGTATGACGCGGTGGTGAGCATCCATTTATCGAGCGGCATCAGCGGGACGTTCCAGGGAGCGGTTGCTGCAGGGGACATGGTGGACGATATTGAAGTTCACGCATTCGACTCGGAAATCAGCTGCATGATTCAAGGGTTCTATGTTTTAGAAGCGGCAGAAATGGCGGCTGAGGGCAAGGGGCCGGAAGAGATTATTTCTCGGTTGAATGTGATGAAGGAGTCGGATCGCGCCTATTTTATGGTGGATGATCTTTCCCATCTGCAGCGCGGAGGCCGTTTGAGCAGTGCACAGGCACTAGTGGGAAGTTTATTGCAGGTGAAGCCTTTGTTGCATTTTGTGGATACGAAAATTGTTCCTTTTGAGAAGATTCGTACGAGGAAGAAAGCTTTGAAACGCATATATGATTTGTTAGATGAAGATGCTTCTTTGGGAGTTCCGATGCGGGCGGTTGTGATTCATGCGAATCGGGACGCGGAAGCGGAAGAAATGAAGAGGGAGCTTGAGGAGAAGTACCCGCATGTGGAGTTTTTCTTGAGTTATTTTGGCCCGGTCATTGGTACTCATTTGGGTGAAGGTGCGATGGGGCTTGGGTGGTATAAGCGGTAGATGGTTGTTGAGGTTGAGTAGGGCGGAATGGGGACACCACACTTGGAGTGTGGTGTTTTTTTGTTTTTGGGTTGGGCACGGAGGCGGAGTCTATTCGTTGGGGTCCGGTCGGGCTGGTCGGGTTGTTCGGAGGGGGCTGGTGATGGAGTGTGTGCGTCCGTCCGGAGGGGGCTGGAGAGAGTTGTCGTATCTGTTCAAATTTGCGTTCGGGCGAAAAATTAATTTTGCGGGCGAAAGCTGCTTGTTACCGGGCGGTAAATATTCATTTTCGGGCGCAAACGCATGAGAATCGGGCGTATTTTCGAATTTTCGGGCGAAAACCGTTTTTTCGTAACAAACCCAAATTTCCATTTTAAAAGTAAAGCAGGATTTAACAGTTTCTCTGAAGAAAGTGTGCCCTATAACCATTAAGGAGTGATGAAATGATCAAAAAAACAAGAGAAAAGTCTGTTAGATTGTTGACGGTAGAGGCCGGGAGTAGGAGAGTGCGGTCCGATCACCCGAAATATCCACTCATTGAAGCAGAATTAGGAAGACTTCAGGCAGGTTACCGGGGAGAGCAGGCAATGGACTACTACTTAACCTTTCTTCCGGATGAAAATTATCAAATCCTTCATGGGCTCCGGCTTGAAGACCATAAGAGCAGGTGTTTCCAGATGGATACCGTGTTGCTGAGTCCTTCTCACTGCTTATTGCTTGATTCAAAGAATGTAACCGGAGAACTGGAATTTGATGAAAAGTGCCATCAGTTAAAGAGAAAAACCTTGGATGGCTACGAAGCATTAGGCGATCCGATATCGCAGGTGGAACGGCAAAAACATCAGCTTGAAAAGTGGATGGAAAACCACATTGGTAAAAGCATCCCCATAATTGCGCAAGTAGTATTAACAAATAAGAATGCTACTTTGTTGGGTAGCACAACATCCCTAATGAAGAAAGTCACCTTCCTTACCAATCTTCCAAACAGAATGACCACCATTCATGGGAATTTTCCAAACTCTATATTAGATGGGAAAGAACTTCGTAAATTAGTCCGCACTTTAATTAAAAAGCATATACCAGACAACTTCGCATTATTTGACTACTACAATATCCCCGTAAGTGAATTCAAAAACGGGGTAATATGCCCTGATTGCATGCACTTCCCTATGAAAAGAAAAAAGGGACATTGGCTCTGTATTGATTGCGGATGCAAATCCAGAACAGCGCATGTGGAGACATTGAAGGATTATTTGCTATTAATCGGAAACACGATTACTAACAAAAAGGCTAGAAATCTTCTGCTGATACCTAGCAAATCATCAACACTTAGAATTTTGCAAGCCTTGGATCTTCCTTGCAAAGGACAAGGAAAGAACAGCGTATATTTTCTCGATGGGATAATGAAATTATGAAGAATTCCTATTCACAAGACCTCCACCAATTCCTCTCCGGCAAACGCCTCCTCCCGGACGAACTTCCCTTTACAAGCGACCTGATCCAACATCACCATCAAAACGGCTATCTGCACTTTCACCACGGTGTTAAAGACTTCATCTGCAATCGCTGCGGCAACAAGGATCGGGAGCTGTTCGCAAGCTTTCATTGTGCCCGTTGCCAAAAAGAGTGCGCATATTGCAGGAAGTGCATTCAGATGGGGCGTGTGAATGAGTGTACGCCTTTAATCAGTTGGAATGGACCTAAATTAGAAAGTCATCTAAATCATCGTTTGAACTGGAATGGCACCCTATCAAAAGGACAACAGCTTGCCTCCGACCAGGTAGTGCAAGCCGTGCAAAACAGGACTTCTCTTCTTGTGTGGGCAGTTTGCGGAGCCGGAAAAACTGAGGTCCTTTTCAAAGGAATCGAAGCTACACTACTAAAAGGTGACAGAGTTTGCATTGCCACGCCAAGAACCGACGTAGTGCTTGAACTCGCCCCTCGCCTTCAGCAGGTATTCCCAGAAACGGAAATCGCTGTGCTTTACGGTGGAAGTGAAGACCGCACGAAAAATGCCCCGCTTACGATTTCAACCACTCATCAGTTGCTCCGTTATTACCGGGCTTTCAACACCATCATCATTGATGAGGTGGACGCCTTTCCTTACTCGATGGAACCGATGCTGCAGTATGCTGCGAATGAAGCAAGGAAGGAGGATGGGGCAGTGGTTTACCTTTCTGCCACTCCATCAAAAGAGATGCAGCGTGAGGTTAGGCTGAAAAAGCTGGATAGTGTGGTCATCCCGGCAAGATATCATGGCAAGCCTCTTCCGGTGCCTCAATTTGAGTGGTGCGGGAAATGGCGTGCAAAGCTGGGAAAAGGTCGGGTGCCAACCAATGTAAAGCTATGGATAAAACAATTTTTTAATGAAGGAAAACCCATTTTTCTTTTTGTACCGGATATCGAACTCTTGGAAAAGGTTGTGGCAATTTTGCAAGTAAGCTATGGAGATGAGGTTGCAGGTGTGCATTCCAAGGACAAAGAACGAAAAGAGAAAGTGGCTCGTTTTCGGGAAGGCACAGTCAAAATCCTGGTGACGACGACCATCCTTGAGCGCGGGGTGACCGTGCCGAATGTGCAGGTTGGGGTGCTTGGAGCGGAGGATGACATTTTTACCGAAAGTGCTTTGGTGCAGATAGCGGGAAGGGCCGGACGGAATGCCAAGTTCTCATCAGGCGATGTACGCTTTTTCCACTATGGGAAAACAGGGGAAATGAATAGGGCAAGAGACCATATCAGAAGGATGAATTACCGGGCAAAGCAGGGAGGGTTCTTGCATGAGTAAATGCCTGTTGTGTCAGGAGTCAATTGCTGAGCATTTTGGATGGACCGAATTTCTAGGGTTGGGAAAGGAAAAGCTGGTTTGTGGAGAGTGTGAAGCAAAGTTCGAAAAGATCGGGGGAGCGCTGTGCAATGGCTGTGGTCGGGAATGGCCGGACAGTGTGTGTTCAGACTGTAAGAGATGGGAGAACTCGGAGTATAAAGGGGTATTGAAGTATAACAGATCTGCTTATCACTATAATTCTTTTATGAAGGAAGTGCTGGCGCTTTACAAGTTTCGAGGGGATGCTGTGCTTGCGAAACTTTTTAAGGAGGAGTTGAAAAAAATCTACAAGACACATTTTCAGGATCTGCTTGTTGTACCTATCCCTTTGAGTGAAGAACGGTTATATGACCGTGGCTTCAATCAATCCTTATTTTGGGCTCAGCAGCTGGAAGTTGAAATTGTGGAGGCTTTGGCCAAGCGTGAAACTGAAAAGCAGTCCAAGAAGGGACGCTCAGATCGGGTGTCAGGAGAGAATCAATTTTACGTTGCGCTACCAGAGGCCATTCGTAATAGAAATATTGTACTCCTCGACGATATCTACACCACAGGAACAACCATCCGGATGGCGGCAAAGCGTCTGAAGGATGCAGGCGCGAAAGAAATCTCCTCCATCACGCTTATTCGAAGTTAACTTTTTCGGAATCCATACGATATAAAGGATAGAAGAATTCGGATAAAGGGGAGTTTCGCGATGTCTCAACTTGATAATTGTCCAAATTGCGGGCAGGTTTACATAAAGAATGCTTTTCGCGAAGTGTGTATGGATTGCTATAAGCAGGAGGAAGAAGATTACCAGAAGGTTTATAAATTTATCCGCCAGCGTCAAAATAGGACGGCAACGATGGAGCAGGTTGTGAGTGGAACGGGCGTATCAGAAGCGCTGATTATTAAATTCATCCGCAAAGGAAGAATTCAGCTTGCCCAGTTCCCGCAATTGGGTTATCCGTGCGACCGATGTGGTACATTAATAAGGGAAGAAAAGCTTTGTGTAACTTGTAAAAAGGATATCCAGACGCAGCTTACTCAAGTGGTTAGGGAAGAAGAACGTCAGCTGGAGCTGAAAAACTTAGGTAAAACCTACCATGCTGTAAATAAAAATAAGAGATAAACTTTTAGATGATGTTGCCGATATAATAAGTAGAAAATTGAACGAGAAAGAAGGGATATGCTTATGAAAATAAATAATATTGGTCCTTCTGGAATCAATCCATATAAAAATCAGGCGAAGCAGACGATGAAAGCTTCGAGTCATGCAAAAGCGGATCAGATAGAAATTTCAAATAAAGCGCTGGAGCTGCAGGAGCGTTCCAAGTTTGCTGAAGCCAGACAAGAGAAGGTGGCATCTCTAAAGATAGCCGTCGAGAACGGAACCTACCAGGTAGACTCTAAAACTGTAGCGAAAAATATGATTGATTTCTATAAGAAATAAGGAGCGCTTATGTCCATTTCAACCATTATCACGACCCTAGAAAAGCTGGCCACGCTCCATGACTATCTGTATGAATTGACGGTACGGAAAGCAGAGGTTGTGAAGAGTAATAGCCTGGAAGACCTGCAGGAGCTCACCCAAGAGGAAAAGAAATTCACTAAAGCGATCTATCAGCTTGAGCAGCAAAGAGCGGCGCTTTCAGATGGAAAAACAGTTTCGGAGCTTGCAGAAGAAGCGAATGCAGCCGAGCGGGAATCCTTGCTTCAGCTAAAAGACCGCCTGACGGGCACGATCCAAAGCATCCAGCAGCAGAACGAGCTGAATCAGCAACTGTTGAACCAATCCTTGCAATTCATCACGGTAACATTGAATACCCTGACACAGGAGCCGAGTGCGGTTACCTATGAAAAAGGTGCGAACATAAAGAAGAACACCACTACCCCGACACGCTCCATGTTCGATTCAAAAGCTTAGGAGGAAGACCCCATGCGATCAACATTTCATAGTCTCGAGGTTGCGAGACGTGGTTTAGTCACTCAGCAAACGGCCCTGCAGACAGTCGGGCACAATATCGCCAATGCGAATACAACCGGTTACACAAGGCAACGCGTCAATTTTAACCAAACGGAGCCTTATCCTCCTGCATCGATGAACCGCCCGCAAATACCAGGACAGATGGGAACCGGGGTGGAAGCGGGAAGCATCCAGCGTGTACGGGAAAGCTTTCTTGATATTCAATATCGCGGAGAAAGTAACAAACTTGGATATTGGGATTCTCGAGCCGATGCACTGCAAAAGATGGAAGAAATCATGAATGAGCCATCCGAAACGGGATTATCCACGACGCTCGATCGTTTCTGGCAGGCATTCCAGGACCTGGCGGTAAATCCGACCAATGCTGGGGCACGTTCGGTAGTTAGGCAGCGGGGCTTGGCGGTTGCTGAGACGTTTAGTTATCTATCGAATTCATTGACTTCAGTTCAGCAGGACATCAAAAACGAGATGAATGTGACCGTAAAACAGGTCAATTCACTTTCACAGCAAATCAACAACCTGAACAAGCAGATCGGGGAAATCGAGCCGCATGGCTATCTGCCTAATGACCTGTATGATGAGCGCGATAGACTGATAGATGAATTGTCCCAGATCGTCAATATCAAAACGACACCTGTCGGAAGCGGCGGGAATGCGTTAGCGATCGCGGATGGAAAAGTAAATATTGATCTAGTGGACCATACTGGAAGAAAGCTAGGTTCACTGGTGGATGCAACCAGATTAAGGTCCAATGATATGGCCTTGGAGTTACACCAAACTTCAGGTCTAGTGGACGGATTTAAGATAGGGGATTTCAGTTTTGGAGTAGACTCCATGCAGGCATCCGGTAAATTAAGAGGACTGATCGATTCCTTCGGCTTTATGGACGGACAGAAGGAGATGGGACTCTATCCAGATATGCTCAACCACTTGGACACGATCGCTTTTGATTTTGCCCAGGAGATTAATAGAGTGCATGAATCAGGCTGGAGCATCAGCTCTATGAATGAAGGAAAGCATACCGCCTTTGAATTCTTTTCATTCAAGAACACGGACATCAATTTCGATAACAAAAAAGATGCGGCGAAGCTGTTTACCGTTTCGCAGGATATCATGCGTTCCCTTGATAATATCGCAGCATCCGGTTATAACCAGGGTGTCATTCCTACGGGAAGCTTTCATGGGTATAACGGGAAGGACGCCGTATCCATCACGCTTCAGTCGACGGTGGATGCAGCGGGTGCTCAACAGTTTACTTATACGGTCTATGATATGACACAATCTCCAAAACAGGAGATGAAGACGTCAGGAAGCTTTGCAAGTCTTTCAGAGCTTGCGACAAGCTTGTCAGAGGAGTTTGTGGATGAAAACGGCGACCCATCCGTGGCATTCGATATGGACCTTGTTCGGTTAGATGATGTTTCTAACGGGAACTTCATCACGATCAATATTCCTCAAAAAGGTGAAGTAGCAGGGCGGATCGGGGACGGAAGCAATGCGATAGCACTTGCCGAAGTGAAATCCCGTCCATTGAAGCTAAACGGAGTATCCACCACTTTTCAGGACTACTATGAAAGTGTCATCGGCGGATTGGCAGTAGATGCCCAGGAAGCGAATCGCCTTTCTTATAATAGTGAAACATTAAAATTATCCGTGGATCAGCGCCGCCAATCGGTAAGCGGTGTATCCCTGGACGAAGAAATGTCAAGTATGATCCAATTCCAGCATGCTTATAATGCCTCAGCCCGCATGATCACCCTGACAGACGAACTGTTGGACAAAATCATCAACGGCATGGGCATCGGCGGAAGGTAGGAGAGTTAAATGCGAGTAACACAAAGCATGTTAAGTCAAAACTCATTGCGACAATTGAGTACGAGCTACGGCAAACTGGGTAAGCTTCAGGAGCAATTGGCAACCGGCAAAAAGATTTCCAGGCCATCTGACGACCCGGTTGTAGCGATGAAAGGGATGTACTACCGTACAAACCTGACAGAGCTTGAGCAGTATAAGCGCAACCTTAGTGAATCCTATGCGTGGATGGAGAACTCTGAAGCGGCACTGGATCATGTGCAGAGTGTGATGCATCGTGCGCGCGAATTGATGGTACAGGGTGGTACGGATACGCTCTCTCCTGAAGATCGTAAAGCGATTGCTGTGGAGATTGAACAATTGAAAGAGGATTTTGTCCAGGTTTCGAATACGCAAGTCGCAGGAAGATACATCTTTAATGGGACGGCAATTGATAAACCAAGAATTACAGATGCGAATGATCCTTCCTCTGTTAGTACAGAAAATTCACCTTTCACGATTGAAGTTTCCAGAGGGATCAAGCTTCAGGCCAACATCAATGTGGATAATGTATTCAATAAAGAGATGATGGAAGTTTGGAACGGAATTCAAACAGCTCTTGAAACAAGTGATATGGATAGCCTAAAGGAATTGATGGGCCGTTTTGATCAGCAGACCGATCTGATTTCAGCGGAACGTTCTGAACTTGGAGCACGCTATAACCGACTGGAAATGGTCGACAATCGTATCGGATACCAAGAGGTTGTCGCAACACGTATCCTTTCTGATAATGAGGATGCGGATATTGAACGCGTCATCATGGATTTGACGAGTCAGGAAAGTGTCCATCGAGCTTCTCTTGGAGTGGGTGCGCGAATTCTTCAGCCATCATTAATGGACTTTTTACGCTAAAAAGAACTGTCTTAGGGCTGTCTGCATGACAGAGCTTTAAGGCAGTTTTTTACGAATAGGAGGGGTTTACCATGCTTTTTCCTCAAATAAGATTGGAGTCAACATTTGCCCAGCCCGAATTGGCTATAAGAAAGCCGGTTCAGGAAATCCAGCAGCCCAAGGCCGAAATGACAATCGAACAGCCGAAAGCGGAATTGACGATTGAACGAATCCCTTCCCGCTTAAGCATCGACCAGACCAAGGCCCGGGAAGATATGGACTTGAAAAGTGTGGGAAGGCGGATTGAAGAAGCGGCCCAGCAAGGCTATCAGGATTGGCTGGAGGGGTTGGCGCGTGTTGCTCAGGACGGAAATGAAATGATGCGGATCGAGCATAGTGGCGGTGCAATTGCACGGCAGGCGAAAAGAAACAGTGAAGGTCCCCAAGATCAGTTCAATATCGGTTGGATTCCTTCCCACTTTAGTGTGAAAATAGACTATGATCCAGGAAAAGTGGAAATCCGCTTCAAG
Organism: Sutcliffiella halmapala; assembly: GCF_050107295.1. Taxonomy (GTDB): domain Bacteria; phylum Bacillota; class Bacilli; order Bacillales; family Bacillaceae_I; genus Sutcliffiella_A; species Sutcliffiella_A halmapala_A. The sequence goes on along the minus strand of NZ_JBNIKR010000003.1, from coordinate 24,318 downwards.
GAAAACAGGCCAAATATCCAAGTTCAGACCAATAAACCGATTCATGACTACACTCCTGGTTCAACAGAAGTGAATCTTGCAAAATACCAGTCGTTAAAGATAGATTTTGATAACCTGCGCCATGTCGGTACAGGTGGCTACGAACAAACTATATAAGGTTGTGAGAAGATGAAAATCGAGACGAAATATCATGGAGTTTTAGAAGTATCGGAGCAGGATGTTGTGACTTTTCCTAATGGGATACCTGGATTCAATGAAGAAAAACAGTTCACGGTAATTCCATTTTCTGAGGATGGGGTGTTTCAGATTTTGCAGAGTGTAAGTACTCCAGAGTTAGGCTTTGTGGTTACAAATCCATTTGCTTTATTCAAGGACTATGATTTTAAGCTGGAGGAACAAACTGTCGAGGCGCTCGAACTTAATGCCCCGGAAGATGTGGAAGTGTTTACAGTGCTAACTGTCCAGGAACCATTTACAAGAACAACGGCAAACCTGCAGGCGCCAGTTGTCATTAATAAAAAGAATAATCTTGGCAAGCAAGTCATTCTAACATGTTCATCCTATTTAACAAAACACAAACTATTTCAAAAAGCTGAAGCGAAATAGAAAGGAGGAGACGACATGTTAGTACTAACGCGTAAAAAAGATGAAGCAATCAAAATTGGCGATGACATCGAAATTAAAGTGATCGGCATAAACGGCGATCAAGTGAAGATTGGAATTGAAGCGCCAAAGCATGTGGAGATACACCGTAAAGAAATCTATCTATCCATCCAGGAAGAAAACAACGCAGCGTCTCACTCCTCACTAGACCTGCTTCAGGCCCTATCGAAACAAATAAAAAAATAATGTAAATTTTTCTCCAAACCCTATTAAACGTTGTCGAGACAGGTCGATATAAAACATGTAAGCAAATAGAATCAAAAGGCGGCCGACTTTTGATCTATCTGCAAATATAGTACCGATTACACAAGGACGTGAAATCGGCGACAACTCAAGGAGGAAAATAATAATGAGAATTAATCACAATATCGCTGCGTTGAATACGCACCGTCAATTGAATGCTGCTTCCGCAGGACAAATGAAGTCTATGGAGAAATTGTCTTCTGGGTTACGGATTAACCGTGCTGGGGACGATGCTGCCGGTCTAGCGATTTCTGAGAAAATGCGTGGTCAGATTCGTGGTTTGGATCAAGCTTCTCGTAATGCTCAAGATGGAATATCGATGATCCAAACAGGTGAAGGTGCTTTAAATGAAACACATTCTATTCTGCAACGTATGCGTGAATTAGCAGTTCAATCATCCAATGATACGAACACTGCTGATGACAGAGCAGAAATACAGTTAGAAGTAGATGATTTGATTGACGAAATTGATAGAATTGCAACACAAACTGAGTTTAATGGTGAAAAATTGTTAAATGTATCTGGAGGTACTGCTAGTGACGGAGCATTCACTTTCCAAATTGGTGCTAACGACACACAGACACTAACAGTAAACTTTGCTGATATGCAGTCTGCAGCTCTGGGAGTAGATGGAATTGATTTAAGCACAGATTCAGCGACTTCTACAGCCGCAATTGCAACTATCGATTCAGCTATTAAACTAGTTTCTGATGAGCGTTCACAATTAGGTGCTAAACAAAATAGATTAGAGCATACAATAAATAATTTAGGAACTGCTTCTGAAAACCTAACTGCTGCGGAATCTCGAATTCGTGACGTAGATATGGCGAAAGAAATGATGAGTCAAACCAAGAACTCAATTCTTTCTCAAGCTGCTCAAGCAATGTTAGCTCAAGCTAACCAACAACCACAAGGTGTATTACAACTTCTTCGTTAATTTTAGATGAATTGAAAGGGACTCTAGTTTTCTAGGGTCTCTTTTTTTGCTTTACTACAAGAATACTAAAGCAATTTAGAGTTCTTTTCCAAAAAAACATGAAATCTACTTCTAGTCTGCTCAAGAAACAAGGTACGTGAAAGTTTGCGTCACAATGACACCGCGAAGATTCTTGTTTCACAAAATGTTTCACGCTGATTTCATCATTGGTAGCCAAGCTTCTTGGAGGAAACTCTGGAGAAGGTTCAACAAAAAGAGAAGTACGGTCTAAAGCGAAAGCTATGACTATGAATCTCATAGGGCGGCGAAAACTGTTCGAAGTGCCGAGCTCCTATATGAATAGGATGAAGATATAGTCTATTCTAAGATCGAAAGACATAGTAGCAAAGCAATCGAACAAACAACCACAAGGAGTTTTACAACTTCTTCGTTAATTTACTTAAAAACCTTTTAGGTGTATTCCCTAAGGTTTTTTAATAGTTATTATTTAAGAGCCCATATTTACTAAATTCTTCTAAGTGTCTTCTCTCCTTTCGAAATCCTTTATAATTGAGAATTCAAGTATTAAACCATTAATTAAGAACTTTTCATCCTTCACTTTTTCAAAAACACTCCGATAATATCACTAGAGTATACATTTTGTCGGAGGGAACCCGCATGAATATAACAAAATTAGGGCCCAGCTTAGACAGCACAACTAGATTACAAGATCAAAAGACAGTTTCAAATAAGGTGGAAAATTCAATTCAGGTAACAAAAGAAAAGCATCCCGAACTTAGCAAGATGCAGATGGAAAAGATAGTGGAGGGAATGAACGAGTTCATTACTCCTATAAACGTTTCTATTCGTTTCGAACTACATGACAAGCTAAAAGAATATTACGTAAAAGTAGTTGATTCTGCAACAGATGAAGTAATCAGGGAGATCCCATCCAAGAAGTTTCTGGATATGTACGCAGCAATGACGGAATATATGGGGTTATTTGTTGATAAAAAGATTTAGGGGTGACTCAAATGCGAATTAGTGGTTTTGCAAGTGGAATGGATATAGATCAAATGGTCAGTGATTTAATGAAGGCTGAGCGAATTCCAATGAATAAACTAACACAGCAAAAACAGCTTCTAGAATGGAAGCGTGACGACTACCGAGATTTGAATAAACTATTAACGGACTTTAGAAATCTGTCTTTTGATATGACTTTACAGAGTTCATATTCTCAGAAGCAGGTAACTTCCAGTAATACAAAGGTAACGGCTAGTGCTTCTTCTACTGCAGCTAATGCTACCTATACCATTTCTGATGTAACTGTGGCAACCGCAGCATCCAACTCCACTTCAGGATTTGTTACTTCTGGAGAAATTTTAGAATCATCGAAAGGTCTGTGGGAACAGAGAAGTAAATTCACTAGCGGAGATGCAATGAGTAACATGTGGGTTTCAAAAACTGTTACTCAAGATGATATAACGATAGCTACTGAGACAAATTCTATTAACCTAGCAAAAGGCGCGATAAATGCTGCAAGTATAAACGGCAATGGTGAAATTACAGTAAATATAGCAGGGATAGACAAAATTTTCACTGTAACTACAAACACTGCTGAGGCTGATTTAACAGATAGCCAGGTACTTTTGGATGAGAATACGGGGAAGCTGACATTCAAAAATGCCATCCCATCAGGAAGTAATGTTAAAGGCTTTGATTATGATCATTATACATTTGAGTTCTCTATGACTACTTACAATCAACAAAGTGAGGCAGTTATTGAAACTTTTTCATTTGATGGAACAGCCAGTATGGAAGACGTTATGTCTAAGATTAATAGTTCTTCATTAGGTGTTACGGCTTTTTATGATGAACAATCCAATACCATGATGATGACGAAAAGAGAAGCTGGAACCTTTAAAGACGCTTCCGCAACTGCTGAAATAGAATTTGATGGTCTATTTTTAACAAGTGTCGTCGGGTTGAATGAAACAAATGAACAAGGTGGAACAGCTGCTCAAGTTACCATCAACGGTGTAACTACCACCAGAAATTCTAATACATTCACTGTTAATGGTGTGACATTCACTCTTAACGAAAACATGTCAGGTGAATCAGCAGTCATTACCGTCAATAACGATACTGACAAAACTTTCGATGCCATTAAGAATTATGTGGAGAAGTATAATGATTTAATTACTAAAATAAATGAAAAAACTTCACAAGCCGTCTATCGTGATTACAAGCCTTTAACCGATGAAGAAAAGGAATCACTATCAGAAAAGCAGATTGAGCAATGGGAGGAAAAGGCTAAAAGTGGGCTTTTAAAAAATGATTCGATTCTTACTTCTGGTTTGGGTCAACTGAGATCGAATTTTTATGAGCCTTTATCAGGTGCAACTGGTGCATTTAATCAGCTTGCTCAAATTGGTATTACTACAAGTGCGAATTATCGTGATGATGGAAAGCTGGTAATCAATGAAGACAAGCTGAGAGAAGCTATTCAACAAGATTCAGCATCTGTAATGGAACTTTTCACTGCAAACGGAGCAGATAAAAATTCTCAAGGTTTAGCTAGAAGATTAAGAGATTCTGTTGATACAACGATTCAACAAATTGAAGTCCGTGCTGGAAATTCGATGCGTACGAGCCAACAATTTACCATTGGTCGTGAACTTTTAAACGTCGACCAACACATCTCAGTATTCGAAATGCGTCTCCAACAAAAAGAAGAGCGCTACTGGCGCCAATTCACAGCCATGGAAAAAGCAATCAACGTATCCAATCAACAATCCATGCAACTAATGAGTCAATTCTACAACAATGGGTGACCGTAAAAGGAGTGTTCAATAATGGCAATCAATAACCCATATCAGGCATATCAACAAAATTCAGTCTCTACAGCTTCCCCAGGAGAGCTTACCCTCATGTTATATAACGGAGCTTTAAAGTTTATGAGACTGGCGAAAAAAGGGATTGAAGAGAAGAATCTGGAACTCAAAAATTCGAATCTAATAAAAGCCCAGAAAATCGTTCAGGAGCTTATGGTGACGTTAAACACCGATCTAGAAGTCTCTAAATCTATGTTGTCCATGTACGACTACATGAACCGTCGTTTAATTGAAGCCAATATCAAAAACGACGAATCGATCATCGAAGAAGTCGAAGCGCTCATGACTGAATTCCGCGATACATGGAAGCAGGTCATCCAAACCAACCGTCAGCAGGCTTTTGCGCAGGGTGGACAGGCGTAATGACGGTAGTTGAGGATTTGGATAAGGTGACGACACACCTTCTTGCTCTTTTGGAAAATGAGCTTCCTGCAGAAGAACAACGTGACACGTATATTGCAGAAATCGACAAAGGCCTTCAGATCCGTGATGTTCTACTGAAGAAGCTGTCTCCTCCTTTTTCAGAGATTGAGATGGCGCTTGGTCGCAGTGTGGCCGATAAAAGCCAGCAGATTACCCCAAAACTTGAGATGTTCCAAAAGCAGCTGAAGCAGGAGTGGGGTCAGATCCAGCAATCAAAGAAAACAGCAAAGGCGTATGGTCAGGCCTATGCTGGCATTTCGATTGATGGGATGTATTATGACAAGAGGAATTAGGTGTCACGGATGATGCGTTTGAACGAAGAGGAGTTCTTGGTGCTGCAACAGTATAATGGGCTGTTGGAATCATTGGAAGAGGCTTTTCTTTATCTTTGTGATAATGCGGACCAGCCTGCATCAAATACAGCAAAACAGGTGAAAGAGGATAGCTACTTGGCCATCACCAAGATTGTAGAGACTCATGTTTTTATGGTGGATTGGTTTTCAGATCAGAAGGATGCCTTGAAGGTGATTACCGAGTTCGAAGGGTTTATTGATGAACTGGAGTCATTAGGCCATTTCAGTGCGCATCCTATAAAAGAAAAAGAGGTCTTTTCCACTTATCTTATTCCCGCTTTTGAGGAATGGAAGTTTGATATGCAGAAGCAACTTTTACCTCTACTGACACATTAACTCTTTGGAGAAATTCCAGAGAGTTTTTCTTATTTTGAGGCAAGTTTTACCTTTGTCCAGCATATACTTGTTTCACCCGTCAGAGTCATTGGAATAAAGGGATTCACAAAATCTTCACATTAATTTTACGTTTAGGCAGGAAAGCTGTTGGGTATTGTAGAAATATGTTTACATAGCTTTAATAAAAGCTTAACTTTCCTAAAATTGGAAAGGTGTAGACGCATTGTTTGGAGGCAAGGATTCCAAACAGTAACAAAAGGAGGAGTTCGTTTATGAAGTACAACGTTCGCGGTGAAAACATTGAGGTAACTCCAGCAATCCGAGATTATGTAGAGAATAAGATCGGAAAGATTGAGCGCTATTTTGACTCAACTGATAATGCAGAAAGCAAAGTCAACCTGAAAGTCTACAACAACCAACAAAAAATTGAAGTGACGATTCCGATGACAGGATTGGTACTGCGTGCAGAGGAAAGTCATGATGACCTATATGCAGCGATTGATCTGGTCGTGGATAAATTGGAACGTCAAATCCGAAAACATAAAACGAAAGTGAACCGTAAGCTTCGTGACACGGGTTCACCAAAATACTTATTCAATGAAGTGATCGACAACGGCGCACCTTCCCATGTAGCAGTGGAGGATGAGGAGGATGAAGCGGATTTAGTGAGAACGAAGCGCTACAATCTGAAGCCGATGGACAGTGAAGAGGCAATTTTACAAATGAACCTGCTAGGACACAATTTCTTCGTATTCCTGAATGCTGCGACTAACGAAACGAATGTCGTGTATAAGCGCAACGATGGGAAATACGGTTTGATTGAATCCTATTGATGATAAAGGGGCCCATGTCGGGTCCCTTTTTTAAGTTTGTGAAGAGGAAGGTTCGACAATTTTCGCTGAAGGGATGGGTTTTACTTACTCCAAGCCTCACCGCTTTGAGTTGTACCTTCACCCAAGAAGTGTTAAAATTTAAATATTATTGTAGGCTATTAGACTATAGGTACAGAGGAGCGTTCATATATGCTTGGTTTATTGAATAAAGTGTTTGATATGAATAAGCGTCAACTAAAACGTCTGGATAAAATGGCGGATCAGATAGATTCACTGAGCGCGGATGTTGCAAAGCTGACGGACGAGCAGCTGCGCGAAAAGACGGCTGAGTTTCAGGCTCGTTACCAGAAGGGTGAGAGCTTGGAGGACATGCTGGTGGAAGCTTTTGCGGTTGTCCGTGAAGCGGCAAAGCGTGTATTGGGTCTTTATCCTTACAAGGTTCAACTGATGGGTGGTATTTCCTTGCATGAAGGGAATATTTCCGAGATGAAAACAGGGGAAGGTAAAACGCTTACTGCGACCATGCCTGTTTATTTGAATGCCATTACCGGTAAAGGTGTTCACGTTGTTACGGTCAATGAATACTTGGCAAGCCGTGACGCGACGGAAATGGGTGAGCTGTATCAGTTCCTTGGCCTGACAGTCGGATTGAATCTGAACGGTCTTTCCCGTGAGGAAAAAATTGAAGCGTACAAAGCGGACATTACATATGGAACAAATAATGAATTTGGCTTTGATTACCTGCGTGACAACATGGTGCTGTACAAGGAACAGATGACACAGCGTCCTCTTCACTATGCTGTAATCGATGAAGTCGACTCCATTTTGATTGATGAAGCGCGTACACCGCTTATCATTTCAGGAAGTGCGCAAAAGTCAGCGGCACTTTACATCCAGGCGAATGCTTTTGCACGTACGTTGATCCGTGACACGGACTACACATATGATGTAAAAACAAAAGGTGTTCAATTGACCGAGGAAGGGATTACGAAGTCGGAGAAGGCTTTTGGCATCGAGAACCTGTTCGACATCTCCCATGTTGCCCTGAACCACCATATCAACCAGGCGTTAAAAGCGCATGTAACGATGCACAATGACGTGGATTATGTGGTGCAGGAAGGCGAAGTGGTCATCGTTGACCAATTTACCGGCCGTCTGATGAAGGGCCGACGCTATTCCGATGGACTTCACCAAGCGATTGAAGCGAAGGAAGGCTTGGATATACAAAATGAGAGCATGACGCTCGCGACAATCACGTTCCAGAACTACTTCCGTATGTATGAAAAGCTTGCCGGGATGACTGGTACAGCGAAAACGGAGGAAGAGGAATTCCGCAACATCTATAATATGAGCGTTATTGCGATTCCGACGAATAAGGATATCGTGCGTGATGACCGTGCTGATCTTATCTATAAAAGTATTGAAGGCAAGTTTAACGCTGTAGCGGATGACATTGCAGAGCGCCATAAAAATGGCCAGCCGGTGCTGGTAGGTACGGTTGCGATTGAAACTTCTGAAGTGATTTCACGTCTTTTATCAAAGCGAGGCATTAAGCATAATGTCCTGAATGCGAAAAACCATGGACGTGAAGCACAGATTATCCTGGATGCCGGGCAGATGGGTGCGGTTACGATCGCGACGAACATGGCCGGTCGTGGTACGGACATCAAGCTTGGTGAAGGTGTGAAAGAGGTTGGCGGTCTTGCGGTCATCGGGACAGAGCGCCATGAATCCCGCCGTATCGATAATCAGCTTCGTGGTCGTTCCGGACGTCAGGGAGACCCGGGGGTAACGCAATTCTATCTATCGATGGAAGATGAATTGATGCGACGCTTCGGATCCGACAATATGAAAGCGATGATGGAGCGTCTTGGTATGGATGATAGCCAGCCGATCCAGAGCAAGATGGTTTCCCGTGCAGTTGAATCCGCGCAGAAACGTGTCGAGGGTAACAACTTTGATGCGCGTAAGCAGCTTCTTCAATATGACGATGTACTTCGTCAGCAACGGGAAGTTATCTACACGCAACGCTTTGAAGTGCTTGATTCCGAGAACCTGCGTGAAGTGGTCGAGAGAATGCTTACTTCCTCTGTCGAGCGCAATGTCGGACTTTACACTCCGAAAGAGGACCTTCCTGAGGAGTGGAATCTTCAAGGTATCGTGGACTATGTGGAAGCGAACCTGCTTGAAGAGGGTGCTGTAACGGTCAATGACTTCCGTGGAAAAGAGCCAGAGGAAATCTCTGAAGTTATCCTGGAAAAAGTGAAGGCCCGTTATGATGAAAAAGAGCAGGAGCTATCCGCAGAACAGATGCGTGAGTTCGAAAAGGTTGTCGTGCTTCGTGCAGTGGACAGCAAGTGGATGGATCACATCGATGCAATGGATCAGCTGCGCCAGGGTATCCATTTACGTGCTTACGGCCAGATCGATCCGCTTCGTGAATACCAGTTCGAAGGCTTCTCCATGTTTGAGAACATGATTGCGGCTATCGAGGATGACGTTGCGAAATATGTGATGAAGGCACAGATCCGCAACAATCTTCAGCGTCAAGAGGTGGCAAAAGGCCAGGCGGTCGTTCCAAAAGAGAGCGGCGGCGAGCCTCCTAAGAAAAAGCCAGTAAAAAAAGTAATGGAAATCGGCCGTAATGACGCATGCATTTGCGGCAGCGGCAAGAAATATAAAAATTGCTGCGGACAGTAATTTTTTGAAAAGGTGGGGCTGCTTGTCGGCCCCGCTTTTTCGTGCGATTGGAAAGAACTAGCTTCCCCGACTTTTTTATTTTCATAAAATACGTTAGAATAGACTATTAGTGAGCAATAAACTATCTGTGCGAAATAAATATGAGGTGAATGATATGGAATTAGTAGAAATCAGACATGAGTTAGAAAAAATGGCTAAGCGATTAGTCGAGTTTAGGGGGTCTCTTTGACTTAGAGGTCAAAGAACGACGCATCGCGGAGCTGGACAATGAAATGTCCAACCCGGAATTCTGGAATGACCAAAACGCAGCGCAGATTGTCATCAACGAAGCGAACGCACTGAAAGAGCCGGTCAGCCAATTTAATGAACTTAGCGAAAACTACGATAACCTTCAACTGACTTACGATCTTTTAAAAGAAGAGCCGGATGAGGAGCTGCAAGCGGAGCTTTCCTCTGAGGTGAAAACTGTCACTGAAGACTTCAATAAATTTGAGCTTCAGCTTTTACTAAGCGGGGAGCATGACAAAAACAATGCGATTCTTGAATTGCATCCTGGTGCAGGCGGAACGGAATCACAGGACTGGGGTTCCCTGCTTCTCCGAATGTATACCCGTTGGGCAGAGCGCAAAGGCTTCAAGGTGGAAACACTGGATTACCTTCCTGGCGACGAAGCCGGAATCAAGAGTGTTACGTTATTGATCAAGGGCCACAATGCCTATGGATATTTGAAAGCGGAAAAAGGCGTACACCGCCTTGTACGTATTTCACCTTTCGACTCCTCGGGCCGCCGTCATACTTCCTTCGTATCCTGTGAAGTAATGCCGGAGTTCGACGACAACATTGAAATCGACATCCGTACGGAAGATCTGAAAATCGATACGTACCGTGCGAGTGGAGCGGGTGGTCAGCATATCAATACGACCGATTCCGCTGTCCGTATCACGCATATCCCAACCAATGTCGTGGTAACATGTCAGACAGAACGTTCCCAGATCAAGAACCGTGAACGTGCAATGAAGATGCTGCAAGCCAAGCTTTATCAAAAGAAGCTGGATGAACAGCAGGCTGAATTGGATGAAATCCGCGGCGAGCAAAAGGACATCGGTTGGGGAAGCCAAATCCGTTCCTACGTGTTTCACCCGTACTCCATGGTGAAAGATCACCGTACGAATACGGAAGTTGGTAACACCCAGGCCGTGATGGATGGCGATTTGGATCCGTTTATTGATGCGTATTTGCGTTCGAAGCTATAAAATGTTGGAAACCTCCGGCCGATTGGCTGGTGGTTTCTTTTTTATTTAGCAGAAGGGCCGGTTAATACTTATAGGGGTACGGGTATCAAATGCGGATTCGCCCGATAACAGGTTAGTTTCGCCCGCTTTATTAAATTTGCGCCCGATAATAGGGTTTTTCCGCCCGCTTTTTTATTTTTTCGCCCGATAATTTCAATTTACCGCTCCATTCCACATGAACAGACAAATATCGACCTCACCTACGACGCCTCGGTTACAAAACCCCCGCACGCCCCAAATACCAGCCCCCCCTCATAAAACCAGTCAAACTAACAAACACTACCACCAAACGCCCGTCCATTTAACGCTTTACCACGTTATACCAATACCATTTACACCGCCTCATCCGCGTGCTATACTCTTGCTCGTTGTGTGAATTTTTTTAATAGGTACAACTTTGGAGGGACAGCAAATTGAAACATCGTAATAGAAATGGTTATCAAGTAAATCCTGTTATGCAACGGGTAAAAGAATATACATATGTAATTTTGGGCTCCGCCATTGTGGCGCTTGCCTTTAACCTGTTCTTGCTTCCGAATCGGGTGGCATCTGGCGGAGTAAGCGGGATCAGTACGATTCTGGATGCCACTCTGGGGTGGGAGCCGGGTATTGTGCAACTTTGCTTCAATATTCCGTTATTCCTTGCAGGCGTCATCCTGCTCGGAAAACAATTTGGTTTAAAGACACTGGTTGGGACGATTACCCTGCCGTTGATTGTACTTTGGACAGCTGGACTTGAGCCTGCGACAAAAGATCCGTTGCTTGGAAGTCTTTTCGGAGGGATTGGGGTAGGTCTAGGACTTGGTCTCGTCTTCCGTGGGCGTGCTTCTACTGGTGGTACCGACCTTGCAGCTCAAATCATCCATAAGTATACTGGCCTCACACTTGGTACATGTGTTGCTGCCATAGATGGACTAATCGTTATTTCAGCAGCGATCGTATTCGATCTGGAGCTAGGAATGTATGCACTCATCGGTCTTTTCGTAACAAGCAAAACGATTGATTTTGTTCAGGTCGGGCTTGGGTATTCTAAGATGGCAATCGTGATTACGCAAAAGGAAGAAGAGGTAAAACAAGCGATTCTGACGAAAATCGATCGCGGTGTGACCAAGCTTTCTGCTACTGGCGGTTATACGGAGGATGAGCGACCTGTTCTGATGTGTGTGGTCGATCAAACTGAATTCACAAAATTGAAACAAGTGGTGCGGAGCATTGATACATCTGCGTTTGTGGTCGTAATGAATGCTTCCGAGGTACTTGGCGAAGGTTTTAAAAGGGAATAGAAGGGAATAGGTAGGATATAATAATGTCATGTTGGTATATTTTACTTCTATCCTTAGGAGGACAACCTGATGAAAAAGTACTTTTTAGCATTCGTATTTGGAACGTCACTGCTCACGTTGGCTGCGTGTGGTGGCGGAGAAGAGAACAATACAGCCACTGATGCACCTGCAGAAGAGGGCGGCGGTGCCGTTGATACTGCGGAAGCGGAACAAATCTTCCAGCAAAGCTGTTCAAGCTGTCATGGCGGTAACCTGGAGGGCGGCTTCGGTCCAAACCTTCAGAAGGTAGGAAGCAAGTACAGCCAGGCAGAAATTGAAGAGATCATTGCAAACGGCCAAGGCCAAATGAAGGGCGGCATCGTCAAAGGTGAAGAAGCGACTACGGTTGCAGCCTGGTTGGCGGAGCAAAAATAATGACGGAAAAAGGTTTCTTTTAGGGAATTACCCTTGGAAGAAACCTTTTTAAATTCAACTAAAAATTACCAAATGCTTTTCTGATATAAAAAACACTCTATCTATTATACTATTTTTTATTTTCAGAAAATAGTGCGTTGAATCTACATATAAAGGGAATATATTACATATTAACGCTCCGATTTTCCCCTTTTTCTTTCATTCGCCAAAGGGATGGAAAATTATATTGAAAATAAGAATTTTTGTAAATATACTTTTATTTAGATTGTCGAATGACAATTTATGTAATGGTCTGCATCCTTAGTTCTGAATATTCAGAGTATAGTGTGCTGCCATTAACTAAAAGTATGGGGGAGTGGGAGATTTGAAAAAGAAGTGGATGACAGCTCTTATGCCGTTGTTTGCGATTGTACTGGTCTTTAGTGCATTCTCTTCAAATGGTGTACAAGCTAACTCACAAAATTCAGGGGGAGAACTAGCTACCTTACAGGGTGATTTCGATTTATCTTCCTCAGAAGCGGTAACCGTTCTTGTTGAATTACAGGAACAGTCCATTGTAGAAGCGAAGCACAATGGGAAAAAGCAAACGAAGCAAAGCTTGAAAAGTGCTCGTGAACTTGTAAAGAATGAATTGGATAAAAGGGTATCAACAAATAAAGTGAACCGGGAATATGACTATGTATTTTCAGGGTTCTCCTTGAAGCTGCCGGCAAACGAGATTCCTAGTCTGCTAGCGACCCCTGGAGTAAAGGCTGTTTATCCTAACGTGGAGTACACCACGACAGAGGAGCTAGTTTCGGAGGAGGAAAACAGCCCGGCGATGTTTGATTCGGCCCCATTTATCGGAGCAAACGAAGCATGGGATCTAGGCTTTACCGGTGAAGGTGTGACAGTAGCTGTCATTGACACTGGTGTCGACTACACGCATCCGGATTTGGCGCCGAATTTCGGTGAGTATCTTGGATGGGACTTTGTTGATAACGACAATGATCCACAGGAAACTCCTAAGGGAGATCCACGTGGAGCAGAGACGACACACGGTTCCCACGTTGCAGGTACCATTGCGGCGAATGGACAGATCAAAGGGGTAGCACCTGATGCAACCTTGCTTGCATACCGTGTTCTTGGCCCTGGTGGAAGTGGATCTACGGAAAATGTAGTGGCAGCGATTGAGCGCGCAGTGCAAGACGGTGCAGACGTCATGAACCTTTCTTTAGGCAATTCCTTGAATGCACCGGATTGGGCAACCTCCATCGCTTTGGATCAAGCAATGGCAGAGGGCGTAGTAGCGGTTACTTCCAACGGAAACAGTGGTCCAAATAACTGGACAGTCGGTTCTCCTGGTACATCAAGAGAAGCGATCTCCGTTGGGGCAACACAATTGCCGTATAATGTCTACAAGGCAGCAACCACTTCATCGGACGGCGTATCCTACGCATCCTCAGCAGTGCAAGGATTCCCATCGGAAGCGGAATTATTATCCTTGAATGGAAAAGCTTTTGAACTGGTGGATGTAGGATTTGGTGCACCAGCTGATTTTGAAGGAAAAGATTTGACTGGTAAAATCGCTCTGATCAGCCGTGGAGCAGGTATCCCATTCGTGGACAAAGCAACGGAAGCGGCAAAAGCAGGTGCGGAAGGAGCCGTTCTATACAATAACGTGGAAGGCACAATGCCGCTGATTCCAGGAATGGCGGTTCCGACGATCATGCTGAACCAGGAGGATGGAGAAGCATTAAAAGCAAAAGTGGCAGACGTGACAGTAAGCTTTAATATCCAATTTGATAAAGCGGTGGGCGAATCAATGGCTGACTTCTCATCCCGCGGTCCTGTAATTGATACGTGGATGATCAAGCCGGATGTTTCCGCACCTGGTGTTAATATCGTGAGTACAGTTCCAACATTCAATCCTGATTCCCCTCACGGATATGGAGCGAAGCAAGGGACAAGCATGGCTTCCCCGCATGTCGCTGGTGCTGCGGCAGTGATTTTGCAGGCTAACCCGGGCTGGGGTGTCTATGAAGTGAAATCGGCATTGATGAATACAGCCGAGAAGCTGATCAACCCGGCAACAGGAACAGAATATCCGCACAACACACAAGGGGCAGGAAGCATTCGAGTAGTGGATGCGCTTAAAGCTGAAACTTTGGTTAATCCGGGAAGCTATTCTTTTGGAACCTTTGAAAAGCCGAAAGGAAAGCAAGTGGAAAAACAACAGTTTGAGATTCAAAATCTATCTGACGAAACCAAAGTGTATTCTGCGGAATTTACTTTCAAAAATGAAGTAGGCAAACATGTGAAGGTGTCTACCAGTAAAAACCTGAAAGTTAATCCTGGCAAAACCCAAAAGGTCAATGTGAATGTTCAAGTGGATGCATCTAAATTAGCTGCTGGTTACTATGAAGGACATTTAACTGTTTCTGAGGGAGACACAGTAATTGAGGTTCCTACTATCCTATTTATTGGGGAGCCTGACTATCCTCGTGTGACACACTTTGGATTTACGGCACTTGGTGGCAACGAGTTTGAATTCTACTCCTACTTGCCGGGCGGAGCAGAAGAATTGCAGGTTTGGGTTTACACTGCAAATGCTGCAGGGGGGCTTGGATCCTATGTGGGGGATGCTCTATATGCTGGAGATCTTGGCAAAGGCTACAACTATCATGACTGGGACGGTACTTTAGTGAATGGTACAGTGTTGCCAGCAGGACAATACCGTGTAGCGGTGTATGCGAAGAAAGGTGAACTGGACCGGGCTATACTAGGTGCAGATGTATTGACTATTGAATAGAAATAACAACTAACAAACATGGCCGGGGTTCTGTGAACTCCGGCCATGTTTTATTATCATCCTACAAAATTCCCCAGGAAAAGATAGATTTCTATCGTTTTTCATCGACATTATCCACGGAATTTCTTCATTTTAGGAAAAAACAACCTCTATTTCCAGCTATGACTCCGATTTGAAAAGAAACTGTAATAATTAAAACTCTGATTTTGTCGAAATAGATGTTATAATGAAGAAGTGAATTTATGCGGAAATTTGTGATAAATATACATATCCACTTGTGGAATTAGCTGACCCTAAGTAGCAGCTATACAGTATTTATTAAAATTTCATCAAGTAATCTATTCAAATATTCTAACCCAATAGGTGATTAAATGATACAAATGCAAGACGTCTTTAAAAAATATCCTAACGGCGTTCAAGCTGTTGATGGAATAAATGTAAACATTAAAGCTGGAGAGTTTGTCTATGTTGTAGGCCCGAGTGGTGCTGGTAAGTCCACCTTCATCAAGATGATGTACCGCGAGGAAAAACCGACAAGTGGTTCCATCATTATAGACGGGGTGAACCTATCCAAACTGAAGGAAAGCAAGGTTCCACTTTTAAGAAGAAATATCGGAGTGGTTTTCCAGGATTTCAAACTCCTCCCGCAATTAACTGTATATGAAAATGTAGCCTTTGCGCTTGAAGTTATTGAAGAAAGTCCGAAAAATATAAAGAAGCGTGTGATGGAAGTTTTAGATCTAGTAAAGCTGAAGCACAAAGCTCGCCATCTGCCGAATGAACTTTCCGGTGGAGAACAGCAACGTATATCCATTGCACGATCGATTGTAAATAGCCCTAAGGTAATGATTGCCGATGAACCGACAGGAAACCTTGATCCTGATACTTCATGGGAAATCATGAACATCTTTGAAGAAATTAACGACAAGGGCACAACCATTGTCATGGCGACGCATAACCGTGAAATTGTAAACACGATCAAGAAGCGTGTCATTGCAATTGAGAACGGAAGAATCGCGCGTGACCAAGCAGAGGGGGACTACGGATATGAAGCCTAGAACTCTCTTGCGACATTTCAGGGAAAGCCTTAAAAGCTTAGCAAGAAACGGCTGGATGACATTTGCATCCGTCAGTGCCGTAACCGTGACATTATTACTCGTCGGAGTATTCCTTGTCCTCATGATGAACCTGAATAGCGTTGCTAATGAAATTGAAAAAGACGTAGAGATCCGAGTGCACATAGACCTTACAGCAACAGAGGAAGATCAAAACGCACTTCGCGATCAGATAGAGAAATTACCCGAAGTCGAAACGGTCGATTATTCATCAAAGGAAGAAGAACTGAAAGGATTGGTTGACAGCTTTGGTGACGATGGTGGCGCATTCGAGCTGTTTGAACAGAACAATCCACTATACGATGTATTTATTGTAAAGACAGCTAATCCGCAGGACACGATCGCGGCAGCGAAAAAAATAGATGAAATGAATTTCACACATAAGGTCATTTACGGGGCCGAAACGGTGGAACGGTTATTTAAAGTATTCGAGATTGCTAGAAACGTAGGTCTTGCCTTGATTCTTGGACTTGTCTTTACTGCCATGTTCCTGATCTCCAATACAATCAAGATCACCATTTTTGCACGAAGAAAAGAGATCGAAATCATGAAGCTGGTTGGCGCAACCAACGGCTTTATCCGCTGGCCGTTCTTCCTTGAAGGACTTTGGCTGGGAGTGCTGGGTTCCATCGTGCCTATCGGAATCATTCTCACATCCTACTATTATCTAATAGATTTGGTAGAACCGAGAATCCAGGGCACATTCATTCAACTGCTTCCGTTCTATCCTTTCGCCTTCCAAGTCATTGGAATCCTGGTTGCAATTGGTGCATTCATCGGTGTTTGGGGAAGCATGATGTCCGTCCGGAAGTTTTTGCGAGTTTAAAAGAATCCATATAAATGGTCTACCCATAATAAAAAAACAAAAACCTGATAGGGATTGGTAATTAATCCCTATCAGTACATAAGATTTTAGGGGGAAACAAGGGATGAGAAGAAAGATTGGTACAGTCGCTATTGCTGCCGTTATAGGATTTTCTGGATTTTTCTCTACTGGCTTATCAGATACAGCTTCTGCAAATTTAAAAGAAAAGCTGAATGACGTACGAAATGAACAATCCAATAATGAATCAACAAGGTCCGGTAAGCAGGATGAAGTGAATCAGCTTCAGGCCGAACAGAAGACTTTAGCGGAAGAAGTAAAGCAATTAGATATAGCAGTCGGTGAAACAAAAGCGAAAATCAGTGCGAAAAAAGAAGAAATTGATGGTACAAGAAAAGATATTACAAAACTTCAAGAAGAGATTGTTGTTTTAAAAGAACGTATTGAAAAAAGAAATGAGCTTCTAAAAGATCGCGCTCGCTCTTTCCAACAGGGTGGAGGAGCCGTTAACTACCTGGATGTATTACTGGGAGCACAAAGCTTTGGAGATTTCTTAGACCGCGTTGGTGCGGTAGCTACGATTGTACAAGCAGACCGTGATATTTTAAAAGCTCATCAAGAGGACTTACAGCTATTAGAGGATAAAGAGCTGGAACTACGTGAAAAACTGGCTTCCCTAGAGCAACAGCTGACAGAATTGGAAGCGATGGAAGTTCAATTAAAGAACCAAATCAAAGAAAAAGATGCCCTAATGGCACAGCTTAAGAAAAAAGAGCAAGAAACGATGCATGAGATCCATGAGCTTGAAAATGAAGCGCAGATCCTAGCGGCACAAGAAAAAGCGATTCGCGCAGAAATTAAAGCTGCAGAAGAACGCGCAAGAAAAGAAGCGGAAGAGCGTGCAAGAAGAGAAGCCGAGGAAGCAAGAAAAGCGGAAGAGGCCAGAAAAGCTGCTGAAGCGGCAGCAGCAGCCGGAAAGCCCGCACCGCCAGCACATGTAGTTTCTCCACCGCCAGTATCATCCGGTGACTGGACACGACCAGCTACAGGATCCGTTACTTCCGGTTATGGCGGACGTTGGGGTGGAAATCACTTTGGTGTTGATATCGGAAAAAATGGTAGATCTGGTGATGTACCAGTCGTGGCAGCAGCGAGCGGTACTGTATTCCAATCCTACTACTCCAGTTCTTATGGAAATGTAGTATTCATCACTCACTACATTGATGGCCAAACATTTACAACGGTTTATGCTCATCTGGAGCGTCCGGGAGCACCAGCTGGTACATCCGTATCCAAAGGCCAGCAAATCGGTATAATGGGTAACACTGGATATTCATTCGGGGCGCATTTACACTTTGAATTGCACAAAGGTTCATGGAATGGTTCCAAGTCCAATGCAGTAAACCCAGCCAACTATATTAATTTCTAAAAAGTACACATATTATGTACAAGCACCACATATACTATTTCTGACAAAAGGCATTACACTTTCAACGTGTAATGCCTTTTACTGCAACATTAGCCTACCTACTTAGCGAGTGATGAAACAATCGATACAGCAGACCGTTTACATAAGCGTTTTTAATTTCCAACCATGCAGGGCTGTGATACAATTGCTCATATATTAGTCGTTCGGTATTGGGTATAGGGATGAGGAGGAGCTTTCATGAATCGCAAAATCGTCACATTATTAATGGTACTATCCGTTTTAGTTGGGGCAGGAGGCACATATGCCGCTCTTACATGGCTAGGGTCGAACCCGGTTTCCGCTGTTCCTTCTCAGCAGTCACAGGATTATGACATCACACTTGAAGAACCATCAAAAGAAACAGCCAAGGATCTAGACTCCCAAATGGCGAAGATCCAACAGGCATATGAATTGATTTCCTCCAGATATGTCGAGGAAGTAGAATCCGAAAAGCTCATTCAAGGTGCCATCCAAGGTATGGTAGATACGTTGGAGGACCCTTATTCCGTCTATATGGATAAAGAAACCGCCGATCAGTTCAACCAATCCCTTGAATCTTCTTTTGAGGGAATCGGTGCGGAGGTTGGCATGCAAAATGGCAAAGTGACCATCGTCTCCCCATTCAAAGGCTCCCCTGCAGAAAAAGCGGGATTGCAGCCAAATGACCAGATTCTGAAAGTGGATGAAGAGGACATTGAAGGTTTGGACCTTTACCAAGCGGTACTGAAAATCCGCGGGGAAAAGGGTAGCGTTGTAAAGCTTCAGATTCAGCGCCCTGGCGTACAGGATCCGTTTGTGGTCGAAGTGACACGTGATACGATACCGATTGAAACCGTCTACTCGGAAACCTATGACCATGAAGGTAAAAAGGTCGGATACATTCAGATTACATCCTTCTCCCAAAATACGGGTGAGGATTTTAAAAAGCAGCTCGCTGCATTGGAGGAACAGAACATCGAGGGCCTTGTTGTCGATGTCCGTGGAAACCCAGGAGGCTTGCTCGAGCAGGTGCAGGTCATTGCTTCCGAATTGGTGACCAAGGATAAGCCTTATGTACAGATAGAACAGCGTAATGGAGAAAAGCAGCGCTTCTTCTCCTCGATTACAGAACAAAAGCCATATCCGATTATCACATTGATTGATAAAGGAAGTGCCTCCGCCTCTGAAATTTTGGCAGGTGCCTTAAAAGAGGCTGGAAATTATGAAATCGTCGGAGATGCTTCATTTGGTAAAGGGACTGTTCAGCAGGCGGTGCCAATGGGCGATGGCAGCAACCTGAAGCTGACGCTATACAAATGGCTGACCCCAGATGGAAACTGGATTCATGAAAAAGGAGTGGAACCTACTATTCCTGTGAAGCAGCCGGATTTCTTCTATGCAAATCCGATCAATCTGGAAAAAGAAGAACAACTGGGCTACGATACGAATAGTGAGAAAGTGAAAAATGTTCAGCTTATGCTAAAAGGTCTGGGCTTTGATCCAGGACGTGAGGATGGCTACTTCAGCAAGGAAACAGAAACTGCCGTAAAGAGCTTCCAATCGGAAAATGAACTTTCCGCAACAGGGAAGGTTGATGGCAATACTGCAGAGCTTATCCAGTCCAAGCTGCTTGAAGCGGTCCGTGCCGAAAAGAATGATGTACAGCTTCAGGAAGCAATGAAAAACTTATTCAAATAAATTTTCAAGGCCGGCTTCTCCTATGGTGAGGACCGGCTTTTTTGTGTTAAAATAATAAGAACAACAGATATTTCAGACGATGTTAGGCGGTGATTCGATGATAGAATCATGGTTATTGGAGTTACTGAAGGGTGTGGGTCGCTTATTCATCCATCCTGTTTTTTATGTAACCATGGCCGTAGCAGTGGTATTAGGTTATTTTCGCGTCAAGCGGGAGCGTCATGATTTTCACATCCGGGTGGAATATGGTCTCACTGAGTTGCAAAAAGCGTTGAAGACGCTTGTTTTGGGACTGGCTTTATCCATACTTACACTTGGTGCAGGAATCATTCTTCCATTTGGAACCATTTTTTTGATCAGTATTGTCACAGTGGTTTTTACCCTGTTTATTAAGCCTCGTTTCCTCTCAACAGGCTACATATTCGGTTTTTCTCTTTTGTTGGTTGTCCTGCTTCCGAAATGGACAACCGGTATAGCAAGTGTGGATCGGTTATTATCTTCAATAGCGGAGACGCATCTACCAAGCATGGCTGTCCTCATGGGGATTCTCATGATTGCAGAGGGAATGCTGGTTATTAGGCAGGCATCCACGCAAACGTCGCCTCAATTGGAGAAAAGCAAGCGTGGACTTCCGGTCGGATCTCATGTTTCCCAACGTGTATGGGTACTGCCATTGTTCGTGCTGGTTCCCGGGGAGGCCCTACAAACCAGCTTTGAGTGGTGGCCGGTTCTTCAAGTCGGAGAACAGTCGTTTTCCATCTGGCTCGTTCCTTTCGCAATGGGCTTTTATCAAAGATTGAAAGCAAGCCTTCCAAAGGAAACCGTCCCAATTACGGGGCGTCAGATGTCGGCGCTTGGGGTCTTGATTTTGGCCCTGGCCATTGCAGGAGTATGGTGGGAGACAGCAGCCATCCTTTCAGCTGTCCTGGCGGTGTTTGGAAGGGAATTTATCCACTACAGAGTGCGCACCCATGATGATGAAAGCCAGCCAATCTTCGTTCAACGAGATAAAGGGCTGATCATTTTGGGAGTGATTCCACAAAGTCCTGCGGAAAAAATGAATCTCCAGATCGGGGAAATCATTGTAAAAGTAAATGGTATCCCGGTTTCTACGGTAGAGGGCTTTTACGAAGCGCTTCAGCAAAACAGAGCATTCTGCAAGCTGCAGGTCGTGGACACGAATGGCGAGGACCGCTTTGCACAATGTGCGATTTACGAAGGCGATCATCATGAATTAGGATTGCTATTTGTTCAGTACGGGAAGAAGTGGAAACGTACGGAAGCTGGTTAATTGTAAATTTCCATAATTCTTCGGAATCTGTTCACGATTTATCGGATTGGGATTCATAATTTTCCGGAAATGAAGTAATATGGATATACTTTAGAGAAACGAAATAATCGTTTCTCTATTTTTTATTTTACTGACCAATAAACCACGAAGTTACAATGGATTAACTTAAAAATGTAGATATTAATCTTCAACTATCGGGCCATTATGTGGAAGACCTGAATTCGAGATATTTTAGTGGTTTATCGCCTATTCTATTTAAAGTTCTGTTTTCTTTATTGAAATTAAAATAGATCAGAAAAAGGAGACGTTGATTTGGAGATCCTTGTAAGTATAAAAGAATTGGATGAAAAACTGATTGATGCACTAAAACAAACTTTTGAACAATTGTTGAACAGCTAAGTGATCTAAACTTAAGCTCATTACAATATATAATAATTCCAACCACGTTATAGGCTGCATGAAGGGTACACCAACAATGATTACGGGGTCGCTATCCCTGCGTTTATTTAGATTATTCAGTTATGTCCCTCAAGAGTTTTCGGACATCTCTTCTCAAGTTCAGACCCATCTTTATTCCACTTTCTCTTCTTGAATAATTTCTGCTATTTTCCATTTCTCTTTATTATCGTTCCATCCTGCTGACTTGGTCATTACAAATTGATAATCCTTCTCTATATCTTCTGTGGTATTATAGGTTAGGATTATTTTGTCTTTTTCGTGTCTAAATTCCCTAAGATCAAGCACCGCATTAGGCTCCCATAAAATACCTTTTTGACCAAAGGTAAGCGAGCAAGGGCACGTTCCCTCGCGGTCCATAGTACCCATCCCAATATTAGGTCCCCATGCCAAGAACTCTTCAACATCTCTGAATGATTGTACTACTTTATAGGCTTCGATTATGCTTATCGCTTCCACAAAGTCCTCGTAGTTAACAGAAGTTTTCAACTCATCCACTTCTTTTTCTAAAAGGGCGTGTTTTTCCTTTAAGTTATCATAATCCTTCTTTAACTTAGAACTTTCCTCAAATTCCTTTTCTAAATCAGAAATTCGTTTCGTTAATTCGTCATTGTCGTCATGCAGCCCTCCCATCACATCCAATGCATCTTGTTCTCTAATGACAGCTATGGTGGTAATAACGCATAAAATGATGAAGGCGATACTGATAAAGTCTTTTTTCTTCAAATGAACCCCCCCATCCCCAAATAAATCAAGTAATATATCGATTATTATCCAATGACACCCAAGTAGTACAAGGAAAAATAAGTTCCAAGGCATAACAAAGATCCTATTAAAAATGGACTGATTGAAAATGTCATTTTCTCGTGTTGAGGTTTATAACTCCCTAACAAAGAATCAAAAACAGCGACTTGAGAATTCTTAGATAATGCATCGCCTGTTGTTCCGATTAAAAATGCAAAGAAAGTGAAAAAACAAGAACCATAAAAGAATGTCGTTAACAGGTTCGTATCAAAAATCAACGATATTACGACAAGAATTCCGATCTCCACCACTAAAACCAGCAATACGAAAAATAAATATCTCTTCAAAAATACCACCCCTTCACTGAATACGGATAATAGAAGGAATCGATTCAAATATTCGATAACCCCAAAGAATATATCACTTCAATTAACAGACAAAATGAATAACGTACATTCTTATAATACCATAAATTCCCTTATATACATTATGAATATTCAAAAAAATATGTTTTATTGTTGAATAAAAGAAGCATTATCTGGAACAAGGTAAGCTGCATATTTTTGTGAAATTGTATATTGAGTTAATGGTCGATATTTGAAATAATTGGTATTAAGCAATAGGGCATTGTAGAAGAGAAGATTGTTAATTCCTAATACGAATTGTTTTTTAGAGGTGAGTAAATGAAATTCCATCTTTTAGGTAAGGAAACAAAAATAGAGATTGATGTGTTACATCGAAATTATCCTAACAGTTTCGATTATTGGGATGGTAATTGGGTTAAATCGAAAATAAGAATAGAGATTCCAGGCTACATTGTTAGTTTTGATGCAGATTTAAGAACTGATGAATTAAGAGACTTTGTTAATGAACTTAAATTATTGAAGCGCTCTTTAAGAGGAAAAGCAAGCCTAAAAAATTTAGATAGTTATTTGCAGTTTGAATGTGAAATGAACAATTTAGGTCAGATGTTGTGGACAGCTGAGACCTGCTATCCTGCGGGCTATGGTGCTGTTCTTAAATTCGAATATGAATCAGATCAAACATCTTTAATTAGGCTAATAAGAGAATTGGATGATATTCTAACTCATTTCCCTGTAATCGGAAAGCCTTAGTTATTCCACTATAGGGCAGGATTGTTGAAGAAGAATAACATAAAAAGAGGGGGGTTATTTTGGTACAAAGTACACAACAAATTTACACACCACCAAAACATTTTGTTTCAGCAGCAACTATTGTAATCAATGACGAAAAGGAAATTTTGTTAATTAAGGGACCTAGTAGAGGGTGGGAAATGCCAGGTGGAATAGTTGAAGAAGGCGAGTCTTTGAAAGATGCCGCAGTAAGAGAAACTAAAGAGGAATCGGGTATTGATATTGAAGTTCTGAAATTCTGTGGAATATTTCAAAATGTGAACAAATCAATCTGTAATACGCTGTTTTTGGCTAAGCCAATAGGAGGAAAATTAACAACTTCATCAGAGAGTCTAGAAGTAGGGTTCTATCCTATTGAGAAAGCGTTAGAAATGGTAACCGTGGGAAACTTTAAGCAAAGAATTGAATACTGTCTTGATAATAGCAAACACCCATTTTATATTGAATTT
>NZ_JBNIKR010000039.1:0-342 GCF_050107295.1 Sutcliffiella halmapala | reverse complement strand
CGTCCTACTCTCACAGGGGGACAGCCCCCAACTACCATTGGCGCTGAAGAGCTTAACTTCCGTGTTCGGTATGGGAACGGGTGTGACCTCTTCGCTATCGCCACCAGACTATTAATATTATATAAACTTTTGAAAGAAAATCAAGCATTATTTGCTATATTCCTTCAAAACTAGATAACGTTTTTCTTATCAAGATTCACAAGTGTCGTTCATTATTTTTGGGTTAAGTCCTCGATCGATTAGTATTCGTCAGCTCCACATGTCGCCATGCTTCCACCTCGAACCTATCTACCTGATCATCTTTCAGGGATCTTACTTGCCGAAGCAAAAGGAAATCTCATC
>NZ_JBNIKR010000038.1:0-357 GCF_050107295.1 Sutcliffiella halmapala | reverse complement strand
TCTCCAATAAAGAGTTTGAGCTTATGCTCAAATGTTGACTAGCTTATGTTACTTTTTCGTTCTTTGTTAATCCCTATAGGATTAACGTGGACGCTGTTGTTTTGTTTAGTTTTCAAAGATCATTTTCAAAAATACTGTTGGTGGAGCCTAGCGGGATCGAACCGCTGACCTCCTGCGTGCAAAGCAGGCGCTCTCCCAGCTGAGCTAAGGCCCCAAATATAGTGTTCTACTGGTCGGGAAGACAGGATTCGAACCTGCGACCCCTTGGTCCCAAACCAAGTGCTCTACCAAGCTGAGCTACTCCCCGTAAATGGCGCGCCCGAGAGGACTCGAACCCCTAACCTTTTGATCCGTAGT
>NZ_JBNIKR010000037.1:0-362 GCF_050107295.1 Sutcliffiella halmapala | reverse complement strand
GTGCGGACGGGATAAGTGCTGAAAGCATCTAAGCATGAAGCCCCCCTCAAGATGAGATTTCCTTTTGCTTCGGCAAGTAAGATCCCTGAAAGATGATCAGGTAGATAGGTTCGAGGTGGAAGCATGGTGACATGTGGAGCTGACGAATACTAATCGATCGAGGACTTAACCCAAAAACAATGAACGACACTTGTGAATCTTGGTAAGAAAAAACGTTATCTAGTTTTGAAGGAATATCCTTCAACTGAATATGTCTGGTAATGATGGCGAAGAGGCCACACCCGTTCCCATACCGAACACGGAAGTTAAGCTCTTCAGCGCCGATGGTAGTTGGGGGCTGTCCCCCTGTGAGAGTAGGACGT
>NZ_JBNIKR010000036.1:0-369 GCF_050107295.1 Sutcliffiella halmapala | reverse complement strand
AATATTTGTCTGTTGGTGGAGCCTAGCGGGATCGAACCGCTGACCTCCTGCGTGCAAAGCAGGCGCTCTCCCAGCTGAGCTAAGGCCCCAAAAAGTTCTATAATTAAAAAATGGTGGGCCTAAGTGGACTCGAACCACCGACCTCACGCTTATCAGGCGTGCGCTCTAACCAGCTGAGCTATAGGCCCCTAACTATATATGAGAGAGTTCTCTCAAAACTAAACAAAACAAACAGCGTCATATTCCTTAGAAAGGAGGTGATCCAGCCGCACCTTCCGATACGGCTACCTTGTTACGACTTCACCCCAATCATCTGTCCCACCTTAGGCGGCTGGCTCCAAAAGGTTACCCCACCGACTTCGGGTGTTA
>NZ_JBNIKR010000035.1:0-403 GCF_050107295.1 Sutcliffiella halmapala | reverse complement strand
TAGATCCTAAGTCTAGCGCGTCTGCCAATTCCGCCACACCCGCAAGATAAATGGTGTGCCATGAAGGACTCGAACCTTCGACCCTCTGATTAAAAGTCAGATGCTCTACCGACTGAGCTAATGGCACTAAATGATATATTAAGAAAAGTGGTGCCGGCGATAGGAGTCGAACCCACGACCTACTGATTACAAGTCAGTTGCTCTACCAACTGAGCTACACCGGCATGAAATGATGATTGTTTTCACTGTGTGAAAAATGGTTGATTATTTTCACTACGTGAAAAAATCTTGGTGGAGGATGACGGGATCGAACCGCCGACCCTCTGCTTGTAAGGCAGATGCTCTCCCAGCTGAGCTAATCCTCCGAATATATCTAGCCTGGCAACGTCCTACTCTCACAGGG
>NZ_JBNIKR010000034.1:0-403 GCF_050107295.1 Sutcliffiella halmapala | reverse complement strand
CAAAGCTTACTTACAGCTCCCCGAAGCATATCGGTGTTAGTCCCGTCCTTCATCGGCTCCTAGTGCCAAGGCATCCACCGTGCGCCCTTAATAACTTAACCGTTGACAAACTAATTGTCATGTTTTTTCGATATCAGCGATGATATCTTAAAAGAAAATTACTAAGATGAACGATACTTGTGAATGTATCTTGATATTACTTAACGTTATCTAGTTTTCAAGGAACATATTAGAGAGAATGCTCTCTCAAAACTAAACAAAACAAACAGCGTCTTTTTCCTTAGAAAGGAGGTGATCCAGCCGCACCTTCCGATACGGCTACCTTGTTACGACTTCACCCCAATCATCTGTCCCACCTTAGGCGGCTGGCTCCAAAAGGTTACCCCACCGACTTCGGGTGTTA
>NZ_JBNIKR010000033.1:0-613 GCF_050107295.1 Sutcliffiella halmapala | reverse complement strand
GGGCTCTAACTACTTGTAGGCACACGGTTTCAGGATCTATTTCACTCCCCTTCCGGGGTGCTTTTCACCTTTCCCTCACGGTACTGGTTCACTATCGGTCACTAGGGAGTATTTAGCCTTGGGAGATGGTCCTCCCTGCTTCCGACGGGATTTCTCGTGTCCCGCCGTACTCAGGATCCACTCAGGAGGGAACGAAGTTTCAACTACAGGGTTTTTACCTTCTATGACGGACCTTTCCAGATCGCTTCATTTACCCCGTTCCTTTGTAACTCCATGTTGAGTGTCCTACAACCCCAAGAGGCAAGCCTCTTGGTTTGGGCTAATTCCGTTTCGCTCGCCGCTACTCAGGAAATCGCGTTTGCTTTCTCTTCCTCCGGGTACTAAGATGTTTCAGTTCCCCGGGTCTGCCTTCAGTACCCTATGTATTCAGGTAAAGATACTGCTCCATTACGAGCAGTGGGTTTCCCCATTCGGAAATCTCCGGATCAAAGCTTACTTACAGCTCCCCGAAGCATATCGGTGTTAGTCCCGTCCTTCATCGGCTCCTAGTGCCAAGGCATCCACCGTGCGCCCTTAATAACTTAACCGTTGACAAACTAATTGTCATGTTTTT
>NZ_JBNIKR010000032.1:0-641 GCF_050107295.1 Sutcliffiella halmapala | reverse complement strand
AATCTTAAAATCAATTAATTCTTCTTTCACTAAAGCACCCAGTTAGCACAAGAAGACAATAGTTTACTTAAAGTTTTTTTATTTTTTTAATTTCATCTTCTACTATTTGATAATCTTCGTTTTCTTCATCAGTGAGGATGTAAAAGAATACCCGACCGTCGTAGTCAAAATCCATATTCTCAAGGATTGTACCGATAAAGGTTCTTTCCTCAACTTCAATATAATACCTTTCGTTTTCTTCGATTTCTATGATAGTATCTTGAACCCGTATTTTAATTTTACTCACTTAAAAATCATCACCCACACTTAAAAATAATACCGTAATTTTGGAAAAGTTGTTCAACTAAACTGCCCTGTTCTGGCATAAATTACAAATTCAAGAGGAACCATCTAATTTCCTTTTTCATTACAAAATATGTCCCTAAAATATAGAAAATGAGCGCTTATCCTTGTTCCAGGATCGCGCCCGATTGTTTAATATGCAATACTGTTATTTCTTAATTACATTTACCTAAAATTCAATATAAAATGGGTGTTTGCTATTATCAAGACAGTATTCAATTCTTTGCTTAAAGTTTCCCACGGTTACCATTTCTAACGCTTTCTCAATAGGATAGAACCCTACTTCTAGACTCTCTGAT
>NZ_JBNIKR010000031.1:0-960 GCF_050107295.1 Sutcliffiella halmapala | reverse complement strand
GGGTGATAGCGTGCCTTTTGTAGAATGAACCGGCGAGTTACGATCCCGTGCAAGGTTAAGTCGATGAGACGGAGCCGTAGCGAAAGCGAGTCTGAATAGGGCGAATGAGTACGTGGTCGTAGACCCGAAACCAGGTGATCTACCCATGTCCAGGGTGAAGTTCAGGTAACACTGAATGGAGGCCCGAACCGACTCACGTTGAAAAGTGAGCGGATGAGGTGTGGGTAGGGGTGAAATGCCAATCGAACCTGGAGATAGCTGGTTCTCTCCGAAATAGCTTTAGGGCTAGCCTCATATGTTAGAGTCTTGGAGGTAGAGCACTGATTGGACTAGGGGTCCTCATCGGATTACCGAATTCAGTCAAACTCCGAATGCCAAAGACTTATCTATGGGAGTCAGACTGCGAGTGATAAGATCCGTAGTCAAGAGGGAAACAGCCCAGACCGCCAGCTAAGGTCCCAAAGTATACGTTAAGTGGAAAAGGATGTGGAGTTGCTTAGACAACCAGGATGTTGGCTTAGAAGCAGCCACCATTTAAAGAGTGCGTAATAGCTCACTGGTCGAGTGACTCTGCGCCGAAAATGTACCGGGGCTAAACGTATCACCGAAGCTGCGGACTGTTCTTACGAACAGTGGTAGGAGAGCGTTCTAAGGGCGTTGAAGCTAGACCGGAAGGACTGGTGGAGCGCTTAGAAGTGAGAATGCCGGTATGAGTAGCGAAAGAAGGGTGAGAATCCCTTCCACCGAATGCCTAAGGTTTCCTGAGGAAGGCTCGTCCGCTCAGGGTTAGTCGGGACCTAAGCCGAGGCCGAAAGGCGTAGGCGATGGATAACAGGTTGATATTCCTGTACCACCTCCACTCCGTTTGAGCAATGGGGGGACGCAGAAGGATAGGGTAAGCGCACTGTTGGATATGTGCGTCTAAGCAGCAAGGCTGAGAAGTAGGCAAATCCGCTTCTC
>NZ_JBNIKR010000030.1:0-1025 GCF_050107295.1 Sutcliffiella halmapala | reverse complement strand
AAAGTCAAATCTGTATTTGTATCAATCTTCACCGAAATTTACTTCAATCAGATAATCAGATGATGCTGTATTTTCGAAGCTTTCTTCTGTGATATTTCCTTGATCATCTCTTTTTTCTCCCGTTTTCTTCATTGCGAATGTTGAAATATAATAGCCTTCAACTGGAAGTTGTTCCTTATCTAATAATTGTATTTCCCCATTTGATACGAAAAAGTGAGTACCATTTTCTACTGCATAATTGATACGTTCTCCTGTACTTCGTATTACATATGAAGAAAAGTCACCCTTTTCATGAGTAATATCTTTAATATCAAGTACATTTAGATTATCAAAGAAAAGGCCAGCTTCAATTAATCGATCGTATTGGAGCCATGTATCAAGCTGACTATTCTTAATTCGATACCTACTCTTATCAAAATCATATTGAATTTGATAAAGATTAAAGCTATTGCCCTTTTGTTCGAGTAGCTGCCAACTTATGTCTGTCATTCTACCATTTTTAACATAGTCAACTTCAAAATCCTCAAGCTTTATATTGTGGTTCTCTAGCCTTAATTCTTGCTTAAGCAGCTCATATTCCTCTTGAAAGTTCATCGTATATACTGAACCAAGTTCATGTTCGATAAATTTGAGACGGCTATCCCATTCATGAATGGCAAATGGCAAAATCCAATGGACCAGTATAAATGCAAGAACACCAAAGACAGTTGCCATTCTTTTTACATCTATATTTAATGTCGGTCGAAAAAATAACAGGTACACTATAAACCCAAGAGGAAGTGAAAATTGATTGAAATTAAAAGCAAAAGAACCTAATATAAAGTATCCAATTATTTTTAACAGAAAATAAGATTCTTCATCGTTCTTTTTCCACACTAACAAAAAGAAACTAGTAATTAATATTACTGTGTAAATAATAGTTGCCATTCTTACCCCCTATCTGGCAGGAAAAGATTTGAGCTGAGCAAGCCTAAGTTTAATATTCCTCTTTGTTTATGTCATTTCTTTCTTCAACTATCCTGCCC